>URSS01000022.1 GCA_900550545.1 uncultured Lachnobacterium sp. | reverse complement strand
CGGAACCGCGAACGGTAGGACGGATACCCATGTGACGCTTACGTCCTGCTTTACCTAAGTTTACAAGGCTGTGGTCTACATTGCCTACAATACCAACGGTTGCTCTGCAGTTGAGAGGAACCATTCTCATTTCACCGGAGGGAAGTCTTAAGGTAGCGTATTTGCCTTCCTTAGCCATCAGCTGTGCGCTGTTACCAGCGGAACGAACTAACTGGCCGCCCTTGCCGGGATATAATTCTACGTTGTGTACCTGAGTACCTACAGGGATCTGAGCCAAAGGCAGGCAGTTACCTGTTCTTACTTCTGCGTGCTCACCGTTCATAACCTTCATGCCGTCTGTCAGGCCTTCGGGTGCAAGAATGTAAGCCTTCTCGCCGTCTTCATAGCAGATAAGAGCGATGTTTGCAGTTCTGTTCGGGTCGTATTCGATACCGATTACAGTTGCAGGAATGCCATCCTTATATCTCTTGAAATCAATGATTCTGTATTTTCTTCTGGATCCACCGCCGCGATGTCTGACGGTAATCTTACCCTGATTGTTACGACCAGCGCTCTTGTCTAAAGATACGCACAGTGATTTTTCAGGAGTAGTCTTGGTAATCTCGGAAAAATCAGAACCGGTCATATTTCTTCTCGAAGGTGTATATGGGTTGTATGTCTTAATTCCCATTGTTGTATCTCCTTTGCTCAATTATTTTGCGCAGCCCCTAAGCCGCATACTTAAAAATCTTATAATCCAGCGAAGATTTCGATATCTTTGCTGTCAGCGGTAAGCCATACAACTGCTTTCTTGGTCTTAGCAGTCTTGCCGGTGGTCATGCCGCGTCTCTTATTCTTTCCGTCGTAGTTCAAGGTGTTAACTCTCTCTACTTTAGCGCCATCGAACATTTTTTCCACAGCTTCTTTAATCTGTGTCTTGTTTGCATCCGGATGAACCAGGAAAGTATATTTCTTTTCGCCCATACCGGCCATACTCTTTTCGGTAATAACCGGTTTGAGGATAACGTCATAGTATTTAATGTCTGCCATTATGCGTATACCTCCTCCATCTTTGCAACAGCGTCCTTGGTAAGAACAACAGTGCCTGCCTTCATCACGTCATAAACGTTTAAGGTGTTGGTTAAAGTGGTCTGAACAGTGGGGATGTTCTTTGCGGAAAGAACTACGTTTGCGTCGTTCTCAGCTAAAACAACAAGTCCCTTTGTTACGTTCAGGTTCTTCATAACGTTTGCAAAGCTCTTGGTCTTGATTTCGTCAAACTTAAGTTCATCAACCACGATAAGCTTCTTGTCCTGAACCTTGCTGGTCAGTGCAGACTTAAGAGCTGCTCTCTTCTCTTTCTTGTTTAATTTGAAAGAGTAATCTCTGGGAACGGGAGCGAATACAACACCGCCGCCTGCCCACTGAGGAGATCTTGTTGAACCCTGTCTTGCATGACCGGTTCCTTTCTGTCTCCAAGGTTTTCTTCCGCCACCGGATACTTCAGAACGTGTCTTTGCTTTCTGTGTACCCTGACGATTATTTGCAAGCTGCTGAACAACTGCCATGTGTACCAGATGTTCGTTCACTTCTACGCCGAAAATAGCATCGTTTAAGTCGATTGTTCCGACTTCTTTGCCTTCCATGTTATAAACAGATACGTTTGCCATTTCTGTCTAAGTCCTCCTTTCATCTTCAAGCCGCAAGCGATTAGCTTTCTGCCTTTACGGTTTCTTTAATGGTCACTAATGCTTTCTTGGGACCGGGTACTGCGCCCTTTACTAAAAGTAAGTTCTTGTCAGCATCCACTCTTACTACTTCGAGGTTCTGAACGGTTACTTTTACGCAACCCATATGTCCGGGCATTCCTTTTCCCTTGAATACACGGCTGGGTGAGGAGCAGGCACCATTGGAACCCTGATGACGATGGAATTTGGAACCATGCTTCATAGGTCCTCTGTGCTGACCAAATCTCTTGATCGCACCCTGGAAACCTTTACCTTTGGAAATTGCGGAAGCATCAATCTTGTCGCCTGCTGCGAAGATATCAGCTTTAATCTCTGCACCGAGAGCATATTCTTCTGCATTTTCAAATTTGAATTCTCTTACATATCTCTTGGATGTCGTGCCGGCTTTCTTGAAATGTCCCTGCATAGCCTTGTTTACGCCGTGTGCGTGAACGATTTCTTTCTTTCCGCTTGCATCTTTGTTGATGATCTTGTCTTTCTTGTCTACGAAGCCAACCTGTACTGCGCTGTAACCGTCGTTTTCAACTGTTTTAACCTGGGTTACTACACAAGGTCCTGCCTGAAGAACGGTTACGGGAACAAGAACACCGTCTTCGTTGAAGATTTGAGTCATTCCGACTTTTGTTGCTAAAATTGCTTTCTTCATGTTTTCCTCCTGTTTATTCTACAGCGGGGCGCATACCGTATTCGATGTCCAATACCTCGCGTCCATACTAGTAGGGGATATTATGTTTCTTAAGATGTTGAATTACTTGTTCTTCATCTTAATATCAATGTAAACACCTGCAGGCATTTCCAGTCTCTGCAATGCATCAACTGTCTTCTGTGTCGGTGTAATGATATCGATAAGTCTCTTATGGGTTCTCTGCTCGAACTGTTCACGGGAATCTTTGTACTTGTGAACTGCACGGAGAATAGTAACTACTTCCTTTTTAGTAGGAAGGGGTACCGGTCCGCTTACCTGAGCTCCATTCTTCTTGACTGTTTCGATGATTTTTTTGGCAGATGCATCTACTAACTGATGATCGTACGCTTTCAGTGTAATTCTCATTACTTGACTCGTTGCCATAAAAAAAGTCGCCTCCTTTTCGCACTTTTAATTGAAGTACGACAAGCGGTGACTGTACACTCTCCCGTGTGTGTCCTACAGTCAAACACAATGTATTTAATCTGCTTCGTTTCTCACGGTTGTTTCTGCCTATCGGCAGACCTGATTGTCTGTACAGTGACTTGTCGTCAGTTTCCTAACTTGACATTCGCTCCACGGAAAACCTGCTAATTTGTAAGCAGCAACCTCACGCTTCACAGCTATCAATGCCACAGCACTTGCTATTATATATGGTATTTTCAAAAAATGCAAGTATTTTTTTAATATTTTTTTATTTGCTTGCAGCCCTTCCATTTCTATTATATGATTAAAGGGTCAAAAGACCTTTTGGCCATCACATCATTATATATAGAAGAAAGAGGAAATCATATGTGGTTAGCAGATAAATGGAAAGATTATGAAGTCATTGATTGTTCACAGGGTGAAAAGCTCGAGCGTTGGGGCAAATACACGCTGGTACGCCCAGACCCACAGGTCATCTGGGATACCCCAAAGAAAGAAAAAGGCTGGAAACACATGAACGGACATTACCATAGAAGTTCCAAAGGTGGCGGTGAATGGGAATTCTTCAATTTGCCAGAAGAGTGGACCATACACTATTCTCTTCCTATTAATAAGGAGCTTACCTTTCACCTGAAGCCATTCAGTTTTAAACATACCGGTCTTTTCCCGGAACAGGCAACAAACTGGAACTGGTTCTCACAGCTCATTCATGCCGAGGTAAAGAAAGGACGTCCTGTTAAGGTATTAAACCTCTTTGCCTATACAGGTGGTGCCACACTGGCTGCCGCTGCTTCCGGAGCAAGCGTAACGCACGTGGATGCTTCCAAAGGAATGGTTACCTGGGCAAAAGAAAACGCAGTATCTTCCGGATTAGGGGATGCGCCAATTCGCTGGCTGGTGGATGATTGTGTCAAATTCGTAGAACGTGAAATCCGTCGCGGCAATCATTACGATGCGATTATCATGGATCCACCATCTTACGGTCGTGGACCAAAGGGTGAAATCTGGAAAATCGAAGAAAGCATTTATCCACTGGTTCAGTTATGCAGCCAGATTCTGACAGACGATCCGCTTTTCTTCCTTATTAATTCCTATACGACAGGTCTGCAGCCTGCCGTTCTGTCTTACATGATTCATACCGTTCTCGGAAAATATAATGGCACCATTACAGCAGAAGAAATCGGGCTTCCAGTCTCTTCCAACGGGCTGGTTCTTCCATGCGGTGCCAGTGGACGTTTTCAGCGCAAATAAATAATAACGATTAAAGTCAGTCCTGTATCTGTATACATAGACTGACTTTTTTATTTACCTTCTCTTGTTTTTCTGAATCACTTTCTGATAACGGTTCACCTCTTCTACAATCACACCGCTCATCGCCAACATACAGATCAGATTTGGAATCGCCATCAATGCATTGGCTATATCTGAGAAATTCCATGCAATCTTCAATGTCGTGGTTGCTCCCACAAACACCATGAGTGAAAAAACAATACGATAGATCAGATTAAACCGATGGGTACCAAATAAATACTCAAATGCCTTTTCTCCGTGATACTCCCATCCAAGAATTGTCGAGAATGCAAACAGTGCAATCGCAATACATACCAGCCAGCCTCCCGGTTCTCCGAGTATCGTTTCAAATGCTGAAATTGTAAGCGCAGATCCAACAACAAGTTCGCGATATTCCAGCTTTCCATCATCTTCAAATACATATTCATTCGCTGAGTCATCTTCCCATGTTCCTGTCAGATTTTTGTTTTCTGTATCTCCCAGAGGCGATGCATTTCCTTCCAACGTGAGTGTCAAAGTGTCTGATCCGTCTGCAAGAACCATCTGCGTTTTGTCTTCCGTTGTCTGATAATCCGAGATTGTATATCTCGTGGTAGATGTTTTGCCGTCATTTCCTTCCAGCGAAAATGTCAACGCTTCATCTGCCACTTCATAATAATACGTTCCCGTTGCAGAAGTATCTGTGCTTCCCAACACACCGGAACTTGCGATGCAAAGACCTGTGATCGTACATACAACAATCGTATCCCAGAATGTACCTGTCATGTTGATGTATCCCTGACGCACCGGATCATTGGTGCTTGCTGCAGCTGCCGTAATCGCCGCAGATCCCATGCCCGCTTCATTGGAAAATACGCCACGGGCTACGCCAAAACGTATTGCCTGCATCATCGATGCAACAATGCTTCCGCAAAGTCCGCCGCCAACCGCTTTTGCGGAAAACGCCATCTTAAATATCATCACAACACCGGCCGGTACATTCCGGATATTTCCGATGATAATGATCAGACCTGCCACAACATAAAACACTGCCATAAGCGGCACAACCACCTGTGACACTTTTGAAATTGATTTGATTCCACCGAGAATAATTGCAAGCGCAAGCACGGTAATGACAATTCCGGTTACCCAGACTGGAACGCCAAATGTCGTGTCCAATGCGGAAGAAATGGAATTCCCCTGGGTCAGGTTTCCAATTCCGAATGATGCAATTACTGCAAACAATGCAAACAGCCAGCCAAGCACCGCTCCAAACTTCTTATTCTTGAATCCTTTTTTCATGGTATACATCGGGCCGCCGGACATTTCGCCTTTTTCGTTAACTTCCCGATATTTGATTGCAAGCATACACTCACTGAACTTTGATGTCAGGCCAAATGCTGCGGAAATCCACATCCAGACGAGTGCGCCGGGACCACCAGATACCATAGCCGTAGCCACTCCTACGATATTTCCTGTTCCAATGGTTGCTGCAAGTGCCGTCGTCAATGCCGAAAACGGTGACACGTCACCCTCTCCTTTTTTCTGTCTTGCTTCTTTGCTGAGCACACTTCGCAATGCATAGGGAAGATTTCTCCAGCAAAGCGCTTTGGTCCGAATCGTAAGAAACACGCCGGTGCCGACCAGAAGAATCAGCATCACCGGTCCCCACACAAAATCATCGATTTTTACCAGTACATCCGATAATATTTTCATAATCCTCTACTCCTTTCAGGTTATTCATAAATAAGAAAAAGCCAAAATTCAGTCCCTCTTCGGACATAAATCTTGGCTTTTGCACTTCTTATTCTGTTGTATGTGATATTATATCACAAAATTCTTATTTTGCGAAATAAAAGAAAAATGAAACGAATATTATGAATATTATTTTATATCTTCCGGTACCAGTTCATAAGTCACTTCCCGATTTTGATTCTTAAGAATCAATGCGCTCACGTTTTCCGGATCAATTTTTTGAGAGATGACCAAGCCCAAATAATCGGTTACTCTGTAAAAGTTCATACCGAGAATTTCGCAATTGCAATCCGAATATTTTTCTTTTGTCTTCTGATCCTTAAACGCTGCCAGTACCGAAGTGCCGCCCTGGTTGGTAACCCACTTGTCACTACCATCCTTAAAAGTCATTACCGCATCCATAGATATTCCTTCTCCAATACTCTCACCATTTTTCCCCCATTCGTCTGTTCCAAAGGCTATTCCATCCAAACTTGCTTTACGTCCTTTTTCATATTTTTCTGTCGTAGATCCATAAATCACTGCACTAAGAGGCGTAATCCGGACATGCTTCGGCTCATAGTAGGAACTAAGCTGTTCTCCATCCCTGGCTTTTAATGTATATTGATATACAGGAACATTACAGCTCGTATCAAGAGATGTCTCCTTTTGTTCTTTTGTTGGAAGATTGTAATACAGTGTGGCATTTTTCAATTTGCCAAGTTCTTGTTCATACTTAACTCCAAGTTCAAAATATTGCACTTTTTTATCACTCTTTGATCTCACAAGAGATCCGCCACTCCGTAATGGATCTTCTTTTCCCCATTGCAAGTACAATTGATTACTTATCCGGATATTTCCATACTGGTCCTTTCCATCCTCTCCAGCCGGTCCCTTTGTTTTCAGCCATTCTTCGCCAGTCTCGTCAAGCGCTTCATATCGGACAACTGCGCTTACTACTGCCTCATCTGAAAGCACCTCTTCCACTGAAAACAGCATGTGCTTATCCTGATCCGTATATACACCTCTCTTCACGTAGTCCGTCAGCGCACTTTGTTCTCCCCATATTCCACGAAACATATCTTTTATCTGCTCCGCAAAAGATGTCTGTGGGAGAATGCAGATGACTGCCAGCATAGCAACTGCAACCCCGGAAACCCAAAATTTCTTTGCACGTTTTCTTCTCATAGTTTTTCCCTCCCTCTTCTTGTTTTGAACCAGAATTTCCTCTTCTCTGATCTCGTTCTGTGGTGTAAGGGCTTTTTTAAGAATATCATCCAATTCTCTATCATTCATATCCTGTAACCTCCATTTTCTCTTTCAGCAACATTTTCGCCTTGCGCAAGCGGGTTTTTACTGTGTTATCCGACACATGCATACACTTTGCTATTTCCGCAATCTTCATATCTGCCGAATAGTACAAATACACAACCAGCCGATACTTTTCTGGAAGTTTCTGCACCAGCTGTCGCACCTCCTGTATTGTTTCCTCATGCAATACCTGTGCCTCTGGATTTGTTTTTCGCGTTTCCGCTGCGTTATGTTCCCCACCGTTTTCCATATGTACTTCATAGCTTTCCTGCGGTGCAATCCGTGCGCGCCATGCAAATTTTCTCTTGTGATTTTTCCAAATCCGAATCGCCACAGAAAGTGCATAGCTCTTCACATTGCCCATCTCTTCTAATTGGGGAAGTTGCTCCAAAAGTGTGAGCATTGTGTCCTGATACAATTCATCGCCTGCCACAGTGCTTTGTGTTGTTATTCTGCAAAACCACAGAATATCCCGCCCCTGCGCCAGAACAAATTCGTTAAACTTTTGTTTTGTCACTTTGTGATTCCTTTCTTTTTCCCTTACACAAAGACATTGTAATAATTAGCGAAAAAGTTTTTGAAAACAGAAAAAATGTTTCATAAAAAAAAGACCAAAATCATGTCCATGCAGACATAAATTCTGATCTTATAATACAAACCTCTACAAAATTCTCTTTTTGCGAAGCAAAAGGAAAATCAGTATACAAATAATTACAATAATTCCACATATAGCACCAAATCCATATGCAGAATTTGCAAACGGTACCCATTTGGCATTGACATTCATTCCATAGATTCCGGAGATTACGGTTGGAATAGCCATGATTAACGTGATGACCGTCAGTGATTTCATGATGCTGTTCATCCGGTTATCAATGACAGAGGAAAGCAACTCTCTGGTACCATTGATGATATCTCGATAAATACCAGTCATCTCAATCGCCTGCTTGTTCTCCACAATAACGTCTCCGAGCAATTCCTTATCTTCCGGATACTGTTCGAGACGTTTGTAACGTGTCAGGCGGTCAAGCACAACGCCATTGGCACGCAGAGATGTCGCAAAGTATACGAGTGTCGACTCCAGTTCATGTAATGCAATCAGATCGACTTCCTCGGTATCATCCCCTACTCGTTCTTCGATTTCTGTACGCATCTTATCAATGATACGAAGATCACTCTGATAAAGCACGGCAATACGATACAGAATCTGATATACAAAACGAAGCTTTTTCTTCGTGCTGAATTCTTTCACACGATTATTCAAAAATGCCTGAAGCACCGGTGTATCCTCTGTACAGACGGTTACAATCTCATCTGCAGTAATGATAATGCCAAGTGGAATGGTCGTATAGGATTCCTTCTCGTGTCGAATTTCAATCGATGGAATATCTACAAGAATCAATGTATATCCATCTTGTAATTCAATACGAGAACTTTCTTCTTCATCCAATGCGGCAAGTACATCTTCGATATCCACACCAAGGGCATCCGCGACCATCTGTCCTTCCGCTACACTCGGGTTTACCATCTGTACCCACACACCTGTCTGGATGGCATGTTCTTCATGAATCTTCCGATCATCCGTCTTGTAATATTTAACCACAGGATTGGCCTCCTTTTCTCTATAGAACTCTATATAATTTACCAACCAGGCTCTTGTTACGGATCATGGAGAGATTATTAAGGAAAAGCACATCCTGCACTTTGTTTTCCTGTGCAAACTTGCTGATGCTTCCGGTCCAATACCGATAATCAATCACATATATTTTCTGATAGTGATCGACCAAAAACGGTACAAAAGCATTACCAAAAGATTCTTTCACAACAATACACGAACTTCCATCCGTCAAATCCTTGTTCTCGATCACCGTATAAGGATTATCACTTGCAATAAAAGCACTATATTTCAATGTTGCTCCATAATTCGTGACATCATAAATCACTGGCCAGTCATATTTCTGTCCATCTGACGCAGTCACATGCATCACACTATCGTTGTGTGGATAGTATGCGGTAACCACATCTGGATTTTTCTTTAACTTTGCGTCACTAGTATCATTATAAAAAGAACCAAGGAATCCGTCAAACTCTTTTGTATCATAACTATCAAGTTCTTCCGGTTCGATACCTTTTGCCTTGCAAAAATCAGTGTATGCATAATATGCGCCAAGTGTTGTCCAGTGATGGTCGGTGCGGTAATATTCATATTCTTCACGATGCTGCATCAGCGTATCATAGGCATCGACAATTTTAACTTTTTCGTTCATCTTATTCTGAATCTTTGTCATCGCTTCCCTCTGGTCAGAGGATTTGATCTCATCTCTCAGATTATCCGGAAACGTTATTCCGGAGCTGAGCGGAATAACCAGATCATACACATCCGCCTTACCATCCAGATTCTCGGCTACTTTATTAATGCTCTTTGCATAGTTTGTTGCCACATCATCCAGATATGTGTACAGCTCATAAGCGGCATCGTCCACAACGACCACACTGTTATAATCCTTCACTTTTCCATCCGACGTGATCTGAGGATAATTTGTAGTCTCACTTTCTTCCTGTTCCTGTGTTGCCTCCTCTGTAGCTGTTTCTGTCGGAATATTTTCCGTTGCAGAAACATTGTTGTTCTCCTGTTTATCTTTCTGGCTTCCACATCCTGCCAGCAGAGATACTGTAAGTGCCGCCATCAGAATTGCCGCATTTATTTTTTTGCGAATCATTTCTTTAACCTCTTTTCTATCCGTTATCCATTGTTGTATTGATTTAAATTCCGCCCGTCAGCTTATGAAGATTTCGATCGGAAATAAAATTTGAAATATTATAAAGCACTAATACATCGGTAATATTATGTTCCTGTAAATAAGACTTCATATCTCCATTGTAATACCGGAGGTCAACCATATATATATTCTCATAATCCTGCGTTACAAAAGGCACAAAGCTGTTCGCAAAAGAATCTTTTATAATAAGAATATTCTTTCCTTTTGCCTTTGATGCGGCTTTCTGATTCTGTATATGAACCTGACCATAATTACCACCAAGGAAATATGCATATTTATCTTTTTCCTGCAGCTTTTCATCATCATAGATACTGTCGAGCTGCTGCTTTTCATCAATCGTCACAGTACAGTCTTTGCTGCCAAAAGCATCATCTTTCTGTAATCCATATGTCCAGATTTCATCATACGCTGAATCGGCATCCAGAATTTTTGAATACAAGCTTCCGCGGAATTTATCACTTACCACATTTTCTGCAAGCTCGTCTTTCTTCTCAGCTTCTCCACCTGTATGTTCACTCCACACCTCATATGCCAGGCAGGCACCAGCAGATGTCCAGTGATGATCTGTTTTATAATAAATATATTCCTCATTGTGATCCATAAGCGTATCCCGCACATCCACAAAATTGTAATCTTTCATCGCCTTTTGAACCTGATCAATGTATTTTGCCTGGTCAAAAAGCCGCGCGTTCTTCGGAAGTTTCTCCTGCATCACAAGCCCGGAAGTCGGCACGAGTAAAAATGACAATTTCTGTTTGTCAATTGTCTCGGATGCCGTCATAAAATAGTCTTCGACGGCTTTGATGTTCCGGTCAACCTGCTTTTCATCCACATCCTCCGGCGTGATCTTCTCAAAGTCATAACCATCTTTTCCAACGTATGCACCACCGATATCGGTATCACCACAGGCTTTCTGAATTCCGGTCTTTACCGTGATCCATCCGTCACGAAAGCACACCTGATCGCGAAGATAATCCTCAAGCCCATCCTGAAACTTTCCACTCAGGATATTGTCCCACGAAAGTTCCGGCGTCTCCGCCAGATATCGGTTCTCATTCGGCGAAAATTCACGATCTTTGATTATCAGACTTGCCCCTGATATCAATACAAAAAAACCGATAAATACAATTATAATTATTATTCTAACTTTCTTCATCTCTAACCTCTAGCAACTATCATTTAAAAGCGGAAATACAAAAACGGATTGTAACTGTCTCCCACCAGAAAAGCGAACGATACCACAAGCAGCACGACCATAATAATCGGCTTTGCATAGGTCAGTCCACGCGACAGTTCGCACCATTGGTAAATATTATCGTCTTCTGTATTTTCAGAATCAACGGATTTCTTACAAATCTTTCGCATCCAGAAACGATGATTGATGGAACATACCACCAGCAGAATCAATAACACAGCATTGGTTGACAGGAAATAGAAGAAATCTGCATCCGCTCCACCATGCGCACCAATTCCGAACATTGTTTTGAGATAGCGTCCTAACTGGCTCATATCCGTCTGTGCAAAAATGGTCCATCCGATTACCACCAGAAACATGCTGTAAATATGTCCAATCCATGCAGGTGCTTTCTTCAGCCACTTCAATAAGAACAACTTTTCAAACATGAGCAATATACCATAATATATGCCCCAAAGGACAAAATTCCAGTTTGCTCCATGCCACAATCCGGTCAGCATCCATACAACCATAATATTAAACAGCTGTCGTCCCATGCCCTTGCGATTTCCACCAAGTGGAATGTACACATATTCCCTGAACCATGAACTTAAGGATATATGCCAGCGTCTCCAGAACTCCGTAATGGTCTTTGACATATATGGGAAATTAAAATTTTCAAGGAAGTGGAACCCAAACATTTTTCCCAAACCGATTGCCATATCGGAATAGCCCGAGAAATCGAAATAAATCTGGAAACTGTATGCAATTGCCCCCAACCAAGCAGTCGCCGCAGACATCTGGTGTAACTGTGAAATTGTATCCCACAGACTTCCGATCTGGTTTGCCAGAAGTACTTTCTTTGCCAGACCAATAGTAAATCGGAAAGCTCCTTCGGAGAAATCTGTCAGTGTCACCTTGCGGTCACTCAATTCTGCTGCGACAGTTTTGTACTGTACGATCGGTCCTGCGATCAACTGCGGGAACAGTGTGACATATGTTGCAAATGCAACAATGTTATGCTGCGCCGGCACAACTTTGCGATACACATCAATGGTATAAGACATCGTCTGGAAAGTGTAGAACGAAATACCGATCGGCAGCGCGATATGAAGCAGCGTAAGTCCTGCCCCTGTAATGCTGTTGATATTTCCAATGACAAAATCCGCATACTTAAAAAATCCGAGGATTCCAAGATTGCCCACTAAATCAATCACCAAGACAACCTTTGCTTTCCCCGGACGGTTCTTGTTCTGAAAATATTCAATTAAGCGTCCGTTGGTATAATCAAACACCGTGGAAAAGAGCATGATCAGTACATATACCGGCTCTCCCCAGGCATAGAACAGAAGGCTGGCAACCAAAAGCACCAGATTTCTGACTTTGCCCGGGCACACATAATAAATCAATAATACCAACAGTAAAAATGCGAGTAAAAATACAAAGCTACTGAATACCATATTATTTGAACGCCTTTTCTATAATTTCTTTTGCCTTGTCAGAATCCCCTGATACGCAAAGAACCACGTATTTTCCTTTCTGTTCAAGGACTGCATTGCTGATACGTTTGGTTTCTTCCGGAATATATTTTTCGAAAGAATCCGACTGATCATCCAGGAAGGACTGTACATTTTCTTCCGTTGTACGTGCAGTCTCCTCATCCGGTGCTGTAAATACAGCGACTTCCTCCGCGGTAGAACCGCTTCCCATATACATAATTGTATTTACTTTTTTCGGAACATCAATATACACCGAAACATCGTCTTCATCAATCTGTTCCAGCTGGTCATCATACGTAATATCCGATACCAAAGACTTTGCCAGTGCTGATGCATCAATATCTTTCTGCGTGCTTCCGCATCCAGCCAGCAGAATCATGCCTGCAGCTAATGCTGTAATTAAACCCGATTTCTTCATGGTCTGATTTCCTTTCTTCTTTTCCTATAACGATTCAGCGTTACATTTGCGTACAGATTGCGGGGAGAATCCGCACATCTGCATCCAATATACCCCCCACACCTGACCGTGTAAAGCTTCCCTGTTCAGAATTAAGTAAATCTTAAATTCTGTAACAGTTTCTTAATTATTCACTGATTCCAGAGTATTTTTCGCTCTGTGCGCGAATCAATTCCTCATCATCAAAGTAGTTGATTTTCATGGCGCGCTTTACTTCAGAAAGTGTCTGTGCTGCTGTCTCACGAGCTACATCACTGCCCTTCTTTAAAATCTCATAAACAGCAGGAATATCCTTCTCGAACTCTGCTCTGCGCGCACGGATCGGTGCCAGTTCCTCCTGAATGACATTGTTGAGGAACTTCTTGATCTTGACATCTCCAAGTCCACCTCTCTGATAGTGTTCCTTTAATTCGTCCAGATTATGATATTCCGGCAGATATTCTTCAAAATGTTCCGGCTTGCTGAATGCATCCAGATAAGTAAATACACTGTTACCCTCGATATGACCCGGATCCGATACCTGAATATGGGTTGGATCTGTGTACATACTCATGATTTTTTTCTTCACATCTGCCTCGGTATCTGCAAGATAAATACAGTTTCCAAGCGATTTACTCATCTTCTGTTTTCCATCAGTACCCGGAAGACGCATACATGCTTCATTATCCGGAAGAAGCACCTCCGGCTCCACCAGTACTTCATCGTAAATGCTGTTGAACTTGCGGACAATCTCTCTTGTCTGCTCGATCATAGGGAGTTGGTCTTCCCCTGCCGGAACAGTCGTTGCCTTAAATGCTGTAATATCTGCAGCCTGACTGATTGGATAGTTAAAAAAGCCAACCGGAATACTCGCCTCAAAATTGCGCATCTTAATCTCCGACTTTACGGTAGGATTACGCTGTAAACGTGATACTGTAACAAGATTGGAGTAGAAAAACGTAAGCTCGGTCAATTCAGATATCTGTGACTGAATAAACAACGTCGATTTTGCCGGGTCAAGTCCTGCGGAAAGATAGTCCAGTGCCACCTCAATAATATTCTGACGCACTTTCTCCGGATTATCGAAATTGTCTGTAAGTGCCTGTGCATCTGCAATCATAATAAAAATTTTATCGAATTCTCCGGAATTCTGTAACTCTACTCTTCTGCGCAGAGAGCCAACGTAATGTCCTACGTGTAATCTTCCTGTAGGGCGATCTCCTGTTAATATAATCTTTGCCATATCTATCCTCCATTATCCACACACCTGGTGTAATATTTCTTATTTATATAGTAATGAATCTTACCCACATAAACTTTAACAAAAGCGTGTGTCAATGTCAACACGGCAAGCCATTTCTGCACTCTATTTATTAGACGAACAAGTAATTGAAAAAGTTTCAAAAAAATCACCGAGATAATTCCCGGTGATTTTCCTAAAAGTCATAATGAAATTTTACTGAATTGGCACTTCAATGGTATCCCCACCTGCATCATTCGACTGCATAATGAGTGCCTGCACCTGATCCGGATCGATCACCTGCACAAATGAACGCATGGAATATGCTTTTGTCATCGCATCATCATATCCGGAACCTCCGGCATCTCCAAGGAACGGAAGTTTCTTTCCATCCTTAAGAACAACGCCTTTGAACAATGGTACCTGATTGGTATCCTCCTTGATTTCTATTTTACCATTTACACTGTAATTGATCCGAATAGAAATTGGTGAAAGTTCAATCGTATCCATCGTAAAAGGCGTACCTTCTATATTTTTTCCTACCGTAATATTGCTTGCGGTGCTGACATCCGGAAGCTTGATCTCAAAATTCCAGTTTCCTTCTTTTGCAAGCGCAAAGCTGGTTTTATAAAGCGTTCCGAGATCTTTCAACTTACAACAGATCGTCTTTCCCAGAAGGCTGTCCTTCTGATCCGCAACGCCAAGACTTGCAACAAACTCCAGATTTCCGTCCTTGTCCACATAATGCAGGATCATTTTTCCATTCTCATCTTCCTCGATAGGAGTTCCATCCTCATAGACCGGATATCCGTTTTCATCACAGACAATTCCATCATAGAATTCGCCGTATGCCTGTGTATCTCCCGGCGCTTTTTCGCCTTTCACACCAATATCCCAGTCACCAAAGCCCGGCTCATCGCCCTTTGCAAGGTCATATCCCTTTACCGAAAATGAAATATGTGCAAAATACTTATCCACAATGATAGTCTCCGGTGTAATCGTTATGCCGTTGTCTGTGACTGCAAGCTTGCTGTAATCCGCATCCTCTTTTAAGACTACAGCCGCGCCCTTGTCCGTCAGCTCCTTCTGCTGTGTGTCTGTTGCCTGCAAGGTTCCCTTCATTCCGCGGCTCCACACATGGTGTACAGCAGCTCCAACGGTCACACTTCCGGCAATAATAAGACATGCACACGCTGCGACTGCTGCCGGGTTCTTCCAAAAACCACGTTTCTTTTTCTCTGTCTGATTATTTTTTGTCATAGCACTTCTGCCCTCCGTCTGAATTCTGGCAAAAGCCTCGTCCGCTTTCTGCAATACAATTTCCGGTACTTTGATATCTTCCTGAAAAATATTGGAATTTTTCTTCATCACGCTACTCCTTTCTGTAATAGACGGCCAGTTTTTCCCTGCCCCGCGCAAGCCTTGTCTGAATCGTGCTCGTTGAAACATGTAACAGCCCTGCAATCTCCTTTGTCTTCCAACCATGCCCGTAATAGAGCAGCATTGGAATGCGATAGATTTCATCCAGCGCGGTCAACGCTTCTTTCAGTTCCAGGTTATAGGAATCCTCCGCCGCCGGTGGCTCATATTCCTCCAGCGGAGCGAAATCCTCACGCTTTTTTCTGATGTCATAACAATTGTTGATCAGGATTCTTGTCAGCCAGGTCTTAAAATACCGATTCTCTCTGAGCGTCCCAATCCGTTCCCAACAATCAAGTATCGTCTCCTGAATTGCATCCGCAGTATCCTCGTCATTCATCAGAATAGCAATTGCGACACGATACATATCCTTTGTATACTGCTGCATCAGGGTTGTAAAAGCATCCGGATCCCGGTCTTTTGCCTTTCTTATTAAGTTCATCATTTCTGTTTTCTTCATGGCCATTCTCCTGCGCGCTGAGATCTTGTCAAAGCAAATGGTTTCCTTTTTGCTTTACACTTATTAGACGGACGAACAAATCAAAAAATCCCATCAAATGAAAAAATCTATCCTGCCGCGACAGAATAGACCTTTTCTTTAACTCAATTAATAAACATAATGCCCATTTTTCAGAGATTGCACACCGCATATAACGGTATATTCTCCATCCATCCCTGATCAATATATTTTAAGGTTGAAAACCTCACCGCTTTGTTTGGATGATACTTATCACAATATGCTTTCAGACTTTGTGACCGAATATTATCCCCTGCTTTGACTTCTATCGGAACAATATCCTTTCCTCTCTGCACAAGGAAGTCCTGCTCAAACGTTGCCTTTTCCGTTCCAAAATAATATGGTGTATATCTTGTATCCGATATTAGTTGTTGCAAAACATATTGTTCTGTAAGTGCACCTTTGAACTCGACAAATATATCATTTCCATCCAATATTGATTCCGCTTCAAGTTCGCTCAATGCCCCTAATAATCCGACATCAAGAAGAAAAAGCTTATACGCATTCATACTTTTATATGCTTTCAATGGCATATTGGGTTCATTTACACGATTCACTTTATACACCAGTCCACAATCCACCAGCCACTGAATCGCAAGCTCATACTCACTGCTGCGCGCACCCTTTTTGATCTGGCCAAAAAAGAATTTTTTATTTTCCTTTGCTAATTGCATTGGCACCGAATCCCAAACCAAACGAATTCTTGGCAAAGTGTGTGTATCTATATGTTTTCCGAAATCCCCTTCATACTGTCGAACAATGTCATTTTGAATCTGCCGAACCTCAGCATAATCCCTGTGCATACGAAACGCATCAACAACAGCCGGCATTCCTCCTGTATAATAATAATTTTTTAACCAAAACAGATATTTGTCCGAAAAATTATCAATCAGCGTATAATCTTTGGTTTCAAGTGCATCCGCAAGTCCCTGTTCCTCCATTGCATACAAGAACTCTCGAAAATTAAGTGGATAAAGATCCAACAGATCCACTTTTCCAACCGGATAGGAAACACCTTCATGAATCGTCACTCCAAGAAGTGAACCAGCTGCAACAACATGATACTGCGGAGCCTCCTCACAAAAATATTTTAATGATTCCAAAACTTTTGGAGAATCTTGTATTTCATCCAATATAATCAACGTATCTCCCGGTGTGATTGTAACACCCGCTTCAATATTTAAATTCATAATGATCCGTTTTACATCAAAATCATTCTGAAATACTTCATCCATTCTCTTATTATTGTAAAATGAAATATATGCCACTTTATCATAATTTGTTCTACCAAATTCCTTCATTAACCAGGTTTTTCCAACCTGTCTTGCCCCCATTATGATCAACGGCTTTCTATTATCTTTATTTTTCCACTGCAAAAGCGTATTTATTGCGGATCTATACATACTTATTCACCTCTTTGATCATAGTATATCACATTTTTTCCGGCCTATTCAACAACTCATCTTACATTTTTTCCGACCTATTTTTGCTATTATTATACATTTTCTCCGACCTAATTTATTTTAGGGATTTTTTCTTCAATTTTTTCGATCAAAGTCAACAAAAAATCTATCCTGCCGCGACAGAATAGACCTTTTTCTTTCTTCGTAATTTTATTTTTTCCATGGACGAACCTTCTTCGTCCAGCCCATCTCATTCCAGTATTTTACATCCGGCGCACACCAGCCGAACTTCGACTGCACCATGCGCATCGCATAGAACCATGCTCTTGTCTTAAGTCCCGGTTTTACATTTCCGTAATGCCTTCTAATCTGCCCTGCGACTTTTTCCACCTGCCGGTCAATTTTAACACGGGTCTTATCGGTAACGCCATTCCAGTTGATTGCACGAACCGCAAAGCCGATCTTATATATTTTCGACACGCCCCAGAAAAACAGGCTATCGGCCATATCTTTGTTCGTGCTCTTCATTCCCGCGCCCGCTGCGGTTGAAATACATACCGCCTGCTTTGTAAACATCTCTGCTTTTGGTCGGTGCTTCTGTCCGTTTATTATTACAATATTCATTTCGTTTTCCTCATTCTTAATCATAAAACAAGAGAAGCCTGTCTGCTCCTCTTATTTTACAACATTCCAAATTATAATTCTATCTATATGAACACAATTGTCAACGCTCCGAAATTCGTCTCTCCGGTCACGATCAAACGATGTGTGCTTGTGCCTTCCATTCGTCCACGCATATTGATGCCACCGAACGCTTTATCCACATTGACATCCACCTTCCATGCACGTGGAACATAAAGACTGACCTCTCCGAAACTGTTGTCAATATGAACGGTTGCGCTTTCTCCCTGAATGATTGCATTGTCGAAATACACACTGGTTGCGCCGAAACTGTTATCGACCGATACACTGCATAAATTGTCAGTGTTGATGTACTTGATCGACTCACCAAAACTGTTGTCAAAGCGAAGATTCTCTCCGTCGCACTGCTCACTGTTGGAACCGAAACTGTTGCCGTGTGTACTTGCATCCGTCCATTCGTGATGCTTTTTTGGCTTAAAGATCATAGAAAGTCCGATACTGCCGAGAAGTGCTGCGCCAAGTACCGGCCACGGTGTAAACGCTGAAAGTCCGAGCTGTGGCGAAAACAGGATACAGACAAAGGCGATTGGGAAAAGGATCTCCCAGAAATTCACATGACGGATGCCTTCAATTAATACCCAAACGCAAAATACACCAAGAATCACATTAAATACACTGATACCCGGCAAGGACCAGATCTTGCTTGCGATCAGATAGACCGCTCCGAGGAGAAATAATAATCCCCATAAAATTTTTCCGCTGTTTCTGCTCATTCTCATTGATGTAACCTCTTTTCTTCTAATTTACTGATTAATGGTTTATAATAATATCTCGATACAAATACCTGTTTATGTGTTCCGGCAAATGTAACCGTGCTCGATGCAGTCAGGTTGCGGCTGATGGAATAAATGTGGTTCGTGTTGAGAATCGCCGACTTGGATATCCTCATAAAAAATCCCGGCAACATCTCCTCCAGCTGATACAGCTTATATTTCGTTTCATACATGTCATCCTTTGTATGTACGTGTATGACATCATCTTCTGTCTGAAAAAACAACACATCATCCAGCTGCAGATAATACTCTGTCGTTCCTTTGTAGAAGACATATTTCTGTCCGGCATTGACCACATCACTGACGGACTTCTGAATCTGCGTGACCTCATCCGTCAATCCTCTGCATCGTATGAGGACTTCATCCTCCTGCAGACTTTCGTCAATTTCGATTTTGATTTTCATGGTAAACTCCTTACTGTCCCTTGGACTATTTAGAGTATATGCACAAGCCACACATCTGTAAATAGCTTTCCGGTAAGTGGTAACGATTTGCTGCTAAGTGGTAGAAATAGTGTTCTATATAGTTTGTATAGTTTGAATGCAAGTAACAGATTTGGTTTAAACAACAATGGGACGTGATTCAAAGAATCACGCCCCAACATTTGATACAGAGTCTTTCTTTTCTTATTTGATTGTCTGTGCAAGTTCAACTGCCAATCATAATTTTTGTCAATTGCAAATCCCAAAAAAGAAACTCAGAGTTGACACTCCGAGTTTCCTTATTTCTAAAATGTACTCCATATTTCTTTCCTGAATTGTCATTTCTACTCATCACTCTGGCGAATGCGCTCGACCACACTTCCCGTTTTGCACATCGCATTCAGCGAAATAAGCGGTGCCCCGACACAGATGACCAGAAGCAGAAAAACAACAATACTGATTGGTCCAATCGGAAGGAAAAACGGCACATTCATATAGTTCATGGATTGATACAATCCCCACGTAATCGGTAGTCCGACCACAATTGTGACAAGAATCGAACCAAGCGCGTAGGCACTTCCTTCCCGCATGAACATATGGTTCATCTGCTTTCGCGTCATTCCGATACTCTCTAATATTGCAAGTTCCTTCCTGCGGTTTGCAATATTGCCAATGATCGTATTGATGTAATTCATGACACCGATAACTGCGAGGATCAATGAGATTCCGATTCCGACACCAGTCATATTTCCCTGCGCCGCTTTCAGTTCCTCCATCGACTCGATCTTAGACTCCATCTTCAGACATCTGGCATCTTTCGAATCTGCAACAATTTGTTCTACGCGACTCTGTGTTGCCATATCATACGCCTTATTATAATACACGCAGGTTTTGTATATATATGTATCCAAATGCAACTCCGCAAGCGCATTCTGACTGATAATGATGGTCGGCGGATATCCTGCGATCGGTCCTGTCATCGTGGAATCGTCTGTGACGCCTGCAATCTCAAAGGAAAAAGCATGATTCGCATTTCCAAGTTCTGCTGCATACACCGTCTTTCCTACCACATCCCGATCCTCAAACGATAATCCATCCCGGTAGATCACGCAGGTTTTGCCCTGTTGAAACGCTTTCGCATCGATTGGCTGCTCCAATGATTCATTTAATATTTCAAAATTTTTATTATCAATACCGACCAGAACGGTTCCAAAATTCTCCGGATGCTCCTGATATTCCTTCTTCTCATCCTCATAGGAAATCTCCATCCACATCTCATAGAACTCACACATCCACATGTCTGCGAACTCCGGCTCCCACGGAACCATCGCCTGCGCCGTCGTAATTGTATGTACCTCCTGCACACCCTCCGTATCGGCAAGCTTCTGCAAAAAGGCATCGTCCATAATCTCTCGCCACTTCGCATTGTCTTTTGATAAAATGCGATTGCTGATCTCCAGGTCATCGTTCCATGCGCTTGATACGATGGTGCGCGGTCCCTGACTCCTAAGCAGCGTGATCACGCACACAAAGACGGAAAGCCCTGCTGCAAGCGAGAGAATGCTGATGATTGTTTTCTTTTTTCTCCCCTGCGTCTTCGTCTGGTATCGATTTGCCTCAATGGGCGAGACTGTGACTGCAATCTTTGCCGGCTTTCTGCTTCCAATATAAATAGTCGCAACAACAAGAAGTATGGTCAGCACAAAGATCACCGGATGAAATACTACCTGCACCTTATCCCGGATTCCAAATGCTTTTACAAGCGACGGAATCACGAAAAATGAGATTCCGCATCCACCGGCGATACCAAGAACGATTCCGCCGGCTCCCACGATCAGCATCTGTCGATAGATCAAACGATAAATCTGCCGCCCCGTCATACCAACTGTCTGAAGTAGTCCATAGTAGCGGATATTTCCAGTGACAGACAGATACATGATATTGTAGATCAGCAGATACGCGCACACACAAGTAACAAGGAGCAATACCAGAAGTCCCAGATAAAGCGGAAGCGAATTTCCAAGTTCTGTCATAAAGAAAATTTTCTGTTTCTTAGAAAGATTCATCGACGTAGTAAACGCATTTTGCTGCGCAGTCGTCATAATTTTCTGTCTGAAATTCATCATAATGCGACCGGAACTGACACTGTCCAGACTCCAGCCGGATGTATCATAGAAGGATTTCGACACATAAAGCATGTTCCTCGGTCCATATCCGTCCCAGATGCCGCATATCGTAAAATCCAGATTGTGCTGTACACTCTGTGTATCCGTCCACTTCACCCGAAACGAATCGCCGATCCCATAATCTCTGATTCCACATTCTTCTAGCGCCTTGGGTGTAACCATCACCTCATTCTTTTTTTCTGGATAATGTCCCTTCACATATTTCTTTGCAGGTGCCTGCATCTTGTTCCAATACGTATCATCCACCCACACCAACGAAGTGTCCGCCATATCATTTTTCTCGGAACCATCGATAAATCCCGCAATCGCAAGCACACCTACATCTGTAATATCCGCATTGCTTTTTAACTTCTCCAGCTGCGCATCCGTAGCACCGTACATGATGGCATCAAACTCCGCTCCGTTCAGCCTGAGATTCTGAATCCTCCACATCTTAAAATACGTTGCCCCGACCGTCAGCACAGAAAAAAGCATAAATGCCGACAACAGAATTGCCAAAAACATCACCAGATATCTTCGACGATTGTGCACCAGCGACGCTTTTGCAAGATTCTTTATGACCACCTGATTGTTGTTACTCAGCATCGTGATCACCCACTTTCCCGCCTAAGTTACCGGATACGATGCGCCCATCCTCGATACGAACGATGCGATCCGCCATCTGTGCAATGTCCTGATCATGTGTAATCAGAATGATTGTCTGCGCATAGCGCTTCGCCACCACCTTGAGCAATCCCATCACTTCATGGCTGGTTACCGAGTCCAGATTTCCGGTCGGCTCATCCGCAAGAATGATCTGCGGCTTTGCCGCCAGCGCCCGGGCGATTGCAACACGCTGCTGTTGCCCGCCGGACAAAGTCCCCGGCAGTGCCTGTTTCTTATCGTTAATCTGCAATAATTGCATAATCTCTTCCACAAAATCGCGATCCACACGCTTGCCATCCAGCCGGATTGGAAGAACGATATTCTCGTACACATTCAGATCCTGCACAAGATTGTAGCTTTGAAAAATAAACCCTACCTTTCTACGTCGAAAGATTGTCAGTTCCTCCCGATTCATTCCGGCAATATTTTTCCCTGCGATACAGACTTCTCCCTCACTCGGTGTATCCAGGCCTCCAAGCATATGAAGAAGTGTGCTTTTTCCACTTCCCGATTTGCCAATAATCGCAACAA
This sequence comes from uncultured Lachnobacterium sp., assembly GCA_900550545.1. Classification (GTDB taxonomy): domain Bacteria; phylum Bacillota; class Clostridia; order Lachnospirales; family Lachnospiraceae; genus Roseburia. Next base: position 20,037 of record URSS01000022.1, on the reverse strand, counting down.
ATTCCTGCTCTTTTACCCGAAAATTCACACCATCTAATGCCTTTACTGTGTTGGTTCCAAGCTGATAATACTTTCTGAGATTTTGCGTTTCTACCATCCAGTTTTCCACTGTTTTTCCTCCCTGACCCTATGTTTTCCACGTCATCTTTCCGGACGTCTGACTTTAGCATAGCAATCAATTATCACAAACCAATCACAGATTCCATCACAACATTGTGACTTTTACTGATTTTGTAAGTGGAGTCGAAAGCAGGCCCCCTCGCCAGGTGCCGAGACAACATCTATGTACCCTTCCTGCAATTCTATGATTTTTCTTGCAAGATATAGTCCTACGCCGATTCCCTCGATATCATGAACCTCCGGTTCCCGATAAAAGCGTTGAAAAATCTGTGCCTGCCGATCCAAAGGAATGCCCTTTCCGGTGTCTGAAATCTCAATAACCGTAAAAATTTCCATATGTTTTACCTGTATACGCACTGTGCCTCCTGCCGGCGTATATTTCACTGCATTATCCAGAATATTTCCCACCGCTTCCGTTGTCCATTTTCTATCATGCAAAACACACAATGCAGATGGTCCATCCACAAACAGCGAAATCTCTTTCTGAGCTGCTGCGGTAACAATGCCCGTTACCGCCAGCCTTACAGTATCCATGATGTCGTGTCTTTGCTTTTTGATCTGAATCACGCCGGTTTCCATCCTGGATAATTTGATCATACTTTCCATCAGAAACTGCAGCCGCCTTGTCTGATTTTCCATGCCTGTCAGCGCCTGCTTTCCATCATTGCTGCAAACCTCTTCTCTTAACATATCCAGATAAATATTCTGGTTTGCAATCGGGATACGGCTTTGATGGGATATATCCGAAATTAGCTCCTGTAAAGTTTCTTTTTCCTGCTGATTCTTTTTCTCCCGCAAAGCGAAGATATGCTCCACCCGATACAATTTTTCCTGCAGCTTTGCAAACAAAGTGTCCTGCATTTTTTCCGGTTCAACAGTATCTCCCACAATCACCTGATCCAAACATTCCTCCATCTGCGCTGCAAATTCCTTTACATTCCGGCGCAACATACAATATTTTATAACAAAAAATGCGGCGACTGCTGCCATCGCCCCAACTACGAACCATTTCCAATCCATTGATATCCCATTCCGTATACATTCACAATATATTTATGCGTGTCATCCTCTATCTTGTTACGCAGCCGGCCAATATTCACCGCCAGCGCATGCCGGTCCACAATCTGATTTCCGCAATTCCACAATGTATCCAGCAACATATCATAAGTCAGAAGCTGCTGCTCGTTTGCCCGTAAAAAGGCCGAAAGGATGCGAAATTCTGTTGGTGTCACCGCACAAAGCCGCTGCTCCACCATCACTTTTCCCTGTGACAGTGAAACCCACAAATGGCCATCGGAGAAATTCTCCGGCTCCGGCTTATCCCCATTCCGAAGAATGACTGCAATCTTTTTCAACAGAATTTTTGTAGAAAAAGGCTTTGTGACATAATCCACCGCACCAAGCTCATATCCCAGCAGGGCATCTTCTTCCAGATCCCTTGCCGTAAGAAAAAGAACCGGTATATGTAGATTTTCCCGATTCATCCACTGCAATACCGAAAATCCTTCTCCATCCGGAAGATTCACATCCAGCAAAACCAGTCGAAAAGTTTCCCTTCGCAACAATGTCTGCGCTTCCGCTATGGAATACGCCGCTTTTGTCTCATATGCTTCTTTCTGTAGCTGCCAGCATATTCCATGATTTAATTCCCAATCGTCTTCTACAACTAATATCTGCTCCATGTTCCGACCTTCCATGCGTTTGCTTTTCTTTGTAACTGCAACCATTTTACCATAAAATATGCCTTACAAATATCACAATCCTGTGATTTTGTAAGGCACAATCCATTTTTAAAGAGAAACCGGATCCCATCCGTAATCTTTATAATATTTAAAATCCAATCCGTGATCATCTACATACATCTTTACCAGTTCCTTACGAATTTTCTCATAGTTCTTTCCCTCTTCCGTAAATTTGGAAACAGCTACCGGATAGCCGTTGCAAAAAGCCTCTATATCCTTCTGATACTCCGCGCCATCACCAGCCTCAAGATGCTCCTGTACGGTATAACCACCTTTTTTATCGGGTTTTAATTTTAATCTTGACGGCTGTTCACCACCGCCCTCACAGTCTAGTGTATTTCCATTTGGATTATAGGTAAAGCTCCAAAGATTTGCAAATACAACAACACCGTCATCCTCTTCCACTGTCTTATAGACCACCGGAGCCGGAATATATACTTCACCAGAATATCCATAATCCTGACTGCACATATAATCACAAAGTGTTTTCATAATTTTGTCGTTTCCTGTATATGCAAATGCCGGAAGTTTCTGCATTTCCCCGGTATCTTCGGTTTGATGCAAAGCCAGCGTTTCGGTTTCCCCATCTGTCCTGTCTTTCAATGAACAGGTATACAGCTGGTAAGTTCCATCCGCCAGTGTAAGCATACAGCTCAGCTGCTTATCTCCGTTTTGATCTGTCCAGACCAGACTTTCCTCACTATACTTTAATTTCTCACTGCCATTCCATTCTCCCTGTGCCAACGGAATGCTGTCAAAAGTATCCTTTCTGTTTGCCGCGAATTTTTTGCATTTTTTCTGTATGGTCTCAATTTCTGTTGCATCATCCACCATAGACAATGCTTCCTCCTGCCCCGCCTTCGTAAGATCATAACGATATACCTGTGAAGTCTTTGTTTCATCTTTATATTCATTATATATATAAAGCATATCGTCTTCCATCATAATATGTGTCGTTACGGTATCTGCATTAAAATAATTGCAATCCAAAGCCTGAAGATCCAATGCTGCCAGAAGTTTCTCCTGATTCCGCCCGTAGATCATGAGTCCTCTTTCATTTGCGAAAATAATATATGCATCTGAACATCCAACCAGAGGAGGTGCATATACTTCTGTAAAAGAACTCTTTTTCAATCCTTCTGATGCTACTTTTTTCTGTTGTTCCGGCTGTGAAACAAACGAACGAAGAGATGAAAACAGTGCCCCATCGGTTGCTGCATTTACACCAATTCCGGTTCCGACACTCAGAACCAATATACACATTCCCACTGCTGTAAAGCGAAATACCGGAAACTTTTTTGGTTCTTTTTTCGTTTTACTTTGTAGTATTGCCGTCCACATTTGATGTGTCTGCTGTTGAGACGGCTCTATCTGATCCAACGTATGTGTAATTTTCTCTTCCCAATTGCGCTTCATATCAGCATTCTCCTTTCGATTCCAACAAAGATTTCATCTGCTTTCTTCCTGTTGCAAGTTGCGTCTGCAGGGTACTTTCCCTGCGCCTGAGAATCACGGAAAGCTCTCTCACCGAATATCCTTCATAATAATACAGATACAGTACCATACGATATTTTTCTGCAAGACTCTGCAGTGCCTCCCAGATTTCACTGTCCATCTGTGTTTCCAATGTTACCTGTGGTTCCGGCGCATTCTCTAAATCAGCCCTCTTTCTGCGATAGAAACTTTTGTGTATATCTTTGCACTGATTTCGCGTTGTTGTAAGAATCCATGCAATCTCATGATCCGCATCCCGAAAATCAGGCTTTTTCTCCCATGCTTTCAGGAAAACCGTCTGCGTTACATCCTCCGCATCTGATATATTTCCCATCATAACCATAGCCAGCCGGTACACTCTCTTTACCTGACGATCATAAAATTCCCGAAATTCCGTTATTGATGTCCATTGTTTCGTGCCCATGTTTCCTCCTGTGCTGCATCCTTTTCCATGTCTCTATTCTATACACGATTGAGAATACAAAAATATCCTACCATATTTTAAACTTTGTTTAGAATATGTTTCCACATTTTAGAAATTCTTTCGTACACTGTCACAACCTGTTCACAATCCATTGGTATGATAAAACCATCAAAAGGAGCTATTGTATTTTAACCGTTGGGGGTTGGGGTGCTGTTAGTTCCGACAAAAAATAATTCGCCAAAAGCGATTCACATAGGAAACCGTCAGCGTGATTCCTCCCCACTCTGACGGTTCTTTTTTTTAGAAGCCTTTCCAGACAATTGACAAATTTAGCGCAATGAGCTAATATGCAGTTAGCTATAACAAACTTAATAAATGCATAATGGAGGATACATATGGAATTTCAGACATTATTAGAAAGCAGAAGAAGTGTGCGCTCCTATGACGCAAGCAAAACCGTCACCAGAGAACAGATCAAAGAGATCGTAGAAGCCGGTATTTTAGCACCATCCTGGAAGAATTCCCAGACTGCACGTTATTACTGTGTCATCGATGAAGCTGCTAAAGAAAAATTTGTGAAGGAATGCCTTCCTGAATTTAACATAAACAGCTCCAAGGGTGCAGGCGCATATGTAATTACAACATTTGTAGCGAACCGTTCCGGATTTGACCGTGAAGGCAATCCTGATAATGAGTGTGGCAATGGCTGGGGTTATTACGACCTCGGACTTCACAATGAAAATGTGATTTTGAAAGCCAAAGAGCTTGGACTTGATACATTGGTAATGGGTATTCGTGACGGAGAGAAAATCCGCGAAATGCTCGATATCCCAGAGACAGAAATTATTGTCGCTGTTATCGCAGTCGGTTACGGTGCTGACGCACCTGCAAAGCCAAAGCGTAAACAGGCCGATGATATTTTAAAATTTTACTAATTATACTCTCTTATAATAAAAGTAAAAAGAAGCAGGAGATGTTCTATGAGCACTCCTGCTTCTTTTCTAGATATTTTTTATTAAATTGAAGTCTCCTCATGTTTCAAGTAATCATTAACCATTATTTCACTTTGAAAATATTCTTCAAATTCTTAAGTAGCATGGACATATGCGAAAAAAATCTTTATTATATCCACCTTAAAAAGCGATTTTGTATATATACGAAAAAATCAACCTAGAATATCCAGTCTTAACAAACTTTTTGGAATATATGAAAAAAAAGGTGTCTTGATGTCCAATTCATTCCATTAAAATGGACAGCATTACAAAAAAATTTCTCCCCTGTCCATTCATATAAAAAAGCCTGGACCTCGTTTGCTTTTTTCTTCCATATGTCCAAATATGCGCTTGAACCAGGACATTTCGCTTAATAATTTTTATATATATACAATACCTTTCTCCTGCTGTTTATCTGTTACGCCTCTACTGCATCTTTATTCTTGCGTGTATACAAAAATATAATTCCGCAAGTCAGCACGATAGTACAAATCAAACTTCCTTCCATACCAAAATCGCCACCGTTCCACAAGCTTTTTCCCGCGATTGCCTGTGTGGTGAAAAGCGTATTTCCAACCGGTGTTCCACTGACTTTAATGCCATAGAAATTTCCCTGCACCAGATTCCAGATAGAATGAAATGCTCCGATTCCCCAAATACTTCCTCTTCGAATGAAATAAATGGACGCGAAGATTCCAAACAACGTAATATTAATAAATGCCAGTACTGAGATTCCACTATTGAGCAAATGCAACGACGCAAACAACAGTGAATTGGCAAGAACTGCTGCATATACCGGGTATCTTCTTGCATAAGACCCTAAAAAATAGCCGCGGCAAAGCACCTCTTCTGTCATTCCCTGCACCATATAGCCAAGAAGATATGCCACAAAAATACCAATGGAAAATTCCGGTGAAATTCCCTCAATTTTTAATCCGCCAAATAACACACCCAGAAGAACACACACTGAGAAAAATGCAAAACCGAGAAGCATGCCAAGACCATACTCTTTTAACATCCCTTTTTTTATAAAACCAAGTGTGCGCAATTTACGTTTCTGAATAAAACGGCAAAACAGAAATACAATAAGCATCATCACAATATCAGAAAACAACATGCCAATCATATACCCGTCCGATTCCATCAGACGCTGGGTTACTTCCATACTCGCTTCCGTTAGTTTTGCAACATCTCCACTTGCAACTGCCGCCATATATGCTTTGTCGGAAAACAGCATAACCAGCTGCATCGGCACTGTGGCAAATCCCTGCGCAATGCTCGCTACAAGAAATACCGCTACAAATACAAGCAACTCCAGAATCCAGAGCAATCCCTTCTTTGTCTGCGCTGTCTCCTGCATCGGCACTGAGCGCTCAAATAAATCTTTCATTCGAAACCTCCTCTTAAACATTATATTCGTTATCGTACATTTACCTATTATATACGATTTTTCCCAATTTTTACCTTAAGGTTACCTTAATGAATCTTAATTTTACGTATATAATGATATGAGGGGCAAAAAGTATTTTGCCCCTCATATCATTATCTTAAATTTGTATAATCCAAAAAGAAACACATACAACTGACTCTTTCGGTTCCTTCATTCCGGTATATATGCGGCTGATCCGTCTCGAACTTGTACACCTGTTCCTTATGAACTTCCTGTACATGATCGTGACACTCTACCGTCAATACTCCTTCAATAACTGTGAGATATTCCCGCGTTTTCTCCCCATGGCTTCCGCTTGTATATACACCGCCGGGTTCCACATCGATGCGATACACTTCCACCGACTGTGAATCCTCATAAGGAAAACATGTCCATACTTTGTACTGGCCTTCCAGTTCCTTCGTTGGAATCATCGCATCCGGCGATACGAGACAAAAATCCATGCGGGGCGGATCGATCAGTTTCTGAAACTCGATGCGCAGTCCGCTGGTAATCTTTCCCAACACGCCGAGCGAAGGATTGGCTGTGCCTTTTTCGATCTGTGCCAGCATACTCTTGCTTACGCCGGTCTGCTCAGCCACCTGATCAAGACTCATTCCTTTTGACTGGCGAATCCGTTTTAAATTTTCCGATACATTATGTGATAAATAATCCATCGTCATTTCTCCACATTTCCTTTTCTTCTTATTCTACTATAAGATCATTCGCAGGTCAAAAGGCGTTCTTTCTATAAAGCTTTTTTGTATAACATCTCAATATCGCATTGACGTGAGGACCGTGGATTTACCGCAATGTTTCCGCTCTTCATCGCATCCACTGCCATCGCCTCAATCTTGCTTTCAATCTCTTCCCGTGTAACTTCACCTGTTTTACTTGCCTGATTGATTGCTATGGTCAGATTTTCCGGAATGCCAATATCTGCACAAAGACTGCGGATTGCATCCACCAGCATCATCGGTTCAAAATCGTCTGCATATGCCGGAACCGGACTGATATCATTATAAATGGTCAGGTATCTTCCGTGATCTGCCAGCGCATTGTACTCTGCTACCACTGGAAGAAGAACCGCATTGGCCACGCCGTGTGGCACATCGAAAAATGCGCTCACCGGATGACTCATAGCATGGACATTGCCAAGTCTTGCAAATGAGAATGCAATTCCTGCAAAAAGCGAACCAACCATCATCGCCTCTGCAGCTTCCATGTCCCCGCGATTTGCCACAAACCGGCGAATGTTCTTTCCAATCAGTGCCATCGCTTTTTCTGCCATAGCATCCGAAAACGGAGAGGCCGCTGTGGAAATATAAGCTTCCTCTGCATGAATAAAAGCATCAATGCCACAGGCTGCCGCCACACTTGCCGGTGCTGTCGTGATCAGTTCCGCATCGAGAATTGCATATGCCGGAAGCAACTCATAACTGAATACCGTAAGCTTGTAGTCTCTGCTGTGATCCGTAATTACCGAAAATGCGGTGACCTCGGAACCTGTTCCAGCGGTCGTTGGAATCGCGATCAGCGGAATGATTGGTCCCGGCACCTTATGCGCACCTTCATATTCGGTGATGCTTCCGCCGTACTTTGCAACCACACCGACTGCTTTTGCAACATCCATCGGGGATCCGCCGCCAAATGCAACAATAAAATCAGCGCCCGATTCCTTAAATTTCTCCGCTGCCTTCTCAACCGTTGCAACCGAAGGGTTTGCTTCAATCTCTGTAAACGCATCGGTTTTTATATCCACCGTCTTTAAATAATCGGCTGCTTTTTCTACCAGTCCCATCTTTGCCAGATGTGGACCGGAAATAATAAACGCATGGGAACCGCCAAGTTTCTTTGCGATCTCCGGCAACTTTGCCAGACTTCCTTTTCCCACTGTAATATCCTGTGGAACCGAAAAATTAAATATATTCATATCTGTAATCTGTCCTTTCTTAGAATAACCCTTTTTAACTTGCTTTTCTTGCAAGTACACGATCGATAGCTGCATCAATGACTTTATCGAGTTCAACATCGTCAGCCTCCGGCATCAGAGTTGCAGCATCCTCATCTGAAATCAGTTCAACAAGAATACCAAAGGATTCCTTGTATTTCTTCTTACAAATAGCATAGAATACGACGCCAAGTGCACACCAGCCAAGTACGATGATCCACTCCTGAAGAATCAGGTTTCCACCACTTCCCGGAATGCAGTACATCGCTACCATAAATCCGGACATGATTACTGCCATTGTTCCGAAAAATTTGTATGCAGGTACCTTGTATGGTCTTGGCATATCTGGCTCTTTTTTTCTCAAAATCATAAAGGAAAGTGCGACCATGCAATATGCGAAACAGCATCCGAAGTTACCGGCATCACTGATCCATACGAGCATCTTTCGTCCTGCAAACGGTGCAAGCATGGTCAATGCACCGATGAGAATCAGGGAATTGACCGGTGTCTTATGCTTTGGATGTAACTTTGCGAAGAACTTGGGAATCATATAAGATTCTGCCATGGAATACATCGCACGAGAACCACCGAGCAGGAAAGAGTTCCATGAAGTAACAATTCCGCACATACCACCTACAATAATAACTTTTGCCATGACTTTTGTGTGAAAAGCCGCCGCCATCGCATCTGCAGTAACCAGTCCTGTTGCCTGCTGTGATGCAACAATTGCGCCTGAATTCATAACAAGACCAACGGCTACAATGACAAGTGCATAAAAGATAACAGCCAGTACAACGGATAATATTAAAATTTTACCGATTTTCTTTGCCGGAACGTTAATCTCCTCTGCTGCCTGCGGAATAACGTCAAATCCGATAAAATAGAATGGTGACAGTGCTGCAACACCGATAATTGCCTTAATATTCACACCTGTAGAAGCCCCTGCAAACATCTGTCCGTTCAGGTTATCCACAGAACCATTGATGACAGAAGCTACAATTAACAGGATTCCGGCTCCACCAATGATACAGGTCAGAACGGTCTGTAAAATTGCAGCGGTTTTTGCTCCGATAATATTGATCAACATAATCAAAAATGCCACAACAATTGCCACGATTAACCAGGATGCATAAATATCAAATCCGGCTACCGTATACAGATAACCCTTCAAAAATCCCGGCCATAAATAAGTGATAATCGTAGGAAAAGCGCAAGCCTCAAAGCAGGCAACGCTGACATAACCAAGTACGATCATCCATGTACAAATGAAAGAACCGGTTGCTCCCATTGCACGATAGCTGAACACGTGCTCGCCACCACACTGTGGCATTGCTGCTGTCAGCTCTGCATACGTCATACCTACGAAGAAAATCATGATACCACCGATAACAAATCCAAGTGCGGCACCAAGTACACCACCTTTTTCAATCCATCCTCCGGTCGAAACGACCCAGCCCCATCCAATCATAGCGCCGAATGCAATTACAAGGATGTCCCAGGCATTCAGTACTTTGTTAAATTCTGATTTTTTCTGTTCCATATCCTGTTACCTCCTATTCGTGAAATACTTTCTTTGCTACGCTTTCAATCAATTCCGCTGTGCCTTCCACACCCAGAAGGCTGCTGTCTATGAGCATGTCCCTGTTGTGACGATCGCCACGGTTGCTTCCGGTCAGCGCCATATGACGTTTGTGATATCGCTTGTCTTTTTCCATAATGAAAAGCTTTGCATCATCTTCTGACAGATTGTGACTTTCCATTACATTTTTAATTCTCACCTCATCCGGTGAATAAATGAAAATACGTAAAATTGGTTTATGTTCCTTTAAAATATAATCAGCTGAACGACCGATGATCACACAGGATTCCCGGTCAGATAATTTTCGAATGATTGTTTTCTGGACGTGAATTGCGCGTTCTGTTAAATCCGCGTATTTGGAGAAAGATCCACGGACATCACCTTCTGCACCTTTTCCGGCAATGGTAACACCTTCCTCAACTTTTTCCATAATGTCTTTCGGTATTCCTACTTCTTTGATAATCTCGTCTACCGTTTCGCGATCATAAAACTTGATTCCCAGATCTTCTGCAACTTTTTTACCGATCTGGTTTCCTTTTGCGCCATATTCGCATCCTATTGTAATAACAAGATGTGCCATCGTTTACCCCTCTCTTCTACACGAGACAAGGGCGCACGAAACAACTTCGTGACGCCCTTGTCCTGATTTTATGTATGTGTATACAAACTAACGTATGAACGATTTTATGAAAGTGATTTTACTGTTTCATCGAGGATCTCGAATGCCTTATCACATTCCTCCTCACTGACGATAAGTGGTGGAACCATACGAATGATATGTGCACCGATGGCTGTAATCAGCATCTTTCTGTCAAATGCACCATGTTTCACATCTGCACCTGAGATTGTATCATCAAACTCAACACCTACAAGAAGTCCCTGATGTCTTACTTCTTTTACATGAGGAAGTTTCTCAAGCTTTGCTGCAAAGTAATCGCCGACTTTCTTTGCATTTCCTGCCAGATCTCTGTCAAGCAGTTCTCCAACTTCTGCTAATGCTGCTGCACAGCAAACCGGATGTCCACCAAATGTTGTTCCATGAGAACCAGGTGTAAATGCTTTTGCAACTTCCTCGGTTGCACAGATCGCACCGATTGGCATTCCACCACCAAGGCCCTTTGCCATAGAAACGATATCCGGCTTGATGCCGTAGTTCATGTAGCTCATTACAGCTCCTGTTCTGCACCATCCTGTCTGAACCTCGTCAATCAGAAGGAGCATTCCCTTTTCGTCACAAAACTCGCGGAGGCCTTTCATAAACTCTGGTGTTGCAGGATGTACACCGCCTTCGCCCTGTACCGGCTCAATCATGATAGCGATTGTGTTCTCTGTACATGCATCTTTGAATGCCTTCAGGTCATTGTAAGGAGCATAAGAGAAACCGTATGTCATAGGTCCGAATCCAACCTGACATCCATTTCCCGGCTGACCGGTTGCTGACATGGCACCGAATGTTCTTCCGTGGAAACCATCTTTTGCTGTTACGATGTGATATCTGTTTGGACCATATTTTTCAATACCATATTTACGGGCCATCTTGATCATAGCCTCGTTTGCTTCGGTACCGGAGTTCTGGTAGAAGATCTTGTCCATTCCGATTGTCTTACAAACTTTCTCAGCAAGTAATGCCTGAGGAATTGTATATGGATAGTTGAATGTATGCATGATGTCATCTACCTGATCCTTAACTGCTGCAACAACCTTAGGGTTACGGCTACCTGCATTGTTTACTGCAATTCCTGCATAAAAATCGAGGTATGGAGTTCCTTTTTCATCATAGAGATACATGCCCTCAGCTGTCTCTGCCAGAAAATCGAAACGCTCATATGTCTCGATCATATATTTACTTACTTTGTCCTTAATGTCCTGTACGGTTAATCCTGTGTCCTTTAATTTCATAATATAATTCCTCCTTAATTTTAAGTAATAAAAAAGAGCAAAGCGACCTCATCGGTAAGCATCTTTGCTCTAAATCTTGTCTATTATTTTGTACAGCTATACAATAGCACGTTCATTATATTATGTCAACATCTTTTTAAAAAAACTTTTCATTCAGCAAAAAAAGCCTATTTCCGGGCTTTTCTGCTGTATTATAATGTACAACCGCATTCTTTTGTGCACTATATTGTACATTTCGTTTTGTGTATTATATTATACTTCTTTTACACAACGGTCATATGCATCCTGATAAAAGACCTCCTGTGAGTTTACCGATATCTCATTGATCACACGATTTTCGTACAATCCCTGGGCATTCTGCTCCTTACCCTTTTCATCATCCTTCATGATGGTATCAAAAATATAACGGATTCGCTCACGGATCTTCTCGTCATAGATCGGTACTGCAACTTCAACACGCCGTATCGTATTTCTTGTCATAAAATCTGCCGATGCGATATAAATCTTTTCCGCATCGCCTACGCCAAAGCGATAGATTCTTGAATGTTCAAGAAAACGTCCCACAACACTGACCACACGGATATTTTCTGTCATATCCGGGATCTGTGGCTTCAGACAACAGATTCCCCGCACAATCAGATCTACCTGCACACCATTCTGTGACGCTTCAATCAGCTTATCAATCAATACTTTATCCGTCAGGGAATTGATCTTCACTCCAATATACGCGGCTTTTCCGCTCTTCTTATTTGCAATCTGTTCATCGAGCATTGCAACGACACGGTTTTGCAAACACTTTGGTGCTACAAGAAGTTCCTCCACATCTTCTACCACTTCGCCTTTTTGCAATGCCATAAACACTTTTGCCGCATCCGCACCAATCTTCTGATTTGCAGTGAGCAGGGACAGATCCGTATAAAGCCGGGATGTCTTCTCATTGTAATTTCCGGTTCCGATCTGTGTAATATAGGCAAATCCTGTTGGTGTTTTCTTCGTGATCAGACACAGTTTGGAATGTACTTTATAATCTCCGAGTCCATATAAAATCTGGCAACCCGCATCTTCGAGACGGTGAGACATTTCAATATTGTTTGCCTCATCAAATCGTGCACGCAGTTCCACAAGCACAACCACTTCTTTTCCATTCTCCGCCGCCTCGATCAATGCGTCAATAATTTTACTTCTGTCCGCGACACGGTACAATGTCATCTTAATCGATACTACATCCGGATCTTCTGCTGCATCATTTAACATTTTAATAAATGGTTTCATGCTTTCAAATGGATAGGATAACAACACATCCTTCTTCTCCACCTGATCGAGAATACTCTCTTTCAGCGACAATTCCGGTGTATCTCTCGGTGTGCGCTTCTCATAAAACAATTCGGAACGATCACGCAGATAATTCTGTAGTTCAAATACAAAAGAAAGATCCAACGGTGTCTTTACGTTAATAATATGTGAAGTACCAATCTCAAGGAAATTTGATAATTCGGTAGTTGCCTTATCATTAATCTTTCTGCTTAATTCCACACGCACCGGATCCAGACGGACTCTCTTTTTGATTAGCTGCTCCATCATATTTCGATAGTCCATATCTTCATCGTACAGATCATGTGCATCAATATCCGCATTTCTCGTCACACGCATAATGGACTTTTCACGAATATAGTATTTCGGATAAAGCTTCGAAATAAAATGAAGAATCAATTCCTCCGAAAGCATAAAGCAGCCCGGTCTCGTTGGTATCTCGATCAGTCGCTTAAACACGCTGTTTGAGCAAGGCACAATTCCTGTCTTTTTCTTGCCCTTTCCTGTTGTCAGAAGTACAATTGCATACAGCTGTTTGTTTGCCAGAAATGGGAACGGCTGCTGTTTTCCAATAATCATTGGTGACAAAAATGGCGCAATATGTGCATCAAAATACTGCTCCAAAAATCGTCCTTCCTCGTTGGACAATTTATTGAAATTAATGATACGGATTCCCTTCGGTTCCAGTTCTCCCATCAGCTGCTCGTAAATCTTGGCTTTTTTCTTTTCCAAAACACAGACCTGATTTAAAATTTCCCGTACCTGTTCCTCACTGGTCATTCCGGTTTTGTTTTCCCGTACTTTTTCTTTCGCATTCATCTGCATCATGAGTGTTCCCACACGCACCATGAAAAACTCATCCAGATTCGTCTGGTAAATGGATGCAAAGGTCAGTCGCTCTGCAAGCGGCACTCTTGGATTTCCCGCCTCGTTTAACACTCTCTCATTAAACTGTAACCAGGAAAGTTCCCTGTTTGTATAACACTGTTCTGTTTTTTTCATCTGTTTCTGCTCCTGTTTGTTTATCATTCTCTGTAATAATTGTTCCAATCGGTGCAATCCGTTTGCCATATGCACCAGGGTATTTTTCATCGTCCCCATCGTATTAATCCTCAGTTAAAAGGGATTGCATGATGGCTTTATCCTCTGCAACTTCTACCAGGTTCACGCAACTGTTTCCAATACGTTCAATATTGTGTAGCGCTTCATTAAATGGGGCTGTCAGCTTCGAATCACATTTTCCTTTTCCAACTCTGGAAATGTGATTTTTGCGTATTTTCTCGTCCAGATTCATAATACTTTCCTTCTGTGACTGCACATCCTGAATGGTAATATCGTCATCTCCGGAAATTCTTTGAATGGACTCTCTATAAATTGTGCAAATCTGGTCAATCGCTTTTTTCAATTCTTTTACAGCTTCTTTGGAATATTTGTGTTTGCCCTTATTCTGCACCTGCAAATTTACCGTAATATCCAATGCCAGCTGTCCGATCCGGTCAATGTCGCACAATATATAGAGCATTCCCGCGCTCTGTGCTGCCTGTTCTTCATTCAGCACTCCTTCGGAATACATCGATGCAAGATAATCATTAATAGAGGTATTCAATGCCTGCAGGCTTTTTGCATGCTCCTGTACAAAGGCATCCACTTCTGCCTCATTTTTTCCGCCTCTGGTACGGATTTTATCCAGCATCTGCGCCACGATATCACTGCAGTTCATAATTTCCCGCGCCACAAGTAAAAGCGCTGCTGTCGGCTGGGCAATCAGTTTTGTGTCCAGATACTTCGGCATACTCAATAATTTCTGTTCTTCATTTTTCTTATCCGGCACAAGCCACATTACGATTTTCACCATAATTGGAATCAATGGAATCCAGATCAGCGTCATGGTCAGGTTAAATCCGGTATGCGCATTCGCAATCTGTCTGGAAATAACATCCACTTCATTTCCTTTCGGCGAAATATACTGAATCAACGCCGCATACGGCTTAACCAGAAACAGAAACAGGATTGCTCCCGAAATATTAAACACACAATGTGCAAATGCGGTTCTTCTGGCGTCTTTTGGCTGACCAATTGACGCAATAACGGCTGTGATAGTTGTTCCTATATTATCACCCAAAAGAATCGGGATTGCTCCTGTCAGTCCAATGATACTGCTGACACCATCCGGTCCTGCCTGTGAAGCAAAATTCTGAAGTACCGCGATCGTAGCACTACTGCTCTGTACCACAAGTGTCATCAATGCACCCACGCCAACGCCCAGAACCGGTATCGTGGAAACTTTTCCAATCAAATCCACAAAAAAAGCACTGGACGCCAACGGTTTCATAACAGATCCCATCGTTTCAATTCCAAGAAATAGCAATCCAAATGCAAAAATTGTCTGACCGATATTTTTTACTTTTTCTTTTTTCGAAATAAATGCAATGATAAATCCAACAAAAATAAACAAATAAATGTAATCGGATATTTTAAAGGCTATGATCTGTGCGGTCATAGTCGTTCCTATATTTGCACCTAAAATAATGGAAATTGCCTGTGGCAAAGACATCAGTCCTGCACTGACAAATCCAATTGCCATGACCGTTGTCGCGCTGCTGCTCTGTAATACCGCAGTTGTCAACGCACCGGCCAAAACGCCAAGCACAGGGTTTTTGGTAAGCATGGATAAAATACTTTTCATCTTTTCTCCGGCAGCTTTCTGCAGGCATTCGCTCATCATATTCATTCCATAAATAAAAATCGCGAGTCCTCCGACCAAACCAAAAATTACTTTCATCGTTTCATTCATTCAATTTTTCTCCTCTGTGTGAACATCAGCCCACGCATTCTCTGCTTTGGCAAATATTCTTATTTTTTATCATGACTCCAAAGAAACATGATGCCTCCGATAAATCCTGGGAAAAAAGCTGCATGTCCTGCAAATGTAAGCATCCAGCCGATATCCCTCAGAATAAAAATACTTACCAGCGACCACAAACATATACCAGCAATTGCCCAGATGATCGTATGAAGAAAAAGAAACAGATTTATCTTGGTATCTCTTTTCCAGGTTTTTCTCTGACAGTACTGCCATATCATATCCATACTCATATCATTCTCCCCTTTCCTTGAACATCACCCTATTTCTTTTGTATATAATGTATCAAGTTTATGTAAAATCACTCGACCGCCTTATGTAAAGTCTTTGTAAAAAATAAGAAAAACGACCGTACATGTACGATCGTTTCCCTGTTTGTGTGCCTTATCGATAAAAATAAGAACACCACTACATATGATATTTTTCTTCTACTGATTTGTAGTTTCTGAAGCAGTTCCAGTTCCCTGCGCTGATGCTTCAACAGCCGTAGCATTTACTTTTGTCTGTGGCTTTCCCATGGTTACATTTGTTCCATCATCTTTTACAACAAAGTTCACGGAATCTAACCCGGACAAGTTTACATTACGGTTCACCTTTGCGTCATAAGACTCTGCATTAATGATATCTGCCAGATCAATTCCGGTTGCTTCCTTCATGCTTTCAAATACTTTTGCCATAACAACCGGCACATTTCCTGCTACCTGATCTACACCATTGCTGCCGCCTTCGCCACCGCCAATGATTGTAATCTTGTCGATCTGTCCCAGAGGTTCTGCAACCTTTCCTGCGATATCCGGAAGTACCTTGATCATCATTTCTGCAACAGCGGCCTTGTTGTATTTTGCATAAGCCTCTGCCTTCTTTTCCATTGCCTCTGCCTCTGCAATACCTTTTGCCTGAATTGCGGAAGCCTCAGCTTCACCGACTGCCCGGATACCGGCAGCTTCCTGTTCCTTGGCATAACGCATTGCTTCTGCCTGTGCCTTCTGTGCCTCAGCAGCTCTCTGTGCCTCGAACTGTTTTGCCTCGGCATCTTTCTGACGCTGGTAGAGATCTGCTTCTGCACGCTGCTGTGCTGCATATTTGTCAGCCTCCGCTTTCTTCTTTACCTCAGCTTCCAAAGACTTTTCTGTTACTGCAACCTGCTTCTGCTTTAATTCAATCTCACGTTCCTGCTTTGCAATATCTGCGTTTGCTGTCGTTACCTCGATGGTTTTACGCTGTTCCTCTTTCTGAATCTCGTATGCAGCATCCGCCATAGCCTTCTTGGTATCCGCTTCCATCTGTAACTCTGATTTCTTGATTGCAAGTTCGTTCTGCTTCTTTGCAATCTCTGTCTGTGCCTCTACCGCAGCATCATTGGACTCTTTATCCGCTGCTGCCTGTGCAACCTTGATATCTCGCTCACTCTCTGCTTTTGCAATAGCTGCAGATTTTTTAATTTTTACGATATTGTCAATACCAAGGTTTTCAATAACATCATTTCCATCCACGAAATTCTGTACGTTGAAACTTATGATATCAAGTCCCATCGCTGCAAGATCCGGCTCCGCATTCTCTTTTACAAGATTTGCGAACTTCTGACGATCAGAGACCATCTCCTCAAGACGCATCTTTCCAACAATTTCTCGCACATTTCCTTCGAGTACTTCTCTTGCGACGCTTGCAATATACTCTGTGTTTTTGTTCAGGAAGTTCTCTGCTGCAAGACGAAGCTTCTCCGGATCATTGCTAATCTTGACGTTAACTGTCGCATCAACATTAATATTGATGTAATCTGCAGTCGGTACCGCATTACTTGTCTTTACATCAATTGGAATCAAACGAAGATTCAGTTTGTCGAGACGCTCAAAGAACGGAATGCGAATACTTGCCTTTCCAATAACAACTTTTGATTTCTTCTTCATACCGGAAATAATGTATGCCATATCTGGTGGAGCCTTCACGTAGCCCAACACTAGCAACACTACCACAATTGCCACAATGACAATCGGTACGATATACGGTAATAAATGTTCCATAATATCCCCTTTCTACAACCTCTCTAGTTCCTTCTTCATTGTAATATACTTCATATAGAATGTCATATTATTTTATCTTTACATTTCTTAATTTTACCTTAACAGACCAAATTCTGCTTTTCTTTTATATTATCTGTTTCTTATGGCCAAAACAAAAATACCCTTTACAACTTCTTTTGAAATCGTAAAAGGTATCTTATTTTAAATTCATTTTAATTCCGTTAATAACTATTCCGAACATTAGCATGAATTTTTTATTCGATAATGTCAATTCCTGAAGAAAACGTCCACTTCCAATTGCCAAAAGAAGAAGTATAAGGACTTGACCCTGCAATATCATTATCAATCATAATACCACTACATGTAGAATGGATTCGCCAATAAGAACTGCTACCATATTGGCGAATAATTGTTTTTCCTTTGTACTGGTACTTATTTCCGCTGACTTTCTTCAATAAGCCTTGACCATAAAGTCCAAGATCTTCGAGATAATTTTTTACTTCATTAATTGATGAAAACTTACCAAAATAAACTGCGATATGTGTGGTAGAACTTCCACGACCATATACCACAACATCACCAAGTTCTAAATCTGACACCTTCGAAGCTCCGGAATTTTTCTTTCCAATCGACAACTTTGTCTGTTTCGCCCAAGAGATATCATCATCTTCTGCAACACCTGTCGTATATGTAATACTAGAACCGCTTACCCAGTCTCTTGTACATCTCGCAGCGACCTGAACGTTTTTCAATGCGGTACCACTTTTACCTTTACTCTCTAATCGATTCAGTGCAGCCCGCGTATAACCGCTGCAGTCACAACGGATGCCGTCTACAACACTTCCATAGCTTTTTCCAAGGAATCCCTTGCATAAGGTTTTACGATAATTATCTTCCTTAATAACAGCTACTGTCTTCCTCGAGTCTTTCGTTGCAGCCTGCGTTGATACAGCGGCATTCCCCAATACAATCGCTGCCATCATAATTCCTGCAACAAGCTTCTTGCCCCACACCTTGCCTTTCTTCAACTTACTTCCTCCTAATTGTTACAACTTTGTTACTTAATCATAACATATTCTTAATAGAAAGTAAATTATTTTTTCAATATTTTGCACAGAAAAATTCATAATTGTAATGACAATATATAATCTTTTACCAATCGGCAAGCGAAAATTCACCTGTACATTCGCAAATTAATTTAAAACAACTATTCAATTTTTTAAACTGAGAGTCCGATACTGAATTGTACCTTTTTGATTTGTAAATATTTTATGATATGAGGGTCAAAAGATATTTTGCCCCTCATTTATGATTAATCAGATTACTGCATGCTACGCATTCCCGTAATCTGACTCCACCTCGAAATCCGCTAATTTTCTGCGTTTCAGCAGTAAATTGCTACTTTCTCGGTGTAGTGCGGGTCACTAAGGTATACATCGAATTGCATGCAAGCATGCATCGATGATACCTTTTGACCCTTTAATCATATTATTCAAAAACAATTTGAACCGTATTTTCATTCATGTTTCTCTGAACTTCCTGTATTATACTCTCAATTTGCTCTTCTAGAAGTTCTTCATGCTCATGTGGTGGCTCCCAAAATTTCATTGTATCTCTATATACCACAAACTTTTTGCCTATAAGCATTTCTCCTTCTGCTTTTACAACATATCCGTTCTCCAAATCAAATTTTACGTAGTTCATACTACCTGTAATTTTCATGTTTTTCTACCTCTCGAAGATAATTTTTTCAACACCTGTTTTAGGATCAATAGTTGTTATCTTCGTCACATTTGGATTTTCCATAAGACGTGGTAATTCCACATTCTCCCAGATATTACCCGTCCTCAATTCTGCCCCGATAACCGCACGAATCTCTCCAGAAACTTGTTCTGCATATGCCCCTGAGGCTAAATCCCATGCTTCCATTGTACTAGGATTGTTAAAATCCCATTCTGGCATGACAATATTTTGAGATTCTATAGTAGATTCCAATGTAACTCCGCCCCTACTCTTAGCAATATTAGCAGCATTATCTGCTCCTCCAATACCATCTGTTCATAGATCTGCCTTTTTTCTTTCTCTGAAAGTGTACCACCCTCGGTCTCTTTCTTCTTAAGCTCTCCATATTTCTTTGAACAGATCAGTCCCTCGTGTCCGCTCGGATCCACATACCCTACCGGATTATTATGACAGTATGCATACAGGTTCA
>URSS01000021.1 GCA_900550545.1 uncultured Lachnobacterium sp. | reverse complement strand
GATATAACTATTCAAAACTGATATAACTATTTAAATTAAGATATAAAGGGAAACAGGAAAATGAACATTAAAGTACTTCAGTATATTGATAATACACCAAAAAATAATATAACTACCGGTCAGGCTGCTGTAACCGGTGATAACATTCCTTCCAATAGCAGCTCCGCTGTCAATAGCAACGGTGCTGATTTTGATCAGGTGCTTGACGATGCAAAAATGGCTGAAGCTGCTGTTGCCATTGACAGACTGATTGCCCAAAGCAACGGTGGCTCAGTTGATATATCGCTTGTACAGAGGTTCTTTGATCAAAATGGTATAAATATCGAGCTTTGCAGCAGTACCGCACCACAGTCTGCCGCAGTTAATAATACAGTGGCTTATTCCGGTTCTTCAGCTGGCATCAGCTCAGATACAAATACATATAATGCAGCAGCTTCCGGAGCCTCAGGAATTAGCAGCAGCTCCGTAAAACTCGAAGCTTCCGGTTTGTCATGCTCTGCCGATCTTGATGCAATTTTTAATGAGGCTGCCTCAAAATACGGTGTGGATGCCAAATTTCTTAAGGCTATCGCCAAGTGCGAGTCTGACTTCTCCACAGAGTGCACCAGCCGTTCAGGTGCCATGGGTATCATGCAGCTCATGCCACAGACTGCTGCCTCACTTGGTGTCACAAACGCCTACGACCCATACCAGAATATCATGGGTGGCGCCAGGTACATAAGCGAAAAGCTCACCCAGTATAATGGTGACAAATCACTGGCCTTAGCTGCCTACAATGCAGGCTCCGGCAACGTAGCCAAATATGGCGGCATTCCGCCATTTAAAGAAACTCAGAACTATGTAGCAAAGGTTATGGCATACTATAATTCATAATAAATTGTATTCTGACTCACATAAAATTATATTTTAATTCAAAGTAGCTTGACAAATGCTGATGTATATAGTAAACTTAGCAAGTTGATAGTTGCTGATGTGGCTCAGAGGTAGAGCACTTCCTTGGTAAGGAAGGGGTCACGGGTTCAATTCCCGTCATCAGCTCTTTTTTTATACCCGGATCTTACACTCAATATTACGGAACTGTTAAAATAAAAGAAAACCAACCGTCTTATCTTTCGACGATTGGTTTTCTTTTATTATCATGAATCGTATGTATTTCTTTCACAATTTCTTCATATATGTGACATATGATTTTCACATTCTTACCGTATAGTAATAATTGTCGAAAGGAAATAAACCTTTTCAAACAAAACCTTTTTCATATATTTTTTCATAATCAAGCCGGTAAGAAACTCCCCTTCTTACCGGCTCTCCTTTTGTATATTATTTCTGATATGGTGTTACTGTAACAGTAATCGTACCGGCTTTTGCACCATCATTTTTTGAAAGTCCTTTGTCCGGTGTTCCCCACAATCCAAAATACATTTTCTTATCTGTTGCTCCACTATTTATAGAATCATGATCTGTCTTTCCACTTTCTGTATACTGATCCGTTGTGTCAGCTGATGTCAAATCAAACGAAATTGCATTCGGTGTTCCACAAGCTAAGGCGTTTGTGCCATTAATTCCTTTTTTTAATTTATCCAGATCATCATTAAAAATTCCTCTTACCGATGTCTGTGAGTTATTTAAATTAAATCTTCCGTCTTCTTTTTTGAATACCAAATCAACTGAAACAGGATAATTAGAATTATTATTGACATAAATACAATTATTTGTTCCATCCAGACAGCTTTCCTTCCACTCCCCCTTTGCCTTCGTTGAAGTGTATTCGTGTTTTACAGGATCCCATGCTGAGCCGTAATTATATTCAAAATTCATAGCTCCCCAGCTAATATCAATGGAATAAATAATTTTATGTTCATTTCCTATTTCTTTTGAGGTGACATCAATCGACTGTTCCCCTCCAATAGAAGTTTCACCGCTTATAAGATCACCAGCATTTCCCTCGTCAGCAGTATCTTTTACTGTTGCCTCCCCCGCATACGCAGTAACCGGTACATTCAGCATCGTTGTTGCAAGTACTGCAACAAGTGCCATTGATAAAAATTTTCTCTTCATACCTGTATTCCTCCTTGAAATATCATTTTTACTTCCATGTTTTACATAGTTCTATAGTACTACTTTTGCATAAATATTGCAATATCATATGTAGCTTTCTCACATTACCAAGGCTGAAGTTTCATGTTCATGGTCGTTGTTCCTGCGCTGTACCAAGACCCGTCTTTATAAGCATATACTTTGACGGTAATGTCTCTCGCCGTATTGTCGAGATTCACGGTCGGAGACAGCTTTTCGATATAAGTTCCCGGCTTTATCACACCACTCTCATACAAAACTTTCTCACTCTTTGCATCGGTAATTTCACAACGTAAAAGTTCTGTATTTTCCGACGCGTTTGTAAAATACACATAGACAGACTGATCCGGTTGCATATACAGATTTGCCGCCATGCTGAAATGATATGCATACTTTGCCGGAACCTCTCCATATAAAAAGCCCGAATCCGGTTGCGGAGTGCCTTCCACCGCATGGCTATCCATTTCCGGCTGGTGAAAACTCTTCTTTTCAGGTGTCACTGCATAAATTATCAATACAGCTGCAAGTACCAGCATCACTGCAATACATGCAATCATGACATACCGCTTCTTTTTTCCCGTCACGGACCGGAGATTTTGTTTTCGTTCCATCACAAACCTCCTAATCAATCAGGTTGATGGTTACCGGCATTTCCGACTGCACCATCGCCCGGTCATTTGTCACAGGATCAAACGGGACAAGCACCACATAACCTTTAATCTCGCCCGATTTCAAATGTATCTTCGAATAGTTGCTCATGGTAAGTTTTTCCAGTGCATAGCCAGGAGACACGGTTCCGGATGCAGCAATGGTAACTCTTCCCTTCTCCGGATCATAATCATCCGCGCTCTCTAACGCACTCTGAAGCTCTTCCGGTCGTCCGGTTCCTCCCATTAACTTTATCGCGTCTTTATCCGAAATCTGCAATTCTACAACAATATTATAATCGTCACTCTCCGGATTCACGAAATTAATCTCACACTCTCCGGTGGAAAGGCTCACGTCCAGCTGTTCCTGAAACTGAAATGACAACGTATGCTTTGCCCCCGCATTCTGCGTATCCGACTCATACGTAACATTTGATTTTGTCTGTCCCGGGTCTGCTGCAATCGGCTGGTACACTGCATTCGCACCGGCACTGTGGAACGGATTTACCACCCAGATGCCAAAAGCAAGCACTGCTGCTGAAGCCGTCATCGCCAGCGGAAGTACAAATAAAGCTTTGCCTGTGACTTTTCCTGCAACATAGCTTTTATAAACCCTGCCGGCATTGACAGCAACCAGGCCTCCTACATTCAACTCCTGTCCCCTTGCATGGATTTCCGTCACAGCTCCACAACAGGAAATTATGCCCTCGTTGGTTGCCACCAACGCACCTATATTACCGGCACCTTTGATCATGCAATCCACACAGAGATTACAAACAGATCCCTTCAAATATCCAAAGAAACCTTTTTGCATCACTTCATCATCACGAATGACAAAATTCCGTATGGTATATCCATTTCCATCAAATAAACCTGCAAATGCATTCATGCGTTTATAACCAATCGGCGTCCACTGCTGCCCCTTTAAATCAATGCTGTTTTCGAGACGGACAATCGCATTGATACTCTTACGATCTCCGGCATTCACTGATTCTGCAAACTGCATCAAATCCTGCATATTTTTGATATGGACTACCTGCTGCCCTTTGATTTCCACCTGCTCCATCCATTTCTCCGGCTGGAATCGTAAGTGAGGTTCCTGCTCAGCATATTCCCATACTTCATTCATATCAAAGCCGAGCTTCTTGCAATTTTCTTTTGCTCGCAACACATCACTGCTAATAATGCAATCTTTTTCTTCGTTTTTTGTGCTTTTTTCCGCAACATAATAGCAGTCTGTAGCCTTACCTTTTCGCGTACCGGCAAAATTTCCACTTAGCTTTTTTGTTTTCTCTTCGCAATAACTTTTGGTAATTCCGCCGTCATTCTTTCCAATGAAACCTCCTGCAACAAACTGACTGCCTGAAAGCTGTGTGGAACAATAACAGTTTTCTATGATTCCTTCCGGTTTATTAACTGCGGCAAATCCACCCATCGTACCTCTGTTCTCTGCCATGTTCACTCCTTACACAATCACGCCTTTTAGCATGAGTAAAATTAATATCATCCCTACCATATTGAAAACACACAGAAACAGTAACGCATACATTATTTTTTCAAGATTTTGCACAGACTTCTGATTAGCAAGGTGATCCATCGATGAATCCAGATTCTTTACCAATTCATCCATAAGCCATTCCGGCTCCTGATTCTGCTCTGTTTTGTTCAAATGTGTTCTGGCTGGCTGTTCCCCAAACGTATTTTGACTTTCTTCTTTTGCTTCCACCGAAATGTCGCCGGCGTATTCTTTCTCTACCGCCGGAAGCAACTGTCCCAGACAGGTATTGCATATAATACCAGTAACCGGATGACCGCATAAAATGCATTTGTGCTCGTAATCGGTTTTCTTCTTTAGTTCCTCAAGCCTTTGAATAAATCGTTTGCCAAAAACAGTTCCTGTGAACAATTTACTTTCTTTTGCATAACCAAGTACGGCATTCAATTCATTGATATCATCCGTCTTCAATTTTGCTGCTGTCTTAACGATTAAAAGAATGGCTTTTTTTTCATCACTTCTCATACATTTCTACCTATATTTCTATCACATATCGCTCAAATGCATTCACCACACATGTATCCCCGATATAATCCTCCCTCGGAAACTGCCTTCCGTAATTCATATGCACATGTCCATGAACAAAATATTTTGGATGATATTTTGCGATCAGGCAATTAAATATCTGAAATCCCCGATGGCATATATCTTCCCCATCATGAACTCCTTTTGCCGGTGAATGCGTCACAAGGATGTCAAAGCCACGATTGAACTTGAGCTTTAAAAACAGCTTACTGACTCTGCGGGTCATCTGAAATTCGGTATATTGATTAATTCCCGGCTTGTACCGGTAGGAACCGCCAAGTCCAAGAATACGTATTCCATTGAAATTGTAAATACGATCCTCAATACATGTGCATCCTTCCGGCGGATACTTTTCATATTTATCGTCATGATTGCCTCTGACGTAAAGTACCGGGACTGCCGCCATCGTTGCCAAAAACGACAGATACTCCGGTTTTAAGTCTCCACAGGATATAATAAGGTCAATCCCCTCAAATTGCTCCTTCTTAAAAAAATCCCAGTATATTTTCGACTCTTCATCTGCTATAAATAGTATTTTCATGCTACTTTGTTTCCTCTACCCCTTTTAATTGCACAACGGATTTTGCTGCATCAATCAGCGTCTCCATAACAGGAATACTTCCCACTACATTGTCTACCAGCCAATCCATTTCCATGATATCTTCCGGTTTCATTGTTGCTTCCTTCTCATTTTGCAAGGTGCCATCCTGCGAATAGATTTCTCCGTAAAATGGAACAATGTCTCCCTTTTTAATATCACTCTTCAAATGATCTGCCAGACGTTTTACTCCAACCGGTACATTTTTGGAACAAATCAGGTCAATCACCCCAGCGGACATTCCCCACCAGTAGTTAAGCGCACGTCCTTCGGAACTGCCCTCTGACTGGTAAGCTCCAGCGATAATACTCTGAATCATCTTCTGGTAGAAAATGCCCCAATTCCAAAGTGGCATCAGAAGATTTACGGTCTGTCCATTTTCAAAACGGTATAAACCAAACTGACGGCTGGCATCTCTTGGTGTGATCATGTCCTGATCGGAAACAATATGAATATCGTTCTCCTGCAGAAATTTGTCTCTGTTATAATCTTTTTTGGTAGACCACTCCAGATAAATTTTCGCCCGCGGATTCGTAAAAGTCGCACCTAAGGCAAACGCATTGATGTTGGCAATCATTCCATAAATCGGATAGTCCGCAATATAGGCAATGCGGTCATTCTCCGCCAACGCTCCTGCAATCATGCCTGATAAGAATTTTGCCTCATACATGCGTGCGTAATACGTACGGATGTATTTATGCGGCGTATTCAGACTGCAGTTTAAAATCTTAATATCCGGATGATCCACAGCAACTTTCAGACTCGGCTTCATCATCTGTGGTGCCACCTCAAAAATTATATCTGCACCTTTACGGATTACATCATTCAGCACCTGTTCCACATTATCTTCATTGACATCATTAACACAGATGGTCTTAATCTGATCCGGGAATGTCTCTTCCAGATAATTACGTCCAAGTTCATGTGCATAGATCCAGTCGGATGTCTCCGGTGACTTCGGGTACAAGAATGCCGCAGTAAATTTCCGGTTGGAAGTTGGAAGCAGATAGCTGAACAGGCTCTTTTTTTCCTGCACTGTAGTCGGATTCATCACAAGACCAACGCTCTGCTTCTCCGTCAGAACTACAAACTCATTCCAGCATTTCACAATATTTGTATTTAATTCTGCATCTGACATGGCAAGTGTTTCTTTATAACCATAAATATTGATAAATGCAGTCAGAGCATCTCCCACTGTGATTGGCAGCTTCTGACCACCTCGAAATTCATATGCCCTCGTAAAATGCAAAAGAAGGCTATTGAACTCCAGACGCGTATCGTCATCCCACCGCGTGGTACACCCGGTAAGCTCCAGCAATTCCTGTGCCAGTCCCAATTTTGAAAATTCAATATTAAACAGGCCTGTCACTTCATTAAATTTCATGTATTCATAATATACTTTGACCGCCTCGTCTTCAGAATACTTTGGAATTTTACGTGTCACATTTGCAACAATCGAATCTGCTTTATAATATTTTAAAACGCTGACTCTTTTGTTTCCTTCCACTACATAATAGCGGTTCATATATTCATAAGCGATAATCGGATCACGGATTCCTTCATTCACCTGGGCATCTGACAAATTTGCCCATTTAACTGCAAACTCCGTATCTTCTCCAAGAATCGGCATAAAATTCGATGCAAAGGAAAACGTACGCCCCATGGTAGAAGTACCTACAACGAAATCCAATGGTATCTGTATTAATCCCATATTCTGTTCTGTCCGGATATCCTCTCTTGAAAGAATATCATCCAAAACCGGAAGATATGGAAAACGTCCGCGATACACACAGGACTTATATTCTTTTTTACCAAGCTTTAAGGCTTCCTGATATTCTGTCTCTCCCATATTCTGTCTCCTTTAATTTATAAGCTTTTTAGTTTTTGCTGTTTCAATTTTATCATATCTGTGGTATGATACCAATGGTAATTGAAAAAAAACGAATATTTTCTTTCCTTATTGGTCGATATTTGCTATAATTACAGTTAGGAAATAGGTACTATGGAGGAAAGTATATGGAGAGTATTTCACTGGAACAGGCTGACATCATCGGCGAGATTGCAAATATCTGCACAGGTACTGCTGCTACCGCGCTAAGTATGATTATAAACCGGCCGACCAATATCACAACTCCCAATGTCGAAGTCTTAACAAAAGAAGATTTGCTTGGGGATGATGATACCATTCTTATCAAGGTTCCATACACAAAGGGATTGGATGGAACAAATTTGATGGTGCTTGACAGACATGATGCTTTAATTATTGCCAACCTTATGATGGGTGGCGACGGCACCAGCATTTCAAATATGCAGATAGATGGATTGACACTATCCGCGATTTCAGAGGCAATGAACCAGATGTGTGGTTCTATCGCAACTTCGATGGCATCCTTGTTGCGCCAGCCTACGGACATTGGTTTCCCACTAATCAATTGTACCGAACAGAAAACCTTTGAAATTCCAGAAGAGTTATGTAACGGAAATGATATTGTAAAAGTTTCATTCCGTTTGATTGTTGATGATCTTATCGACAGCAGACTGGTTCAGTTATATCCGGTCAGCATTGTAAAACAGATTTTAAAACAGGAGGAAATATAAATGGCAAAGATTTTAATCGTTGATGATGCAGCATTCATGCGTATGATGCTCAAAGATATCTTAACGAAAGGTGGATTTGAAATTGCAGGAGAAGCTGCTGATGGTGTAGAAGCAGTTGCAAAATACAATGAATTGAAACCAGATCTTGTAACACTTGATATCACAATGCCAAACAAAGATGGTATTCAGGCACTTAAGGAAATTAAAGCCGCTGACCCAAACGCTACTTGTGTTATGTGTTCCGCTATGGGACAGCAGTCCATGGTTATCGAAGCTATTCAGGCAGGCGCAAAGGACTTCATCGTAAAACCATTCCAGGCTGACCGTGTAATCGAATCTATCCGCAAAATTTTAGGTTAGAATACAAATACATAAAAAGAAAGTGTACATTCTGAACATAATGTCAGATGTACACTTTTTTGTTTCTTAATTATAACTGCTGTAATGTCTCGATGGCTTTCTCTTTTATGATTACCTCTCCGTGTTCCTCAATAAACGCTTTACGCTGCGCCCCTACCTGAATATCATCTGCATACTCATCTGTCAAAGCCGAAAGCCGCTTCACACTATCCTGATTTTCATTGGACAAATCCATAATCAGCATATAAGCATCCAGATATTTGTACAGCATATTGAAGGGAATCTTCTCCATTACAACAAGTTTTGCAAAACGCGTAAGAATATCCATACTGTGAAAAACAATCGTCACAAGAACTCTTGGCTGCTCACCATCCGCGCTCACCTGCGCTCCTGCTTCTCCCAGTTCTTTCCATTTCTGCTGCGGGATAGAATTCAAAAGTCCATTCACGATATCCTTTAAGTGTTCCATCATTTCATCAGATCCCGGATGTTCCGAAAAAGTGAGTGCCAGCGTATGATCGGACATAAAGTCCGCACGGACAGTTTTAATTCCCATGTCAAATTTCGTTTCAAAACGCTGCTCTGCCATATCAAAAATCTGATTCACAAATTCCTGTGTCCGTTCTCCGTTACTCATAATTTCTTCCATGGTATAGCCCATATCCAGAATTTCCTGTTCCGAAATCACACAGCGAATTGTATGTTTTCCGACTCTTGAAAATTGCATAGCCTCACCCTCTTTCTTCCTGTTTCATCTGTTTTACTTTCTGCCGAATACGCTGCAATGCATTGTCAATTGATTTCGGCGATTTCTTCATCAGCTGCGCAATCTGAATATAATTCTTTCCCTCCAGATAAAATGCCAGCACTTTATTCTCCATTTTACTCAACCGTCCATTCAGACGCTGCTTAAAATCTTCCCAGACTTCCTTTTCTATTACAAGCTGCTCCGGACTTTGTGACTGTCCAAGCAACGCATCCTCCACTTTCATTCCATCCTCGGACTCTCCGGTAGAAAAGGAAATATAAGTATTCAGTGGCTGATGCTTTTTGCGGTTTGATGCCTGAAGTGCAGAGTATAACTGACGGTTGATGCAAAGCTCCGCAAAGTGATAAAAGCTTGCTTCCCGTTCCTCCTGGTAATCACGGATTGCCTTAAAAAGCCCGACCATCCCTTCCTGAATGAGATCCTCGGTCTCGCCCCCCATCAGATACATGGCATTCGTGCGTTTCCGCACAAGAGGCTTATACTTTTCAAGAATATAATCCGTTACTTCATTTTCTCCCCGTCTTAATTTGGCAATCAGTTCCTCATCAGAAAATGCGTCGTAACACATCCGCTTCCCTTCCCAGATATTATCCTTTTTTCATACGCTGGCGTAAAATCTCATAAGCCAGTACTCCAGTTGCCACCGATGCATTCAGTGAATCAATATCACCTTTCATCGGAATGGATGCTACCATATCACAATTCTTTTTTACCAGCTGGCTGACACCTTCCCCTTCATTTCCAATCACAAGGCCAATCGGCCCGGTCAGATCCATGTCATACATGACGGTTCCATCCATGTCAGCACATACGAACCACATGCCTTTGTCCTTTAACTCCTTCATTGTATTGGAGATATTTGTCACTTTTGCAACCGGTGTATAATTGATTGCTCCCGCCGAAGTGCGGGCAACTGTCGGTGTCAGACCGACTGCACGGCGCTTTGGAATGATCACTCCATGCGCTCCCACCTGATTGGCGGTACGTAAAATTGCACCAAGATTGTGCGGGTCTTCAATCCCATCAAGAATAATGATAAACGGTGGTTCCCCTTTTGCTTCTGCTGCTGCAAGAATATCTTCCACTTCCGCATATTCATAGGCCGCAGATACCGCAATCACACCCTGGTGTTTTCCTGTCTCTGAAATCTGATCGAGACGTTCTTTTGCCACATAATTGATGATGGTGTCGTGCTTTCTCGCCTCTCTCGTGATGGAACGCACCGGTCCATCCTGACAGCCGTCGAGTACATACAATTTATCAATTGTCTTTCCGGAACGAAATGCCTCTAATACCGCATTGCGTCCCTCAATTTTGCTTTCTTCGTATCCCATGTATTTTTCCTTTTCTACCTGTTTTCTCTGCTTTCGTCACTGATAGATGTTCTATTTTTTGTCCGGCATTGACTATACGGACAATTTTAATCCATCGATTGCATTCTTTGTCAGTTCTACTGCACGCGCGAACTGATCCGTCAGATAAAGATAACCAATTACCGCCTCGAGCCCTGTAGCCTTACGGTAATCTGCCATCGTGGCATTCTTTGCCATCGTATAGGATTTTGCATTGCGGCCTCTGCGGTATATATCCGCTTCTTCCTGTGTCAGCTGCGGCTCTAAATACTCTATGATGAGTGCCTGCGTATGCGCCTTGACAATGCTGCTGGTCCGCTGATGCAGCTGGTTCGGCCGGGTATTTCCTTTTCCAACCACAACTGAGCGAATGATCAAATCAAAAATACAATCTCCAATATATGCAAGGGTGAGGGGAGAATATGTCCGGATGTCCACATCTGCAAGTTCAAATTGTTCCTTGATATATGCGTCAATTCCTTTTTCCATTAAACAAGCTCCCAAACAACCCCTTCACGGGTATCTTTAATTGCAACGCCCTTTGCTAAAAGTTCATCTCTGATGGCATCTGCCTTTGCAAAATCTTTCGCTTTCTTTGCAGCTGCACGCTCTTCAATTTTCTCGTTAATAAAAGTCTCCAGTTCCGCATCTACGGCAGTACCTGCTTCGAGAAGCTTTGCCCCTGCAGTTGTAAGATTGAGCGAAAGCACGCGGTCAAAATCATTCAGCAATGCAAGTTTCGTTGCATCATTGATATCGGCTTTTACAACGTCATAGACAACCGTAATTGCCATAGAAGTGTTCAGATCATTGCAAATCGCATCCTCAAATTTTGCTTTATATGCGTCAAATGCCTTCTGGTCAACTTCCCCTTCATTTTTAAATCCGGCAATCTTCTTTACCAGTTTCTCGTAGGCACTCTCTACGTTGTCCAGATTCTCATATGAGAATACAAGTGGCTTACGGTAATGTGACTGCAGACAAAACATACGGTATGCAATCGGATCGTATCCTTTTTCTTCGAGTAACGATACGGTAAGGAAATCGCCCTTGGATTTGCTCATTTTGCCGGACTGGTCATTCAGATGGTTCACATGGAACCAGTAATTGCACCATTTATGTCCAAGGTAAGACTCTGACTGTGCAATCTCATTGGTGTGATGTGGAAAGATGTTGTCCACACCGCCACAGTGAATATCCATATACTCGCCGAGATGTTTCATACTGATGCAGGAGCACTCGATGTGCCATCCCGGATATCCTACGCCCCATGGGCTATCCCACTTCAATGCCTGATCCTCAAATTTTGACTTGGTAAACCAGAGTACAAAGTCATTGACATTCCGCTTGTTCTCATCCGCCTCAACATCATCACGGACACCAACCTGAAGCTGTTCCTTCTCTACTGCGGAAGAAAATACAAAATAATCATCCAGCTTACTTGTATCGAAATATACGTTGCCCCCGGCAATATATGCGTATCCCTTCTCCAATAAGACTTCGATCATGTGAATAAATTCCGGAATACAATTGGTTGCCGGCTCTACGACATCCGGTCTCTTGATATTCAATTTCTTACAATCACTAAAGAATGCATCTGTGTAATACTTTGCCACTTCCATGACTGTCTTGTGCTCGCGCTTTGCGCCTTTGAGCATTTTGTCCTCACCAGTGTCTGCATCAGAAGATAAATGTCCGACATCTGTGATATTCATTACACGTTTTACATCATAACCGACATAGCGCAGTCCTTTTTCAAGCACATCTTCCATGATATAACTGCGAAGATTTCCAATGTGCGCAAAATGATATACGGTCGGTCCGCATGTATACATTGCAATCTTTCCATCCTCATGAGGAATGACTGTCTCAATCTGTCTTGTTAACGTATTGTAAAAGCGAAATTTATTCTCCATCTTTCCATCCTCTGTTTTCTAAATGTATTACTTATTATTTTACAATATTTCCGGTAAAAATCCTATATCTAATCCGTATTTTTTTCGGATATCTGCTCAAATTTCGCAGCAAACTGGGCAATTGCTTCCTGCATCTGCTTTGTCTGCCTGCGCCACTTGGCAATTTCTTCTTCCACCGGGTCCGGAAGATTCGTCTGATCCATATCTTCCTGTGGCAGTCTGACATCATTATGTTTTACCACCCGCCCCGGAACACCGACGACTGTCGCGTTATCCGGCACTTCTTTGATCACAACTGCACCCGCGCCGATTTTACTGTTATCGCCCACCTTAAAAGAGCCTAACACTTTCGCTCCTGCGGAGACCATCACGTTATTTCCAAGTGTTGGATGGCGCTTTCCCTGCTCCTTGCCGGTTCCTCCTAAAGTCACGCCCTGATAAAGTGTACAGTTATCCCCGATGATCGTTGTCTCCCCGATAATCACACCACTTCCGTGATCGATAAACAGGCCCTTTCCAATCTGCGCACCCGGATGAATTTCAATTCCGCTTTTTCTGGCTGCGCGCTGGGAAATCCACCGCGCCCAAAAATAGTGGCCTTTTTCATACAGCCGGTGCGCTCTCCGGTAGCTGAGCATCACACGAAAACTTGGATATAAAAACACTTCCATATTGGAATGTATCGCCGGATCTCTTTCCCGGATAATTGTAATCTCTTCTTTTACTGTTTTCCAAAAGCCCATATGCACTTCCCGCTTTTTCAAATCCTCTGTGATAGTTTATGCAAAAAGTAAATCTTTTGACAGTATTTCTCTTTTTATTTTCCGCGACTGCATCCGCTGCAACCACTGCAGCGGTCACCGCCACCCACTAGCATACTGCTTTCATAAAATCCGGTCAGCGAACAGATTGCATTGGCAGAAATACCTTCCTGTGCTCCGGTAAATCCCAGTCCTTCCTCTGTCGTGGCCTTAATATTTACCTGATTCTTCGCAATCCGAAGTGTGTCTGCTACATTCTGCTCCATCTGCTCAATATACGGACGAAGCTTCGGTTTCTGTGCAATCACAGTCGCATCAATGTTCTCGATCACATACCCTTCTTTTTCGATCAGCTCTCTGACATGTTCTAACAATTTCATGCTCGAAATTCCCGCATACTGTGGGTCTGTGTCCGGAAAATGTTTTCCGATATCTCCCAATGCCGCCGCGCCGAGTAACGCATCCATAATGGCAT
This sequence comes from uncultured Lachnobacterium sp., assembly GCA_900550545.1. Lineage (GTDB taxonomy): Bacteria > Bacillota > Clostridia > Lachnospirales > Lachnospiraceae > Roseburia. The sequence continues at coordinate 30,453 of URSS01000021.1, read as the reverse complement.
GCACCAGCACATCCGCATCGGAATGTCCCAAAAGTCCAAGCGTATGCGGTACGGTAACTCCGCCTAAGATCAGATCCCGTCCCTCTACCAGTTTGTGTACATCATATCCCATTCCTACACGCATTATTTCTCTCCTGTTATCTTTTATAAATTTAATTTTACTTATTGTTACCTTTTGAACCGTTATTATTATACAAAAAAGCAGGGCACAGCGCAAATCGCTACGATCTGTACTGTGCCCCTGTTATTTGCTTGTTATATTATGATATGAGGGTCAAAAGGTATTTTGCCCCTTATTTATGCAAGTGCTGCGGTAATGATTGCCATAGAATATACTTCGGAAGCGTTGCATCCACGAGACAAATCATTGATTGGTGCATTTAAGCCAAGAAGGATTGGTCCGTATGCTTCAAAGTTTCCAAGACGCTGTGCAATCTTGTAACCGATATTACCAGCATTGATATCCGGGAAAATAAAGGTGTTTGCATGTCCTGCAACTGCAGAATCCGGACATTTTGTGCGGGCAACTCTTGGAGATACTGCCGCATCGAACTGTAACTCACCTTCGATTGGAAGCTCCGGATATTTCTCATGTGCCTTGTGTGCTGCATTACGCATCTTATCTACATCCTCGCCTTTTCCGGATCCAAGTGTAGAGTAGCTTAAGAATGCAACCTTAGGGTCTACGCCGAAAATTTTTGCACATGCAGCGGACTCACCGGCGATCTCAACGAGTTCATCCTCTGTAGGATGAATATTGATTGCACAGTCAGACATTGCAAGTACTTCGTTCTCACCAGTTGCGGATGGACGAACCAGAATAAAGCATGAAGATACGATGGTATTGCCAGGCTTTGTTTTGATCAGCTGTAATGCCGGACGAACGGTGTCTGCTGTAGAATAAGTAGCTCCACCTAACAGAGAATCTGCAATCCCCATCTTTACAAGCATCGTTCCAAAATAGTTTGCCTGGGAAAGAATTCCTCTTGCCTGCTCCGGTGTCACACCTTTGCTTTTACGAAGTTCACAGAACAGCTCAACCATCTCTTCCATACGGTCAAAAGTCTTTGGATTGATAATCTCTGCACCACGGATGTTGAAGCCGCTCTCCTCAGCTGCTGCCTCAATCTCTGCCTCATCTCCAACAAGGATTGGGTGAAGGAAGTTGCTTGCCAGCAGACGGGAAGCTGCCTCTAAAATACGTGGATCACTACCCTCTGTAAATACGATTTTCTTTGGGTTTTTCTTCAAAATATCAATGAGTTGTCCAAAACCAAACATTTCAATTCTCCTTATCTATCTATCATTTAATTATTAGCTAAGGATTATTCTATACCCCTTGAATATGAAATTCAATGGATTTCGATGTTCTAAAATGAGAACATTTCTTACTTAAGTTCCGGCTTACTGCACTGCCTTAAATGCCTCATCAAGATCCTCAATAATATCGTCTACATTTTCTGTACCGATAGACAGACGGATAGTATTTGGCTTGATTCCCTGGTCTAAAAGTTCAGCCTCATTGCACTCAGAATGTGTTGTGCTTGCAGGATGAATTGCAAGAGACTTCACATCAGCTACATTTGCAAGAAGTGAGAACAGTTCAAGGTTATCGATGAATTCCTGTGCTTTTTCTGCACCACCTTTGATCTCGAATGTAAAGATAGAACCGCCACCATTCGGGAAATACTTCTTGTACAGTGCCTGCTGCTCCGGATCTTTTGAGATAGAAGGATGGTTTACCTTCTCTACGAGCGGCTGACTCTCTAAGTATTTTACTACCTTTAATGCATTCTCTACATGACGCTCTACACGAAGAGACAATGTCTCTAATCCCTGTAAGAAAATGAATGCATGTACTGGTGAAATTGTTGCACCTGTATCACGAAGTAAGATTGCACGAATATATGTTGCAAATGCTGCCGGAGCGCAATCTTTTGCGAAGCTTACTCCATGGTAAGATACGTTTGGCTCAGTTAACCATGGCCATTTGTCAGATGCTGTCCAATCAAATTTGCCACTGTCGATGATGACACCACCGATGGTTGTACCATGTCCACCAATAAACTTGGTTGCTGAATGAACAACGATATCAGCGCCATACTCAATTGGGCGAACCAGATATGGAGTTGCAAATGTGTTATCTACGATAAGCGGAATTCCGTGTGCATGAGCGATTCCTGCGATCTTCTCAATATCTACAACTTCAGAGTTTGGATTTCCAAGTGTCTCGATTTCGATTGCCTTGGTATTGTCCTTGATTGCTGCCTCAATCGCATCGTAATCAAATGGATCTACGAAAGTTGCTTCAATTCCATAATCTGGAAGTGTATGTGCCAGAAGGTTGTAAGTTCCACCATAGATATTCTTTGCTGCTACGATGTGATCTCCTGCATGTGCAACTGCCTGGAATGCATAAGTCAGTGCTGCTGCACCGGATCCAACAGCGAGTGCTGCCACGCCACCTTCAAGAGCTGCAATTCTCTGCTCGAAGATATCCTCTGTCGGGTTGGTCAAACGTCCGTAAATATTTCCTGCATCTCTTAATCCGAAACGGTCAGCTGCATGCTGGCTGTTGTGGAATACATAAGAAGATGTCAGATAAATCGGAACTGCTCTTGCGTCGGTAACAGGATCTGCACTTTCCTGTCCTACATGTAACTGTAATGTTTCAAATTTTAAATTTCTGTCTGCGTAATGTTTCTTTGCCATAATTATAATCTCCTTTTCCTGAAAGCTTTTTTCTGATTCCAAGTGGAGGACTTTTTAGATCCGTCCCTTAACTTGTTTAAATCATACCATTTCTATAGGAAAAGTGTTAGTTCTTTATTTTTATAGCTGGTTATAAGTTTTATTTATAACAGATTTATAATACGCTCCATTCCTTTTCCATCCCGATTATCTGCTGTAACATCGCAAATCTCGCGGTTTCGCTTCTCTGCATCCAAAGAAAGTATGCGCAGTGTTTTCTCCTCCACTGAAAAATCCGACTGCACAATATCTGCGATCATCTCTTCTTTGTCTTTTGCAATGTAAATAATAACGGTCGGAAAATGCCGTTTCATGGCAATTGCCCCACACATATCCAATGGCATCACTACAAATTTCCCTTCATCCAGCACGCTTTGGATATCTTCTTTCTTCGTTCCGTACTTTACTCCGGCATACATCGTCTGCTCAAAGAACTTCTGCTTTTTGAATTCTTCCTCGGTCAGATAATGATGCTTTTCGCTCTGCTTTGTACAGTATGTTTTCGGGCTTACAAAACGCTCGTCCATGCAGAGTCGCCGTGTGATCTCGCTTTTTCCGGAACCGGATGGTCCCACAAGGGCAAGTACGCAAGGCGTTTCAATTTGACTGACCTTCGATTGTGATGCATGTATAATCTGCTTTACGAGCGATACAAATTCCGGCAGTGTATTCACAGAAAGAAGTCCTGTCATCTTCCAGTTCCACGGCTTACGCATAAGTACCGGATACGTTGCCGGAGTCTCCAGCACATTATGGATTGCATCATCCAAGATAATGTCAAACTGCACCAGATTCTTGGCGTTTCCTAAAATAATATTCTCCGGCGGAAACTCCGGAAATGCAGACAGAATCTGTCTGGCCCGAATCCCCATAAAAGCCGGTGCCACTGCTGTAATAAAATACACATCTGCTATCTCTATCAGCTTGCGCACCGCTTTTTTATTTTTATCCGGCACATGCTGCTTCTCGTACAGCTTTTCATCACTGTAAAATTCTTTGATGATCGATGCGCGTCCTGGATTCTCCCAGGAAGTGATATCCTCCAGCCGAAGTGGGGGGGCTACATTGTATTTTTCATTTGCCATCTCGATTGCAATACTGTTGAATGGAGCTGTCACATCGTCCCAGTCGAGTCCAATTTTCGGTCGTAACATATGTCTGTCCTTTCCTATACAAAAATAAAGTGTGCGCATACATCAAAAAAGCTTGCGACACTTCGCAAGCTCATGTAGTAGCGAGGGAGAGACTCGAACTCTCAACCTCCCGGGTATGAACCGGACGCTCTAGCCAGTTGAGCCACCTCGCCATATTGAATTGTACCAGATTTCTCTGATAATGGGACCTACAGGGCTCGAACCTGTGACCCTCTGCTTGTAAGGCAGATGCTCTCCCAGCTGAGCTAAGATCCCATTTGTGTCGGTCGCTCTCGCAACCGACTTCGTTATTATATCTTGGACAAGAACAAATGTCAACAACTTTTTTTATTTTTTTGAAATAAGTTTTTGTTCCAAGTCATTTTTAGTACTACTTAAACATTTTGAACCCTAATTTGCCAGCAATCGCTCCACCAGTTTCACACACTCCGCTGCATCCTTAGAATATCCGTCAGCTCCAATCTCATCCGCAAAGCTCTGTGTAATGCAGGCCCCACCAATAATCACCTTGCTCTTGCAGCCTTTCGCTTTGCAGATTTCCACGACATCCTGCATACGCATCATTGTGGTTGTCATGAGTGCGGAAAGTCCGATGATGGCGGCATCTTCGCGTATTGCAGTATCAACAATATCTTCACAAGGGACATCCTTTCCCATATCGATGACATTGTATCCGTAATTTTTGAGCATGAGTACAACAAGATTCTTTCCGATATCATGAATATCGCCTTCTACTGTAGCAATCACAAGCGTCGGCATCTGTCCGGCATCCTCGCGGCGCTCTAGCATCGGCTCGAGGTAATCGATTGCTTTCTTCATCGTATTCGCACTGCCAATGAGCTGCGGAAGGAAATACTTTTTCTTATCAAAAAGAACACCTACTTCATTAATTGCCGCAATCAGATAATCATTGATAATCGCATCCGGCTTCACTCCTGCGTCCAGTGCTTTCTTTACTTCATCGAGAATCGTTCCTTTGCTTCCTTTGAGGACAGCTGTAAAAATCGGATGATCCTTGATTGCATCCGCACCGCTGCTCTCTTTTTGTCCGGTGCTTTCTGCAGGCGTCTTCTTAACCACAACAGTCTCATACTCTGCTTTCTGCTCTGCCAGACGGTTCATGCGCTCAATGTAACGGATGTCACTGTCCGGTCTGTGAAGAAGCATGTCCGAAGCAAAAGCAGCATTCATCAGAAGTTCCTGTGATGGGTTGGCGATTGCCATGGTCAGGCCTTCGCAGATTGCCATCGTCAGGAATGCTGTGTTGACATACATACGCTCCGGCAGTCCAAATGAAATATTGGACAGACCACAGATGGTTGGAAGCTTGCGCACATCCTTGCAGTATGCAATGGTCTCATAGCATTCTTTCGCAGCTTCCGGATTCGCTCCGATTGTGGCAACAAGGCCATCGACAACGATATCCTCATGTGCCATCCCCATCGCCATTGCCCTGTCATACACGGTCTCGATGATGTGCTTTTTTTCCTCTCCATCTTTTGGAAGTCCCTCATCCGATAACGGAAGAAGTACAAACATCGCGCCATACTTCTTTGCGATTGGAAGCATCTTCTCGATTTTCTCACTCTCCAAAGAAATTGAGTTGATGAGTGCACGTCCCGGATAAATGCGCAATGCTTCTTCCATAACATCAACATGACTGGTATCAATACAAAGTGGACAGTCCACCGTCGAAGACACTTCATAGATGACCTGCTTCATCATTTCTTTTTCATCAATACCATTCATTCCCATATTAATATCGAGAATGCGCGCGCCGTTCTCTTCCTGCGCCATTGCCATCTCACGAACCAGATCCAGCTTACCCTCGCGAAGTTCTGCCTGTAGCTTTTTCTTTCCAGTCGGGTTGATACGCTCGCCGACAACAATAAAACCGCCGTCCAATGTAATCTCCACATTCTGACGTTCCGATGTCAGTATTCTTCTGTGTGTGGCAAGCAGCTGATGCACCTGCATACCTCTGACCGCATCCGCCAGCGCCCGGATGTGCGCCTCTGTCGTTCCACAACATCCGCCAACAATAGATGCTCCTGCTTTTACCAGTATGGCACCTGCCTCAGCAAATTCTTCCGGTGTCATGCGATATACCGTTTTCTTGCCTTCGAGTTCCGGCAATCCTGCATTTGGCTTTGCAATCAACGGAACCGTTGAATACTCTGCCATCTTCTCTACGAGCGGCACCATCTCCATCGGTCCCGTCGAGCAGTTCACACCAATCGCATCCACGCCAAGTGACTGCAATACAACAACAGCAGTCTCCGGAGGGGTACCAAACAGCGTACGTCCATCCTCGTTATAAGTCAGTGTCACCATCACCGGGAGGTCACACACCTCACGGATTGCAAGTACAGCTGCACGGCACTCCTGCAGGCTCATCATCGTCTCTACCACAAAGAGATCCACCCCTGCATCCGCAAGAATACGCGCCTGTTCCTTATACACTTCTACCAGTTCCTCAAACATAAGCTCACCCATCGGGAAGAGCTGCTGTCCGGTCATTGTCATATCTCCGGCAACAAGCGCTTTGCCCTCCACTGCCTGCCTGGACAGTTTCACAAGCGTGCGGTTGATTTCTTCCAACCGGTTCTCAAGTCCATACTCCTCCAACTTAATGCGGTTTCCCGTAAAAGTCGGTGCATACACGATGTGCGATCCGGCTTCGATATACCGTCTCTGTAAATCAAGGATCACATCTGGATGTTCCATCACCCATGCTTCCGGGCAGACACCAATCGGCATCCCCGCTTCCATCAGGTTCGTGCCAGTCGCACCATCCAAAATAATCGGTCCTTTTTCTTTTATAAAATTGGCAAATTCTGTCTTCGTCATTTTTATTCCTCTTATTCTTTGAACATCAACATCAGACTTGAAGTTCTTTTCTTTTCTTTGATATAATATTCTAAATTATTATTTTTTACAAGTAATATCGAAAGAGGTTTTTATGAATGCTATAAAATTAATTGCACTTGATCTCGACGGCACACTGTTCAACAATCAGAGTCAGATCAGCGCACATAACATTGATACAATTAAAAAAGCGAATGAAGCCGGTACAACGGTTGTCATCTCGACCGGCCGTCCATACAGCGGACTTCCTTTCGAGCAGTTAAAAGGCTCCGGTATCCGTTTCGCCATCACGACCAACGGCAGTGCCATCTATGAAATCGAATCCGGAAAATGCCTGTTCGAAGAGGCGATGGATGAGGATATCATCCTTCCGATTCTGGATTTTCTGCTCACAAAAGATATTCATATGGATGCTTTTATCGGCGGAAAAGGATATACCCCTGTGCAGTGTGTGGCTGCCGGACAGAAACTGGCTAATCCACCGGCCTTGAAACACTACATTTTAAACACCCGTGTAAGAGTTGATAATCTTCCGCTGTTCATCCATGAGAATCAGCTGAAAGTGCAGAAAATGACCCTGAATTTCTATCCGGAAGGCGATGTCTTCAAAGACCGTGAAGAAGTACGCAAATACTTAGAAAGTAATCCGGCGGTCACAACGGTTTCCGGCGGATACAACAATCTCGAATTTACGCGGGCCGATGTCAATAAAGGTGTCGGTCTGCAAAAAATGGCACAGCTTCTTGACATTCCGGTCGCTCAGACGATGGCTGTGGGTGATACCGAAAATGATCTCGCCATCATCCGTGCCGCCGGGGTCGGTGTTGCCATGGGAAATGCAACTGCTGCCGTCAAAAGTGCTGCGGATTATATCACGACCAGCAACGATGAAGACGGCGTTGCAGCCGCAATCGCCCATTTTCTATGCCTTGCGTAAAATTTCCACACATTTTTTCAGAGCCTCTATGGTCTGATCTACTTCCTGCCGGCTGGAAGCACGCCCCATCGTAAAACGGATGCTTCCGGCCGCATAATCTTCCGGCACATGAATAGCTTCAATGACATGGGAAATTCTTGTCTGCCCAGTATTGCAGGCAGATCCTGCAGATGCGCAGATTCCCTCCTCCTCCATCAACACCAATAAAGCAGTCGCGTCCACCCCCCGAATGCTGAAATTAACATTTCCCGGCAGTCTCTGGTACCGGTGGCCATTCAGCCTTGTATCCGCAATCTCATGCAGCACCCGCTCCACAAAATAGTTGCGCAGACGAATCAGCCGCGGTCTTGTATAGCGCATTTCCTGCACAGCGATATCCAAAGCCTCCGCCATGCCCACAATTCCCGCCACGTTTTCTGTGCCTGCGCGTTTTCCACGCTCCTGACTTCCTCCATGAATAAATGAAGGAAGGTTCTCATCTTTTCGCACATAAAGAAATCCCACGCCTTTCGGTCCATGAAATTTATGCGCGCTGGCGCTGAGATAATCGACCGGAAGCTGCGCTAACGACAACGGAATCTGTCCTACCGCCTGCACAGCATCGGTATGAAAATCCACACCTTTGCTTTTTGCGATTGCACCAAGTTCCGTGATCGGTTCTATGGTTCCGATTTCGTTATTTCCTGTCATAATGGATACGAGCGTTGTATCTGCTTTTATTGCATCTTTCAATTCTTTCGGATCTACCACGCCGTAATCGTCCACCGGCAGATAAGTCACATCATACCCCAGACTCTCCAGATATTCACAGGAGCGCAGTATTGCATGGTGCTCAATCTGACTCGTAATAATATGCTTTCCCTGCTCCTTTTTTGCCCCCGCCACATTTTTTACCACCCAGTTATCCGATTCGCTTCCTCCCGATGTAAAAAAAATTTCCTCGGGATGTGCATCCAGCCGGTATGCGATTTTTTCTCTTGCGTCTTCCATTGCTTTCTGTGCCCTCTGCCCCATCCCATACGCTGTAGATGCATTGCCATATTCGTCCATGAGATAGGGGTCCATCGCTTTGCGCACCTGCGGAAGCATATCCGTGGTGGCCGCATGATCCATATAAATTTTACAACTCATATTCCTTCCCCTTCTTTCATACGATAGTTACTAAGTTTTTACCTTGGAGTTTCCTTTGACTTTATCCCGTTTTACCAAAAATCCACTTATCACCGGCACTCTCCTCATGACCGCGGCCGGTATAATCAGCCGCATCATAGGTTTCTTCTATAGAATATTCCTCTCGCGCGCAATTGGTGCAGAGGCTCTGGGAATCTATCAGCTGATTGCCCCGGTTTTTTCCATGTGCTTTGCACTGACAGCCTCCGCCATCCAGACTTCCATCTCCAAATTTGTAGGAGACTCCATCGGCAAATGTCAGGGCGACTCCTGCGGGGAAAAACGCGCCCGTACCTATCTGATAATCGGACTTATTCTCTCCTGCACACTTTCTATCATGGTCGGTGCTTTTATTCATTGCAATGCCAACTGGCTATCCTTGCATCTGCTCGGAGAATCCCGCTGTGCACCGTTACTCGTCATGCTCACGTACAGCCTGCTCCCAAGCTGTATCCATGCCTGTATCAACGGATATTACTATGGAAAGAAAAAAGCATTCATCCCCTCACTTTGTCAGATTATCGAACAGTTTGCCCGCGTGGGAAGTGTCTATCTGATCTATGAAGTCGTATCCGATAAAGGGCTTCCCCTGACCGCCGCCCATGCCATAGCCGGACTCGTCATCGGTGAATTTGCCGGATTGCTTGTCTGCTCCCTTGCTATTTTTTCAGAGAAAAAGCTTCCTTCTGGTTCCTTCCGGAGTATGCGCCCGTGCTTACGTGAAATGACAACGCTGATGTTTTCCATGATTTTTCCGCTCACCTTAAACCGTGTTTCTGTGGCATTATCCGCCAGCCTGGAAAATCTTCTGATTCCTCAAAAGCTTCAGGTCTATGGCTACACCGCCAGCGATGCATTAAGCATCTATGGTATTCTCACCGGAATGACCATGTCCATCATTTTATTTCCATGTGTGCTGACCAATTCCTTCTCTGTGCTGCTTCTGCCCGCGATCTCGGAGGCCAAGGGAAAAAATCAGACGCGCCAGATACAGACTGCAACAAAAAAAGCACTCCTTTACGGACTGCTTCTCGGTCTCTTATTCACGTTTTTCTTTTTATGCACCGGTAACTGGATTGGAAACCATCTTTTCCACAATGCACTGTCCGGAACATTCATCTGCAAGCTTTCGTGGCTGTGTCCGCTGCTGTATATTACCAGCCTTCTCGGAAGTATTCTTCACGGACTTGGAAAGGCGCAGCAGGTGCTTTTTGTCAATCTTCTCGCCTGCGGCATCCGTATCAGTATGATCTGGTTTCTTGTTCCGGTGTATGGAATCGGAGCTTATCTTTGGGGACTTCTTCTGTCACAGGTATTTGCGACAATTGCCAGCGTGCTTGTATTAAAGGAGTACTTATAAACGATTGCGTATCCATCATAAAACCGATAAAATAAAAAAGCTCGCAAATGCTTACGCATTGCGAGCTTTTAAATTCATGTATAAAAGATTATACACGAGACAGATACTCACCTGTTCTTGTATCAATCTTGATTACGTCATCCTGCTCTACGAACAGAGGTACGTATACAACTGCACCAGTCTCTACCGTAGCTGGCTTTGTTGCACCTGTAGCTGTATCACCCTTGAATCCTGGCTCAGTCTCTGTAATCTGAAGCTCAACGAAAAGAGGTGGCTCAACTGCAAATACATTTCCCTTATGAGAACAAATCTTAACCATCTCGTTCTCCTTAACAAACTTCAGTGCATCACCAACACTGTCCTTTGTTAAATCGATCTGGTCGTATGTCTCTACATCCATGAAATGATAGAAATCATCATCTGCGTACAGATACTGCATATCTCTACGATCAATGTGAGCAGTAGGGCACTTCTCAGTTGGACGGAATGTCTTCTCTACCACACCACCACTGACGATATTCTTTAACTTTGTTCTAACGAATGCTGCACCCTTACCTGGTTTAACATGCTGAAATTCAATAATCTGATAAATATTACCTTCAAGCTCGATGGTAACACCGTTTCTGAAATCTCCTGCTGAAATCATTCGATCTTCCTCCTTAAATTACGAGTAAAAACTCTCTCGATTAACAATTTTACTATAAATTGGAATACTTTTCAAGACTAAATTCTTACAAAGCCCTATTTCTCGCGGTTTTTCTTTTCGATATCTGCAAACATTGCAACTCTTGTCGCATGTCTTCCGCCTAAGAACTCTGCCTCAAGGTAAGAACGAACAATATCTTTTGCCAGTTCCACACCGACAATACGTGCACCAAAAGCAATGATGTTTGCATCATTGTGTTCCTTAACCAGATGCGCAGTTGTCACATCTGAACAGACAGCGGCGCGAACACCGTTAACTTTGTTTGCTGCAATAGAAATACCAACACCGGTACCGCAGATCAGTACTGCACAATCTACCTCTTTATCTGCAACAGCGCGTCCGACACGCTCTCCGATCTCCGGATAATTGCAGCTTTCGGTTGTATCTACACCATAATTTACAACTTCGTGTCCCATGCTCTCAATGAATTCTTTGATCTGCATCTTCATCTCTACTGCTGCATGGTCATTACCTATTCCGATTTTCATGAAAATCTCCTTCCCTCTTTTGAATATCAGTCCATATCCACATTCCATTTATTTTATCGCATCAGCATACTTTCGTCAAATAAAAAACGGCAAGCTGGGTTCTGTCACGCAAAGAAAGTTTCTCAAGGATCTGGCTGATATAGTTACGCACGGTTCCCTCACTTAAGAAAAGTTCCTCGGCAATCTCCCGGTTGCTTTTCCCTGCGCCCACGAGCGCAATGATCTCCTGTTCCTTTTCTCCAATATCATACCCTCTATAATCAAAGCTATTCTTTGTCTGCATCAAAACCGGAAGTTTGTTTACCACTTCACCACCAAATACGCTCTGTCCCTGTTCCACCGCCAAAAGCGCCGGAAGCAGTCCTTCAAAATCCTGTTTGAGAATGTATCCTTTTGCACCTAAATTCAATGCTTTTATGATATATTCATCGTCCGAAAATGTTGTGAGAAACAAAATTTTGGCTGCCGGATCTTTTTCGAGGATCTGTTCTGCCGCTTCTAATCCACTCATCTCTTTCATCTGAATATCTAAAAGCAGCACATCCGGATGCTCACTCTCATATAATGCAACCGCATCTTTTCCATCATTCCCGGTGGCAGCGACGGACACCTGCGAATCGGATTCGAGTATGGTTTTCAATGAGATTGCAACCAGCTGGTCATCATCTACAACTACAACTTTCATAGTATCTCCCTTTTCTTCTTCCTATATTTCTTTTGGTATCGATAATAAAATGCGGAATCCGTGATCTGCAAAAAAAGAAATCGTTCCATGCAGTGCTTCCACACGATCCCTCATATTTGCAAGCCCAATGCCGCCTTTCCCTTCTGTGACTGCATCCGGCACATGCGCGCCGCTTCCATTGTCCTCCACCGACATCTGGTAAAAGCCTGGATGTTCACACAGAAATATCGTAACGGCCGAGGCATTACTGTGACGCACAACATTCGCCATCGCTTCCTTCGCAATTGCCACAAAACAATACTTGACGCTGCGCGGAATATCCGCGGACATATCATAATGTAGCTTCATTTCATACTTTTCTTCAAATTCTTTGCAGATATCCAAAAGCGCCTGATGCAGATCCAATGATTCATTGTGCAGGTCATGCACGCTCTCGCGGATATTATTCATCGCCTCTCCCAATGTATCATTCACCTGCAAAAGCTGGCTGTGCAGAGGTTCTTCCTTATGGATCGTCTGTAATGCTCCCATCTGCAAAATGGCCCGCGACAATATATGTCCCACGTTGTCATGAATCTCCCGCGCAATCCGGTTTCGCTCCTGCAACGTCGCAAGATGGATTTCATAATCCTGTTTTTCCATCAGTTCCTGTTGACGCTTCTGCATCACAAGCCGCAGTTCTGTGGAACTGTCCTTCAAATAAATATAGTCATCTTTCTGCTTCAGATAAGCTCTCGTCCGGTATGCGAAAAATCCTGCAAATGCCATGGCAAATATCCACAGCAGCATCGGTAATGTCGCGTTTTTTCCACTGTGCCATACATATAATTCATGCAGGACACCCACGGCAACCACCAGACTCTTCTCACAGATATATTGTTTCTGTTTTCCCATCACTATATCATAACATGCCAACGGCAAAAAGCAGAAAAGTGCCGGCATCCAAAATCCTGCTGCCACCATAACGACTGCAATGACCAGATGCATAGTCTCACTTTCCAGATAATTAAACAGCGCAAGAATAATCAACGCCACAAGTGCCACGATCACCGGACATACCCAGCCGGTTGTCCCTGCCAAAAGAAACAGCCCAAGCAGATATAAAATTCCATTGTCGATCAATCGTTCCATATCAATTCCTTTGATTCCAAATTTTTATGCCGTCTGTTTCAGTATAAAGAAATTTATGACAAATGTCATCTCCTTTTCCTGACATCCGCCACTTCTGTTTGTTATTTTTCTTTGCTATCATAACATTACAATCAAAAATGTATGAACCATCTACAGGAGGACTTTATGGAAACTGTCGTAAAAATTGAAAATCTGGTCAAGCGCTACAAAGAACTGGTTGCACTCGATCATTTGAATTTAAAGATACAGGAAGGAGAAATCTTCGGACTCCTTGGGCCGAACGGTTCCGGAAAAACCACAACCATCAATTGTCTGCTCTCTCTATTGTCTTACGACAAAGGTGAGATTGAGATTTTCGGACAGCCGATGCGCCCGGACAATTATGACATAAAACGCCAGATTGGTGTGGTCATGCAGAATGTTGCAGTATTTGAAGAGCTGACCGTAAAAGAGAACATTGACTGCTTTTGCAGTCTGTATGTAAAAGATGCCAATACCCGCAAACGTTATGTGGAAGAAGCCATCGCTTTTGTCGGACTCGAAGATTTCGTAAATTTCTATCCAAAGAAACTTTCCGGTGGACTGTTGCGACGCTTAAACATTGCCTGCGGCATTGCGCACAAGCCAAAGCTTATCATTCTCGACGAGCCTACCGTAGCGGTCGATCCACAGAGCCGTAACAAAATCCTTGAAGGCATCGTGCAGCTCAACCGTGAAGGCGCAACAATCATCTACACTTCCCATTATATGGAGGAAGTCGAACAGATCTGCACAAGAATCGCCATCATGGACAAAGGCAAAAATATCGCACTGGGAACAAAAGAAGAACTGATCAAACTGATCAAAAAAAGCGAGATCATCACCATGGAACTTGTGGATCTGCCAAAAGAAGATCTTGCACATATCCATACACTGCCACATGTATATCAGGCCGATTACAAAGATCACACACTTACGGTTCTGTGCGACGGTGGCAAACACAATCTCGTGCGGATTCTTGATTATCTGCAGGAAAAAGACCTGTCCATCGGTCATGTATACTCGCAGCTTCCAACCTTAAATGATGTTTTTCTGGAAATTACCGGAAAAGCACTGCGCGATTAGGAGGTACGATATGTTCACAACATTTAAATATACCATTTTGCGGCTGGTACGAAACAAAGCCAATCTGTTCTGGATTCTGGTCTTTCCGATCGTACTCGGCTGCCTGTTCAAAGTGGCTTTTTCCAATATCTCGGCAAGTGAAAGCTTTCACACGATTCCCGTTGCAGTGGTAAGCGATGAAAGCACGAATTCCCAGGCATTCTCCACAATGATCGACCAGCTCTCTTCCGACGATAAAGATGCGATGCTGAATGTCACTTACTGTGATAAGAAAAAAGCTGTAAAACTGTTGGAGCAGAAAAAAATAGACGGCATTTTCTACGCTTCCGATGATGTAACACTTTCCGTCAATGCTGACGCTTCGGATTCTTCGATCAACCAGAGTATCCTGCAGGTACTGCTGACACAGTACGATGTCAACAAAGATCTGGTTGTCAGAACTTTGCAGAAGCAACCGGAAAAGTTACAGGAACTGACCGATTCCATGTATGAATCTATTGCACCACGAAAAGAAGTTTCCCTGACGAGCGACAACACGGATACCTACGATCAGTATTTCTATAACCTGATCGCCATGGCGTGCCTTTATACTGCCTTGGGCGGTATCCATCTCGCGATCGGAAACGCAGCCAATCTGTCGGATCTGGCTGCAAGGAAAACCATTTCTCCTACGACAAAACTGGCATCGATTACCGGAGAACTGGCTGCCTATATTCTGTTTGAGTTTTTGTTAAATCTGCTGGCTTTTGTATTTATTGTAAAAGTTCTTGGCATTCACATGGCGCAGCGGCCACTGCTTGCCATACTGACCATTCTCGTAAGTACCGCCTGCAGCATTTCATTTGGTATGTTTCTTGGCTGCATCGGACCGAAATCCGAGGGTGGAAAAACAGCCATGATGTTTGCCACTGTAATGCCCTGCTGTTTCTTAAGCGGTCTGATGATGGGAACGATGCGCATGATCGTAGAACAGCATATTCCATGGCTCAACCGCATCAATCCGGCAGCTTTGATTTCGGATTGCTTTTATACACTGAATAATTATGATCATTTACAGCGATTTACTACAGATATTGTCACACTAGTTATTATGGCGGTCATTTTCTGTGGTATCTCCTGTCTGGTAACAAGGAGGAAAACCTATGCAAGTCTGTAAGACCTTCGCCCGGGTGGCAAAGAAAAATTTACCGAATACGTTCATATACTTTGTTGTTTTCATGGTGATTCTGATTGCCATGAGTGCCAACGCATCCTCAACGAACGGAAAGCAGTTTCAGGTGTCCTCTGTCAATCTGTGCATCTTCGACGAGGACCATTCAACGGCAAGCACCGCATTGTCCGACTATCTTTCCTCGCTGCACCACATTGTCTCTTTGGACTCTTCCGACCGGGACACATTGCAGGATAATATGTACTATTATCAGATTGACTATGTACTGACGATCCCGAAAGATTTTGAGCAGAATCTGACCTCGCAGTCCATAGAGAATCTGGTCGAGACAAGCAAACGAAAAGACAGCTGCAGCGGTTACTTCGTTGACCGACAGATTGACAATTATATCCAGGCACTCGTGCTCTACATGAAAAGCGGTGCATCCATTTCAGATGCCATTGCATCAACCAATACATCACTGGCTGCTGTTCCTGAAGTAGAGACAGTAAGTTTCAGTAACACAGAAAAAAGCGGAAATGATATGATGTACTATTTCTTCCAGTACTTCCCATATGTGATTCTGATGATGCTTCTGGGAGGTCTGTCCCCGGTACTGATGGCATTCCGCAAGCCTCTGATGAAAGCGCGCCTGTCCTGTGGTGCGCTCCCACAGTCCCGTATCAGCGCCCAGCTTGGATTTGGCTGCCTCATTTACGTATTCCTGTGGTGGCTTGGATTTCTTGCAATCGCAACCGTCCTTTATGGACCGGCACAGCTTTTTTCGCGCAGCGGACTTTTCTGTATTTTAAACAGTGCTGTATATCTGCTGATTGCGACCGCAATTGCTTTGTTGCTCGGTTCCTTCCCGATGGATTTTAACATCATCAATATGATTGCAAATATTCTCGGACTTGGCACGAGTTTCCTGTGCGGCATCTTTGTACCGCAGGCATATTTAGGGGAAAAGGTACTGACCGTCGGACGTTTCCTGCCGGCCTACTGGTATGTGCGGATCACGAATATGTTCGCTTCCTATTCGGATGATATGTACAAATCGCAGGATTACTGGATGTGCATTGGAATACAGATGCTTTTCTTTGCAGCAATCTTCGCCGTGTATCTTTGTGTGGACCGTCAGAAAAAGCACCAACAACTATAAAGTAAACGACAAAAAGCAGATGCAATTCGTCTTACAACGGATCACATCTGCTTTTTATTCGTTATTCTTTTTTCTTGCTGACGGATACTTCGGTTTCACCAGTTTCCGGTGCAGCCGGTAGAACAGAAGCACAATCGCTTCCAGTCGCCGCTTCAACACGATCTGGATTTCTTCCTTCGGATAAATCGGCTTGACAAGTATCGTGCGGATTCCCGCCAGATTTGCACCACACACATCCGTAAAAATCTGATCTCCTACAAATATCGTGTTGCCGGTATCCGTACCGAGTTGCTCCATCGCCTTACGATAACCGGACGGTTTCGGTTTCCCTGCTTTGTAAATATAATTCACATGTACGGCATCATTGAACATCTTTACGCGGGGCTCCTTGTTGTTCGAAAGTAACATACACCGGAATCCCAGTTCTTTTAAATGCGTAAACAAAGAAATCGCCCGCTCATCAGCAGGCGCGCCATGGGGTACTAACGTATTATCAATATCAAAGATGACACCGCGATATCCCTGCTTATATAATTGATCAAAATCAATACTGTACGT
This sequence comes from uncultured Lachnobacterium sp., assembly GCA_900550545.1. Taxonomy (GTDB): domain Bacteria; phylum Bacillota; class Clostridia; order Lachnospirales; family Lachnospiraceae; genus Roseburia. The sequence continues at coordinate 13,229 of URSS01000021.1, read as the reverse complement.
AGAATCCAGATATTCATCCGGATAAAGAAATGCGCACATAATTTATATCCTTCCTATCGTCTGTTATAAAGTAAAACTCTCTTCCCTGCGGATCATACGCTCCAACGGATCAATCGTCATCTTTGCCGTAACGCTGTCCTTGTCCCCCACAAAGAACTGATACTGCTGCAGTACCTGATCCTTATCCAAATCTGAGATTGCTTTCTGCATGTCGAGACTTGCAAGATCACTGTCTTTGCCTTTTAACTCATAAGTCTCATCGGAACGATAATTCTGTGCATAATCGAACGCAGTAAAATTCTGTTCCGGTGCCGGCGTCTGTATCGCAGCACTCTGTGTCTCTGTAGATACTTCTTCTGCCTCCACAGAGGATGCTTCCTGCGTCGCTGCAATCTGTTCTGCTCGAAGCTCGTTTGCCTTTATGGAATTGTATTCATAAAACCCTGCATACGGACGAATACCTGATATGGTCATAACCCCTGTCCAATCCCCATTCATTTATAGTTACAATTTTATACAAACATTTTTTTCAGCTCATTCATAAATGTGTTCACATCTTTGAATTCGCGATATACCGATGCGAATCTGACATATGCAACCGCATCCAAATCTTTTAATTTATCCATGAGAATCTCACCGATCAACGAACTCGGTACCTCTTTCTCCTCACGGTTAAAAATCTCTGTCTCCACATCGTCAACAATTTTTGTAATCTGTTCTGCAGATATCGGGCGCTTATGACATGCTAAAAGCACACCTTTTTCGATTTTTGTCCGATCATATTGTTCACGGTTGTTATCTTTTTTGATTATGATAAGAGGAATCGTCTCAACCTTCTCATAAGTCGTAAACCGCTTTCCACAATCATCACAAAGTCTGCGGCGGCGAATCGAATTATTATCATCCGCTGGTCTCGAGTCAATGACTCTTGTATTCTCACTGCTGCAAAATGGACATTTCATCGAAGCTTCCTCCTCCGCATCAATCTATAAAAAAGTATAACTTTCTGCCTTTTTCTTGTCAACAAAAAGCCTTTATATCTTATGTTTCATTTCCTTTTCATCAAAGTCTACAAGTATTATATCGGGTCCAATTCGAATAACTTTACACCATGGGACAAAAAATTCGCTATCTTTGCAAAATAGTCCAAAATATTTTCCTGGTCCCGGGATAATAAGTGCTTTTACTTTCCCACATTCTTTATCAATATCCAGATCCCGGACATTGCCAAGGCACCTGCAGTCATTGACACTGATCACTTCTTTTTCACATAAATCCGAAAAGCGCATAGAATCCATCCCTCCATATGGAGCATCTGATGTATTCTATGCGCCTTTGCATTTTTTATTCGTACTATTGTAAATTCTATACGTTAAATCGGAACAAAATTACATCGCCGTCTTTGACAACATAATCTTTTCCTTCCATACCAACGATACCTTTTTCTCTCGCTGCAGAAAGGCTTCCGTTATCCAAAAGATCCTGATAATTGACAACCTCTGCCTTGATAAATCCACGTTCAAAATCGGTATGAATCTTTCCTGCAGCCTGTGGTGCCTTGGTGCCTTCTTTGATTGTCCATGCACGGCACTCATCCTCTCCTGCGGTCAGGAAACTGATAAGCCCCAGTAATTTGTAACTTGCCGCAACAAGTTTATCCAGTCCGCTGGATACAACGCCAAGATCATCCAGATATTCCTGCTTCTCCTCATCAGAAAGTTCTGCAAGTTCCTGCTCAATCTGTGCACAGATTACGAATACTTCTGCGCCCTCTTCCTTTGCCATCTCACGGACTTTTGCCACATGCGGATTGCCTGCTCCATCATCTGCGAGATCATCCTCAGACACGTTTGCAGCATAGATGGTAGGCTTTGCAGTCAGAAGATTGTAACCCTTGAACCAGATCTGTGCATCGTCATCATCCGGCACTTCAAATGTTCTTGCCATCTTGCCATCCTCAAGATGTGCCTTGATAGCCTCTACCAGTTCCAGTTCCTTTGCAAGTGTCTTATCCATTCTTGCCTGTTTTGCAATCTTTGCAATTCTCCGATCAAGAATCTCCACATCAGAAAAGATCAGCTCAAGGTTGATTGTCTCGATATCACGCGCCGGATCAACAGATCCATCGACGTGGATGATATTGGTATCCTCGAAACAACGTACCACATGCACGATTGCATCTACCTCACGGATGTTGGCAAGAAACTGGTTACCAAGTCCTTCTCCTTTGCTGGCACCCTTTACGAGTCCAGCGATATCTACGAATTCGATGGTCGCAGGTGTCACCTTCTTTGTATGATAAAGCTCACCGAGCTTTACAATTCTCTCATCCGGAACAGATACGATACCCACGTTCGGGTCGATTGTTGCAAATGGATAGTTGGCAGATAACGCGCCTGCCTTGGTCAGTGAATTAAATAATGTGCTTTTTCCCACGTTTGGGAGTCCGACAATGCCAAGTTTCATAATATATATTTCTCCTTTGAAAAGTATTGTACCTGATTAACGCAACATATAGTGTACCACATGAAAGCAAAATTGTACATTTCTTTCATGACATGAATTACGTTTTTTTTACTATAATCAAGACCTTATTTGTGAGTTTTTGATTGGAAAGTAACTGTAAAATGAAATGCATACTTATGATTAATTTCGCTTCTATATGGAATACATATAAAATTATCGGGAGTTTGACAGTTGAATATTAAAAAAAGTTATCGCAGGTCGCATAAAACCTGCATTTTTTATGTCAAATTTTCCGTTTTAGTGTGTACTTGTTTGTAATAGTGTGGTATACTTAAAAGAAAAAGGATTTTGTGTTATGTATATTGCAATTACAGGTAGCAAAAATAATAAAGATGTTTACATTTATCAATCATTCCGAAAAAAGGACGGAAAATCTTCATCTCGCATCTATAAGAAGCTCGGAAAATACAATACTTTGCTGGAACAGTTTGATGGTGACGAGGAAAAACTTATGGCTTGGGCGAAAAGCGAAGCTGCCAAAGAAACCGAACTCTACAATGAGCGTACGGGGAAAGTGACGGTTGAATTCTCTCAAGCTGCCTGTATTCCTATGAACGAGGCGCGTTCTTTTCATGCCGGTTATCTGTTCCTTCAACAATTATGTACGGAGCTTCGCCTTGATAACATCTGCCGTGTGATTAAAGGACGCCATAAATTTAAGTATGATTTTCATGCGATTCTTACTGATCTCGTTTACGCAAGGGTTCTCTCTCCTTCAAGTAAACTCAGCAGTTATAACTTTTGCAAAACACTTCTTGAGCCACCAAAGTATGAGATTCAGGATGTTTACAGAGCTTTATCTGTGATCGCGGAAGAGTCGGATTTTATCCAAAGTGAACTATACAAAAACTCAAACTTCATCCATCCAAGAAATCAGAAGATACTTTACTATGACTGTACGAATTATTACTTTGAGATTGAGGAAGAAAGCGGTTTGAAGCACTATGGAAAAAGCAAAGAGAACCGCCCAAATCCGATTGTTGGTATGGGGCTGTTTATGGATGCTGATGGCATTCCACTTGCATTTGATATTTTTCCTGGTAATCAAAACGAGCAAACAACGCTTAAGCCTCTGGAGAAGAAAATCATAAAAGATTTTAACTGCGGTGAATTTATTTTCTGTTCAGATGCCGGTCTTGGAAGTGCCAATAACCGAGCGTTTAACAGCATCGGGAATCGAGCTTATGTCATCACACATTCCCTTAAAAAGATGAAGCAGGAAGACCGTGATATTGCCCTGAATCCAACGCAGTTCAGAAAAGTTGGTTCGACAGATTTTATAGATATCAGAACTTTGGACGAAACCGATGAAGAAGTTTTTAACTCCATTTATTACAAGGAAGTTCCTGTTGTTACCGGAGATTTAGATGAAACATTAATTGTTACATACTCACCGAAATATAAAGCTTATCAGCAAAGAATTCGGTCACGTCAAATCGAGCGTGCAGAGATGATTATTAACTCTCCTTGCAAAAAACGAAAAGGCAAAAATCAAAATGATCCAATGCGTTTTGTGAAAAATACTGCCGTAACAAACGATGGTGAGATTGCAGAAAAGAACGTATATGAAATCGACGCGGAACAGATATCCAAAGAAGAACTTTACGATGGTTTCTATGCGGTTATGACAAATCTGGAGGGAAATATCGAAGAAATCATAAGGATTAACAAGCAACGCTGGGAAATTGAAGAAAACTTCAGAATCATGAAAACAGAATTCGAAGCCAGACCTGTTTATGTTAGAAGAGATGACCGAATCAAAGCGCATTTCATGACCTGTTACATCAGCCTTCTTCTCTACCGTCTGTTAGAGAAGAAAATAGTAAATAGCTATACAACAGAGCCGATCATCGAGACCTTACGCTCTATGAAAATGACACTGTTAAATACTGCTAATGGCTATGTTCCGTCCTACACACGAACCGAAATAACAGACTCTTTACACAAAACGTTTGGTTTTCGGACAGACTATGAATTTATCAAAAAATCTACGATGCGAAGCATCATCAAGCAAACAAAAGAAATAAATTTACCATAGTCTAAAAAATATAGCACAATAGCACATATCGCTACGAAACAAAAAACGGCTGCAAGCCTTGATTTTACTGGCTTAACAACCGTTTTTTCTTTTCCCAACTGTCAAAGATGAGAGTGTACCACATGAAAGCAAAATTGTACATTTCTTTCATGACATGAATTACGTTTTTTTTACTATAATCAAGACCTTATTTGTGAGTTTTTGATTGGAAAGTAACTGTAAAATGAAATGCATACTTATGATTAATTTCGCTTCTATATGGAATACATATAAAATTATCTGCATCATCATAAATAAAAACCGCTCAGACATTTCACAGTCTGAGCGGTTTCCTATCAGGAGATTTTATCTCCTTTCAACCATTAGATTCCGGTCACAATGTTGGACCACTTAGTGTAATACTTCTTACCACCAATTACCTTATAACCTCTAACCTTATAATAATATGTCTTTCCTGTCTTGGAGGTTTTACGGCTATCTGTGTATTTCATAACAGAAGCATTCTCAGTTGTATAAACTTTTGTATATTTACCCTTCTTTGAAGTTGCACAATACACTTCATATCCATCCACCTGATTTGTTTTTGTCTTCTTCCATGTAAACTTAACGGTTTTTGAGGATGCTTTTGCTGTCAATGTCACTCCAGTCTTCTTCACACCGTTTATCTCTTTAAGCTGCTTTGCATATGCATTCACGACTGTCTTCTTAGCAAGTGCATAAACAGAGAAATGGTTGGTTTCGAAACAGTAGTACTTCGTCTCGATTACTTTTCCATTCTTGTCGGTTGTCTTCTCTGTTACCATCCTGCCGTCTTTGAATCTCTGGATTGTACCATCATTTGCAATATAGATTGCCTCAATTTTGCTATTTACAAGAGACTTTGGTATTTCAAGTTTCATCTGGACAGTTCCGTCACCGAAATCCGAAATCTTCTCATCTCCCGCATACAGTTCTACAGAAACAACATAAGCCTTGGTTCCGACAATCTTGCGGTAATCCTTTGTCTTTTCTTTCTTGAAGCTGAGAGTAATCTGGTTCTGTCCATCACTCTGTTCTGATACCACTTGTAAAGTATCTGTATCCAACTGGATCTTACCGTTTGGTGTTTCGATACTGAGTGCTACATCCGTATCCTGAAGCGCTTCTACGAAATCTTTACGAACCGTAACCTTCACGGTTTCTGTGGTCTCTTTCAGCTCCTTACTAAGCTCACCTGTTTCAATCACAACTTCTTTTACGTTCTCTTTCACAGCCTTCGTAATTAATGCATTCTGCTGCTTCTTGGTCAGCTTAACCTGAACCGTTCCTTCTTCCTTTGTTGCAACAGCATTTACAGTTACTGATACTTTCTTAGCTTCCTGTGCACTGTCATTATCAGCAGGTGTCTTGTTATCATCCTTCTTGCTATCATCTGTTGGTGGAATCGGTGTCATACCGCCGCCACCTCCACCGGTGCTGCCACCAGAGTTTCCACCACCGGAGTTTCCATCATCCGGTTTTTCTATTTTCACAAACAGATTTTCCGGTGAAATAATATCCGACTGGATTGCATCTACGGTTACTGTCACAGACTTGTCTTCGTTAAGCGTTACACGCAATCCGTTTTCTGCTGCCCAGGTGGTCAACGCTTCCTCATTGAGCTGATATCCGCTTGCCGGAACAAGTTTGAATGTGACTGCCGCATTGTTTCTTACCTTGCCTTCCGGAACATTTTCTGTTGCCTTGCTTGAGGTAAGCTCACTGATGGTATGGCTTTTTCCATCCGCTGCCACTGTCCACAGGGAATCCACAAATGTATCTGTGTCAATCGCCATGTTCTCAGATACATGGACATTCTTTAATTCAACGGAATAACTGCCCTCTGCCTCATTGTATGTGACATTTACAGATGCACACATTCCTGCGAACTGTGATTTCACATCATTCACAGTGGTCACATAGCCGGCATTCGGTGTAAGTGTCAGTTTTACAGTTGCTCCCTGTCGGATCTCTGCAAATGATACTGCCGGATTGGTCGGTTCTGTTGCATCCTCTGCCTTGACAGGTGTCACATAATCGATGGAAGATACTGCATTGGCTCCAGTAATGGAAAGTGTTCCTGTCACTATTGGGGTAAAGTATACCCGGATGGTCAGATTTCCTTTGTATCCCTCGATCTTATATACCGGATCAACAAATGGGTTTCCTTCACTGTCTGTTACTGTTGTTGTATTTTCTGCTGTCGGCGCTACAGAAGCATCTCCCTCCGTTATGGTCCAATGATCAACCATCATACCATCATCCGGAACCGCAGTAAATACAACATCTGCGCCTCCAGGAACTGTGCTTCCGGTACCTGCTCCTGCACCGTCCACCGTGGCAGAAATACTTCCGCCGCTTGTCACGTCTGGTGTTTTCTCTGCATTAAAATACATGTCATAGGATGTACTTGCAACCAGCACCGCCTTGATTTCGATATCGGATTCCTTCATGGTTATTCTTCCACCCGGATATCTCTTTGCAGACGATACATATCTGTTTACCTTTCCATTTTCAGTGAGTGTCCACTGTTCTACCATACTTCCATCATTGACAGCTGCTGTAAATTCAATGGATTCACCCTGATACATCTCAATTTCTGATGTATAGTCCTTATTCTCTTCGATGACATTTCCATAAATATCATACAGTGTATATACAAGTTTTCCACGGTTTTCCGGCAGAACGCTTCCGCTGATCTTGTGCATAATATTCTTACGGAATACCGCCGTCATGCTGACTGCCTCTCCGATTTCATCAATTGTATACACATCTGCCGTACTGTCTGTCTTTTCACCAATGATCCAGTGGTCAAATACATAGCCTCTGGCTGCGATTGCTTGAAATACAACCTTGCTGCCACCTGCTACCTGATTTCCACTTGCAGTCTCGACGCCATTTTCCGTAATGACTACCCTGCCTCCTGCAACTCCTTCTGTAGCGCTTTGTGCATCGGCTGTCACAACATAATTTTCTCGAACTGTATCAAGTGCAATGGTTGTATTTTCCTTTAATGCAAAGCTGTATGCTGTTGTCTCTCCGGTTGGCTGATCATTGATGGTAATGGAAGCTCCTTCTGCTGCCACATAGCCTTTCTTTGGCTCCACATAAATCGTTGTATCACCCTTTACCGCTTTGCCGTCTGTGATATACACCTTTTCCGGCTCCGTATCTGCATCATTGCTTTCCTTTAAATAGTAGGCATTAACGTCACCAACAAGATTTACGGTATAGCTGTCCCGGATAAAAGTAGCCTGTAAGCCGATATTGTTTGTACCAACCGTAATATCGATCGTATTTGTTCCATCCTCTGCCACAGTTCCCTTATCGAATACAGCATTGTGTCCGGATTCCGTGATTATCCACTGTTCAAAAGAATATCCCGGATTCGGCTGTGCCTTAAATGTAAATTCAGCACCTCTGCTCACTGTTGCTCCAGATGCAAAATTCTTGTCAGTACAAATAACCGTACCTCCAGCCGTTTTGAGCAGATTCAGCTTTGTTTTCTTCACTTTGAAGCAAACTTTAATCTTTGTCGCTGCTGCTTTCATTGTGAGATTCAGGCGGTTCGGATTTGGTAACTCCTCTGCCACGTATTCGACTGTACCCTGGCCTGTAACAGTAACCATCCACTTTGCAACTTCATAACCTTCATCAGGCGTTGCATAAAGCTGTACTGCTGTTCCATTAGTAAAAAGACCATTTTTATTACCAGTCGCACTGATTGCTGCCATTCCGACGGTACGCCCATTATACTGTTCTGTAGAAACTTCCAGACTATATGTCTGTCCGATAATTGTATAACCTGCACTTTTGAATGTGATCTCATAATTGGCACGATTTGCATTCATCTCTGCATTTGGATTTTCCTGATAACAAGGAACTATGGTATAATTTCCTGGATCCGTCTTCTGGGCAAGCTTTATCTCATTTCCTGCGGAATTATATACCTTATAAGTAACACCAAGTTTGTCCACACTGACACCATCCACGTCCGTCTGAAGCAATGGTTTTTCATCATCACTTATCGGATTCTTCACATTATCCCTTGAAACAGCATACACAACAAGAGGTTTCTTCTCTACCGTAAAGGTTGTGGAGGCTACCATAATATCTGATTTAGAATTCTCTGGCCCCTTAACATATGCATAAAGTGTGTACTGGCCAACATCAAGTGTCATGCCCTCATTAAACTGCTTTGGATTATTTTCTTTTGTTTTCTGGTACTTATATTGCACATTATTTGTCACCTGCGTTATATCATCCGAATTATCTGCAGAAACGGTATACAGTGCTGGAGTAATCTTATCACCATATGTGAATTTCGTAACCTCATGCCCGTTCTTATCTTTTAAGTTCAGTGCATATCCGCTGGCACTTCCCACTGCAGCAATCTTTCCAATTTCCAAAGTTTTATCCTTGAATACCTTATCTCCGCTATAGTAGTACTTGATTGTATAAGTTCCGTCGGCTAGTCCCTCAAAATCAATGGCAGCCTGAGAATAATACTTCTCCTCGGTTTTCCCATTTATTGTAAAAGCTTTTGTGGTTTTCGTCTCAGGCACCAGTGTTATCGTTTTTGTATTCACATAGTCTTTTCCTTCAATCGAAAAAGTTACATTACCGGTCGGGGCAGTAGTATTGTCACTATTCGCAGAATAAAGCATAATTTCTGCATGAATACCGTTTATATCCGATTTTCCACCATACTTCTGGGATTTCACAGTAAGGATTCCCTCCGGGGTCCTCTTCGTGTATACCGTCTCAATCTCCTGTGTATAAGCAGAGATTGAGAATTCCTTCTGGGATGTCTGGTCAAAATAAATCGCATTGACACGGCATCGGTAAATGCCTTTATCTGCTGCTGACGCATTCGTGATTGTTAATTCATTCGTTTTATATGCCGGCAGATTAAGCCACTCGCTGCCATTGTATTTCTGCCACTGATAAGACAGGCTTTTATACTGGTCTGCTTTATCCACAACAACCGTCGCTCTGCCATTTGCATCTGGATAGATTGCAAGTTTTCCGTCATCCTTACTACCATCCTCTATCAGTCCATCAACCCTCATCTGTGGATATCCAACCATAGTCTTTGTTCTGCAAGAGAGCGGCTCACTGTAGATACTTACCTTCGGATTATAAGCAGATTCTGTCTGGATCTGATACCGATACTCTGTATATGGACTAAGTCCCTTGTCCGTATAAGAAAACTCATATTTGTCTCCATTTTTCACGCCCGCGGAAAATGGCACATACTCTAACCGATAGCTTCCGTTTCCATCCGGGAAATCATAATACCGGTAAATTTGGAAACCGGAAACATATTTATCGTAACTCCAGGTCAATGTCACGGAGTCTGATGTGGTCTCTGCTATATTCTGTGCAAAATCTTCCGGCAAAGATGCAGGCTGCTGCACATCCGATACAAGGTAACTTACAACCGGAAATTCCATACCGGCATTCTTGTAGCGGTAACAGAAAATTCTCCAATTCATTTTATATCCATACGGTCTTGCTTCTTCCGGCATATGCTGCAATTCTCCGGAGAAAGAACTTCCTGACGTAGAGACACTCACCGTACCGCAACCGCCTTCCGATCCTGCAATGACACCAGCAGTCACACCTCCGGCACCGGCACCCGCCTTTGCCTCCACAGAAGCCGATGCGTCAAAGCTTGTATTTGATTCCTTGGACATTGCAATCTCCTGTCCCATTGTATCGCCACCGCCCTTTGACGTATAACCTACCGATGCAGGCGTTCCTGTGAACTGTGCAATCACATCATAACCTGCCGTACTTGAAGGATAGGTAGAAGGATCACCGATTTCATGCTGCAGAACACTGTCTGCGATTGTCGGCAGAATACTGTAATCCTCTGCAATGCTCTCATACTCGCTTAAATTCAGAAGTTTCACACATGCTTCATGCGGAATATTTACTTCGGATACAATTTCCTCATATTTGCCATTCTCATCTGGCACATAAGTTTTATAGCTGTATATCTCCATCGGAATCGAATACAGGGCAACTTTATCTTCTCCGGAAGTCGCACTGTAAGAAACCGTCTGTTCCAGCGACGAAGTATGCTCCGTTTCCCACGTAAAATTGCTTGTTAATGTTGTCTCGGCTTCCACCGAGCCAATCTTGATTCCGAAAACAGAAATGTCCTGCTCAAATGCGACATACGCTCCGATGGAAATGGTAGAACTTGTTGTCGAGCCACTTCCCGAGCCGGTTGTGCTCGAATAGCTGGTTGTCGACTCGGCATAGTTTCCTGATAAATCATCTCTGTTTAACAGATCCTTGAAATATGGAGGAGATGCCAGCACTGCAAGTACCTTCGGATCGGTATAGCGGTAATAATGCTCTCCGGCATAGTTCATATAACTGGAATCATTGTCTGTATTTGCAAAACACAAAGAGAAGGAACTGTTGACTGTTTTCTTCTCGGACCATTTGTCTGATGGACACGCCATAACATGGCTTGTCTCTCCCCATGTGTTCTTTGTATATTTCTGGGCAATCGTGTTCTTTCCATTTTCCCAACCACTAATTACCGTACGCCACGATTTCTTTTTAATTAATTTGTGAAACCAGTTTTTGTAATACCATTTCTGCGTATACACAGGAACCTTTCCGCCAACCTCTACATAATCTGCGTTCAGTTCATTGTTGGCTGACATTGCCTGTGTAACTGTCATCAGCGTTCCTGCACCGCTTACTCCGGTCATATCTCCTGCGGTACCATCATACTCTACATATTCTTTCTTCTGACTGCCCGGCATAACGTCCTGTGTATCCCACGCTTCCGATAATTCCAATCCCTTCTTTGTATAACTGAAAATCAAAGAGTCAAAATACAACTTGTTACTACCATCATCCTTTATGCTCTTAGAAATAATTGCTGTATTGGCAGGGCACAATGGAAGAGAATAGAACGAATAGTATTGTTTACCTGTATCTGCATCTGTCTCTTTCTCACGATTCGCAAGCATCACCGAATAAACAAGCTTTCCCTTATCATTTGTCTCAAAAAGATCAAAATTCTTTTCAATATTCGTTACAAACTGTTTTCCATTCCAGGTATAGAGTGCCACATAACGACTGTATGTATTTCCCTTCTTCAGATCCGCATCTGCCTGTCCACAGAGAATCAGTTCTTCCTCCCCTGTTCCGATATCACCAAATACAAAGGAAGCCCGGACAATATTACTCGAACCATAAGTGATATCAAACTGCTGACTTCTCTTCAGGAGATCTGTGTCTTTTGCACCGAACATAACAACCGCTTTGGAACCTTTGTTCTGTTCCGGTCCATAATAATATCCCCACGTACAAGACAGATCATCGATACCGTCCCTGTCCACATCACCGCTTGTCATGGAAATCATATTGGAAACCACATGGTCTTCCTTCAGATAATAGGTCCATGCAAGCGCCCAGTTGGAAGCAGTTTTATAATCGTCATTTCCCGTTTTTTGCAGCGAATAGACTGCAATTCTTGAATTGTCCTCTTCTGGAATATATACAGCAACCTCGTCGACACCGTCTCCATCCCAGTCACCGGTTGCCACCTGTAAATAGTTCTTCAGCTGATATGGATTCTCTGCAAAGTTTTCTACTTTCTTCTCATCCATAAGCAGATCCGGATTTCCCAGCTTCTTATCCCGGGAAAGAAGTTCGATGAATGATGTTCCATAAGCATTCGTTCCTGTACCCTTTGCCTCACCAAACTTCAGATACAGACCGCCATTCGCCGAATATGCCTTGGTATATACCATTGCAATCTGCGCAGATTTACCGGCTTTATTTCCATCAAAATTGCCGGCAGCCACATCATACATGACCCCCTGCTCCGATTCGACAGTATTTAATCCGGTAAGATAATTTGTATAAGTGTACTTTCCATTCTCTGTACCATTGTGTGTTCCTGAATTAAGCTTCGTGTAATTACCTGTCGCACTCAAATTTCCGGTAGAAACACTTCCATCCTTCTTTCTGTTCAATGCATCTGTAATTGTTTTTAAACCGGAGCCATCACCATACAGACTTGCTGTAAGATTTGCACGCTTTGTATCTGTGTACGTTGACACTTCGCCCTTTGCAGAATCTGTACCTTTCTTTTTCTCCTCAACTTTCTTTTGATTGAGTGTACTTACATCCTGATCCAGTCCTACGGTATACAATTCCGATACCGTATTCATCTTGATTGTGTTTCTGCCGTACGGATTATCTATGCTGTTCGCATCAAAACCATCCGGCGCAACACTGGTATCAATACCGATTGCGGAGAATGCGTCACCACCTGCCGATGCGCTACTTCCTCCAGTTGTTTGCGCATAGACATTCGCGGCATTCACCGGCAGCATGGTGATTCCCATTGCCACTGCCAGCGTCCAGCTTGCTATGCGTTTGCTTATTGTTCTTTGTTCTCTTCTCTTCATAAGCGTCTCCTCTCACTGTTTGAACATCCGTCCATTTGAAGTTACCTTCCACTTACGATGTTATTATCGTGATTATAACAGCTTGTGAGCGCTTTTTTTCTTTCATGACATGAATTACGTTTTTTTCGACATTAATTACATGATGAAAGGGGCAAAAGGTATCATCGATGCATGCTTGCATGCAATTCGATGTATACCTT
>URSS01000020.1 GCA_900550545.1 uncultured Lachnobacterium sp. | reverse complement strand
GGCGTGTACGATGTGAAGTGGTATCGCAGAACGGACAGCGGCGCAGAACATATGACGGAGAATAAAGTGGCTGGCGTGAATGTCAATGATACGCTGGATGTATTCTGCGTGATCACAGGGCTGGATCGCCCCGGCGGAGAAACGCAGTGGCAGGTGGCAGTCAAGGGCTATACGATAAATGTCGTGCCTGCCGACCTCAGTCAGGAAGCCGTGGTATTTAAGCAGGTGGCAGATGATTGGGAAGCCATGGGCAATATCGGAGATGGCAAGGGCACATTCGTATTTACGCCGTATGGCGGCAGCACTGATTCTACTACGGAGTTGAGCTATCTCTTTGAGGTATACTGCAATGGACGAAAGCTGACGGCGGGTTCGGATTACACCATTACAGGCGGCGACAAGGCAGTATACGCCGGAAAATACACGCTGACCATCGAAGGCAGGGGAAACTATACGGGCACGGCGGCGCACCAATGGGAGATCAAGCCGTATACGCTTTCAAAGAACCTTGCCGTTGGCCGCATTGTCCGGGAGTACGACGGCACGACGAATTTGAGCGCTGAAGAGCTTATTGAACTGGGGTGCTTTATAGAGAATTTAGAGAATAGAAATTCTAAAAATCCGTCCTTGGGCGCCGACCAAGGTAGCTACACGATACGGCTGGGCGCGGAGGATTTCGAGGTCAGCAATGTAAAGCTCAGTTCCGCCGAGGCGGGAGATACAACGGCGAGCTTTACGATCAAGCTGAAGCCGCGCCCCGGGCAGACTGCAGCGAACTTTGTTTTTGAAGATGGAACATCGGAGATGACGGTGAAGGAAGTGCCGGTCTATACCGCCAAGGCATTCCTCTCTTCCTCGCCCAAAGCCGGGAAACTGAATGTTGCGAACGATCATGCCGGAGTGTATACGCTCGATCTGAGCAAACTGCTGCCGAAGCTGGAAAGCCCCAAGAAATACGGCAATGTGACGTATAAGCTTGATACTGTCAGCATCAACGGCGGATATTACGATGCAACAAAGGGGAGCGCGGAAGTCAAGGACGGCAAGCTGATTTTGCCGATCCAGGCCGTGAAAACGAGCACGGAAAGCAACATCGGCACGGTCAAGGTGAAGGTGACTTCCGGTAATATTGTCGATTTCCCCCTGCTCATCAACGTCGATGCCACCAACAAGATCATCCCCACCGGCGAGCCGACGCTGAGCACGAAGACGCTGACCTACGGTCAGGCGCTCTCCACCATCAAGCTCTCCGGCACGATGAAGGATGACGGCAAGATCGTTCCCGGCACGTTCGCGTGGGTGGACGGCACGGTCAAGCCCGAAGTCGGCAGCGGGACGTATGAAGCGGCGTGGAAATTCACCCCCACTGACGGCGATACCTACGCCGAAGCCGACGGCACGGTGACGATCACCGTCAACAAGGCAACCCCAACCGGTACGCCGAAGTATACGGCGATTACCAAGGAAGGACAGACCCTTGCGGATGCAAACTTAACAGCTGAAGGCGAAAATAAAGAATCCTTATTCAAGGCTTTGGGAAAAGCCATTCAAGGAATCGTAAAATGGGTCGAATCCGAGGATAAAACCACAGAGCTGAATCCGGGTACCAAGGTAGAGCAGGGCAAGACCTACACATGGCTCTTTACCCCGACCGAGGCGGCCAACTACAGTACGCTGACCGGCACCATCGTCCTTTGGGCAAAACCGTCCTCCGGAGGTGGTGGCGGCGTAGTGACACCGGCTCCGACGCCGTCTGATGCGGATGTCATCACAGTCAAAGAAGACACGAAGGACAATACGACCTCCAAGCCGGGTGCGGAAACCGACACAACTATAACAACCAAGACGACCGTCAAGCATACGACGACCGAAACGACCAAGAACGAGCAGGGACAGGATGTTTCCAAGACCACAGCCAGCGTTTCCAAAGACCTCGGTGACAAACTGCTCGATCAGGCGGTTTCCAATAAGTCCGATACGATCGAGATCACTGTGAAGTCCAGTGACGCGAATAACGGCAGCGGCGCAGGCAGCACAGGCGCGGCGGACAGCGTGAAAGCAACCGAAGTCGAGCTGCCAAAGGCGACCGTCAACGCGATCGCCAAGGACACGAACGCCGACCTTGTCATCAAGACCGACAACGGCGAAGTCGTCCTCGACAACAAGACCTTAGAAACGATTGCAGGCGCAGCCAAGGGTGACACCGTAACCATCGTGGTGGGCGAAAACACCCAGCTCAAGGAAACGCAGAAACCGGCGGAGAAGATCGTCGGCAAGAACGGCACGCTTTTCGAGATTGTCGCGAAGATTGGCAAAAAACACCTGCATCAATTTGAAGGCGGCAAGGCTTATGTGATTCTGCCGATGCCGCAAAAACTCAAGGGCAAAGACATCCTCGTGATCTACATCGACGACAACGGCCTCTGCAAGATCCTGAACCACAGCGTAGTGAAGATCGGCGCAGAAGATTACATTCGCTTCACGACGACCCACTTCTCGACCTTCGCAGTCGTCGACAAAGACGAAGCAGAGCGGTTAATTAAAGAACAGAACGCCGCCCACGTCAAAGAACTGATGCAGAGCGCGAAGTTCAAAGTGACCACCACTAAGACGAGCAAGAAATCCGTCAAGGTACAGGTCGCAGCCAAGAGCAGCAAGAGCCTGATCTCCGACATCAAGTCGCTGGGCTACACGGTCAAGTACCAGTTCTATCGCTCGACGAAGAAGACCGCAGGCTACAAACTGCTCAAGACAAGCAGCAAGAACAGCTTTATCAGCACCAAGGGCACGAAGGGCAGAAAATATTACTACAAAGCCCGCGTGTTGGTCTATGACGGAAGCAAACTTGTGGCCAGGAGTACACTCAAGCGGTGCAGCTATGGCGCAAGACGTTAATGCAAAACTGATTTTTTGCTAACAGAATATAGAATTTTTACTTAGGGCTGACTGTAACAGGTCAGCCCTATTTCTTTGATGGGACAATACTGATAATAACTATACTGATGACCTTCGCTGAATTTCTACTTGCCAACGGTGATGAAAATCTGGCGCAGTATCTGGAACAGGTGGATACCCTTGAACCTATTCCTGACGCCTTCTTTCATCCGCTGTATGAGAAGCTGAAGATGTACTATGTCACCGGTGGTATGCCGGAGCCGGTATTGATGTGGACGGAGGCACGGGATGTTTCTGCCATGCAGGAAGCATTGTTCGGAATCATCGGAGCCTATGAGCGTGATTTTGCCAAGCATCCTAATCTCAGCGAGTTCCCGAAAATCTCAATGATTTGGAAGTCTATTCCTTCTCAACTGGCAAGGGAGAACAAAAAATTTATTTATAAGGTGGTCAAGGAAGGCGCACGAGCCCGTGAGTACGAGGATGCATTGCAAAGGCGCTTTGACCGAAAACTTTGTATTGCAGACTTTAATTACTCAGCTTGAAGTCATGCCCCGTTATTGGAGCCGGAACAACCCACCTTACGAGGTGGATTTCCTCATTCAGCGGGAGAACGACATCTTCCCCGTGGAGGTCAAATCCGAAGCCAACATAACTAGCAAGAGTATGAAGAAGGTGAACTACCCATTGTCTAAAGCCAATGGGCTTCCTGCTTCGCAGACCTCGTTTCTACGTTCCACTCCGGTCGGAGCAGAACAAACATCCACCGGATGTTTTGCTCCCTACTATCTCCACAGGCGTTAATTCGGGCAGTCCCTGCCCTATATTGTTATTTTTATGCTATTTGTCTTAATCCTTCTTCCAGTATATTCTTTGCTGCATTGATATCCCTGTCATGATTTGTTCCACAGACAGGACATATCCATTCCCTTACTGACAGATTTTTCGTCTCTGTATTTTGGTATCCACAGACTGAACACAATTGACTACTGGCATAGAATGTATCTATTTTGACATATTTTCTGCCATTCCACTTGGCCTTATATTCTAACTGTCTTGTCAGCTCATGCCATGATACATCACTTATGGACTTTGCCAAATGATGATTTTTTACCATGTTTTTTATCTGCAAATCTTCCGAAACTATCACTTGGTTTTCGCTGATAATCTCATGTGACATCTTGTGCAGATAATCTTTTCTGGTATTTGTTATTTTCTCATGGCATAATGCTATCTTTTTCTTTGTTTTGTAGTAATTTTGACTTCTTTTCTCTTTATGGGCTAACTGCCTTTGCAGTTTCTTTTCGTATTTTCTATTGCTTTACTTTTCCTGTATCTCTTTTCCGCTGATGTGTTCGATTGTGATTTCATAAATACGCACAGCTTTTCCGGAGCGTGCAATTTCCTCATCAATCAAAGTCTCATTTGGATAATACTTTTCTGCAACCTTTCTCACAAGTTCAAGTGTCATATCCTGATCTTCTAAAATCTTACATCTTCCAAGTACAACGGTACTTTGCAGATATGGTGCCCATGTCCCCTCTTCTTTTATTGTCTCGTTTCCGTAAACGGTAAAACATACCTTATCATCAACCTGAAGTGCATCCACCTTATGTCCCGCTGCTGCTCCATGAAAGTAAATCTTATTGTTTGTTTCATCATAATAGAAATTTACCGGAATTGCATATGGATATCCGTCATCTCCGTTTACTGCAAATACACCACGGCGCTCGTTGCACAATAACCTCTTTGCTGCCTCTGTGCTAATTTCTTTTGCTTTTCTTCGCATAGGTCTGAACATAAAAATTGCCTCCTGTATACCATATCCCTTTTTCGATTAACAACCTTCCACCACCATTGGTCTTTATAAATCTTCTTTCACCAACACATCCTTGCCGGAAAAGGCAAACCCCAGCTTGTAAATATGTTCCGATTTGATTCCTGCTGCAAGAAGATCCTTCTCATACCCCTTCTCTTCAATCTGACGGAGGGCGTTGTCCGCAGTCGTTTCCAGATTCGTTTCCGTTTTCTCATCATGCACTTTAAATTCCATAAGAAATGCATCCATATTATCCTGTAAGGGATACATCGCAATATCATACCGTCCTCGTCCGCTCTCCCTGTTTGACACGATGCGATACCTGTCCCATAGAGAGACGATCAGTCCCAGCACAAGTCCATGATAGAAATTCTCCGGAGCTCGTTCCGAAGGGCGTTTTCCAACATCAAAATAACTCATGGATGTATATGCGATATCCAACAGTATATCGTTCATATCACAAACATTGTGCTGCAACAATGCCTGCACAAAATCATTATAGATTGCATTGCCATTGTCAAACATAGCAAGCACCTCATAACGAAACATCTCCATAACTTCCTGATTGGTTACTGATACATCACATTCTGTAATCTCCCCATGTTTCACAACGTAATCGGCCTTTATATATCCGATTGCAAGAAAAAGCGACCACAGACTGTTTTCGTCGCCATCAAGATACTGAAACGTTACATTCTCGTTAATCTTTTTGTGAACAGTTTCTCCCGCCATCAGCTGCTCAATTTCATGCTTGCTTCGCACCGGATGCTTTCTTATGATTTCCCCAATCAGTTTATTACTGCTTGTGTTTGTCCAATAACAGATCAGTTCCCCCTGTCGCAGATAATTACAGATCGACCATGGATTATAGATATCTTTCTGGCTGCCAAAAATAAAGCCGTCATACATTGCCTTTACCTTGCTAAATTCCTGCACATTCTGGCATTGTAACGCATCAATCACTTCTTCCTCTGTAAACCCGAAACAGTCACTGTAAGCATCGCATGTAACCGTATCTACCTCTATATTATTCAAATCCGAAAAAAGCGAATTTTTTGTCACCCTCGTCACTCCGGTTATAATCGCCCGGCTATAATAAGCATTCTCCTTAAATGCCGCATGAAACAACTGGCGACAGGTTCCGATCATCTCTTCCCAGTAACCATCCGCATACGCCTCCAGTAAAGGTGTATCATATTCATCCAGTAAAATGACCGGCCAAATCCCATAATACCGGTAAAGCAGCCTGCACAGACGCGGAATGGCACTCTCTGCTTTTGTCTCATCCCCCATCTCCAGCGCTTTTTTCATTCGCTGGTATACCGCCTTGTCTTCTGCATCAAGTTTTTCTCCCTCCATCAGATAGCGGTGACTCTCATAGAGATTGTAAAAGCTGCTGATCATTCCACGGATTGCCTGCGCATAATCACGCCCCTTGCAACTTCCAAAACTGACAGAAATTACCGGAATCGTTCCATAGAGTGTTCTGCAGTCTTCTTCCGTCCACACCTGAAGCTTCTCGAAATATTCGGAATGTCCCCCAAAACGCGGGTCCAAAAAATTTTCAACGGTACTAAGAAGCGTGGTCTTTCCAAAACGCCGCGGTCTCGTTATAAGTGTCACTTTTGACTCACTGCGCAGCCACTCCGCAATAAAATGTGTCTTGTCTACATAAAACTGCCTTCCACATGCAAAATCACGAAAATCCTGATATCCGCATCCAACTTTCATATCCAGATATGGATTTTTCTTTAAGATTGCAGCTAATCCTTCCCTGTATGCAAGCAAATGCTTTCGCTCTTCTACAAGCCGTTTTCGCTCCGCAAATTCCATCAGAATCTGCGCCCGCTCCGACACTTTGACATAATAACTGACTGAGCGGCCATCAACTGTCCTCTGCACATATGGCTGTTTTTTGCCATTGATCGTCTTGTAAGTTAAGGTTCCCTTCGGCAACTGCGCCAATCTTTTTTCTATTTCACGAATACGTTCCCTTGGATTTTCCATATGCATCTCCTATAAATAAGTGTACACATCTATACAGCAAAATGGTTATGAGTGGTTATACTTATTATATAACCACTCATAACCATTGTAAATCTATTTTACATGAAAAATCTGCATAGCACCATAGGTGTGCGGCAATGTCGGAGCCGATGCCTTTCTGGACGGGCAGGAAAAATTCTTGCAATTTTCACAGGTATTACATAACTGTTTGACATCCGCATGTGTTTCAGTATCCAAATGCAGAATGATTGTTGCTGTCTTTAGTGGACGAAGCATCTGTCCCTCGGTAAGCTGAATCGTATCCGGTGCCAGTTGCTCATAAATCTGTGGAAGCAGATCCAGGGAATAGGTATCTCCCAGAAAAGATAATTCTGTAAGATACAGACCACTTTGTTCTTCTACCACATGTGCAAACTCTTCATAGGCTTTTGATAAGAGCATAAGACTGATGCAATCCACAATATAAGCTTCCTGAATCTGCTCGTGATTGAGATATAATTCCGACAGTTCATCCATGCCGTTGCCAAGCGTCACAAATCCATAAGCATAATGCGAAAAAGATACTTCCTTCAAATCCTGATTCAAAGAGTAATACGCATAAGATTCCATCAGTGGAAGAAGTGCCTTATAAATTGCCTGAATGTTCGGCAACTCCTCCAGCGGGAAATGAAAACGACTGCAAAATTCTTTCCAGTCACCGGAAGATAATCTGGGATTAAGTTCACATTTCATCCGATGCATCCTCCTTATTTGAAGCTGCCATAACATCTACAATTTCCTGAAAACGGCTTGTAATCTTATCATAATTCTTACGGTGATGTGGAAAACCGCAGTTCATACAAGATTTGACACCATTTTCTAAAAATTCACAGTTTCCACCACAGGATTTCCCAAGTGTATAGAGAGGACAATAGCAAAACAGACAATTAAAATCCTCTTCCGGGATTCCTTTGTGGCACGGAAAGTATTCGCATTTTTTGTTTTGAAAAAATTTATAATATTCACTCATAATGCTATTGATATCCATTTATTTTAATTCGTCTTCCAGAAATAATGCTGCATCCTTTACACAGTCAATGCATTCCCTCTTGACAACCCCATCTGCAATCCCTTTGAGTTCTTTACAGATAACGGTACCATTTTGTTCTTTGAATCTGCTGATGATTCTTCTTGCGCTCTGCATGGTTTTCTGCGGATTTTTATTGATCATGCCCAATACATTTACAGCTCCGATGATTGCTCCGCATGTTGCTTCCATACTTCCACCCATACCTACTGCAAATCCCTGCGTAAGATTTTTGGCTGTTTCTTCATCCAGGCCTGCCTGTTCGCAATAAGTGCATGCCACAGCCTGCGCACAGTTGTAACCACACATTTTTCTTTGAGCCGCTTCTTTTACTTTTGATTCCATCTTTTTCTTTCCTTTTCTGTCTGTATTTTTTTATTGTAACTATCGTCTGCCAATTCCATATTCTAATAATTGGCAACCACATATTCGTCAAAGAGCGGCAACGTAAAATACACATACCCTCTCGTCTCTCCTGATACAATGCCTTTTCTTATGAGACGCTTACGATAAGGATTAAACTCATTTGTCTCCATTCCAAGAGTTTCCCTGATTTCTTTTATTTTTCCGCTTTTTATATCAGCAATTCCCTTTGCAACCATACGATCTTTCTGCGAGAGTTCTGACCAGATTTTGTCATACACAAATTCGCTCAGATACTGTTCATACTCTCCTAGAACACCATTATAATCGCCATCATTGTTCCATGTCAGATACCCTAATACCTGAAATGCAAACGGATATCCTTTCGTCAGTCCGGCCATCTGCGATGCCTGCTCCGCTGATATGTTAAAAATAGTTTTGTACTTATTGATTATTGCTACATTGTTTAATGGTTTGAGCTGGATTTTAGGTGCTCTGTACAAAAAAGTAAGGCTCTTCTCATTTTGAAGTTCCTCAATGTTTTCATACAATCCCGTTCCCAGTAAAAATACCGGCAATTCCTGTCTTACAAATATCTGAAAAGCCCCTGCAAATACTTTCATGTACTCGCTATTTGTCATTTCATCTATCGTAACAAGCAATCTTTTACCACTCTTTTTAAGCTTTTCCAATATTTTGATAATAGCTGTCTCAGCATCAGTAATCGGCTGTGTTCCCTCAATCGATACTCCAAATCCAAAAAAAGACAGGTCGATCTTTGCTGATTTTATGAGTCCTGAACAGATCTGATCACTGTTCAATTTCGACAACATTGCAGACAACAGATCTGTTGCCGGATTAAGTTCTATAACCACCCAGTCCTCATTTTTCCTTAGCTTATGCGAAATTTCTGTCATCATTACTGTTTTTCCCGAACCTCTTACTCCGGTAATTATAAACATCTGCTGGTTTATTGTATCCGCAGTAAATGTTTCTATGATCTCATTAATCTGTACCGGACGATCTACTGACTCGAGTGGACTTCTTCCAAATGTAAGTGTGAATGGATTTTGCATACCCGTCTCCCATTTTTACTGTTGTTTACTGTTTTTGATATATTTTACTGTCTTTTACTGTTTTAAATCTATTTTACTGTTGTTTACTGTTTCTGTCAAGAATATGAAGTAACGAGAATTTTCATCTTTTTTCATAAAATAAAACCCAGAGCATATTAATGTGCCCTAATAGCATATCAATATCACGCTCTGGATTTTTATTTACCGTTAATTTAATTTAGGAAGTTCTGGATGATAACTTCCTCTGCCTCTTCCTCGGTAAGTCCAAGTGTGCGGAGCTTAAGAAGCTGCTCATCATTGATTCTTCCAATCGCCGCCTCATGGATGATTGCAGCGTCAATATTTTTCGCTCTGATCTCCGGGATAGAACCGACCTCAGCCTGATCCATAATGATCGAATCGCACTGAATATGAGCCTGACATTTACTGTTTCCGATTGCATTCGGATGGAAGGTCTGAACAGAATTTCCTTTTCCTACGGATCTGGAAACAATCTGTGCGGAGCTGTCCTCTCCGTTTAATTTCACTTCAATATTAGACTCGGCTTTCTGCTCTCCGTCTGTCATCAGACGCTCTGTGACATAGAGCTTTGCATCTTTTTCAAGCTCTACATTTGTCTCCCGGACGGTCGAATCCACGCCCTTGATCTGTGCTGTATCAAGTGTGAAAACAGAGTTCTCTCCTACAAATATATTAGTTACGGGATTAAGCACTCGCGCACCTGTTCCGTTTCCTTCGCCATAGTGCTTTTCCTCATAGCGGACATTTGCATTTTTGCCAACATGGAAGGTGTGGATTCCATCATGTCGGCTCTCGTTACAGCCACTGTTATGGATTCCACAGCCTGCCACGATTCTTACATCCGCGCCGTCTTCCACATAAAAGTCATTGTATACAAGATCTGTCATGCCGGATTTACTTAATACTACAGGGATGTAAACTGCCTCTCCGTTTGTTTTTCCATCAATATAAATATCGATGCCCGGCTTGTCCGTCTTTTTCTTTATCTTGATGTGCTCGCTGTCTCCGTGGCAGATCGATGTGCCGTTTTCACGCAGATTGAAAGCACCTGTCTGACTGAATTTATTATCATTTATGACGTCTAATACGCCTTCCGTTACATTATCAAGCTTTATCATCTTAGGATCTTCCCTCCAGTCTCTCTACACATTTGTGGCATTTCTGCACACCATTAAGGTAAGGCAGGACTTCATCTTTTGTGCCGATTTTCTTGATTTCTCCATCATCAATAATCATGATACGGTCTGCCATGTTGATGATTTTTTCCTGATGCGAGATCACGATAAGGCTCTGCTTTTTCTCGGTGTGAATCTCCTCGAATTTCTGAATCAGCATAGAAAAGCTCCACAGATCGATTCCTGCCTCCGGCTCATCAAAAATACAAAGAGAATGTTCTTTTGCAAGCACAGATGCAATCTCGATTCGCTTCATCTCTCCGCCGGAAAGAGTTCCATCGATCTGACGGTAAATGTAATCCTTTGCACAAAGACCTACTGCAGTGAGAAGATCACAACATTCCTTATCCGAAAGTTTATCCTTTGCAGCAAGCTTGAGCAGCTTCATGACAGTCATTCCTTTAAATCTTGGTGGCTGCTGAAATGCATAACCGATTCCTGCATTTGCTCTATGATTGATATCAAAATCTGTGATATCTTCTCCATCAAGTATGATTTTTCCACTGTCCGGTGTCTGGATTCCTATCAGAGTCTTTGCAAGCGTTGATTTTCCGCCTCCGTTTGGTCCGGTGATCACGAGCATCTCCCCGTCATCTACCTGAAATGATATATCTTTCAGAAGGCATTTTTTACCGCCTTCATCATCTACATTAAGAGTTAAATTTTCCGCTTTAAGCACAATTTTCACCTCATTTTTTCTATTTTCTTTGCCCATTATAGCACAACTGTAAACGTTTTACATAGAACAAAAGCCCTGGTATTCACTAAAATACATAGCGCCCGGACTTTTGCAGAAAATTTATTTTGCAATATATAATGGCATTTTATTATTTGGAATTATACGATTAATGGTTCCCAGCACATCCATGCTTGTCCTCGCCGCAATGATGTTCCCCACATGAATGGCCTTCTTCATGATCGTGATGTGTACAATGCACATCAGGATTGTATGCGAGTTTTCCTTCGATATATGACTTTACAGCTTCATCTGCATCCCCTGATACACCTCCAAACAGCTGGATTCCTGCAGCTGCAAGTGCAGTCTGTGCACCTCCACCAATTCCTCCGCAGATAAGTACATCAATGCCTGCAGAATTCAGGAAACCTGCAAGAGCGCCATGTCCCTGTCCGTTTGTATCTACAACCTGGGTGTTTACAATTTTATTATCCTCGATATTATACACTTTAAACTGCTCTGTGTGTCCAAAATGCTGAAAAATCTGTCCGTTTTCGTATGTTACTGCTACTCTCATTTTATCATTTCTCCTTCTACTTATACTTATGATATGCTCATGTTAATAAATTTACTAATTACAGGGCATAATAATGCGGATCAGCTTCTTATCCAGCATAATCGTACGGTTCCACGGATTCATAATAATCCCCTCTATCTCCGGCACTGTGAGTGCTGTCTGAAAAAGCTTTCCAATATCCGATAGAAAGGTAGACTTCATAGTATCTGCCCCTTTTAATTCCTCTTCAAAACTGGTAAAAGCGCACCACCAGGTCTTTCCATCCGATGTCTGAACCGCCTGTAATTTCATTTGTTCCTGTCCAATGGATGGCTCGACTGCCACGATCAGCTGCCCATTTTCACGCATCCGCCGGCGAATCACCGTAAGTGTATGTGCAAGCTGTTCCTGTGTGGATTCGTGCTGCAAAGCCAGTATGGCTTCCTCTATTTTTTCATTTCCTTTCAGTCCTTCGTCCTGATTATCCTTCTGTTGTTTCATCACAGTTTCCTTTCACAATTACAGTTGTAAGATATCCCTTTGCCGCTTCCAGTTCCGAAAGCCCCCGGTAAACTTTCTCATTGTCCATACCACAATTCGACACGCCATACACTTCCAGTGTCTTACCATCCTGTTTTTCCTGCATTCGTAAGATTTCTAACAGTTCCTGCAGCTTTTTTCCGGATTTCATATAGACGCGCGTTCCCTGATATTGCAATGTGTTTTGCACCTCATAAGACCCCGGAATAATATGAATCTCTTCTTCTTTTTCGCCGAGCGGAATTCCTAACCGGGCAGCTACCGCGCAAAAAGACGGTACACCACTGATGATTTCTGCTGACCAGCCCGCTTTTGCTACACGCTTGTGCATATAAATATATGTGGAATATACGCTCGGATCTCCGATGGTAAGCAATCCCACGGTCTGCCCCTGCATCAGATAATCCTCGATGGCCTGGTAAATACGCTCATGCGCAAGTGCTAATTTCTTTTCATCCCTGATCATCGGAAACGGCATACAAAGCAGGGCTTTTTCATCTATTTCCGGACAGACTTTTTTCACGATCTGATAAGCATAACATTCCGCTTTCGAAACTGCAGGAAGCACGATCACATCACATTTTTGAATGGTTTCAAGTGCCTGCAATGTCATAAGTTCCGGATTTCCCGGTCCAACGCCAATGCCATACAGCATTCCCTTTTCCGGCTGCTGCACTGTGTTTTCGCCGTCACATGCATTGTTCTCTGAAAATACTTCGGATGTTTTGCTGCGCAAATGCGCCATATAAATTTCACGTATCGCCGGATACTCTCCGATTCCACGGATGATACAATCTGGTGCATATCCTGCGGTCTGCAATTTTCCGGCAAAGGAATCCTCTTCCGGTTCCCCATCTTCTGCCTCCTGCATACCGCCTGCCATATCATTGTTGGCATGGTCACCCGCCACAAGCATGAATGGTGTGACAACCACCCTCTGATTGTTCATTGTTTTGTTTTTCAATGATGTATGCTTTTTTTGCATGCGCGCAATAACATCTTCGATCGTAACGGCACCTTCCACCGTTGCAATATAAATCTCATGGTCCGCATAATTACGAATGGCGGATTCGAAGATCGCATAACTTCCATCCGCCGCATGCTCGGTTCCATGTCCCATAAGAATCAAGGATGCATCTCCTACCTCATCCTTTAACGATTCCCACAAAGCTTTTGCTACGGTTTCATAATCTTCTTCCGTCGCAAGCAGTGCATCTG
Organism: uncultured Lachnobacterium sp.; assembly: GCA_900550545.1. Lineage (GTDB taxonomy): Bacteria > Bacillota > Clostridia > Lachnospirales > Lachnospiraceae > Roseburia. The sequence continues at coordinate 31,019 of URSS01000020.1, read as the reverse complement.
CCACTGCAATCGATGCAAAATCCTGCGCATATTCCTGCACCACCTGTTTCATACGGTGGTTCTCAATTCCATCAATAATATGGGTAGGAAGTACAACCACATTTGTTGCACCTTTTTCTTTTAGTGCCTCTAATCCCTCAGCTGGGCTTTTTGCCTCTATATCCTCACGCGTCCGCATTGCTTTTCGAACAATCATACTCGACACCGCTTCCTCGATCAGCACATCCGGATACAACGCCTGCACCTGCTCGCGGATTGCCGTAATATTCTTCTGTCTGGTTCCCGGATAGGTTGTTCCGAAACTTACAATCAAGATTGCTTTTTTCATGATTTGCACCTGTCTTCTCTTTTCTTCCATTTTTTTGCTTCCCCGATAAAATGTTCCACAAAAGCCGGATTGGACGGATAATACAAATGTGGATAACCCCACCAAAAATTTTCACCTTCGTGGATACATTTCCATTTTCGTCCCGTCGTCGGCTTGACCGCTTCACAGGATTCTCCATTGCTATCACTGTCATAATAATGAAATTCATGCGCCCGGATTACTTTTTGTGATAGAAAATGTGATTCCTGTTCGGTCACATTCACATAACCAAAACGCACCAGTTTTCCTGTATTATGACATCCACCGCGGATTGCGCCGACCATCAGATACGTTTGTCCCTTTTCATCGGTCAACGTCTCATGCAAATACATAAATCCACCGCACTCTGCCACCGATGGCATCCCCTGCGCAATTGCCTCACGAATGGATTCCCGCATCGAAACATTGCCTGACAGCTCCTCTGCGCATAGCTCCGGATAGCCGCCACCAAGTAAAATCCCCTGCACATGCTCCGGCAGTTGTTTGTCATGCAAAGGCGAAAATGCAACAAGATCCGCCCCCGCTTCGTGCAGCATCCGCAGATTATCTTCATAGTAAAAGCAAAATGCCTCATCTTTTGCAACCGCAATTCGTACGGTGCTTTTCTCATCCACATCAAAAACACTTCCGGCGGCACTGTGCTTATCCTCTGCCTTTTCTTCCTTCCAGCCTGCCATTTCAAGCAGCTTTTCTACATCCACATTGGCTTCAAACAATTCTGCTGCATGCGCAACCTGCGTCTGTAGCTGCGCAATCTCATCCGGCATTTTCAATCCCAGATGTCTGCTTTCCATTTGCAGATCGGTAGCTTTCGGAAAGAATCCGAGTACCGGTAAATGCAGTTCCTCCTCGATGAGAGGTGCAATGATTCCATAAAAGCCCGGCGTAATCCGGTTTAAAATAACACCGGCAAGCCGTTTGTCCGTATCATAGGACTGTATTCCTGCTAGAAGTGCAAGAAGCGTTCTTCCCATTCCATGTGCGTCCACCACAAGAACAACCGGCAGATCCAGCGTCTGCGCCAGATGATATGCCGATCCTTCTTTTTGCGTGCCGCCAAGACCATCGTAAATCCCCATGGCGCCTTCAATTACAGAGAACATCCCTTCTTCCCCATAAGCATAAAGTTCCTGAATCTGTGACGCTTCCGAGAAGAAAGTATCCAGATTGCGGGATGGAATTCCAATCACTCTCGAATGAAACATCGAATCGATATAATCCGGTCCGCTCTTAAAACTGCGTACCGGAATATTTCTTTTTTTCAATGCTGCCAAAAGCGCACAGGTAATGGTCGTCTTTCCGCTTCCACTCCCCGGCGCGGCCAGCAAAATGCCTCGTTTTCTCATGCTAACTTCCTTAATGTAAAAATCATCACCGGATTTTCTGCCTGCATCAGATGATAAGCTCCCGCCTGTTTTCCCCGGCTCACCTGCATCTGGATGACTTCATTTTTCACGTCTTTCCTGTGTTCCTGTAAAAAGGCTGTGACTTCCGCAATCGTCTCTAAGCTGATGGCATTGATCACAACTCTTGCAAGCGGATTTTTCTGCCACACAACCTCTAAAATCTGTTTTAAATTTCCTCCGCTGCCACCGACAAATGCATGTGTCGGTGCCGGCAGCTGCTGCATGGAATCCGGAGCCTCCCCTGCAACAACTGCGACGTTTTTCAAATGAAATTTCTCTATATTCTGCTGCATCAATTCCAAAGCTGCCTCTTTACGCTCCATCGCATATACCTGAATATTCGGCGAAAGCTGTGCTGCCGCAACCGCAATCGAACCCGTGCCACTTCCGATATCATAAAATACTGCGTCCTCTGTCAAATGAAGTTTACCCAGAGATACATGACGGATTTCCTCTTTTGTCATAGGAACTTTCCCGCGGATAAAAGCATCATCCGAAATACTCTGCGACAGTTCCCGCTTTTTCGGCGAATCATTCCGGATCAGACAGGTATATAGGCCTTCTTTTGTAATCTCCTGCGCTTCCGCCGGCACAATGGTCCGAATCTCTGACGCGCCCCCGAAATCTCTTCCACAAACAATTTCACAGGAAATCTCTGCCTCCTGCAACAGTTTTCCAATCTTTTGTACATCTTCCACTGTTGAAACCAGCAGATACGTCTTCGCATGATAATTTACTGCGTCTAAAATCTCTGCCGGCCATGTTTCCTCTTTTCTTCCGTGAATGCTCAGAAGTTTCGCATCCTGCCAGGTCTCTCCAACAGCTGCTGCAAGGTAGGATATCGAACAGATTCCAGGATAAATGCGTACCTTTGTAAATCCGTTTTTCTCCAGCTCCTTCTGCATTTTGGTACAGCCGCTGTAAAAGCCGGTATCACCGGAAAAAAGTACGGCTGCTTTGATTGCATGCTTGCCTTCTTTTTCTTTTTTTCTTATGACCGGAATGATATCTTTTGCCAGATAATAGGGATAAGTTTCTTTTTCTCCCGGAACATCCGCAATCATTCGCTTTGCGCCAAAGACAATATCTGCCTCTGCAACCGCTTTGGCCCCCTCCTGTGTCAATGTCCGTTCCGACATACCAAGTCCGACCAACGCGATCTCCGTCTGATTTGACGCCGTATCTTCTGCGTGCAGTGCATGCGTTTTTCCATATTGTACATACAACGCATCCACCACTTCCTCAAAGGTCTGTCCCTCTTCTTTCGGCGCACGGATCACAAAAGCACGCGCTCCGGTTCTTCCTGCCGCCTCCAGCTTTTCCAGATACCCTCCGCTTTTTCCGCTCTCCTTGGTCACAAGGCAGGCAATGGAAAACTGACGCAGTATTGCCTCATTCAAATCTATGGAAAAAGGCCCCTGCATGGCAATAATATGCTTTGCGTGGATTCCCTGTTTTTCACAGATTTCAATGCTTTCCAGTCCCGGAAGCACCCGGACATACAGCCGCTCCTTTAAGCCTTCCATTCCACTGTAGATGCCAAGCTCTTTGCTTCCGGTTGTCAGAAGAATATTTCCCTCGACCTCCTGTAACGCTTTGGCACAGGATTCGTTATCTTCAAAATAAGTGATCTTTGCCCCGCTTTCTTCCGCTTTCGCCTCACTGCAACCGCGGAGCAGACGAAAATAAGGAATATCCAGCCCCTCCAGACTTTTTCGGATATTCCCGGATACTTCTGTCGCAAACGGATGCGTACTGTCTACCACCGCAGCAAATACGTTCTCATTTTCCGCTGTCATCTCCGATGCCAGTTGCCGCATCTGCGCAATATCAAGCCGCCCGGTCGTAACTTCCACTCCGTCCATTTCCGGCATGACAAGCTGGCCATATGCCGTTGCCACACAGACATAACACGGGATATGTTCTGCTGCCAGCTGCTCCGCAAGCATCCTTCCTTCTGTTGTTCCGGCATAGATTAAAACTTTTTTCATACGATATAGCCTCGTTTTGTAACCAACTTATCTCCAACAATTTCTGACTGGGAATTTCCGATAAAAACCGTCGTAAACATGTTTACCTTTGCATCCCGCAACTCGCCAAGTGTGCAGGTAACTGCTTTGGTTCCTTCTCTGCCGATATTCTCCACATACCCACAGGCACGGTCTTCTTTTGCCCCATGGCTCAGTAAAATATCGCAGGCGCGCTGCAGATAATCTGCACGCTTATGGCTCGAAGGATTGTAAATCGCCATGGCAAAATCGCCTTCCACCGCCGCGATCAGACGCTTTTCAATGCGCTCCCAAGGCGTGAGCAGATCACTGAGACTGATTACACAGAAATCATGGTTGAGCGGCGCTCCTAGCACTGCTGCACCGCTGCTTGCCGCGGTAATTCCCGGAATGACAACAACCTCACAATCCGGATATTCCTTCCCGATTTCAAGCATAAGACATGCCATACCATAAATTCCGGCATCCCCGCTGCATACCATAGCGACGCGCTTTCCTTCCATCGCCTTCTCAAAACACATGCGACAGCGCTTTGTCTCCTGACGCATCGGTGTAGATAAAAATTCCTTATCCGCAAAACGCGCACCCAGCAAATCCAGATAAACGGTATAGCCAATGATCACATCACATTTTTCCAGTACTTCAATTGCCTGCCCGGTCATCATGGACTCTTCGCCCGGTCCCATTCCTACTACATAAATTTCTTTACTCATCAAATGTCACACTCCATTTTCGATTTGCAATTGCAAAAGTCACACCATCGGCTGCCTGCTTTTTGACCAGAAGTTCATTGCCTGCTGCAACGGCTGCCCGCTCACATACATTGTCCACGCCGACCTTCTCTGCAACAAATCCGGATGACGAATATTCTCCCGGCATTTCCCGCAACTGTCCAGCCGTAAACACATAAAACGGAACACGCATCTTCTGTGCCAGCGCAAGAATTCCCTCTTCATTCTCCTTCACATCGATCGATGCGATCGCTGCAATCTCTTCTTTCGAGATACAGATATTTTCCTGCTCCTTCAGCCGTGCCAGCATTTCCTCCAGCCCCTGTTCGATTTCCACACAGCTTTTGCCCTTCCGGCATCCGATACCAAGCACATATTTCTTCGGAAAAAGCCCCAGTACTGCCTGCTGCAAAAGTTCTTTTTCTTCTGTCACCACAATCATGGCATCCTGCTTTTTCTGACGGAAGTCTTCCCAATCCACCGGAAGCAGTTCCTTCGGCATTCCCAGTTGTTCCAGCTGTTGTGCGCTGTAATGTTCCACCGCGACCGATACGATGTTTCCCTGTAAAATCCGCGTTGAAATGGCTGCAATTCCGTGGGTATCTAACACGCGCAGACAATTTTTCTTTGCAAACAGATCCACTGCGAAACGCCCCGCACAATCTGTCGCCGTGGTCACTACCGCCTGCCCGTGCAAACCTTTGGCAAGCTGTCTTGCAAGCTCATTTGCTCCTCCCAGATGACCGGAAAGAACCGGTACAACATACTGCGCATTTTCGTCGATCACAAGCACGGGACTGTCCACGGTCTTTTTCTCAATAAAAGGCGCAATCGCACGCACTGCAATCCCTGCCGCTCCGATAAATACAAGTGGCATTCCCTGCATGAATGCAAGGTCTACCCACACATCCAAAGGCTCCTTTTCCCGCAGATATACGATTGTCTTTTCCTGCACCTTTTTCCCTTCACAAAATATATTCCCGTAATCCACAGATAACGAAATATTCTGGATTTTTTCTGCAAGCGCACGCCCTTTTTCGCTAAATGCGACCATATATATTCTCATAGCTTCCTCCGGATCTTATTCTTTTGCTTTACGAAATTCTGTCTCGAAATCAGCCGCATACAAACGTGACTTTGCGTAATGCTGATGCGCAATAACATCCCCGACCAGCACCAGCGCAGTCTTTGTAATTCCATGCGCTTTCGCCACTTCGGAAAGCTCCCCGATTGTACAAATATATGCCTCTTCTTCCGGCCATGTTGCCTTATAAACAAGCGCAGCCGGTGTATCCTTTTGATAGCCCCCGGCAATCAGCCGCTCGCTTAACTTTTCTAACATTCCCGTGCTCAGATAAATCGCCATGGAAGCCTGATGTGCCGCAAAACGCTCAATGCTCTCCAGCGGTGGAACTTTTGTCCGGCCCTCCATACGTGTAATAATCAAAGACTGCGATACATCCGGAAGTGTATATTCCAGATTCAGCGAAGCCGCTGCCCCAAAGCAGGCACTCACCCCCGGACAGCTCTCATATGCAATATCCTTTTCATCCAGCAGATCCATCTGCTCGCGCACCGCACCGTAAATGCTCGGTTCCCCCGTATGCAGACGGACGGTCATCTTCCCTTCTTTTTCCGCTTCCTGCATGACAGCAAACACTTCTTCCAGTGTCATGGTCGCACTATTATAGATCCGACACGTTTCTTTCGCATAGTCCAAAAGGGCCGGATTCACAAGCGATCCCGCATAGATGATCACATCCGCTTTCTGCAAAAGACGCATACCTCTGACCGTGATCAAATCTGCCGCCCCCGGTCCTGCTCCAACAAAATAAACCATGTTTCCTCCTTATCTTCCCAGTTCGTAAAGAATTGCATTCACAATCGCAGCGGCAACGTTGCTGCCACCTTTTCTTCCGCGATTGACAATATGCGGAATATCCGTTTCCAAAATCAGTTCCTTTGCAGCTTCCACATTGACAAAACCGACCGGAACCCCAATGATAAATGCCGGTCTCCAATCGCTTTTCTGCATCAGCTCATACAACGAAACCAGCGCCGTTGGCGCATTTCCCACCGCAAAGATTACAGGCTTTTGAATTTCTGCAGCCTTTTCCATACTTACCGTGGCACGCGTGACCTGACGGCTTTTCGCAATGCGCGCAACTTCTTCATCCGCCATAAAACAATACGCAACTCCGCCATAACGTGCAAGTACTTTTTTGTTGATTCCAGCCAGCGCCATATTTGTATCCGTAACAATATCCGCGCCATTTGCAATCAATTCTTTGGCAATCTGCACCGCATTCTTTGAGTAAGTCATCGTGTGCGCATATTCAAAATCCGCACTTGTATGAATCACCCGCTTTGTGACCGGTTCCTCATCTGCCGGAATCGTAATATGCATCTCTTCCAGTTCCTGTCCAATGATCTCGAAACTTCTCTTTTCAATTTCACCCGGCAGTACATATTCAAGTTCTTTCATTTCTTAGTCTCTCCATCAATCGCTCATTACTTGCATGGTCTTTGACCGCAATCCGATAGTATCCCTTTCCCAACCCGCGATAATTTGAGCAGTCGCGGATGAGAATCCCTTCTTTCAAAAGCCTATCATACAATGGCGCTTCTGTGTAAAATAAAATATAATTTGCCACCGAATCATAAATGCGAATATTATCTTTTCCTGTTTCTTTCAACGCATTGATCAGATATTCTCTCTCTCTGCAAATAAGATTTCTCGTGTCTGCAAGATATTTTTCTGCATCCCAGTCCGGCCTTTTCTCATAGATCACACCTGCCGCCTGCGCAAAAACTGACAGATTCCATTCCGGCAATTGCCGGGCAATACATGCCCGCATATGTGGATCTGCGATCAGATACCCAAGCCTTACCCCCGGAATCCCATAGATCTTTGTAAATGCACGCACAATAATCAGATTCTTGAAATCACGGAGCAGCTCCTGTGTATGTGCTTCCCTTGCAAATTCAATAAAACACTCATCCAACACTACCGTTATCCCGCAGTCCTTGCACTTCTTTAACAAAAGCTGCAACATTTCCCGTGAGATTTCATTTCCCACCGGATTTGCCGGACTTGCCAGAAAAAGCAGGTCCACGTCTTCATGCAAAACATCCAGAAACGTCTCCGTAATTGCAAAATTTTCATTTTCTTTCAGTTGTACAAATTCCATATGAGCATCTACCATCTGCGCCGCCCACTCATATCCATAAAAAGACGGAACCGGAATCACGACCTTTTTCGGGCGAATCGCATGTACAATCGCTGCCAGAAGTTCCGATGCGCCATTGCCACACAACACCTGTGATTTTTCTACCGGTGGCTGCAAATTTGCTGCGATTTGCGCAATCAAATTTCCACTTCCCTGCTGCGGATATACTATGACTTGCTCCAAAGCCTCCCGCAAAGCATCTTTCAGCGGATGCGGAGTTCCCAGTGGATTGATATTCACCGAAAAGTCATCTTTTATGTTGTGATTGTATATATCTCCCCCATGAATATTCTCATTACTGTACATACATTTTCCTCTTTCATAGAAAACTTGACACTATCTAGCCAACCCAAAACAGACAGATCAAAGCCAGACATTCGCATAAAATTGCCGTCCGGTACAAGAGTCCATTTGCTCTTTTGATATCTTCGTATTCCACAGGTCTAAGCGCATCTCCAATGGTAGGTTTCTTAACGATTTTGCCAAAATAACTGGCATCTCCCGCCAGCTGTACACCAAGACTTCCTGCACATACGGCTTCTGTCTGTGCAGAATTTGGACTGGCATGTTTTCGTCGGTCTCTTCGCCAGATGCGCCACGCGCCTTTGCCATCATACGCTTTTCCCGGCAAAAAGCTCACCGCAATCATCAGAAGCGCACTGATACGTGCCGGAATATAATTGACCACATCATCCAGCTTTGCTGCACAACGTCCAAAATACATGTATTTGTCATTTTTGTATCCGACCATAGAATCCATGGTATTGATTGCCTTATACATAAACCCGAGAATCGGACCTCCAATTGCCAGATAAATGAGTGGTGCGATCACGCCATCCGATGTATTTTCCGCTACGGTCTCCACTGCAGCCTTTGCCACTCCGGTAGCATCAAGTACCTGTGTATCCCGCCCAACGATCATCGACACCGCGTAGCGCGCACCTTCCAGATCATCCTTTTTCAATGCCTCATATACTTTCATGCTTTCTACTTTCAGGCATTTTGTAGCAAGAATCTGATATGTCATAATGCCTTCCATGATACATCCGGCGAATGGATGCAGCCAATATCCCACCACCAGAATCGCCGCCGCGACAACAGCGGTCAGACATACCACCAGAATCGTCATCGCCACACCTCGCCAAAACTGCGCGCCTTTTTTCAATTCCGCACGATTCCATTTGGAACATTTCGCGATCAGACTACCGATCAGCCGGATCGGGTGCGGCAGCCAATGCGGATCTCCCACAAGCAGATCCAGTAGAAAACCCCCGAATAAAGCAATTATGTGATATTTAATCATCTGAATCCTCTTTCCTGTGTAACAAAACGAATCTGTTCTCCTGCAATCAAAATCCGGCAGGAAAAACCACCCGCGTTTTCGACCTGATAATCATAGTAATCTCCGCCACCATAATGGCTCAAAAGCGCCATGATCGTCCCACCATGCACAACGGCTGCCACCGTAACTTCCCGGTCACTTCCACAATCCCTGCACATATTGCTCTGCGCATAGTTTCTTAAATAATCCGCCACATTTTCCATTCCTGCGCATACACGGTCAATAAATTCCACCCGGCTTTCTCCTTCCGGAAAAGGCAGCGTACCATTGCTGTCGATCCATGCCTGATACTGCGGATTTCCATTGAGCTGCTCATAATTTTTTCCCTCGAAAGCTCCGAAATTCATTTCTTTCCACTCCGGAATCTCAATTTTTTCTCTATCCGGAAACAAAATTTGAGCACTCTCCCGGCATCTTTGCATCGGACTGGTAAAAACAATCTCCGTCTGTGCCAATCCTGTCATTTTTTCTTTCAAAGACTCTATCTGCATTCTTCCCTCCGCAGAAAGTGCCTCTTCCGTCCATCCAAGATAACTGTGCCGGCGGTTTGCCGGCGTCTGTCCATGGCGGATCAAATAACATTTTATCTTCATTTAATTCTCTGCCCTATTCCACACATAATTCGTTCCACACGATCAGCCCTTTTTGCCACTTCAATAAGGAAACGTCCCAGGCGTTCCCGATATTCCCGCTCAAACGCGTCCATTGGAACAATGCCATTTCCGACCTCATCGCATATAACTGCAATCTCTGGACGCCCTGCAAGAATTGCCCGGGCATCTTCCTCAGCCGGCTTTTTTTCCTGCAATTCCTCACGGAACCACACTTCAAAATCATCCCAGATTTCTTCCTTTGCAATGCCCCGTTCCTGCAGAACATACGCTTTCTTTCCCTGAGCCACGCCACCAATATATAACTCCATTTTGTACCTCCCCGGTTTTCATAAAAAATCTATCACATTTTTTGGAACATCAGCCCATGCATAATTTGCCTTCGGCAAATGGGCTGACGCTACATGATAGATTTTTATAAAAAATCTATCACATTTCTTGAAACAACAGCAGCAACAGCCATCGCCCCCTCACACAATGTAAGGAAATAGCCGGCCGTGTCCCCGGTAATTCCATTCAGTTCCCGATAGCTTTTCCACCAATAGTACAGATACGTAAGTCCCGCTGCTACAAGCACAAAAATTGCAGTCTTGGCCTGAAGCCATATCATCAGTATGGCACACAAAATGATCTGCAAATAAAGCGCGCCTTTTACCCATCGCTCATGCGCTGTGCTCGCAAAATGATACAGCAGTCCGTCACTTTTTGCGGAACGGAGCGACACTACACCGAGTCCGCTCAGGCAACGGGAAAGGAAAAATCCGCAACAGAATACTCCCAGATTTCCTGCTCCCTCGATCTGCCCGAACGCGCCCATATAAATCAATCCAAACACCGCCAGCATAATTACGGAAAAGGCTCCAATATGTGCGTCCTTTAAAATCTCAAGTTTTCGTTCTCTCGGCTGATAGGAATGAAATGCATCCATGGTATCCATATACCCATCTACATGAAAACCACCTGTCACAAGCAACGGAATTGCCGTCGCAACACACACATAGGTCCACTCATGAAATCCCAGATTTTGTGCAATCCGATACCAGGCAAACACCAATGCTCCAATTACCGCTCCCACCCATGGGAAAAAGCACATACTGTAACGCATATCTTCTTCTTTCCATTCAAACTGTGGCATTGGTATCTTCGAATATGTTGAAAATGCAATAATCATCGCTTTTATAATGTGCATGAATTTTCTCTCTTTTCTATCATTGTCTTATTTCACTTTTACCGGAATTCCCACGATTACTTCCGTCACATGATCTGCCATCCGTGCCAGTTCCTGATTGACCCGCCCAAGCACTCGGATATATGACATCGTCTGTGCATCATAGGATATCCCATCTTCGAAAACATTATTGCTTACAATCACAAGCTTGTCCAGCTTTTCGGCAAGTGTCCGGATTCCACCCGTTACTTTTTCTACCAGAAAATCTTCTCTTTCTGTCTCGCTCATCCCGCTTGCAAAATCTTCCGTTTCACCATCAAACATTTCATTTGCAACAAGATTGGACATACACTCCAGCAGCGCTTCATTTTCTGTCTCTTTCCTGTCTCTTGTAACAATCTCTGCCGCTTTATGCATATTCCTTGGCTGTTCGATCGTTTGAAATCCTTTTCCCGCCCGAAGCCTCTGATGGCGCGCGACTTTTTTCCTGCCTTCCTCATCATAGACCTGCATCGTTGCAATATAATATTTTCTTTGGCTGTCCACTAACAGATTTTCCGCGAATTCCGATTTTCCGCTGCCACTTCCTCCAATAACCAAATGTATCATTCCATTTTCCTCTTAACGGACACAATCCTTATCCGAGAATCGCTCATATTGCTCGATTTCCATGGTTTCAAATGTTGTCTGCTTTTCATAAATCGTCAACGCAAGGTCTAACAATTCGCACATCATAACGGCACCGGTTCCCTCGCCCAACGCCAGATTTGCATTAATCACAGGATGTAACTCCAATTCGTCTGCCAACAAGCGCGTCGCCGGTTCCTTGCTGCAATGCGATGGAATCAAAAATTCCCGCACTCCCGGCACCAGCCGTTGCGCTACAAGTCCCGCAAGTGTACTGATCAATCCATCCAGAAGCACCGGAATATGATAAAGCGCACCCCCGATACAGACCCCTGCCATTCCTGCGATATCCAAACCTCCGAATGTCGCTAAAATCTGCAGTGTATCCATATGTGCTACCGGGTATTTTTCCAACGCGCTTTTTATGACCTGCGCTTTTCTTTGCAGTCCCGCATTACTTAAACCGGCACCTCTTCCAATCCATCTCTCTAATGCCACCGGATCTGTATCATCTTTCTCCATAAGCGCGATTGCCACAGCACTGCTCGTTGTTGTATTGCCAATTCCCATTTCGCCGGTACCAAGCAAAGTATATCCCTTGTCTTTACACTCCTGCACCAACTGTATTCCGACTTCGATTGCACGCAATGCCTCTTCTTCCGTCATCGCCGGCTCCAAAAGAAAATCTCTCGTCCCCTTCATAATCTTGCAATCACGAACGCCGGGAATCTTTTCCGCACTGTTGATTCCAATATCCACCGGGATGACATCGACGCCCGCATGTACCGCCATCTTTCCAACAGAACTCTGTTGCTTTCCCATAAAAGAAGTCACGATTGCAGTCACTTCCTGTCCGGACTGGCTGACATGTTCCGCAACAATTCCGTTGTCCGCACACATAGCAATGATTGCCTTTTTTTGCAGATTCAAATCGGTGCTTCCCAAAATACCACCGATTCGCGCCAGAAGCAGTTCAAACTCTCCCAGCCCATCCAATGGTTTCGCAATTCCATCCCAGATTGCTTTTACTTCTTTTTCTATTTTCTTATTTATTGGTTCAATCGTTAAAGCCAAAAGTTCTTCTCTTGTCATATACTCTTATCTTTCCCAGTCACAACTGATTTTTGCTTCCCTTAAAATAGAATATACATACTCCATATCCATATGCGCTCTCAGGCCATCTGCCAGACGATCATATTGTGATTCCTTAAACGCCGCATAATCATAATGTTCTTTTGCCTCCCAGAAAATGCCTTTTCGCTTTGCAAGAATTCTCACAATATCTTCCGCAATACTTCCCTGGTCAAAAACGCCATGTACATAGCTTCCATATACATTCTCCGTTTTATTTCCGGCATCTTTTTCACAGTCACATTCTATCCCTTGTACATCTCCCTGCACATCAGTGCATGCCAACTTTCGTACCATCTGCGTACCTATACTTACCGTATTTCGTATCTCCTGCGTTTTCCCCATATGAATCTCATATCCACTGTATGCTTTTCCTGATAATGGTGCAAAAAGCCCCGCAAGATCATAAAATGTTCCACTTACCTGTTTTCTCGTCTTCTCCGGCATAAGAACTGTATGCTCCGGCAAAAGCTCCATCCCCCGGATTTCTTTGCAGCTCTGTTCCACCCCATAAGGATCTTCGATCGACATTCCAAGCATCTGGTATCCACCACAGATTCCCCAGATAGGAATCTGTCCTGAAAGCTTTTTTATTTTTGCCTCAAGTCCATTTTGCCGCATCCACTGCAAGTCCCCAATCGTATTTTTGCTTCCCGGAATCAAAATCATATCCGGATTTCCAAGTTCCTTTACCGATGTAACATAGCGGACGGATACATCCGGCAACTGCTCAAACACATTGAAATCCGTAAAATTCGAAATGCGTGGCAGACGAATCACTGCCAGATCAATCAGTCCTGTCTCTTTATTTTCCAACTGTGCACTGAGACTGTCCTCATCCTCAATGGAAAGCTGCATATAAGGAACCACTCCCGTCACTTTTACATTTCCCCGCTCCTCAAGCATTTCAATTCCCGGATCGAGAATCGTTTTATCTCCGCGAAATTTATTTATAATCAGTCCTTTAACCCGTTCTTTTTCCTCTTCTTCCAACAACATCAATGTTCCCAGCAGTTGCGCAAACACACCACCCCGGTCAATATCTCCAACAAGCAAAACCGGTGCATCCACAAGCTTTGCCATTCCCATATTAACAATATCGTCCTTTTTTAGATTAATCTCCGCAGGGCTTCCTGCACCTTCGATTACAATAATATCTGCCTGCTTTTCCAATTCCTGAAACGCTTTGCAGATGTCCGGAATCAGTTTCTTTTTGTATGCAAAATAATCGCGAGCACTCATGTTTCCCAATACTTCCCCATTGACAATCACCTGAGAACCCACATCATTGGTCGGTTTCAATAAAATGGGATTCATGTGCACCGAAGGTTCCATTCCTGCCGCCTCTGCCTGCATGACCTGCGCTCTTCCCATTTCTAATCCTTCTTTTGTAATATAAGAATTCAATGCCATATTCTGTGATTTAAAAGGCGCCACCCGGTACCCATCCTGTTTGAAAATGCGGCATAACCCCGCCGCAATCAGACTCTTTCCTGCATTTGACATTGTTCCCTGTATCATGATCACTTTTGACATAAAAAAACCTCCTTGCCACAATCGGACAAAGAGGAATCAGGATAGCTTTCACTATCCCTCCAAATATAACCAATTAATCGTGGCTGGTTTGCACTTTTGTTGGATTTCTTTTTCGCATTTATTATACTCCAACCCTTTGCAAATTACCACTCCCGAGTCCTCATAAGGAACTCTTTTGCCTTCTCCTCTAAGTGGTAATAAACTCTTCCACCCAGTCACAGATCTTTCTTCTGGCATTTGCCGGAATTTTTTTCTGACAATCTTTCATATGCTTTACATGTGTTTCATCTGTCAACTGGTCCATTGCCTGCATTAGCTGTAATCTCGGCCAATGCACCGCATAACTCATTCCATTCTTTGAAAAATACTTTATATTCTTTGATTCGCACCCCGGAATTGGCTTCATATGAATATACGGAACATTTGCCACAGCAGCTTCCGTTGAAGAAAGCCCACCCGGTTTTGACATAAAAATATCACATGCATACATATAATTTGCCATCTCATCCGTTCTCTTTATGACTACGAGATCTTGTTTATGTTTTTTCTTCAATCTTTGCATCTTTGTATACAATTTTTCGTTGTTACCACAGACCACAATTACTGTTCCTGAAATTTTCCGTTTCCAAAACCACATCCACAAAATTTTTGTATAAGTGACCATATTTCCTGCACCGATACTTCCACCTGTCAAAAGAATATATTTGCGATTTTTGTCCAACCCAAGCGATTTTCTCGCATATGTTCGAAGTTCCCCGGCCTCTGCTTCTGTGCGAACCGTATCAAACTTCCGGCCTACCGGAATTCCATATGGCAAAATTTTTTCTTTTGGGATGCCTCTTTTTACGAAATCTCTGACTTGTGCTTTTCCCGGAACTACATAATAATCACAGTCCGTTTCTTCTGTAAATGGAATACACACATAATCCGTTGCTATGAAAACAGATAACGGAAGTTTTTCTCCTCTTTTTTTCAAATATGTGATCAACTCCGCCGGATACAGATGTGGCATAAGAATCACATCGACCGGATGCTCGCGCAAGTATATACTTAATTTTTTTGCAACAGCAATATTTGCATAATACACTGGCGACTTTCCCGGTACTTTGCGCACCAGAGACCCAAGCGAATAAATAAAGCCAAAAAGTTTCGGTGATCTCTGTACCATCTTCACATAAACATTTCCCACTTCAGTTGCAAGTTTATGGCTGACTAATTCATAGGGATCCATCATTGTAACCCGATGGCCTCTGTATTCAAGTTCTTCTTTTATTGCAAATCCGGCAGCATTATGGCCACCACCTGTACTGCATGACAAAATTAACGCGTCCATAATAACCTCACCTTACATTCCTCTCGCTTCTCTGTACTCAAATGTAAACGAATGCATACAATAATCGTAATCATCAGGAAGCCTAATTTCTGTGCAATACTTTCGCCCCAGACAAAAACAATCCCTGTTCCCAAAATATACGATGCCATTGTTCGATAAAAATGTGGCGTAATTCTTATAACAAGTGAAAACAAAATAAAAAAGCATGCCAATATCAACGCCACACCGATGTTCGGCCAATACCCTAACAGACATCCAAAGGATACTGCAATTCCTTTTCCACCCTTCCATTTATGAAAAATTGGCCAGATATGTCCGGCTACTGGTGCAACCAGAACCAATGCACTGCCTAATACAACGATGATTTCCGGTCGACCTCCCCATAACTGTTCGTCTATTCCCCACATGCAGTTCGCAAATTGTGTCTGCAACATGTTTGCGCATAAAAAAACAGGGATAAAACCTTTCCCCATGTCGCATACTAATGTCAATATTCCACACAGCATGCCGCCTTGCATAAATGCATTCGCCGTACCCGGGTTCTGGTCCTTTGTTTCCCTGATAATGTCTTTTTTCGCTATTAATTTTCCAAATAAAGGCGCAAATAAAATACTTCCCAGTATATATCCCATCACGATAAAGGTAAGATAATATAGCATAATATCCGCCTCCTTATAATATAAAAAATGCCTAGTTCCGGAATCGAACCAGAGACACGAGGATTTTCAGTCCTCTGCTCTACCAACTGAGCTAACCAGGCATGTTTCACTCACGCGGAACATTTAGTATTTTACATAATGATACAGCAATTGTCAAGATAAAATATTAAATTTATTAAAAAAGTTTTAGAATATGTCAAGTCTTCCAAAAAGAAGACTTGACATCTATTGCCTGGCTGAAGTCCAAGTTAAAAGATTTTTAGGAAAACGGAAGAATATCTTCCGTATAGCAGCGAAGAACTTCACCTACACTCCAGGCCTGTGCATAGCAGCCGCGGCAGTGATGTGGTGCATCTCCATCAAAAATTTCAGAGATGGAACCAATACATCCATCATAAAACTGTTCCTGTACCGGCTTGAGGTAATTTCTTGCCTGAAGGAGTGATTCTTCCGAGTGATGGTGTACTTTGGTATAAGCGGTAATGAAACCACCCATCAGATAGCCCCAGACAGTACCCTGATGGTAAGCGGCGTCTCTCTTTGGAAGGGAACCACAGTAGATTGGATGATAATCTTTGTGATCCCTTGAAAGAGAACGAAGTCCCGGACCGGCAACAAGTTCGCGTTCCACTGTTGCAACCACGGCTTTGGCCTTGTCTTCCGGAAGCATGGTATATGGGAGTGAAACAGCATAAATCTGGTTTGGACGTATGCTGTCATCTTTGAGATCATTGTCCACGACATCGTACAGACATTGCTTTTCTTCATTCCAGAATTCGTACACAAAAGATGGTGCGACTTTTTGTGCCAATTCTTCATAAGGGTTTTCTTCATCAAAACATTTTGCCAGTTCAGACATTACCCGCAGAGCATTATACCACAGAGCATTGATCTCTACCGGCTTGCCGTGGCGCGGTGTGACAACCCAGTCACCGACACGCACATCCATCCAGGTGACCTGATCGATTCCACTTCCGGCATGGATCAGACCATCAGAATCCATATAGATTGAAAAATCGGTGCCTTCTTTGTAGGCAGAAATGATCTGTTTCAATGCCGGATAAATTTCTTTTTGGATAAAAGAATAATCTTCTGGTGTTTTTGTGTATTGCAGATACTGGTGGACAGCATAAAAGTACCATAGAGATGCATCTGCGGTATTGTATAAAGGCGCCTGTCCGTTATCCGGAAACATATTTGGCACAAGCCCGTTATGGATATATTTTGCAAAAGTAACAAGGATTTCCCGTGCTTCCGCAAAACGTTTGGTTGAAAGCGTCAGACCGGAAAAGGCAATCATGGTGTCTCTGCCCCAGTCGGTGAACCATGGAAGTCCGGCGAGAACTGTTTTCAGGCCGGTAGAATCCCGTCGGACGAGAAACTGATCAGCCGCTACAACAAGTGTGTTGGCAAAGAAATCTTGCTTATATCCGGCAAGGTTGATCAAATGCTCGAGATATTTTTCTTTTTGATAAACAAGCCTATGAGCGGTATCTGCTGCTGCCGGATATTCAAAGGTATTTCCGGTTTTTATTACGCTGCACACAATAGAGAACTGCACGGTTGATTTGGCTGGAATCATAACAGAAATATCGTATGGACAGTAATGTGTATCGAGTCCCGGGGACTCATTATCTACTTCAGTCTGATATTGCATATTATCATCGTAAACATGTTCACGTTTGCGCAAGGTACTCTTACTGCAGGAAAGTACAATCTGTATATCTGGTTGTGAAGCAGGTGTCAGGGTGAATCCACCATATGCATTCTTTTTTGCACTCAATCGTAAGGAATCCCGCGTGGAATTGTTGCTGTGTTCACGGAAATTCATAAGCGGCGTAATACGAAGGAAAGCCTGTGGTCCGGCATTGGAAATGCTGTAAGCAATTGCAACTGTATTTTCATTCTGGACAAGTGCGATATGTTTTTCCAGATATACACTTCCGGCTTTGTAGGTAAAAGTTACAGTACCATCATAATTGAAATCGGTCAGATAGCGCTGACCCTGTGTATAAACAGGTTGACGTTGTTCAAAATCGGATGCTACAAAAACCGTATCTTCCTGTTGATATACATCTGGTATATCGTGTGCGGAAACAGTTGATTTGGATATGACAGCACCAGCGTGCTGGGAAGTTTCAAGGTTATACACGTCTTTATTTTGTATAATGGATTCATTTGTCTTGGAAAAGACCAGGTAGCGTTCTACCGGTGGATGCAGGCTGGCAATCAGATATCCCTGATGCGTACGGTTACAGGCACCAATGATGGAACCGCCTGCATATCCTCCGATGCCGTTAGTCATCGCCCATTCCCGGCGAATGTTATCGGTAAAACCAGATAACTGTTTGTCTGTTAAATGATAATTCATATTACCCTCCCGAAATTAAACGAAAAATATAAATCTATTGTATCGTTTGAATGGAAAAAAATCTATACAAGATTATTAAAAAGTATAATATTATAGAAATAACAGGAAATTTAATGTATAATGTATATAATACATGTTAAAGGAGATAAAAAATGTTAGAGGTATATGTACTGACACCGGTTCACAAAACTACGACAAAAGTATTTTTATCCATTTTGTCACTGGTGATTACAATTGTATCATTGGTATTGGCCTGTTATAGCCCGCTGATGATTTTTATGACACTGATTTTTGGAGTATTGTTTTATTTTATTACATTTCGTTCAAACAAAGAATATGAGTGCTCCTATTTTGATGGAGAGGTTCGTTTCGCGAAGATCATGAACAAGAGCCGCCGCAAGAGACTGGCCGTATATTCGATGGATGAGGTTTCACAGATTGCACCGGCGGGGGACCGCAGTGTCTATCGATACGAAACAGATAACACTGTGAAAGTTCTTGATTATACTTCGAAGATAAAAGATCAGCCTTATTATGAAATGGTCGTTCAGAAAGAAGGCAATACCTATCTGATCAAATTTGAGCCGGATGATAAATATCTGGATGCGGTTCAGGTAAAATATGCGCAGAAAGTCATTCGTAGACAGGCTTAAGTTGCAAAGGAATTAATAAGGATAGAAAAAGATGCACAACAGACTTTCTGTTGTGCATCTTTGGTTGTTCGGATATAATAGTATTAATTCTCGTTGTCAAGATAGTGCATACGGGAATCACTACCAATATTATGGTTTTTGGAAAGCGTAGCGGAAGAACCCTGCTGATTCAAAACCTTTAAGCACTTTGGACAAAGAGTTCCGAATGTGATGGGAGCACCGCACCGCTGACAGTGTAAAGCAGATACGTTGGATGCTGCATTTTTTGTACGGTATTCAATACGGCCATCGCGAATCCATTCCTTGACCTGTTTGAGAGGAATACCAAAATGGGCAGCAACTTCATATTCATTTACATTGTTGGAGCGAATGAAATGTTTTACCTCGTTGAATAATTGATTATCTTTACAGCGGGGACACAGCTCACCTTCGTAATTCTTGGGAAGCGGGCGTCCACAAAATTCACATTGTTTGTATTTGCCAAAAAGGCCTTCTTCTACTGCCATACAGTTTCCTCCGACTGTTAAATGATTGTAATCATTATAACATACATTTTATTTGATTAAAAGTTTTACCTTACTAATAGAAAGGAAGCATACAGGTAATGTATCATATAGAAAAAAAACAGCCAATAGCAGTATTTGATTCTGGTGTGGGTGGAATCAGTGTACTGCGTGAACTTACAAAAATTATGCCAAAAGAAGATTTCATATATTTTGGAGATTCGAAAAATGCACCATATGGTGTGAAAACGAAGGAAGAAGTAAGAAAGCTTACGATTGCCTGTGCGACTCGTTTGTTTGATCAGGGAGCAAAAGGGCTGGTTGTTGCATGTAATACGGCGACAAGCGCAGCAGTGCGGGTTTTGCGGGAAATGTATCCATATATTCCGATTGTTGGCATTGAGCCCGCAGTTAAACCGGCAGTATTATGTATGGATCATCCGCGCGTACTTGTGATGGCAACACCTATGACAATCCACGAGGAAAAACTGCATAATCTGATTGCAAAATATGAGGACAAGGCTACGATTATTCCACTTCCATGTCCGGGGCTTATGGATTTTGTAGAGAGAGGAGATCTTGACGGGGAGGATCTTTGCCGGTATCTGGAAGATTTGCTTTATTCTTACCGCAACAATCAGATTGATGCGGCAGTACTTGGATGCACACATTATCCATTCGCAAGAAAACAGATTCAAAAAGTGTTAGGCAGTAAAGTGCAGATATTTGACGGAGGAGAAGGAACCGCCCGCGAAATGCGACGCAGACTGGACGAAAAGGGACTGCTTCGGGAAGAAGAGCACGTTGGGAATATTGTGTTTCAAAACAGTCTTGCAGATGATACGAAGATTGCTTTGTGCAGAAGATTACTTCAAAGTACATGAATTTTTAAAAATGGTCATAAGTAGGCATCTTCCGTTTTTAAGCCTTGAACATATAGTTAAAATAAGCATCTTTAAAGGCTGCAGAGTTGTTCCTTGAAACAGGGATTGTCACCTGATGACAGGTGATGATTGAATTTTTTGTAAACTGCTCGATGTGGCGCATATGCACAATATAGCTTCTGTGACATTTGAAAAAGCCAATCTCCGGTGTGAAAAATTGTTCACATTTGGAGAACTGTTCATGTATTTTTATCACAGAACTGTTTGTCATATGCACGTTCACCTGTTTGTTCATGGCTTCCAGATATTCAATATCAGAAATGCGAAGTTTACAAAATCCGTTTGCTGTCTGGGCAGAAAAATATTGTTCCGATTGTCTGGACACTTCTAAAAAATAGTTCATGGTATCAAATAACTGTTCTTTTGAAACAGGCTTTAACAGATAATGCAGCGCATGAACTTCATAGGAATCGATGGCATATTCTTTCGATGAAGTTAAAAAGATAATCGGTGTATGGTCATCATTGTTACGTAGTTCTTTTGCTGTATCTAAACCGCTTAAGAGCGGCATCATAATATCTAAAATAATCAGATCCATGCAGTGCTTCTGACGTGCGCGGAGCAGCTCGTCTCCATCGGAAAAATGATAGAGTGTGAGAGCAATTTTTTGTTGTTGCGCCCATTGCTCCAACAGGGCACATACCTTTGCGATGCATTGGATATCATCATCACATACTGCGATTTTCATAAGTCATTCACCTTATATCCTATGTTATATTTCCATTATAAAATAATCCACATAATAAAACAATGTTCATCCATAGAAAAATCACCACTGACAACTCACGCCATATATGAACCATTCGCGCCATTCTTTCGAATACAGTAGAAAAAACAGTATAATAAATCTATCAAAATACAAAACGAAAAGGAGTAACGCATATGGAAAAAAAGAAAATGACATGGACAAAACGAATCTTAACACTCATGGTTGCAGTTGCTGTGCTACTTACAAGTTCTCTTGTAACCGTACCGGTGTATGCCGCTTCCAAACCAATGGTAGTCAAATCGTATATGTTGGCTAAGGGAGAAAAATTTACATTAAATGTATACGATGAGCCGGATAATGCAAAGATTTCTTATAAATCCAAGAAATCGTCCGTTGCATCTGTGAATAAAAAGGGTGTTGTAACTGCAAAGAAACCTGGAAAGACAGACATTGTTGTGACGATAAAAGTTGGCAAGAAAACTTATCAGGCAAAAACAAAGGTAACAGTTAAAAAATCTATGACAGCGGCTGAATATGTAGCTACAACATATGCAGAGCTTGCACTGATGTATACATCTGCCTATGATTTGGCAATCGCAAACGGCTGGGACCAGGACGCAGATGTCGTTGATACATTGAATGAGGTTGGAGATATTGTTACAGCTGCTGGCGATATGACAAAACATCCAAAGAAATATTCAGAGGATGATTTTATAGCAGAACTGGATGCTATCGAGAAAGCAGCAAATGGAGTGCTGGAACTTCTTCCAATCATATCCGAACCTGCACAATAAATGGTCGCACCATATTTTGATGCATTTGGGATAAGAAAAGCTTGTAAAGAGGAAAAATCTAAAAAAAATCTAAATTTTTTGGAGAGAATTTTAGAAATGTTTTTGAAATCGTACATATTAAGGACACAATTTGTGCATATACTATATCTTGTAAACGGAAATCATTCCTTTACATTATTCCCTTTTTATTTAATAAACATTTTCATAACTAAACTCCTCGAAGAGAAGCCATCCCGGAAGGGTTGGCTTCTCTTCATGTGCAAAAAAGTTGACTATAGGGTTTCCGGGGAATCGTGTACAGGCTTTGTATAAGTCTGATAATGATGCTGCCGGTATTCCAGTGGCGTTTGCCCGGTCGCTTTTTTGAAACATGAAATAAAGTAACTTTGTGAGGCAAAGTTAAAATATCCTGCAATATCCGATGAACTCATATCAGAGTACAGGAGCATGGTTTCAGCAGCTTTCAGCTTTTTCTCAAGAATATATTTTTTTATTGTTGTGCCGGTTTCCTTTTTGAACAAGTATGACAGATAGGATGGGGTAAGTCCAAGAATCGAGGCTATCTTATTTAAAGACAGTGGTTCCTGAAGATGGTTGTTGATGTAATCAATCGCCTGTGCAATGGGAATCGGATAGTTCGCTTTTTTCTCCAATGCTGCCATTCTCGTTGTAAAGTCCAGCAACATTTCTCCCTGTAGATAAAGAATTTTCTGTGAGTTATTGCAGACATCCATTTTATTGATGTACAAGTCACTGATCGTATAAGCTTCTTCACGAATCATGCCGTATTCTACACACAGTCTTGTGATTAAGGCTGTGAAAATGACAAAATGGTATTTGGTATTCTGAAGAGGATCTCTGGAGAGAATCCCGTTTTTTTCATTTCCGGAAGCATCTGGTTTCATATAATTTTGTGCATATTCTTTTACTAAAGAAATATCTCCGGTAGCAACAGCAAAATAAAGGCGTGCTTCTTCTTCGTATCCGACATGTTCAAGCAGTTCTTCACGCTGGTGGAACATTCGGTAGCTCAATTCTCTTTCAATACCCATGTGTAAGCCCTTTCTTTGTTAACACTAAGGTCTGCATCGATGATATCTTTTGACCCTTGAATTGTATGATAGTATACTATAATATACCATAAAGAAACAATATATATCGTAAAAAAATTATATATATTGAAATGTGATTTCGATACAATGAAAGAGACAAGAAGGTAAAGCATATACAGCCTGATATGAAAGGGAAAATATATGGAAAGCGAAAAAGGCTTCATTGTGATGGAAAAGAATCCGAAGTCTATAATAGACAATTGATGGTGAAGAACGGGTATAAAATTATAAACCAGGAGGTAGAAAAGCATGGCAAAGTTTCCAGAAAATTTTATGTGGGGAGCCGCAACAAGTTCCATTCAGATTGAGGGTGTGGCACCGGAGAGTGGAAAAGGAAAAAACATATGGGATGAGTTTTCCCATATTCCGGGAAAAACGAAAGATGGGTATACGCCGGATGTGGCATGTAGTCATTTCTATAGATATAAAGAAGATGTGCAGATTATGAAGCAAATGGGAATTCAGGCATATCGTTTCTCCATTGACTGGAGCAGAGTGATTCCGGATGGAGTTGGAAAAGTAAATGAAAAAGGATTGCAGTTTTATTCGGATCTGATTAATGAACTGCTGGAAAATAATATTGAACCATATGTGACATTATATCATTGGGAGCTTCCATTAGCATTACATCATAAGGGGGGCTGGCTTAATGATGAAATTGTGGAATGGTTTGGAAATTATGCGGCTTTGATTGCTAAGACTTTTGGCAACCGGGTAAAGCATTTCTTTACCATCAATGAGCCACAGTGCTTTATCGGACTGGGATATCTGCAAGGGGTTCATGCGCCAGGCTATAAGTGCTCCGTAGCAGATACATTAAGAATGTCGCACAATGTGTTAAAAGCACATGGCCGTGCCGTGCAAATGCTCCGGGAGTATGCACCGGATGCGCAGGTAGGTTTTGCACCAACATGTGGTATTCCATACCCGGCGTCAGACAAAGCGGAGGATGTGGAAGCAGCAAGACAGGTGATGTTTAGTGTTCCGGAGAGTGACAACTGGACATGGAATGTTCCGTGGTGGTCAGATCCGGTGCTGCTTGGGCATTATCCGGAGGAAGCACTCAGAAGATTTCATAAGGAGCTTCCGAATATCACGAAGGAAGATCTGAAGTTGATTTCAGAACCAATTGATATATATGGACAAAATATTTATAACGGCTGGATGGTAAAAATGGGAGATGATGGAAAACCAGTAACTGTTTCGAGATATCAGGGATTTCCAACGACTGCGACCGGATGGCCGATTACGCCGGAATGTCTGTACTGGGGACCAAAATTTTTATATGAGCGTTATCAGAAACCAATCTATATTACAGAAAATGGTATTTCATGCAATGATGTTATTTCGCTGGATGGAAAAATACATGATGCCGGCCGTATCGATTTTGAAGAACGATATCTTGCGCAGCTTAACAGAGTTATACAGGATGGTGCGGATATTCGTGGCTATTTTTACTGGTCACTGATGGACAACTTTGAATGGTCCGAAGGATACACGCAGAGATTTGGACTGGTTTATGTGGATTACCGGACAGGCGAGCGTATTCCCAAAGACTCTGCCAGATGGTATCAGAAAGTGATCGAAAATAATGCGCTCACCTTTTAAAAGATTGGAATAATTTCAACAAAAAATGCTAAAAAAACCATAAATACTTTGTTAAATTTCTAACAAATAAAGGGGTTACATTTTTACAGGTCAGGGTGTAAAATAAACGGAGATTAAAAGGAGGTAAGAATAATGGAAAATATACCACTTTGGCTGTGCATACCATTTGCCGGTCTTTTATTATGTATTGCTATTTTTCCGCTGGTTAAGGGAGAATGGTGGGACAAGAATAAAGGCTGGGCGGTATTGCTCTGGTCGCTGTTATTTGTAATCCCGTTTGCTGTAAAATATGGAGCAGGAGAGACGGCAGAAACGGTATTGGAATGTATCGTAAATGATTATCTGTCCTTTATTGTTTTATTGTTTGGTCTGTTCTGTGTTTCGGGAAATATCAATTTGGAAGGAGATTTCGTCGGTTCGCCCCGCATGAATACAGGATTGCTGGCCATCGGTACCTTGCTTTCGAGCTGTATCGGTACAACCGGTGCGAGTATGCTGCTGGTACGTCCGATGATTCAGATGAACTCTTGGAGAAGAAATAAGAGTCACATTATGGTGTTCTTTATTTTCCTGATTTCCAATATGGGTGGATGTCTGACCCCAATCGGTGATCCGCCACTTCTGATGGGATTTATGAGAGGTGTTCCGTTCCAGTGGAGTTTACGCCTTTTTCCGATTTTGATTTTTAATATGGTAATCTTATTGACGGTCTTTTATTTTATCGACCGCAAAGCCTACCGCAAAGATATTGCGCTTGGTATGAGACCTGACATTTCAAAACCTACTACTACATTTAAGGTCAATGGTCTTCACAATATCATTTTTATGGTCATGATTGTTGTGGGTGTTGTATTAAGTGGTGTGCTTCCGAGTGTGAAAGCATTCCAGGATGCACAGGGAAATGTACTCTCTATCCCGATTTTTCAGAGTGTGAAGCTTCCGGTTCCTACACTGATCGAGATTATCATTATTCTTGTTGCTGCAGGACTTTCATTTAAGACAACAAAGTCTGAAGTCCGCACAAAGAACCATTTTACCTGGGGGGCAATCGAAGAAGTTGCAGTATTGTTCATCGGTATTTTTATTACCATGCAGCCGGCGCTCATGATTTTAAAGAGCAAAGGTGGAGAACTCGGTTTATCCAAACCATTTGAGATGTTCTGGGCAACTGGTGCATTATCAAGTTTCCTGGACAATACTCCAACGTATCTGGTATTCCTTACGACAGCAGGAACACTTGGAGCAACAGCAGGTGTCGCTACAACCGTTGGAACGGTTACGGTCAAAATGCTTATGGCAATCTCCTGTGGTGCAGTATTTATGGGTGCCAACACTTATATCGGAAATGCTCCGAACTTTATGGTTAAGTCTATTTCCGATGAAAACGGTATCAAAATGCCATCCTTTTTCGGATATATGTTATGGTCCATTAAGTTTCTGGTACCGGTATTCATTATTGATACACTGATATTCTTTTTGTAGGAGGTAGAAGGCTATGGAAAACAAAGAAATTTACAAAAAGCTGGCGAACCAAATCTATGAACTGGATGAGAAAGTGTATAAGGCTTCCGGTTCAAATCTTGGAAAGACATTTACAGGAGAAAAGGTTCGTGTTATTGAAAATCTGACAATGCTGATTGCCTCCAATCCGCAGGGACATCTGCTTCGAAGCGAGATGGCTCTCATTGGAAATATGGCAAGAAGTATTCGCGATAAGCAGGTACGTCGTGAGTTACTGATTGAATATAATTCTATTCTTGAAGAAATTGCCAATCTGCCAATGAGCTTTGGTTCAGTTGATATTGTGGACGAAGATCTTGCAGATATGAATTCTTCTATTTTGAGTAAGAATTTCTCAGAGAAGGATCACCTTGTTATCTGCATCAGCCGTTCACACGGAAGTGCCGGTACGGATATCGGTTTTGCATTGGCTGAAGCGTTGCATATTAACTACTATGATGAAGCTGTTTTAAATCAGATTCTGGAACGCCGGGATGTCAAAGAATTCGGTCCGGATGCATCTAAGATCAGTTCTTTCAACCGTTATCATGGACTGTCAAAGAAAGATGCTTCTTTCTTCCGTCAGAGTGCATTGATCTGTGAGCTGGCAAAACAGGAGGATATGATTGTTATGGGACGAGCAGCAGATGTCGTACTGACCGGACAGCATATTCCACACATCAGTATTTACATTACTGCACCATTTGCAATTCGTGTGCGTCGTATGATGGAGCTGAAGAATCTGGATTTGAAGCAGGCAATTAATCTGGTTCGTAAAATGGATCATAAGCATCAGGATTATTATCATTCATATACAGGCAAGCGCTGGGGAGATGCTATCAACTATGATCTGTGCATCAACAGTGCATGTTATGGTATTGAAGAGTCGGTAGAATTGATTGGAAGATTGATCAATCGACAGGCGAAAGCGAAGCTTCGCAAGAAAGAAACAAAATAGATGAGTGATTAAGTGACGAAAAAGAAACCATACATTCTTTTTACAGAAAAATTTGCAAGATAACTCTGTGAGCGATTTTGGGCGGTCAGCTGAGATGCGCGCAATTTGCGGAGACAATGGAACCACAGAGCAGATGCAAATTTGTTCTTCCAAAAGAAGTATGGTTTCTTTTTTGTGTACTTAATAGGGATGTTTTTGCGTTTGTTCCATATTATCCCAAAGGAATTGCTGACAGTTGGGCGCAAGAGGATCGTCTTGGTGAAGAATTGCTTGAGATATTAGATGCATATATGAAATTCTGAATTCTTTGTGTATAATTAGAAAGAGAGCGTATGCAGGAAAATACGCAAGTGAATGGAGATCGTTATTTATGAGCATCGAGGTAGAACTGAAATTAAAAATCCGTGACAAAGCAGAAATTACGGCAGCCTTAAAACAGCTCGGTTTTACAGAAGAGGAGCTGGTGGTGGAAACCGACACGTACTATACGGCCGCACACCATGATTTTGCAGCACTGGATGAAGCGCTTCGCATTCGCACGGTTGAAAACCTGCACACAAAAGAACAGTCCGCCGTCATCACCTACAAAGGGGCAAAACTTGACCCGACTTCCATGACAAGAAAAGAGCTGGAGACCGAAATCGGGGACGCAGAAACCGGAAGGAAAATTTTGGTGCATATCGGATTTGTGCCGGTTCCTCCGGTGGAAAAACAAAGACAGTATTGGAAGAACGGGACAATTACTGCCTGTGTGGATAATGTAAAAGGCCTGGGCGATTATCTGGAACTGGAAATACTGGCAGACGAAGAAGCACAACGTGAAGAAGCGTTGGAAAAGCTGGAGCGTATTCTGAATCAACTTGGATATTGTATGCAGGATACAACAAGAACGTCCTATTTATCCATGTTGATGTGCAGACAGCAGGCAAAGGAGTAACCCGTCATGGAAAACAGTCACAACGAACCAAAATACATAGAAGTAAGGGGCACGTGCGCCCTCTTCCGTCCCTTGTATGAAAACACTTCCATAGCACCTTTTGAGGTCGAACACTCTACATCTGGTGACGAACCACTTTATATTCATCTCCGGATCGGTAATAAGGGCACTCCTTATAACTACTCTGCATAAACCGTGCCATATCATCTTCATCCATATTCACGGAGCAGTAGTAAGCTTCATCATCTTCATCATATTCATTGTAAGCACAAAAATCACAACTCGTAGACATAACAATCTCACTTTCATTTTTAAATAAACTGATTCTGGTCAGCATCGTATGCGTAATTGATGGATGCCAGCCGGTCAATGAGGTCCTGCTTTTCAACCATATAGGCGGAAGCAAGTTCATCTAGTGTCGGATAATGGTCGCGCAACTGTGTATTAACGACGGAGAGTAACATGACAGGATCTTTTGGTAAATTCATAATAGATTCCTTCCTTTCTCAAATACTGTTAACAATTGTTTTTATAACTGTCCAAAATATTTTGCAGGTATTTCTGATAATCCAGGGCAATTTCGGATGGTGACAGGATGCATACTTTGCCGGACAGGCCGGAGAGCCAGCCGTAGAACTGCGGGCTGACAGCAACATTGACGCGGACGAGAATGTGACTGTCATCTTTTGGGCGGATGGCGACATCACTTCCAAAGCGATCAATGATCACGCCGGTCATTGTCTGGTCGCAGAGCAATTGTACGGTTTTTTCTTCGCCGGCGAACATGCCAAATGTCTTTTTGGAGTAAGAGGCTACATCGAGTTTATCATAGCATTCCTTTCCCTCACGGATATCATCTGTGAAAGAAAGGTGTAGCATTTTGTCCACACGATAGTGTTTCAAAATTCCAGACTGGGAATCGTAGGCAATCAGGTAATAATTTTCATCATCCCATGTCAGCAGCCAGGGGCTTACCTCGTAAAAAGCACCGTCCTTGCGCAGCTTCATCTGTTTATGCACATCCCAGTCAAAATATTGGAAACGAATCTGCACATTGCTGGATATTGCAGCATAGATCATATCTACACTGTAGTAAATCGTCTCATTGATTGTTTTATTGCGGTCAATGACTACGACCTGGCGCTGCAGTTTGCGGGCATCGTGATTACTGACGAAACTTTCCAGTTTGTGAATCAGTTCCCGTGATTTTGTGGTCGTGATGAACTTGGAAGACTGGACAAGGTCTACAAGCAGCTTTACTTCTGCCAGTTCAAACTCACGGGAAAGAAGTTTGTATCCACCTTTGGGACCATCAAGTCGAATGATGTCAAAGCCGTAATCGTTGAGCGTCTGGATATCATTGTAAATACTTTTTCGTTCGGCACTGATACCATTGGCTTCCAGATAAGCGATAATCTGAGGTGTTGTGACTACGTGCGTTTCGTCTGTCTGACTGCGCAGATAATCAAGAATATAAAAAAGTTTCTGCTTTTGTTTCGTTGATTTTGGCATAAATGATTGCTCCTGTGAAACGTATCAAAGATGTGTTTCATGTAATAAAAACCCGGAGAAGCGAACTTCTCCGGGAATGTATTAGCGTTTACATTTGGTTGCTGCCTCGACAAATCCACGGAAAAGCGGGTGTGGACGGTTTGGTCTGGATTTCAGTTCCGGATGCGCCTGTGTAGCAATGAACCATGGATGATCTGGAAGTTCGATCATCTCTACAATACGGCCGTCCGGGGAAGTACCACAAAGTTTCATACCATGTTCTACGAGAGCGGTACGGTAATCATTGTTTACTTCGTAACGATGACGATGACGCTCGGAAATCTCAGTTGTACCATATACTTTGCAAGCCTTGGAATCCTTGTCAAGTACACATGGGTATGCACCAAGTCTTAATGTTCCACCGATATCTTCAATACCATTCTGGTCTGGCATAAGTGCGATTACCGGATGTGTGGTGTTTGGATCAAGCTCGATACTGTGGGCATCGTTGTAACCACAGACATGTCTTGCAAATTCAATGATAGCAACCTGCATACCAAGACATAAGCCAAGGTAAGGAATGTTGTTTTCACGTGCATAACGTGCGGCAAGGATTTTTCCTTCAACACCACGGATACCGAATCCACCAGGAACAAGAATTCCATTTACGTCGCCTAAAAGCTCACCGACATTATCGGTTGTGAGTTCTTCGGAATCTACCCATTTGATGTCGATCGTTGTATGAAGTGGAATTCCACCATGCTTTAATGCTTCGACAACAGAAATGTATGCGTCATGCAGTGCAGTATATTTTCCAACTAATGCGATGTGGACTTCCTGTGTCGGATGTCTCAGATCGTTGACCATCTGCTTCCAGTCGGTCAGATCCGGTTCCGGACAATCCAGCTTTAAGCTTTCACAGACAACTTTTGCAAGGTTCTCCTGCTCCATGGCAAGTGGTGCCTCATAGAGATATTCAACATCAAGATTCTGCAGTACGTGAGAATTTGGTACGTTACAGAATAAAGCAATTTTATCTTTTAATCCCTGATCCAAAGGCTGCTCGGAACGGC
Organism: uncultured Lachnobacterium sp.; assembly: GCA_900550545.1. Taxonomy (GTDB): domain Bacteria; phylum Bacillota; class Clostridia; order Lachnospirales; family Lachnospiraceae; genus Roseburia. The sequence continues at coordinate 216 of URSS01000020.1, read as the reverse complement.
ATACAATGATATCCGGCTGGATACCCATTCCCTGTAATTCCTTAACGCTTGCCTGTGTTGGCTTTGTTTTCAGCTCACCGGAAGCGCGCAGATATGGGATTAAAGTTACGTGACACAGGATTGCATTCTCGTGTCCGACTTCATGCTGGAACTGGCGGATGGCTTCAAGGAAAGGCTGGCTTTCGATATCTCCGACGGTTCCTCCGACTTCTATAA
>URSS01000019.1 GCA_900550545.1 uncultured Lachnobacterium sp. | reverse complement strand
ACATGTAGCGTCAGCCCATTTGCTGAAAGCAAATTATGCATGGGCTGATGTTCAATGAAAGGAGAACATTTTATTATGAAGAGAAAAATTGCAGCAATTTTAGTATGTTGTCTTGCATTTGGAATGACGGCATGTGGCGGCGCAAAAGGCGGAAATGCTGATAATGATTCTAAGGTATATGCCGTAGAAGCAGGATCTGCAGGAGAGGCTGCCGCAAAGGAGAAAGGTTTCAAATACAATTCCGTATCTTCACAGGCAGATGCGCTGATGGAAGTTGCTTCCGGTACATCGGATGCAGCAATCATTGATCTGCTGATGGCAGGCGCTATGATCGGAGAGGGAACCAGCTATCCGAATATGGTACATACAGAGGAACTTACAACCGAGAAGTATGGTGTTGGATGCAGAAAAGGTTCTGACTTAGCTTCCTATATTAATGAAGTTTTTGCTGAGACTTATGCGGATGGATCCATGCAGGAGATCGCAAAGAAGTACGGTGTACAGGAATCTCTGATCGAGCAGAAGAATGCAAAGTATGAAGCATCCGATGACAGCGATGTAGAATATATTAAGAAGAAAGGCACTCTGATTGTAGGCATTACAGATTTCGAGCCAATGGATTACAAAGATGGAGATAAGTGGATCGGTTTTGATGCAGATATGGCCAGAGTGGTCAGTGAGAAGTTAGGTGTTGATGTACAGTTTGTAGAGATTGACTGGGATACAAAGACCATGGAGCTTGAGTCAAAGAATATTGATGTTGTATGGAATGGTATGACACTCACAGATGAAGTTACTTCTTCTATGGAATGCACAAACGCATACTGCAACAATGCACAGGTTGTTGTTGTACCGGAGAACTAAGGAGAACAAAGGATGTTTTGGACAGTTACACAGTCACTTCTGGGTGGTCTTTGGACCACCTTTGAAATTTTTATACTTACTTTGATTTTTGCACTTCCGCTTGGACTGATACTTGCTTTTGGTTCTATGAGCAAGTTTAAACCGCTGCGTTATCTTGTACAGCTTCTGGTATGGGTGATTCGTGGAACCCCGCTGATGTTGCAGCTGATCATTATTTTTTATGGTCCGGGACTTTGGCTTTCGCACAATATATGGAGTGGAAATGAAGCGGGACGTATTACCGCAACAGTTGTAGCTTTTGCAATCAACTATGCATGTTATTTTTCTGTTATCTTCCGTGGTGGAATCGAAGGTGTGCCGGCAGGACAGCGTGAGGCCGGAGAGGTACTTGGCATGACAAAAAGCCAGATTTTCTTCAAAATCACATTGCTTCAGATGATCAAGCGAATCGTTCCACCAATGTCGAACGAGATCATTACACTGGTAAAGGATACTTCCCTTGCAAGAATTATTGCAGCTTATGAGCTTACGTTTGCAGGTTTCTCTTTCATGAAATCCGCAGGTCTGACATGGCCACTGTTTTACACAGGTGTATTTTATCTGTTTTTCGTCGGTGTTCTTACATTATTATTTAATTACATTGAGCGCAAACTCGATTATTTCAAGTAGGGGGAAGATGATATGGCAATTTTAGAGGTAAATCATATCGAAAAACATTTTGGAAAGACAAAAGTGTTAAAAGATGTCAGCTTCTCGATGGAAGAGGGAAGCGCAATTGCGATTATCGGTTCCTCGGGATCGGGAAAGACAACACTTTTGCGTTGCCTGAATTTCCTGGAAAAACCAAATAAGGGAACGATCAAGGTACGCGATGAGATTTTATTTGATGCATATAATGCAGCGACCGACAAAGATGCAGATCTGCGCAAAAAGCGCCTGCATTTTGGAATGGTGTTTCAGTCGTTCAATTTGTTCCCACAGTATACAGCGTTACAAAATGTGACATTGGCAGAGAGACTTCTCGCACAGGAACGGCCGGATTTCAAACAGAACAAGAAAGAAATTCTGGCAAAGATTGATGAACATGGTAAGCAATTGCTGGATCGCATGGGATTGACAGAACGTATGGATCATTATCCGCACCAGTTATCCGGTGGACAGCAGCAGCGTGTAGCAATTGCCCGTGCACTTGCACTGCAACCTGACATTCTGTGTTTTGATGAGCCGACTTCTGCATTGGATCCGGAGCTTACCGGTGAGGTGCTGAAGGTAATCCGCAGCCTGGCGGACCAGAAGACAACGATGATTATTGTTACGCATGAGATGGCGTTTGCAAGAGATGTTGCAGATCACGTTATTTTTATGGATGGTGGAGTCATCGTCGAGCAGGGAGATCCGCATCAGGTGATCGAACATCCGAAGGAGGAGCGGACCAAGCAGTTCCTCAGCCGATATGCACAGGGATAAATGAAAATGATTTACAAAAGGACGAGACAAGGTGTTTCGTCCTTTTTTGTTTATAAATATTTTAGAAAAATTGTTAGCACTCTCTATTGACGAGTGCTAATTTGCGTGCTATAACATATTCGTAAACAAAGAAGATCATAATGTTTAATGGAATATAAAGGAGGGCGTGCTATGAACATTCAGAAATTTACACAGAAATCTATTGAAGCAATTAATGGTTGCGAAAAGCTTGCCTACGACTATGGAAATCAGGAGATCGAACAGGAACATCTGCTGGTATCATTGTTACAGCAGGAGGATGGACTGATTCCGAAGCTGATAGAAAAGATGGAAATAGATGTGCAGCATTTTACGGAAAATGCGAAGAACAAACTTGCTGCCAGAGTAAAAGTCTCCGGTGCGAGTGCAAATGTATATGTAGGAAAAGATTTAAATAATGTACTGATCCATGCGGAGGATGAGGCAAAGGCAATGGGAGACGAATATGTTTCCGTTGAGCATTTGTTCCTTACCTTATTAAAATATCCGAATGCAGCGATGAAATCCCTGATGAAAGAATATGGAATCACAAGAGACCGTTTTCTTCAGGCATTGTCCACAGTCAGAGGAAACCAGCGTGTGACATCGGATAATCCGGAAGCAACTTATGATACACTGGAAAAATACGGATATGATATGGTAGAGCGTGCAAGACAGCAGAAACTTGATCCGGTTATTGGCCGTGATGAAGAAATCCGTAATGTCGTGCGGATACTTTCCCGTAAGACTAAGAATAATCCAGTACTGATCGGTGAGCCTGGTGTAGGTAAGACTGCCGTTGTAGAGGGACTCGCACAGCGAATTGTCAAAGGAGATGTGCCGGAAGGCTTAAAAGACAAGAAACTGTTTGCATTGGACATGGGCGCATTGGTAGCAGGTGCAAAGTACCGTGGCGAATTTGAGGAACGTCTGAAAGCAGTACTTGATGATGTAAAGAATTCCAACGGACAGATCATTCTGTTTATCGATGAGCTGCATACCATTGTTGGTGCCGGAAAAACGGACGGTGCGATGGATGCCGGACAGTTGTTAAAACCAATGCTTGCAAGAGGGGAATTGCATTGCGTAGGTGCAACCACTTTGAATGAGTACCGTGAGTATATTGAGAAAGATGCTGCATTGGAGCGTCGTTTCCAGCCGGTTATGGTCGATGAGCCGACCGTGGAGGATACCATTTCCATCCTTCGTGGACTGAAAGACCGTTATGAAGTGTTCCATGGTGTCAAGATTACGGACTCCGCACTGGTTACCGCGGCAGTACTTTCGAACCGTTACATTTCGGATCGTTTCCTGCCGGACAAAGCGATTGACCTCGTGGATGAAGCCTGTGCAATGATCAAGACGGAACTGGATTCCATGCCGGCGGAGCTGGATGAGCTGAACCGTAAAGTCATGCAGATGGAAATCGAGGAGACGGCTTTAAAGAAAGAAAACGATCGCCTGAGTCAGGAACGTCTTGCGGATTTGCAGAAAGAACTTGCAGAATTGCGGGATGAGCTCAATACACGTAAAGCACAATGGAGCAGCGAAAAGAGTGCCGTTGACAATGTAAGTAAACTTCGTGAAAAAATAGAGAGTACCAAAAACGAGATTAAGACTGCACAGCAGAATTACGATTTGGAGAAAGCAGCAGAATTACAGTATGGCGTATTGCCACAGATGCAGCGGGAACTTGAAATCGAGGAAGGCAAGCTCAAAGACCGCGATCTGTCACTGGTTCATGAGAATGTCACAGATGAGGAAATCGCAAAGATTATCTCACGCTGGACAGGAATTCCGGTTGCAAAATTAAGCGAGAGCGAGAGGAACAAGACACTGCATCTCGACGAAGAACTGCACAAACGTGTCGTTGGACAGGATGACGGTGTCACAAAAGTGACTGAGGCAATCATCCGTTCTAAAGCTGGAATCAAAGACCCGACGAAACCAATCGGTTCCTTCCTTTTCCTTGGACCTACCGGTGTCGGAAAAACAGAACTTGCCAAAGCACTTGCAGCAAGTCTGTTCGATGATGAATCCAATATGGTGCGACTTGATATGAGTGAGTATATGGAGAAATACTCCGTGTCACGTCTGATCGGAGCACCTCCAGGATATGTCGGATATGATGAGGGTGGTCAGCTGACTGAGGCAGTTCGAAGAAAACCGTATTCCGTTGTGCTCTTCGATGAGGTGGAAAAAGCGCACCCGGATGTCTTTAACGTATTGTTACAGGTATTGGATGATGGTCGTATCACGGATTCGCAGGGACGTACGGTAGACTTCAAGAACACCATTATTATCATGACCAGCAACCTTGGTTCACAGTATCTGCTCGATGGCATTGATGCGGATGGCAACATTTCTCCGCAGGCGGAAAGTGAAGTTATGGAGGAATTGCAGGGGCATTTCCGTCCGGAGTTCTTGAATCGTCTGGATGAAATTATTATGTTCAAGCCGTTGTCAAAGAATAACATTGGAAATATCATCAAACTGATGATGGATGACCTGAACAAACGTCTTGCAGATCGTGATATTCATGTCGCATTGACACCAAATGCGCAGGATTATATCGTAGAACATGGCTATGACCCGGTATATGGTGCACGGCCACTGAAACGTTTCCTGCAGAAACATGTAGAGACGTTGTCTGCGAAACTGATTCTTGAGGATAAAGTGCAGCAGGGTGATACCATTCAGATTGATGCGACAGACGGACAGTTGACTGCTACAGTCGCACAATAATCAGGCAAATTATGGAAATATTTTCATGAATATGCGCTAAAAAAGTATTTATGGCTTGTAAAGTGCCGGAAAATCATGTATTCTAGGATAGATGAAATGAATTTTTCGGCACTTTTTCTGTCATATTTAAATGCATTTTGCAGATTGAATCGAGAATAAAAGATAAAAAATGCAAGATGCAACAATAAATTATTCAAAAACTGATTGCAGAGGATATACTGCAGCAGGAAAACAGTGGGGATTGGAATGGATTTATTTGAGTATATGAGAGAACAGAACATGGAGTCGGAATCCCCCCTGGCCTCACGTATGCGGCCGACCAGCCTTGAAGAAGTGGTCGGACAGCAGCATATTGTAGGCAAAGATAAGCTTTTGTACCGCGCAATTAAGGCGGATAAACTCAGTTCCATTATTTTTTACGGACCGCCTGGAACCGGCAAGACGACTCTTGCCAAAGTGATCGCAAACACGACGAGCGCTGAGTTTATGCAGATCAATGCCACATCATCCGGAAAGAAGGACATGGAAGAAGTGGTTGCTGCGGCAAAGAACAATCAGGGGATGTATGGGAAGAAGACCATCCTTTTTATCGATGAGATTCACCGGTTTAACAAGGGGCAGCAGGATTATCTGCTTCCATTTGTGGAAGATGGAACTATTATACTGATTGGAGCAACGACAGAGAATCCTTATTTTGAGGTGAACGGAGCTCTGCTTTCACGTTCTGTTATTTTTGAATTGAAGAAATTATCAAAAGAAGACATCAAAACGCTTCTTCTCCGGGCTGTTAACGACAAGGAGAAAGGCATGGGCGCATATAACGCTTCGATTGATGAGGATGCTTTGGAATTTCTTGCAGATGTGTCTAATGGAGATGCACGGGCAGCGCTGACTGCCATTGAACTTGGCGTGCTGACAACGGACCGAAGCGAGGATGGAAAAATACATATTACGATTGATGTTGCCAGCGAGTGCATACAAAAACGCGTGATTTCTTATGATAAAACGGGAGACAACCATTATGATACGGTTTCGGCTTTTATTAAAAGCATGCGAGGGTCAGACCCGGATGCGGCAGTGTATTATCTTGCGCGGATGCTTTATGCGGGTGAAGATGTAAAATTCATTGCAAGGCGTATCATGATTCTGGCATCGGAGGATATCGGCAACGCAGATCCGATGGCGTTAAATGTTGCGGTATCTGCCGCGCAGGCAGTGGAACGCATCGGTATGCCGGAAGCTCAGATTATTTTGGCCCAGGCAGTCACTTATATGGCCAGTGCGCCGAAGAGCAATGCGGCAGTCAATGCAATCAGTAAAGCCATGGAAGTGGTCAAAACGACCAAGACACCGCCGGTGCCGACGCATTTGCAGGATGCACATTATAAATCAGCCGGCAAGCTTGGGCATGGCATTGGTTACAAATATGCACATAATTACAAGAACCATTATGTGCAGCAGCAGTATCTGCCGGATGGGCTGACCGACCAGGTATTTTATGAGCCGTCGGACAATGGATATGAGGCAGAAATCAAGAAATATTTTGAAAAAATACATGAGGATCCGGAATCGTGATCTTCGTGTTTCCATAATTTAGAAAACAGTTATAAGAACATTTATTAAGGAGGAACTTACAATGGCATCGTATCAGGAGATGAGCAAAGAAGAATTATTGCAGGAAAAAGCAGCACTTGAGGCAGAGTATGCAAAGATCAAAGAAATGGGACTTTCGCTGGATATGTCAAGAGGAAAGCCGGCAGCAGAGCAGTTAGACCTGTCTATGGGCATTTTAGATACCGTAGATGCAAAATCTGTGGTAAAGAGTGAGAATGGAACAGATTTAAGAAACTATGGTGTACTCGATGGAATTCCGGAAGCAAAAAAACTCATCGGTGATATGGTAGGTGCAAAACCAGAGAATGTCATTGTATATGGTAATTCCAGCTTAAATATTATGTATGATCAGATTGCACGTGCAGAGATTTTTGGCATCTGCGGAAATACACCGTGGAGCAAGCTTGACAAAGTAAAATTCCTTTGCCCGGTGCCTGGATATGACAGACATTTTGCTATCACAGAAGAATTTGGAATTGAGATGATCAATATTCCAATGACAGAGGATGGCCCGGATATGGACATGGTGGAGCAGTATGTAAACAATGATGCTGCGGTAAAAGGAATCTGGTGTGTTCCAAAGTATTCCAACCCACAGGGAGTAGTATACTCAGATGAGACCGTGCGCCGTTTTGCAAACTTAAAGCCTGCAGCAGCGGATTTCCGTATTTTCTGGGACAATGCATATGTAATACATCATTTGTATGAAGACAATCAGGCACAGATTTTAAATATTCTCGACGAGTGTGAGAAGGCTGGTAATCCTGACATTGTATTCCAGTTCTGCTCCACAAGTAAAGTAAGCTTCCCAGGTGCTGGTATCGCAGCAATTTCTGCTTCTGCAGCAAATATTGCAGATATTAAGAAAAAACTTACCATCCAGACAATCGGTCATGACAAGATCAACCAACTGCGTCATGTGAAGTTTTTCAAAGACCAGAAGGGTATTCAGGAGCATATGATGAAGCAGGCTGCTATTATCCGTCCGAAATTTGAGATGGTAGAAGAAATGCTTACAGAAGAGATCGCATCCAGAGGCATCGGTACATGGATGAATCCGCTGGGCGGATACTTTATCTCCTTCGAGGCATTAGAGGGATGCGCAAAGAAAATCGTTGAGAAATGCAAGGAGGCTGGCGTTGTACTGACCGGTGCAGGATCTCCATATCCATATAAAAAAGATCCAAAGGATTCCGTTATCCGTATCGCACCGACATATCCTTCCATGGATGAATTGAAAGAAGCAGCAAAGGTGTTTACTGTTGTTGTACGTCTGGTAAGCGTCGATAAATTGTTAGAAACAAAATAATTGGTACTTTTTTCTCTTTTCTCTTTACGAAAACAGGTACTTTTGGTATAATTTCACTAATGGATGTGTTTATACACGAAATAAGAATGCGAAAGTAAAACACTTGGTAAGAGTGGCAGGAGGTACATATGGGAGTTTTCGGTAAAAAGGCAAAAGAAGCGGAAGCAGCAAAAAAAGAGCAGGAAGAAATGAAAGAACTGCTTCAGTCAGTTCTTGAAAATGCACAGAATCTCGCAGGTTCTATCAACAAGGTAGGTGAGAAGCTTCATTCAGCAACAGACAGTTCTGTGGCAATTTCCTCTGTTATGCAGCAGTTTTCTGCGACGATTCAGGAGATTACTTCCAATATTATGGAAGTTGCTAATGTAATGACAGACATGGAACAGTCCTTCCAGAAGATGAATGAGGAAGCCCAGGAAGGTGCAGATTACGCACAGAACAGTAATGCATCTGCCTATGAGATCATGAAGAAGTCTGAGAAAGAGAAGAAAGAAGTTGAGGCGCGCGCGGATGAAGTGGAGCGTGCACTCGGCGAGAAGATTGAGCAGTCTAAAGAAGCAGAGAAGATCATGGCTTTGACCGCAGATATTATGGAGATTGCAGATCAGACAAACCTGCTTGCCCTGAATGCTTCTATTGAGGCGGCGCGTGCAGGAGAGGCCGGTAAGGGATTTGCGGTTGTTGCAGATGAGATTACAAAGCTTGCAGCAAGTTCCGGTGCGACTGCAAGTCAGATCAAAGAGATTTCCAATACTGTTATTACAGCAGTCAGCGATCTGGCAAATGAGGCAAACAATGTGGTAAGTTTCATGAAGGAACGTACCATTGGAAGTTATACAGAACTTGTAGCCGTTGGACGTAAATATCAGGACGATTCTAAGATCATGTTTGATAAAATGCAGGATTTCGCACAGGTATCCAAGGAACTTCTTGACCAGGTAAAGGATTCTAACCAGTCGGTAGAGGCAATCAACAATGCCGCTCAGGAGTCTGTGAAGGGAATTTCTGATCTGACAGACAACGTAGCGAATATTTCTGAGCATATGTCTGTAATTCAGGAGAACAATGATAACAATGATCATTTTGCAAATGATCTCATTGGAAAAATTCAGACAAAATTGAATCAGATTCAGACAACACAGCAGCAGTAAGAAAAATTGTATGCGGGGGAGATAGCTCCTCCGCTTTTTTACTTTGTTTTTTGCTAAAAAGTATTTACAAATCGAAAAAATCATGTATTATAATAATATCTTTTTTCATTCGACGGGCTATGTATACATAGGCCTGTTTCTTTATGTCTGCAACAAGTCAGTTGTAGCGTTTCCAGAGTAAGGAGAAAACAGAATATGAAAGAAATTTTTCAGGAGTATGGTGGAATTCTGATTACGGTTGTTGCGATATTAGCGGTTATCGTCGTTATCACGGCAGTCATCGGAAAAGACGAAAATGGTGCAATCGGACAGGCGTTTATGCAGATTATAAACAATTTTGTTGCACAGGTAAATGCAAACACAGGGGTACAGTAAATGATAGAACTTGGAAAAGAATATTTTGGACCACTGTGGAAATATGTTGCCGATGAAAAAATCACGGACATTGATTATAATGGACGGGAAATATGGCTGACTAATATCGAAAATATGCGTTATCGCGCGAATCCGGAGTGCGTAAAAGAATTTATTACAGATAATTTTATTGAGCAGTTTACACAGCGAATCGCCAATGTTGTCAGCCAACAGTTTAACAAGCAGAATCCGCAACTGGAAGCAGAGACCAGCGAACTTCGAGTAACCATTGTCCATGAATCCGTGGCACGTTCCGGCAGGACAATCAGTATCCGTAAAACACCGCCAATCATTCGCCTTACAGAAGAAAAGGCAGTACAAGAGAATTTTTGTGAAGAAAAAGTTTTAGCGTTGCTCATCAATTGTGTCAAGAATCGCTGTAATATGATTTTTTGCGGAATGCCGGGAATCGGCAAGACAGAGTGTATCAAATTTTTTTCGCAGTATATTCCGCAGAATGACCGTGTGATCACAATCGAAGACACAATGGAAATCCGTTATTCGGCAACCAATCCGGGAAAGGATTGTGTAGAGATGCGCGTGCAGGCGGGAAGGTTTGATTATGCGGATGCCATCAAGTCGAGTCTCCGGTTGAATCCTCGCTGGATCATGCTTTCGGAGGCTCGTTCGAAGGAAGTAAAATATTTGTTAGAAAGCTGGTCGACGGGTGTCTGTGGAATGACAACGTTACATACGGACGATGTGCGCAACATACCGGATCGGATTCTTAATATGCTTGAGAATCGCGTAGATGCGGATCGACTGGAAAATACCTGTTATCAGGCGATGGATGTCGGAGTATTGATCCGAAAACGCATGAATGAGCAGCAACAGGCGTATCGGTATATTGATCAGGTATGCTTTTTCTTAAGAGAGGGATGCGAGAACAAAATCGTGATGATTGTGGAGGATGGAAAACTTGTGTTAGAACAGCTGCCGGAGGTGTTACAGGCACAGTTTGCAAAAGATGCGATTATAGATCCGTTCTCCTATGAGAAATCAGACTGCTGGAAAGAGGCAGGCGATGATTGAATTACTGGTAATTGCCGGATTGTACACACTGCGTCTGTTGCTCAGAATGCAGTGGATGACAACGGTTATATTCGGATTATACATGCTGGTACGTGTGCGTATTTACCGTAAACGCTTTCGACAGATTAAGGAACAGAAACTTCGCTTTGAGGAAGCCTGTGAGTATATGGACACCTTTTTGTATGCATTTGTCAAAGAAGGAAAAGTGGAACGGGCATTGACGGATGCGCATCAGGTACTGGGGAATGGTCCCATGCGGGAGGCAGTCGAGGAAGGACTCGACCATCTGTATATGGTGTACGATGACAGCCAGACAGACATTATGCGTAATGCATTAGGCATAATTGACCGGGAATATCCTTGTGAGCGTATCCGGACGATGCACGATTTCGCTGTGCATGTGGAAAGTTACGGAGGAGCGATCGATACCTCTGTGGATTTGCTATTGAGGGACAAAAGCCGCTGGGAAAAGCGCATACAGATCACGATGAAAGAACGGCAGAAGATGTTTATGGATGTTGTATTATCGATTGTGGCATCACTTCTGATTTGTGCGATGATTCTGTACTTGCCGGTAGGAAGTGTCGATATCGGTGGAAATATGGTTTCTCAGATGATTACGGTCGTTGTATTGTTGCTGGATGACTGGATTTTTGCCCGGGCGCAGAAATATCTTATGGTGGACTGGCTGCAGTTGGATGGCGTGAGACAGGAGACGGACCGGCAGAAAGTGGAACGATATGATCTTTATGATGAAAAAAAGGAACGGAAGCTTTCTGTGGTTATGGCCGGTATCTGTGGAATACTGACCGCCTGGGCTTTGTATGCCGGACAGCAGGTGTGGGCAGCGGCAGGGATGTTTCTGACGCTTTTTATGGCAAATCAGCATCGCATAGGAAGAAGACTGGCGACAAAGAAACGCATAAAAAATATCAAAAGTGCGTTTCCGGTGTGGCTGATGGATATTGTCTTGTTATTGCAAAGCGAAAATGTACAGATGGCACTCGCAAAATCGCAGGAGCATGCACCGCTGGTATTGGAACATGAGCTGGAAATTTTAAATGACCGTTTGCAGATCGCGCCGGAATCACCGGAGCCGTATCATGCTTTTATGCAGAAATTTCAAATTCCCGAAATTCATTCTGCCATGAGTATGCTCTATGCCCTTTCCATGGGCAATAGTGACCGTGCGGACCAACAGGTGGGGGAATTGATCACAAGAAACTTTTCTATGCAGGATGCGGTGGAAACGGAGCGTCTGCATAATCGAAACAGTGGATTGTATCTACTGTTTCTTGCACCGGTAGTTACCGCTTCTTTTAAACTTCTTGTGGATATGGCATTATTTATGTTGACGTTTCTGCAGTCTTCCGGAATAGGATGAGGAAAAATGTAGACGAGCTGTGGAGGAAAAATGTGGGACAGATAATGAAATTGTATACTGCGCTTTTTTTGATGCTGATTATGGCGGTATCTGCAATGGGAATCGTAACAGCGCAGGTCAGATTGATTCAGGTACAGAATCTGCACAGATCTATTGTGGCGGAAGTGAAAGGAAGCAATTGTGACAGGACAGTGATAGAGTCTTGCTTTGATAGGGCAAAAAATACAGAGTGCAGTCTGATAATTACTTTTTATGAGAAAAAAGGAAAAATCGAAAAATGCGCGGATGCACAAAGACTGCCGGAAAAAATAGCCGGGGTAGAAATTGTAAAAATCGAAATGGAGATGCCAGTGCGCTTTCCTGTATTTGAAATATATAGAAAAGAGAAAATCGTAAGTTATGTCATGATGGAAATTTAAATCATCCTGCTATTGACATAGAAAAGAAAGGAATTTATGTATGGGAGAAATTATGGAAGAATATGGTGGAGCTCTTGGAATTCTGATCATGGGATGCGGAATTTTGAAAATTTTTCAGCAGGCTTTATGTATAATAGGGAGGATGGCATGAGAGAAGTTTGCAAAGAATATGGAAATGTCCTGATAGCAATGACAGGGACGTTACTGTTCCTGGCTGTAGCAGAAACGCTTATACTTGGAAAAAACGGCGTCATAGCGCTTTTAATACGGACTTATATGGGAGGATAAAATGAAAGAAATAATGGAACAGTATGGAAGCGTACTGATTGCTACAGTAGTGTGTATAGGTGTTCTTGGATTGTTGTGTCAGGTTCCGTTTGCGGGAAGAAAGGGACTTTTTTCTGGAGTTGGTGTATATATAGAAAAACAGATGGATCATGCAGAAAAAGAAAATTTTGTGTTTGACAGTTATTGGAGAAAGAAATGAAGAACATACTACTGGGAATAATAGGAAGTCTTATTTTGCTGAATACCACGTGTATCTGTCTGGAGCTATTGAAGTACAGTGCTTGCGTTAATGAACGGGAGCAGGCACTGCCACAACAGCTGTTAGAATATAAGGAGGGACATTGGAACATAAAAAAGCCAGTGCTCTAGGAATGAGTACTGGCTGTTTCTTTTGTTTCGTCTGATTCCGGAAGTCGTACATAAACACGTTCAATACGGTTTTTATCCATACGATCAATGCGCAGGAGCACATTTTCGTCTGTAATTACGATTTCATTTTTCTCTGGAAGATGATCCAGAAGCTCCAGACAATAACCACCCATTGTGTCGTAATCATCGGAAGTAAAGTGAACACCTAAGGCATCACTGACATCTTCGAGATTGGCAGAACCTAATACATAGTATTCCCGTTCGTTGATTGCTACGATGTCGTCTTCCTCATCCGCATCATACTCGTCGCGGATCTCACCGACAATTTCCTCTAACAGATCTTCTAAGGTAATCAGTCCGGCAGTCACACCGTACTCATCCAGAACGATAGCAAGAGAAATAGAGGATTTGCGCATTTCCAAAAACAAATCTGCAGTGTTCTTATGTTCATATGTAAAATATGGTTCACGAAGCATGTTGCGTACAGAAAAATCTTCGGTATCATTTTGCAGAAGAAAATCTTTCATATTGATGATTCCGATGACATTGTCCGTAGAATCCTCGTAGACAGGAATACGCGTAAACATATCCTCACGGAAGACATCGAGTACTTCCTGATAGGTTGCGTCCACCTGAACAAATGTCATATCAATACGTGGAACCATGACCTCTTTGGCCTCGGCATCGCCAAAATCAAAGAGATTATGAATCATATCACGTTCTTCATTTTCGATGACACCAGTCTCCTGACTGACATCTACAATGGTGCGAAGCTCTTCCTCGGTCATCTGTGCATTGGCATCGTTTGGATTGATGCGAAGCAGAAACAAAAGACCTAAGGACAGTTTATTGACTACAAAAATGACAGGGGTCAGAATTTTCATCAGAAAACTGATAGCTCCGGCAATATGCAGTGCCAGTTGGTTGGCTTTGATTGTTGCCATCGTCTTTGGTGTGACTTCACCGAAAATTAAAATCAAAAGCGTCAGAATACCGGTTGCAATACCGGCACCGAAACTTCCGAAATAGTTGATTGCAAGTGAAGTTGCAAGCGAAGAAGCCGAAAGATTGACAATATTATTTCCAATCAGAATTGCGGAGAGCATCTTTCCGGAATCGTCCGTAACGCGCAGAACCCTGTCTGCCCGTTTATCTCCGGATTCAGCCAGGGTACGCATACGTATTTTGTTAACCGTTGTTAAAGCGGTCTCTGCCGAAGAAAAGAAGGCAGAGAGCATTAAAAGTACAACTAAAAATATGAATTGTGGTATATCACTGGGGCCCAATAAAATTCACCTCATATATTTTCTATAAATTTCTACAGAATCAATTTAGTTATCATCGGAACTGTAGTTTGGAGCTTCTTTCGTGATGTGAATATCGTGTGGATGACTCTCACGAAGAGATGCTGCTGTAATCTTAACAAACTTTCCGTTTTCTTTCAAGGTCTCGATGTCAGGACATCCGCAGTAACCCATACCGGAACGGATACCGCCGATCAGCTGGAATACAGTATCTTCAAGTGTTCCCTTGTAAGCAACACGTCCTTCGACACCTTCTGGAACCAGCTTCTTTGCACCTTCCTGGAAGTAACGGTCCTTGCTTCCGTTTTCCATGGCTGCAATAGATCCCATACCACGGTATACTTTGTATTTTCTTCCCTGGAACAACTCGAATGTACCAGGAGCTTCGTCACAACCTGCGAACATAGATCCCATCATACATACGTTAGCACCTGCAGCCAATGCCTTTGTCATATCACCGGAGTACTTGATACCACCGTCTGCGATGACCGGGATGCCGTATTCTTTGGCAACAGCATAGCAGTCCATGATTGCAGAAATCTGTGGAACACCGATACCTGCAACGATACGTGTCGTACAGATAGAACCAGGTCCGATACCGACTTTGACAGCGTCAGCACCAGCCTCGATCAGTGCTTTGGCAGCAGCACCGGTAGCAATGTTTCCGGCAATAACCTGTAAATCAGGATATTTTGCCTTGATCTTCTTGACTGCTTCAAGGATATTTTTAGAATGTCCGTGTGCAGAGTCGACAACGATGACATCAACATGTGCATTGACCAGTGCATCGACACGTTCCATCATGTTGCCTGTGATACCGACACCGGCACCACAGAGAAGACGTCCCTGCTCATCTTTTGCTGACTGTGGATATTTGATCTGCTTCTCAATATCTTTGATGGTGATCAGTCCCTTGAGGTTGAAATCTTTGTCAACGATCGGGAGCTTTTCTTTTCTTGCTTTTGCAAGAATTTTCTTGGCTTCTTCAAGAGTAATTCCTTCCGGAGCAGTGATCAGATTCTCAGAAGTCATGGACTCGCTGATCTTTTTGCTGAAGTCTGTTTCGAATTTTAAATCACGGTTGGTGATGATTCCGACAAGACGGCCGTCCTTTGTGATCGGGACACCGGAAATACGGAATTTTGCCATCAGATTGTCAGCATCTGCAAGTGTATGATCCGGGGATAAGAAAAACGGGTCTGTAATAACACCGTTCTCAGAACGCTTTACCTTATCGACCTCGTCCGCCTGTGCCTCAATTGACATATTTTTGTGGATGATACCGATACCACCCTGTCTTGCCATTGCAATTGCCATCTTGGATTCTGTGACAGTATCCATTGCTGCACTCATCATAGGAATGTTTAAGACGATTTTCTTGGTAAGATGTGTCTTTAAATTGATCATGTTTGGTGTAACCTCAGAATACTGAGGTACCAGAAGAACGTCATCAAATGTAATTCCTTCGCCGATAATAGTACCCATTTCCTAATTTCCTCGCTTTCTTCTTTTATGTAATTAATGAATAATTGTATTAACATTAGCAAAATAACGAAATGGTGTCAAGGGATGTAAAGTGCATTATTTCTTATAAAATAGCGGTCGTTTTCTTATAAATAAAAATGATATGAGGGTCAAAAGGTATTTTGCCCCTCATTTATGATTAATCAGATTACTACATGCTACGCATTCCCGTAATCTGACTCCACCTCGAAATCCGCTAATTTTCTGCGTTTCAGCAGTAAATTGCTACTTTCTCGGTGTAGTGCGGGTCACTAAGGTATACATCGAATTGCATGCAAGCATGCATCGATGATACCTTTTGACCCTTTAATCATAAAAATAGGAAAATCTTTCATTCACAAATCCCCAAATATGTGTTATCATTTTAATTACATATGGATATTTTTTAATGCAGGGCAAGGGAGCCACACTCAGGACTTTCTATGCCCCTTTTTAATAAATGTGTCAAGTTTACGAAGTTAACTTGACATGTAGCGTCAGCCCCCGCCGAAGGCGACTCTAAATGGGCTGATGTTCAAAATGTGTCAAGTTTGCGAAGAAAACTTGATATGTGGCGTCAGCCCCCGCCGAAGGCGACTTTAAATGGGCTGATGTGTAATAGAAGGAGAAAAATAATGGAGTTTCGACCATGTATTGACATTCACAATGGAAAAGTCAAACAGATTGTTGGCAGTTCCTTAAAAGACCAGGGTGATTTCGCAACAGAAAATTTTGTTTCGGAGCAGGATGCCGGATTTTATGCAAGACTCTATCAGAGCCAGAACATCCGGGGGGGACATATTATTTTACTGAATCCGCAGCAGAGCGAATTTTATGAAGCGACGAAGGCGCAGGCGATGAAAGCACTTCATGCATACCCGGGAGGTCTTCAGGTAGGCGGCGGCATCCACGCAGACAATGCCCCGGAATTTATTGAAGCAGGCGCACAGGCAGTCATTGTTACTTCCTACGTATTTAAAGACGGCTGTGTCAATTATGAAAATCTTAATAAAATAAAGAAAGCCGTTGGTAAGGAGCATCTGGTTTTGGATCTTTCCTGCCGTTACCGCAGTGAGCCGGGGAAGGACAGCGGATATTATATTGTAACTGACCGCTGGCAGAAATATACCGATGAGATGGTGACGCCGGAGCTTTTGGATGAATTATCCGGATATTGTGTGGAATTTTTAGTGCATGCAGTAGATGTGGAAGGAAAAGCAAATGGAATCGAGAAGCCTCTGGTAAAACTTCTGGGTGACTGGGGTAAAATTCCGATTACATATGCCGGTGGAGTGCACAGTTTTGAAGATTTAAAGGAACTGGCAGAGCTTGGAAGCAATCATTTAAATGTTACGATCGGAAGTGCACTGGACATTTTCGGAGGTACGATGCCATACCAGAAAGTATTACAGGAAATTTCGAATTTAAATAAAAATCTGTAGATGATAAGGTTCAATGAAAGGAGAATAATCATGAGCAATTATACAAAGGAAGATATCTTCCGTATGGTAGAGGAAGAGGATGTTGAGTTTATCCGTCTTCAGTTTACAGATATTTTCGGTACTTTAAAAAATGTAGCAATCACATCCAGCCAGCTGAAAAAAGCGCTGGATAATAAGTGCATGTTTGACGGATCTTCGATTGAGGGATTTGTGCGCATCGAGGAATCAGATATGTATCTGTATCCAGATCTGGATACGTTTACGATTTTTCCATGGAGACCGCAGCAGGGAAAAGTTGCAAGAATTATCTGTGATGTTCACTGCGCAGATGGCAAACCGTTTGAGGGAGATCCACGTTACATATTAAAGAAGCAGATTGCAAAAGCGGCTGAGATGGGATATACATTCAATGTTGGCCCGGAGTGTGAATTTTTCCTGTTCCATCAGGATGAGAACGGACAGCCGACGACAATCACACATGAAAAAGCAGGCTATTTTGATCTCGGACCGGTAGACTTAGGAGAAAATGCAAGACGTGATATGGTACTGACACTTGAAGATATGGGATTTGAAATCGAGGCTTCCCATCACGAAGTGGCACCGGCACAGCATGAAATCGATTTTAAGTATGATGAGGCTATGGTGACAGCGGACAACATTATGACCTTTAAACTTGCAGTAAAGACTATCGCAAAGCGCCATGGATTGTTTGCAAGTTTTATGCCAAAGCCAAAATTCGGAATCAATGGTTCCGGTATGCACATTAATATGTCATTATCCAAAGACGGTCACAATATTTTTGATGATGCGCAGGGGAAATTGGGATTGAGCAAAGAGGCATATTATTTCATCGGCGGAATTATGAAGCATATGAAAGGTGTCACAGCAATCATGAATCCTCTTGTAAATTCTTACAAGAGACTCGTTCCGGGGTATGAGGCACCTTGTTATATCGCATGGTCTGCGACGAACCGCAGCCCTCTCATTCGTATTCCGGCAAGCCGCGGCGAAGGAACCCGTGTGGAACTCAGAAGCCCGGATCCGGCAGCAAATCCATATCTTGCACTTGCGGTATGTCTTGCTGCGGGATTAGACGGCATCGAAAACAAAATCGAGCCACCGGCAGAAGTACCGGAGAATGTATACGAGCTCAGTGACGAGGAGAAAGAAAGCCGTGGTATCGAGTCGATTCCGGCAGATCTGTATGCTGCACTCAAAGAGTTAAAGAAAGATACCTTTGTTCAGGAAGTGTTGGGCAAACATATTACAGGCAAGTATCTCGAGGCAAAAGAAGAGGAGTGGATGCAGTACCGGACACAGGTTACCGCATGGGAAATCGAAGAATATCTGTATAAGATATAAGAGCTTTTATTCTAAAGATACGGGTGATCGACACAGTGAGTAATATAGTAATTGCATTTCCCAAACAGGAAGTGGCACAGAATGTAAAAAAAATATTGTCACAAAGCGGATACAGTGTGCAGGCAGTCTGCACGACCGGAGCGCAGGCACTGAACAGTATTAATAATTTAGAGAGTGGTATTTTGATCTGTGGTTGTCGCTTTATTGATATGATGTATACGGAGATTTATGAGTATCTTCCGCCAGAGTTTCAGATGCTTCTGATTGCATCGGCAAGTTCGATACAGGAGAGAGAAATCAGCAATATTGTCAGCCTGGTTCTCCCAATGAAAGTACACGAACTGTTGCAGACGGTGGAGATGATGGAGGGAGAAATCCGCCGGCGGCGGAAGCGTATGCGGCAGAGGCCAAAGCTGCGTTCTGAGGAGGATCAGAAGGTCATCCAGAAAGCCAAGGAACTTTTGATGGATCGAAACGGTTTTTCGGAGGAAGAAGCACACCGTTATATTCAGAAACGAAGTATGGATAATGGAACGGAACTTGTGGAAGTATCCCAGATGATTTTGAGTCTGATGCAGGAGGGATAGATTACGGATTGTTGCAGAACATCTGCGTAGGTCATAAGGCATCCTCCCTAAAGGGTTCCTCCTTATGACAAGTGTCAAAGCACTTTACAGCATCGGTTGAAAATGCTAAACTTAATCAACAGAGTGGGTAAAAATTATTAAAGGAAAGCAATAGAAAGAGAGGAACAAAAATGTTTCATGTAAATGAGAACTATCAGAAGCTGCCAGGCAGCTATCTGTTCAGTACCATCGGAAAGAAGGTAAATGCATATCAGGAGGCAAACCCGGACAAAGAGATCATCCGTCTTGGTATCGGTGATGTTACACAGCCAATTGCACCGGCAATCATCGAGGCCATGCACAAAGCAGTTGATGAGATGGGCCATGCAGAGACATTCCATGGTTATGCACCGGATCTTGGATACGCATTTTTAAGAAAAGCAATCGTAGATAATGATTACAAAGCAAAGGGATGTGACATCTCTGAGGATGAAATTTTCGTATCCGACGGAGCAAAGAGTGATTCCGCAAATATTCAGGAGATTTTTGCACAGAATAACCGTATCGCAGTATGCGATCCTGTTTATCCGGTATATGTAGATTCCAATGTTATGGCAGGAAGAACAGGTACTTATGATAAGGCAACAGAGACATGGAGCGATGTAATTTATATGCCATGTACCGCTGCAAACAATTTTGTACCGGAATTTCCAAAGGAGACACCGGACATCATTTATTTATGTCTTCCAAACAACCCGACCGGAACAACTCTGACAAAGGATCAGTTACAGCAATGGGTAGATTATGCAAACAAGAATGGGGCAGTTATCATTTATGATGCCGCATACGAAGCATACATCAGCGAGGACAATGTTGCACATACCATCTACGAGTGTAAAGGTGCAAAAACATGTGCCATTGAGCTGAGAAGTTTTTCAAAGAATGCTGGATTTACAGGTGTTCGTCTTGGATTTACTGTAGTTCCAAAGGAACTTAAGTGTGGTGATGTGTCTTTAAATGCAATGTGGGCAAGACGTCACGGAACCAAGTTCAATGGTGCTCCATACATCGTTCAGCGTGCAGGCGAAGCTGTATATTCCGATGCCGGAAAAGCACAGCTGAAGGAGCAGGTTGCATATTATATGAAGAATGCAAAGACAATCAAGGAAGGTCTTAAGGACGCCGGATATACCGTATTTGGTGGTGTGAATGCACCATACATCTGGTTAAAGACACCGGACAAGATGACTTCCTGGGAGTTCTTTGATTATCTCTTAGAAAAAGCCAACGTTGTAGGTACACCGGGATCCGGATTCGGACCAAGCGGTGAGGGATACTTCAGACTGACTGCATTCGGTAACTATGAGAATACCGTTAAAGCTTTAGATAGAATCAAAGCTTTATAATTTGTTGCACTTACTATAAACAAATCAGGTACAGTAGCCGATATTGATAATAGAAACGTAGTCAAAGGTCCGGAAACAAAAGGAGTTGATCCGGCGTACATGTTCAAGGAGGATATGAGTATGAGTGTGAATGCAACAGGTTTGGCAAGTGCACAGGCAGAGGTTTATACAGCTTATAAGACAGACACTTCTGCAAAGACAGAATCTGCTTCCAAGAAAAACGCTTCTGCGAAGGCAGATACCGCCAGCAAGACCGAAGAGAAGAACGAAAGCGGTGTCGTTTATGACAAGTCGGACAAATCTTCGGATACAGGCAAGGCAACTTATTCTGTCAACAAAATGAGCGCAGAAGATCGTGCCGCTCTGGTAAAACAGCTGAAAGCAGATCAGGAGTCCAGACAGCAGCAGTTGACCAACATCGTAAAGCAGATGATGGGACAGCAGGCAACAACGTTTGCAACTTCCGATGACAGTATGTGGAAGTTCCTTGCAAAAGGAAATTATACGGTAGATGCCCAGACAAAGGCACAGGCCCAGAAAGATATTTCGGAAGACGGATATTACGGTGTGAAACAGACATCTGAGCGTTTATTCGACTTCGCCAGCGCTTTAGCAGGTGACGATGTAGAAAAAATGAAAAAGATGCAGGCTGCTATGCAGAAGGGCTTCCAGCAGGCAACAGGTGCCTGGGGACAGAAGCTGCCAGATATTTGCCAGAAGACATTAGATGCGGCAAACAAGAAATTCGAGGAGTATTACAAATCGAAACAGACAAGCACGACAGATACGACAGATGCTACAAACAGTACAGAGGCATAAACAAAAATCCCGGTTTGAAAAAGCCGGGATTTTTTTCTAAAAAGGAGACAGCATGAAATATAATTTTGATAAGCCGACAAACCGGAGAGGAACCGGATCATTGAAATGGGACGTGCCGGAGAATGAGCTGCCTATGTGGGTAGCAGACATGGACTTTGAGACAGTGCCAGAGGTGATCGAAGCTTTAAAAAAACGTGTGGAACATGGAATCTTTGGCTATTCGATCATGCCAGATGCATGGAGCCAGTCCTATGTGAACTGGTGGGACAAACGGCATCATATCACGTTGAATCCGGACAAACTCATTTTTACGACAGGCGTGGTTCCGGCAATCTCCAGTGCGGTGCGTAAGCTTACGACACCTGCGGAAAATGTGTTGGTGCAGACACCAACTTACAATATTTTCTTTAACTCGATCCGAAACAATGGAAGAAATATTGTGGAGAATCATCTGCTTTATGACGACAGGGAATATCACATTGACTGGGAAACATTAGAACGTCAGCTCGCAGATCCGCAGACATCCCTTATGATACTTTGTAACCCGCATAATCCGATTGGAAAAATCTGGGACAAGGAAACACTGGCACGTATCGGAGCTTTGTGTGCAGAGAATGACGTGACGGTATTTTCGGATGAGATTCACTGTGATATAACTGCACCGGGAAAAGAGTATGTGCCATTTGCGTCGGTAAATGAACAGTGCAGACAGATCAGTGTGACTGCGATCGCACCGACAAAAACTTTTAATCTCGCAGGCATTCAGTCTGCGGCAGTTTATGCAGAAAACAAGGCATTGCATCATAAAATGTGGCGACGACTCAACACGGATGAGGTGGCAGAACCGAATGCGTTTGCCATGTGTGCCACAATCGCTGCTTTTACCTGCGGGGCAGACTGGCTGGATGAACTTAGGGTTTATATTGAAGAGAATAAAAAATATGTTACCGACTTTATCGCCAGAGAGATTCCGCAGATGAAAGTTGTTCCTTCCGAAGCAACGTATCTGATGTGGCTGGATTGTCAGGCTTACACAAAAGATTCGAATAAGCTGTATGCGTTTATCCGCAAAGAGAGTGGACTGTATCTGGCGTCCGGCAGGGAGTACGGAACGAACGGGGATGGATTCCTTCGCCTGAATGTGGCCACGACAAGAAAAAATGTGGAGGATGGTATGGAACGTCTGAAGCAGAGCATGAAGGCATGGGAACAAAAGTTAATGAAATCTTAATGGGTTTGACAATTGGAAATTAATACGAAAACCGCTACAATGTATTCATGATTAATCATAAATACGAGGTGGCGGTTTTATTATGTATAATATTTTAGTTTGTGACGATGAAAAAGATATTGTTTCGGCTCTTTCCATTTATTTAAAGAGCGACGGTTATCAGGTATATAAGGCATATAACGGAAAAGAAGCATTGGAGCTTGTGCAAAAAAGGGACATTCATCTGGTGCTCATGGATGTCATGATGCCGGAGATGGATGGTATCGAGACCATGGTGAAAATCCGGGAAATTTCTAATGTTCCGGTGATTCTGCTGACAGCCAAAAGTGAGGATACCGACAAGGTGCTTGGGCTGACGGTCGGTGCAGATGATTACATTACCAAACCATTTAATCCAGTGGAATTACAGGCGAGAGTTAAATCCCAGCTGCGCCGGTATATGCAGCTTGGCAGTGCACAGCCGGTAAACACAAAACTTGTGGCCGGTGGCATTGAGATGGATGATCGTGCAAAAGAAGTGACATTGGATGGAGAACCGGTGAATCTGACGAGAACCGAGTACGATATCTTAAAACTTCTGATGGAGCATAAAGGTGAGGTATTTTCTCCGAATCAGATTTATGAAGAAGTGTGGAATGACAGTCCTTATGGGATTGAGAACACCGTTGCAGTACATATCCGACATCTTCGTGAAAAATTAGAGTACAATCCGGCAGAGCCAAGATATTTAAAAGTAGTATGGGGCCGGGGATATAAGATGGAGGAAACAGAATGAAAAACTGGAAAGAACTCAAAAAGCAGTTCTGGGCGAAATTGATTGCGATGCTGCTTGCAATCGTCAGTGGCTTTGTATTTGTAGTGACAGCCGCGGCGACTGTGCTTTACGGAACTGTATCAGAGTTGCAGGCCAACCAGAACACGGTGGAAAAAGACATTGATATACAACTTTTAGAAAATTATGCAACGCATTTGTTCGCCGAAGGCGTAACTGGTTCTGACGGACTCGAAGAGGCAGAGTTTGACGGACTCGATGGTGGACATATTGCTTATACGGTTGTGAAAAAGCAGGATGGTGAAAAAGATATCGTTCTCTACACCAATGATGCTTCGGTGGACGCAGATTCGTGCATGGTACATCTCGAATTTGATACGAATACAAGATATGTGCTCAGTGGTCAGGAAGATTCGTTTCTTGGTATGCTGCTGGGATCTTATAATATATATGATGATTCTTCCTGGCAGATGGCAAGTCTGGACCATATTATTTATAATCAGGAAGATGGTCTGTTCTATGCAGATGCAGACGGAGATTACTTCCTTATGACGTCTTTTGACCATGTGATCAATGGACGAAAGAATGGTGTCGATACAGACATTTCGAGTGAAATTACGGATGGAACCTATGGAATCGATGGGGTGGAAAGTGTTTCGTATGAATACAAAGATGTTTCCGGTGCGCCGGGGTATTATGCGGATGGAGATGGAAAGAAATTAGAGCAGGAGGAAATATCTTCCTGGAACATGAAAAATGATCTGCTGCGTTTTGACAGTGGATTTGCCAGCAAGGATGAGGACTATGCACAGAAAAATGGCTTTTTGACCGTGCAGACAAAGAAATCACTTCCAAAGGACAAAATCAATATTGCAGGAGCGTATTCCATTGGCAGTGATCTGAATTTTGAATACGACGAATACAGCCTGAATAATGTGAAAACGACCAGTTACGATATTTATATGACGGCAAAAGATACGTCATCTACCAGGACACTTTTAAAGAATGGACTTGTCGATTACTTCGGACAGGGAAAGAAGCTGGCTGCATTTATCTGCAACTTTCGCCATACAAGCGGCTGGTGGGCAGCAGGCAGTGCACTGCTTTGTCTTCTTTGTTTTGTGTTCCTGATGAGTGCGGCAGGACGAAGACCTAAGGACGATGAAGTCCACATGCGCTGGATTGACCGGGTTCCGTTTGGAATTATTACCGGCGGCTGCTGTGCGCTTGTAACCTGTGGTGTGCTGTGTATTTTCGGAATGATCGGATATGCATTTGACCGATATATTACAATTTCACTTGCATTGGGGCTTGGCACATTATTTGCGGCGGCCTGCGAGTTCCTTGTGATTGGATATTTTATGAGCATCGCCGTGCGTGTAAAAACACAGAATTTCTGGAGATATACGATCTTACATTACCTGATTGCACCATTCCGCTGGGCAGGGGATGCTGCTGACAAAAAGCAGCCGACCATGAAAAAGGTGACCGTGCTGTTTGCGGTAGGAGCATTGATTGAACTGTGGCTGCTTGCTATGATGGCAGACGGTGATGTCGTGATGCTGTGCATCATAATAAAGCTGGTGGAATATTTGGCCCTTCGTTATTATGTTTCCGCAATGCTTCGCATACGCGCCGGTGGCATGCGCATCGCAAACGGGGATTACAGTCAGCCAATCAACACGGAACATATGCCGCGCGGATTCCGGGAACATGCGGAAAATATCAATCATGTCGGCGAGGGCATTTCCAAAGCGGTAGATGCACGTATGAAGAGTGAGCATTTTAAGACGGAACTGATTACAAATGTATCACATGATATTAAGACACCGCTGACATCCATTATCAATTATGTCGATCTCATGAAAAAGGAAAAAGTCGACAATAAGACAGTACAGGAATATATTACCGTGTTAGACCGTCAGTCAGCCCGCCTGAAAAAACTGATCGAAGATCTGATGGAGGCTTCGAAGGCTTCTACCGGAAATATCAAGGTGGAACTTGAGGCAATGGATGCAACAGTCATGCTGACACAGGTGGTTGGCGAGTTTGAGGAACGTGCAAAGAAAAATCAGCTGGATATCGTCGTGGACAGTCCGGAGCCGCCGGTAAAGATCATGGCGGACGGAAGGCATCTGTGGCGCGTCATTGATAATCTGATGAGTAACATCTGTAAATATGCAATGCCCGGAACAAGGGTATATATTTCACTGGAAAAATTCAATGGAATGGTCATCATGACATTCCGCAATATTTCAAAGAGTCAGTTAAATATCAGCAGCGAGGAACTGATGGAGCGCTTTGTCCGGGGAGACAGTTCGAGAAATACCGAGGGAAGCGGACTTGGACTTTCCATTGCGCAGAGCCTGACGGGGCTGATGAACGGAAACTTTGCGATTCAGATCGATGGTGATCTGTTTAAGGCAATCTTAAGTTTTGAGGAGGTTTTCTAAGCGACAAACTTATTGAATGATACATATGCTTGTGCTATAATAAATCCCGAATGCAATATTTGAGTATATTCGGAGGAAAAATTCGTGAAAATAATAATCGCTGGTGATGGAAAGGTCGGCTTGTCACTGACACAGAAGCTTTCTGCGGAGGGACACGACCTGACTTTGATCGACTCGAACCAGAAGGTTCTCGATTCAAGCGTTGAGCGTTATGATGTAATGGGGGTACAGGGTAACTGTGCCTCCATGCGCGTGTTAGAGAGTGCAGATGTCCGCAAAGCGGATCTGCTGATTGCGGCTACAAGTGCAGATGAGATCAATCTTCTCTGCTGTATGACGGCTCATGGATTAAACCAGAGGATTCATACGATTGCAAGAATCCGTAATCCGGAATATGGAAAGCAGATTTTTACCATGCGTGATGTGTATTCGCTGTCACTTATGGTCAATCCGGAGAAGCAGGCAGCCAGAGAAATAGAGCGTCTTCTTCGTTATCCGGGCTTTTTGCAGCGTGAGACATTTGCAAAAAGCCGTGTGGAAATCGTCGAACTTCGTGTGCCGAAGGGAAGTAAATTATGTGATGTTCCCCTTATGAATCTGCAGAACATTGTGAAATGCAAAGTCCTTGTATGTGCGGTCAGCCGTGACGGTGTTGTGGAGATTCCGGGAGGTCACTTTATTTTGCGTGAGGGAGATCATCTGTTTATTACCGCGACCAGTGATGTCCTGACGAAACTGTTGCGCAATCTTGGAATTATCACCCACAAAGCAAAGCGTGTCATTCTCTGTGGTGGTGGCCGTATCGGTTACTATCTTGCAGAACATCTTGCAAGAGATGGCGTAGCAGTACAGCTGATCGAGCAGGATGAAGAGCGTTGTGTGGAGCTTTCGGACAAACTGCCACAGGGCGTCTGTGTCATCCAGGGAGATGCCAGCAGTCAGTTCCTGTTAGAGAGCGAGGGAATTCATGACTGTGATGCGGTAGTGACGATGACCGGACTGGATGAGATGAATATGATCATCTCTTTGTATGCACAGACATGTGGGGTTCCGCAGGTGATTACCAAGGTCGGACATATGGAGAACAGCAGCATTCATGACAGTCTGGGACTAGGCAGTGTCATCTGTCCGAAGGAACTGTGCTGTAATAATATTGTACAGTATGTGCGTGCTATGCAGAATACGACAGGTGCAGCACTGACACTTCACAATATTGCGGAGGGACAGGCGGAAGCATTGGAATTTGTTGTAGATGCAAATACCCGTTATATTGGAGAACCACTGCGTAATGTCCGGATTCGTCCGAACATTCTGATTGCATGCATCAGCCATGGAAGCAAGACGGAGATTCCGAATGGTGATTCGGTTTATGAAGAGGGGAATTCCATGATTATTGTTGCAAAAGGAGATATGACACTTTTGCAGTTAAACGATATTTTTGAGTGAGGACATTATGAATTATAAAATGATGGGAAAATTCATTTCCCAGATTCTTTTTGTGGAGGCAGCATTTATGCTGCCTGCCTTGTTACTGAGTATATTTTATGGAGAGCAGGCTGCTGTACGGGGATTTATCGGTGCAATCATTATCACACTGATCGTAGCAGCAATTATGTATGTACTCTGCAGAAATGCGGTAAAGCGTTTTTATGCACGGGAAGGACTCGTATGTGTGGGAATGAGCTGGATCGCGTTAAGTATTATGGGATGCCTGCCGTTTTTTATTTCGCGGGAAATCCCGGATTTTCTGGATGCGCTGTTTGAAATCGTATCCGGATTTACGACAACGGGATCATCTATTTTAACGGATGTGGAAGCTTTGTCTCATGGACTTTTATATTGGAGAAGTTTCAGTCACTGGTTAGGCGGTATGGGGGTGCTGGTATTTTTACTTGCAGTCGTTCCGAGAGACCGTGGAGGAAGCGGATTTACAATGCATATTCTCCGTGCAGAAAGCCCGGGACCAAATGTTGGAAAACTGGTTCCGAAGATGCATACGACCGCGCGTATTTTATATGTGATTTATGTGCTGCTTACCATCATTAATGTTGTTTTTCTGTTATTTGGCGGGATGTCTGTATTCGAGGCGGTATGTACAGCAATGGGTACGGCAGGTACCGGTGGATTCGGTATCAAAAATGACAGTATGGCAAGCTACAGCCCGTATATTCAGAATGTCTGTACGGTCTTTATGTTATTGTTTGGCGTGAATTTCAGTTGTTATTACCTGCTTTTGGTACGCCATTTTAAGACCGTGTTCAAAGATCAGGAACTTCGCATGTATATTGCAATCGTATTAGGTTCCATTGTTTTGATCACATGGAATCTTCACGGATTTTATTCAACACTTGGTGAGACGGTACGACATGCGGCTTTTCAGGTTGCAACCGTTATCACAACCACAGGATTTGCGACGACGGACTTTGATCTGTGGCCGAGTTTTTCCAAGGGAATCCTGCTGGCACTGATGTTTCTCGGTGCGTGCGCGGGAAGTACCGGTGGTGGATTGAAGATTGGCCGTACGCTGTTGCTTTTGAAGAATCTGCGCAGAAACACACGACGCATTTTGAATCCGAAGCGGGTGGAAGTTGTGCGTGTTAACGGACAGAGAGTCAGCGAATCTGTTTTGGAGAACACAAACACGTATCTGATTGCATATGCTGTAATCGTTCTTGGAAGTTTCCTGTTGATTTCCATTGATAACTTGTCGATGATGACGAATTTTTCCGCAGTTGTTGCGTGCTTTAACAATATCGGACCGGGATTTGATGCGGTGGGACCGACCTGTAACTTTTCAGTTTTTTCTGGATTTTCCAAGGTGGTACTGATCTTTGATATGCTGGCAGGTCGACTGGAAATCTTCCCGATTCTGATCCTGGCAAGCAAGAGTACATGGAGTAGAAGATAATAATTGGGGGAATGATATGGCAGGTAAAGTATATCTGATTGGAGCAGGTCCGGGAGATCCCGGACTTGTTACCGTAAAAGGACTTGAACTGATTCAAAAAGCGGACTGTATTGTATATGACCGGCTTTCGGCACCGGAGCTTCTTTCTTATGCAAAAGCAGATTGTGAACTTATTTATGTAGGAAAAGCAGATCGGCATCACACGCTTCCACAGGAAGAAATCAATGAGCTTCTGGTCACAAAGGCGAAAGAATATGCCTGCGTGGTCCGCTTAAAAGGTGGAGATGTCTATGTATTCGGAAGAGGCGGCGAGGAAGGCACTTATCTTCGGAATCACGGCATTAAATTTAGTGTGGTTCCGGGTATCAGTTCGTCAATCGCGGGAGCAGCTTATGCCGGAATTCCAGTGACACATCGTGGAGTTGCAACCTCTTTTCGGGTAATTACCGCACATAACAGGCTGGATCAGACGACAGATATGGATTTTGCCTCCATGCTGGATGAGAAGGAGACACTGATCTTTCTGATGGGCTTAAGCAAAGTCGGTGAGATTGCAGACGGGCTCATGCAGGCAGGACGTTCTCCAATGACTCCGGCAGCAGTGATTTCACATGCAACGACATGTGAACAGAGAACTTGTGTCGGCATTTTGCAGGATATCGAAAGGCATGTTGCGGATGCGGCACTCACTTCCCCGGCCATGATCGTTATCGGCGATGTGGTACGCCTGCGCGAACAATTGCAGTTTTTTGAAAATCAGCTGCTTTGGGGAAAACGTTATCTTGTTCCGAAAATTGGAAGGAAACCATCACGTCTTGCTGCATTGTTGCGTGTGCAGGGCGCTTTTGTGCAGGAAGTGACCGTTGGTGAGATTGCAGGAATCCATGCGTTGTACGGAGCGGCAGAGCTGGCAGATGTGGATATGTTCTTATTTACGAGCCAGAACGGTGTGGACTGCTTTATGGATAATGTATTTGCTTCAAAGCTGGATGCGCGTGCGCTTGGCAAAGCGAAGATTGCAGCAATCGGAAGCAAGACAGCGGAACGTTTAAAGAACTATGGGCTGCGCGCGGATTTTGTGCCGGACCAGTATCATTCGGATGCACTTGTACCGCAGTTGAAAGAATATATGCAGTATACATTTGGCAATGATCCGTTTCATTCGGTATCGGTATGGTATCCTACGGCGAAGAATGCGGATGATATCCTGATGGATGACCTTGTGGAAATCTGCCAGTGTGGCAGATTGAATGTATATGAGAATAAAGCATGTACATGGAATCTGGAAAATGGATTTTCCGGTTATGACGGAATTTTATTTACCTGTGCATCGTCGGTGGAACGACTGTTTGGTGATGTATCCCGGCAGGAAATAAAAGAACTGGAAAAAAGCACCCGGCTTTATGCCATCGGACCAAAAAGCAGGGCGGCATTGGAAAAAGCGGGCGCTTCCTACGTTGTGGAGGCTTCGAAAAATACGTATGAGGGACTGTTTCATGCAGTATTGGAAGAAGGTGCCCTATGACCTATGCCAATATCATTGTAGATATTTCCCTTGATAAACTGGATAAAACATTTCAGTATGCAATTCCGTCACAGCTGCGGGAGCAGATTCATCCGGGCGTGCAGGTGGATATTCCGTTTGGAAAACGCACATTGACCGGATATGTGGTGGAAGTGACGGAAGAACCGGAATTTGATGTGGACAAAATCCGTCCGCTCATAGGAATTCATGAGGGAAGTGTGCCGATGGAATCCCAGCTGATCGAGATGGCGGCATGGATTCGGAAAAACTATGGCTCCACGATGAATCAGGCATTGAAAACGGTTCTTCCAATCAAAAAGCAGACCAGACATGTAGAGCGTAAAACGGTGAAGCTGCTTCTCAATGAGGCGCAGGCACAGCAGAAACTTGCACTGTTCGAGAGCAGACATTATAAAGCAAAAGCCCGCCTGCTGCGGGAACTGATCGCACAAAAAGAAATTGATTATACTATGGTCACACAGAAACTGAATGTGTCGGCAGCAACGATCCGCAATCTGCAGGAACAGCAGATTCTGCAGATTGAGACAACGACCTGCTACCGGAATCCGGTGCAGCATCTGACACAGGAGGGATATCATCTGACACTCAACGAAAATCAGACACAGGTTGTGGATCGGATTACAGAAGATATGGACAGTGGGCATCCAAAAACATATCTTTTAAAAGGCGTGACTGGAAGCGGCAAGACAGAAGTGTACATGGAACTGATCGCACATGTTCTTGCAGCGGGCAGACAGGCAATCGTACTGATTCCGGAGATTGCGCTGACCTATCAGACTGTGATGCGTTTTTACAACCGTTTCGGAGACCGTGTATCGATTATGAATTCGCGCCTTTCCCAGGGAGAACGTTACGATCAGTATGAACGTGCAAAAGCCGGGGAGATCGACATTATGATCGGTCCCCGCTCGGCGCTTTTTACTCCGTTTGAAAGACTGGGGCTGATTATTATTGATGAGGAACATGAAAATTCATATAAAAGTGAGACATCGCCGCGTTATCATGCAAGAGAAGTGGCAATTGAACGCGCAAGGATAAATCATGCGGCGGTCGTGCTCGGTTCCGCCACACCGTCCATAGACAGTTATTATATGGCGCAAACAGGCAGATATCAGCTGCTTGAAATGACACAGCGTGTAAAAAATCAGGCACTTCCAACCTGTGAAGTAGTAGATTTACGACAGGAATTGCGGGATGGAAACCGTTCCATCTTAAGCAAACGCTTGCAGGAACTTATGGAGGAACGCCTGGAAAAGAAGCAGCAGACGATGCTTTTTTTGAATCGAAGAGGTGTTTCTGGATTTATTTCATGCAGAGCTTGCGGATATGTGGTAAAATGTCCTCATTGCGATGTATCTTTAAGTCAGCATGCCGGTGGCAGAATGGTCTGTCATTATTGTGGTTATGAAGAAAGACAGCCGAAAGTCTGTCCTTCCTGTGGCAGTAAATATCTCGGTGGATTTAAAGCGGGAACGCAGAAAATCGAGATGCTCGTAAAACAGAGATTTCCTAAGGCACGGGTGCTGCGTATGGATTTTGATACGACACGCACCAAAGATTCCTATGAGAAAATTCTGCAGGCCTTTGCCAATCAGGAGGCAGACATTCTCATCGGAACGCAGATGATCGTAAAAGGACATGATTTTCCGAATGTCACGCTCGTAGGTGTCCTTGCGGCAGATATGTCACTGCATGTGGCTGATTATCATGCGGCGGAGCGGACGTTCCAGCTTTTGACACAGGCGGTGGGACGTGCGGGACGTGGACAGTTGCCGGGACAGGCGGTTATCCAGACTTACGATCCGGAGCATTTTGCCATTCAGACGGCAAAGGCGCAGGACTATGAGGCGTTTTACCAGCATGAGATCGCGTATCGTAAAATGATGCATTATCCGCCAATCTGGAATATGCTTCTGGTGCATTGCATGGGAAAAAATGAGCAGATCACACAGCAGACTGCGCAGCTTATGGCAGACAAATTACAGTCTGCAATTAAAAGAAGTGGAAAGCCGGTGCTCCTTGTCGGACCGGCCGATGCGACGATTGCAAAAGTAAATGATATATACCGCAAAGTTTTGTATATGAAAGCAGCGGATTACCAGACGCTTGTGGCACTTAAGGATGCCTTAGAGCAGTTTGGAAAGAAGACGAACGCGTTTTCAAACGTAACTATTCAATTTGATTTCAACCCGTCAAGTGGTTTTTAGGAGGTAAAAGATGGCACTTAGAACAATTCGCGTACAGGGAGATCCGATTCTGAACAAGGTATGCAGACCAATCACAGAGGTTACACCAAAGATCCGTACTTTAGCAGAGGACATGATCGAGACCATGTATGAGGCAAACGGTGTAGGACTTGCAGCACCGCAGGTTGGCATTTTAAAGAGAATCGTAGTCATTGATGTAGGAGACGGACAGGGACCATATGTGATGATCAATCCGGAAATTCTGGAATCTTCCGGAGAGCAGACCGGTGATGAAGGCTGCTTGAGTGTTCCGGGAAAAGCAGGTCAGGTGACACGGCCAAATTATGTAAAGACAAAATATTATGATCTGGATATGCAGGAGCATATTGTGGAAGGAACCGAGCTGTTTGCACGCTGTATGTGTCATGAGTTCGAACACCTTGACGGTCATCTTTATGTAGAAAGAGTCGAAGGTGAACTCCATGATGTTGTATATGAAGAAGAGGATGATGAATAATATATGAGAGTAGTATTTATGGGTACACCGGATTTTTCGGTGGGGGTATTAGAAGAAATCATTCGCGCAGGTCACGAAGTGGTTCTTGCAGTGACGCAGCCGGATAAGCCGAAGGGAAGAGGCAATGCCATGCAGTTTCCACCGGTCAAGGAGTGCGCACTTTCCCATGGAATTGAAGTGTTTCAGCCAAAGAAGATCCGCGAGGATGCGAATGTAGAATATCTGAAAAAATTTGATGCGGATATTTTTATTGTTGTGGCATTTGGACAGATCCTTACGAAAAATATTCTGGATATGCCCAAATATGGCTGTGTGAATGTTCATGCGTCGCTTCTTCCGAAGTATCGTGGCGCGGCACCGATTCAGTGGGCCGTGATCAACGGAGATGCCATCACAGGTGTTACAACGATGCGTATGGATACCGGCATTGACACCGGTGATATGATCGCAAAACGCGAAGTGCGTATTGCGGAGGATGAGACAGGTGGAAGCCTGTTTGATAAATTGGCGGAAGTCGGGGCAAAATTATGTGTGGAGACCATGGACATGCTTGAGAAAGGCACTGCACAGTTCACTCCACAGAACAATGATGCGAGTACACATACTTCCAAGATCACAAAAGAACTTGGAAATATCGACTGGAAAAAGCCGGCCGTGGAGATTGAGCGTCTGATCCGTGGATTAAATCCGTGGCCGAGTGCGTATACACATCTGGATGACAAAGCTTTCAAAATATGGAAAGCAAAGGTAGTAGATGAAGCAAATGATTATGAACCGGGCTGCATTGTGAAGGCAGAAAAAAATGAATTGATCGTACAGACCGGGGATGGACAACTGGCATTGCTTGAAGTGCAGCTTGCTGGAAAGAAACGCATGGATGCAGGTGCATTTATGCGTGGTTATACAGTGGAAGAGGGCACATTTTTTCGCCAGTAGGAAGGAGTAGCCATGTATTTATATTGGGATAGCACATACATTCTTGTAATTATCGGTGCAATCATCTGCATGATTGCGTCTGCAAAGGTAAAGACCACATTCAACAAATATTCCCAGTACCGCAGCATGTCCGGAATGACCGGTGCACAGGCGGCACAGCGTATTCTGAATGCAGCAGGAATTTATGATGTGAAGGTGCGCCATGTATCTGGCAGCCTGACCGATCATTATAATCCATCGAATAAAACATTGAATCTTTCGGATACGGTTTGCAATTCTACTTCGGTTGCAGCCGTCGGAGTTGCGGCACATGAGTGCGGACATGCGATTCAGCATGCGAGAGGATATGTTCCGCTTCGCCTGCGTTCTGCATTCGTTCCAATTGCAAACTTTGGATCGGCACTGGCATGGCCGGTGATTATCATTGGTGCGTTGATGAACAGCCGTTCTTCCATGATGATTATTAATTTTGGAATTTTATTATTCTCGTTCGCAGTGATCTTTCAGATCATTACCCTTCCGGTCGAGTTTGATGCATCCCGCAGAGCAATGATGATGCTGCGTGAGCAGGGAATTCTCGGCGAGCAGGAACTTGGATATACAAGAAACGTTCTGACTGCAGCGGCGCTGACTTATGTGGCAAGTGCAGCAGCGGCAATTTTACAGTTACTTCGAATTATTTTACTTTTTGGAGGAAGAGACCGTGACTAATACCGTCAATACCAGAGCCCTTGTCTTAGAAATGCTGATGGCCATCAATGAGGATGGACAATATAGTCATCTGGTGCTTCGTGATGTGCTGGACAAATATCAGTATCTGTCAAAGCAGGAACGCGCATTTCTGACAAGGCTGACCGAGGGAACGGTGGAAAAACAGATCACGTTAGATTATGTGATCGACCATTTTTCAAAGACAAAGGTGCGAAAGATGAAACCATTGATTCGCAACCTTATGCGGCTGAGTGTTTACCAGATCATG
This sequence comes from uncultured Lachnobacterium sp., assembly GCA_900550545.1. Classification (GTDB taxonomy): domain Bacteria; phylum Bacillota; class Clostridia; order Lachnospirales; family Lachnospiraceae; genus Roseburia. Next base: position 11,898 of record URSS01000019.1, on the reverse strand, counting down.
TATATGGACGGTGTACCGGATTCTGCCGTGTGTAATGAGGCGGTAAAACTGGCGAGAAAACGCGGATTTTCCGGTCTGTCCGGCTTTGTCAATGGCGTGCTTCGAAGCATTGCCAGAGAGTGGAAAATAGTTGAATTTCCAAATGCCAGTGTCTGCTATTCGGTTCCGGAATGGATTGTAAATACGTGGCAGAAAGATTATGGTAAGGAACGGACGACACAGATTCTGGAGGCACTTTCCACAGAAGCAAAACTTACCGTTCGCACCAATCTACAAAAATGTACGCCACAGGAACTGAAAAAAAGACTGGAAGAGGAAGGCGTTACGGTGACGGAAGTGCCGGAAATTCCATATGCTTTTGCACTGTCTGGATTTGATTATCTGGCAGGACTTGAGAGCTTTCAGGATGGATGGTTCTATGTGCAGGATGTCAGCTCCATGATGGTAGCGGTCGCCGCTGATCCAAAGCCGGGAAATTATGTGATTGATGTTTGTGCAGCACCGGGCGGCAAAAGCACACATATGGCAGAATTATTAGATGGTACCGGTATGGTAGAGGCAAGAGATCTGACTGAATATAAAGTCGGACTCATTGAAGAGAATATTTTGCGTACCGGTCTGCATAATATGAAGGCAGTACAGATGGATGCCACGGTACTGGATGAGGCATCCATAGAAAAGGCGGATGTTCTTGTGTGTGATCTGCCCTGTTCCGGTCTGGGAGTCATGGGAAGAAAGACGGATATCCGTTATAAAATGACAGAGAAAAAAGCACAGGAACTGGCACAAATGCAGCAGCAGATGTTAGATGTTGTATGTGCATACGTAAAGCCGGGTGGAACCATGGTATACAGTACCTGCACAATTCACCGGGCGGAAAATGAAGAGAACGTGGAGACGTTTTTACAGAAACATGCGGACTTTTCACTTGTGTCACAGAAACAGATGTATCCCGGTGAGGTGGGAAGTGATGGATTTTTCCTCGCAAAGATGGTAAGGAGCATGCATGGATAATAAGATTGATATTAAATCGTTCAATTTGGAAGAACTGACAGCATTTATTGAGAAAAACGGTGAGAAGGCATTTCGTGCAAAGCAGGTATACCAGTGGTTGCACGTAAAGCAGGTGGATGCTTTTGACGAGATGACAAACCTTTCGAAAGCATTCCGGGAAAAATTAGAACAGTTATGTTACATAACAGATCTTCATCAGGAGGCAGTACAGATTTCCAAAATTGATGGTACAAGAAAATATCTGTTTCTTCTGGAAGACGGCAATGTCATAGAGAGTGTGCTGATGCGTTATAAGCATGGCAATTCGGTGTGCATCTCTTCGCAGGTGGGCTGTCGTATGGGCTGTCGTTTCTGTGCTTCAACTCTGGACGGACTCGTGCGTGGACTTAAGCCATCGGAGATGCTGGATCAGATTTATAAGATTGGAAAGGATATCGGAGAACGGATTTCCAATGTTGTTGTGATGGGAACTGGCGAGCCGATGGATAATTTTGACAATCTTTTGAAATTTATTGAATTGCTGACGGATGAAAATGGGCTGAACATCAGCCAGAGAAACCTCACCGTATCCACTTGTGGTATTGTGCCACGAATGCGGGAACTGGCAGACCGGCAGCTTGCAATCACACTGGCATTGTCACTGCATGCATCCAATCAGCAGAAACGTCTGGAACTTATGCCGGTTGCCAATAAATATGACATTCATGAAGTGATTGATGCCTGTCGTTATTATTTTGATAAGACAGGACGCAGAGTGACTTTTGAGTACAGTCTTGTAGGGGGCGTCAACGACACGGATGAGGATGCCAGAGAACTTTCACAGTTAATTCACGGTATGAATTGTCATGTAAATCTCATTCCGGTCAACCCGATTAAAGAGCGTGATTATGTGCAGTCAAATGCGGCTGTGATTGCGGCCTTTAAAAATAAACTTGAAAAAAACGGAATAAATGTTACTATAAGAAGAGAAATGGGCAGGGATATTGATGGAGCCTGCGGACAGTTACGTAAGCGATATATCGCTTCCAAAGAGGGGTAGCATTTAATTTTACAGCAAGAAAGGATAAAGCGGATGAAGACGTATTCCATAACGGATACCGGCGCCTTGCGAGAAATGAATCAGGATTATTTTTTCGCATCGGATGACCCAGTTGGTAATCTGCCGAATTTGTATATTGTGGCAGATGGTATGGGTGGCCATAAGGCTGGCGACTATGCGTCGCGTTACACTACGCAGCGTGTGGTAGCGTCCGTATCCAGAGACCCGGGGGAGAAACCGGTTTCAATTATAAAAAAGGCAATCAGCACAGCCAACAAAATTCTAATTGAAGAAGCAGCAGAAGATGAGTCGAAACAGGGCATGGGGACGACTCTTGTTGTCGCGACAATTATCGATGGAAAGCTTTATGTCGCCAATGTCGGTGACAGTCGGCTTTATATTGTAAATGACGATATCCGTCAGGTGACCAAGGATCATTCTCTGGTAGCGGAGATGGTAAGGCTTGGCGAAGTCGATGTTGCGGCGGCCAGAGAACATCCGGATAAAAATATCATTACCCGGGCAATCGGTGCAAAGGCAGATGTAGAAGCGGATTTCTTTGAAGTTGAATTACAGGAAGGAGACCGCATTGTGATCTGTACCGATGGACTGACCAATATGGTGGAGGATGAAGTCATCCGCAATATTGTTTCCTGCGATATTTCGATAGAAGAAAAGACAGAACTATTGGTAAAGACTGCCAACCAGAACGGAGGCAGGGACAACATTACAGTAATGATTATAGAACCATTTATGTATGAGGTGAAAGCATGTTAACAGTTGGTACGTATTTAGCAGATAGATATGAAATTGTAAGTAAGATCGGTGCCGGCGGAATGTCCGATGTATACAAAGCAAAAGATCATGTGTTGGGGCGGTTTGTAGCAATCAAAGTATTGCGTACAGAATTTTCCGAGGACCGCACATTTGTAGCAAAATTCCGCACAGAAGCACAGTCTGCAGCAGGACTTGAGCATCCGAATATTGTAAATATATATGATGTAGGAAGCGAAGATGGACTCTATTTCATCGTTATGGAATATGTGGAGGGCATCACTCTTAAGACGTATATCGAGAAAAAAGGTCAGTTAACATTTAAAGAATCCGTAAGTATTGCCATTCAGGTGGCACGTGGAATTGAAGCAGCCCACAACAAACAGATCACACACCGTGATATCAAACCACAGAATATTATTATTTCCACAGAGGGAAAAGTAAAAGTTACCGATTTTGGCATTGCCAGAGCAGCATCGTCCAATACAATCAGTTCCGATGTTATGGGATCGGTTCATTATTCTTCGCCGGAGCAGGCAAGAAACGGATTTGTGGATGGAAGAAGTGATATTTATTCGCTCGGTATTGTCATGTATGAGATGGTGACCGGACGTGTTCCGTTTGATGGAGATACGACGGTGGCAGTTGCCATTCAGCATCTGCAGGAAGAAATCACACCGCCGAGTACTTATGCATCCAATCTTCCAATCAGTTTGGAGAAGATTATCTTAAAATGTACACAGAAGAATCCGGATCGTCGTTATCAGACAATCGAGGATTTGCTGGCAGATCTGCGCAAGTCACTGGTGAAGCCAAACGAGGATTTCGTTGTGATCGCACCACTTGTGGACAATGGTAAGACAAAAATTATCAGCCAGGATGAGATCAAACAGATCAAAGATCAGAGAGCTGTGGAGGCGCCGACCGAACCGATTCAGACAGAACAGGTTCCGGCATATACGGCATATAGGGAAGAACCTGAAGCAGAGGATGACGATATCGAGGATGATGCAGAGGAATCCGGTCTGAATCCAAAGCTGGATAAAGCAATGACGATTATGGGCATTGTTGCATTAGCTGTTATTGTAATTGTAATTATTTATCTGATCGTAGGTGCAATGAAACTGATCAATCCGGGAAAATCAAATGAATCACAGACAACCCAGACAGAGACGCAGACAGAAAGCCAGAAAGCTTCTCAGGATACAGAGAAGATGATTGTCGTAGAGAATGTATGTGGCAAAACAAAGGAAGAAGCTCAGCAGACACTTGAAGCACAGGGATTATACATGTTTGAAGTTGCACAGCAGAAATCCGATCAGCCAGCAGGAACAGTACTGGAACAGGATCCGGCAGGAGGTTCCCAGGCACTCGAGGGATCTACGGTCAATGTTATTGTAGCTGGAGATCAGAATGTAGATTATACGGATGACAACAAAGATTCCGAGGAAGAAAAAGTCGTTGTACCAAACGTGAATGGATATTTGGAGAAAGACGCAGTCAATGCATTGAACAATGCCGGTCTCAAAGTAGTCAAGAATTATCAGTACAGTGACAGTGTGGATGCAGGTAAAGTCATTTCCCAGACACCTGTAGGTGGCAGCAGTGTGGACAGTGGTACTACAGTAACGATTGTTGTCAGTCAGGGACAGAAATCTGTGACGGTACCATCTGTATTGGGAGCGTCAAAGGACAAGGCAAGCAGCAAGCTCACGGGAGCAGGCTTGAAAGTTAATGTAAAAGAAGCATACAGTGATTCGGTTGCGGCAGGCAAAGTTATCTCACAAAGTATTGCCAGCGGAAAGACAGTTCCGGCAGGAACGACGGTGACAATCACCATCAGTATGGGACCGGAAGAAGTAAGTTATAGTTTTTCAAAGACTTATGCAGCTCCGGAAGGCGCAGTCAGTGCATCTTACACATTGACAGGAAGCGATGGCGTTAATTATGATATAGGCGACAAAGATGTTTCCGGATCTCTGACAATTTCAGTCAGTGATATGGATTGTGCATCCGGTAAAGTAACCATTACATGGACCATTGAGACCGTGGACGATGAAGGACTTTCAGACACATCCACAAAAACAGAGACACACAGTGTAAAATTTGCAAAACAATAGGTCATATATGCAGGGTAAGATTGTAAAAGGAATTTCCGGTTTCTACTACGTACACGTAGTAGGAACCGGAATTTATGAATGTAAGGCAAAAGGTGTTTTTCGAAACCGCAAGGTAAAACCACTGGTCGGAGACAATGTGGAAATTGTAGTTCTTGATGAGGAAAAGCGCCTGGGAAATGTGGAGAAGATTCTTTCGCGCAAGAATGAGCTGATTCGTCCGGCAGTATCAAATATCGATATGGCGTTGGTAATTTTTGCAGCAGCAAAGCCAGATCCGAATTTTAATTTGCTGGACCGTTTTTTGTGTATGATGGAATACCAGAAGGTACCAGTTACCATATGCTTTAATAAATGTGACCTCGTATCGGGGGAGGAGAAAGAGAAGCTGTGGCAGATTTATGCACCGGCAGGATATGATATTCTCTTTACGAGTGTAAAAACAGGGGAAAATATTGACAATTTAAAAGCATTGCTTGCGGATAAGACAACGACCGTGGCAGGACCATCCGGCGTGGGAAAATCCTCACTGATCAATGAATTGCAGACGGGTGTGCGCATGCAGACCGGAGCTATCAGTGATAAGATTGGAAGAGGAAAACATACCACCCGACATTCCGAAATCATTTCCATCGGCCAGGATACTTATATCATGGACACACCGGGATTCAGTTCGATGGATCTGCCGGGATTTGAAAAAGAAGATCTGTGGACATGCTATCCGGAATTTGTGCCATATGAGCCGGAATGCAGATTTATCGGATGCAGCCATATCGGTGAGCCGGATTGTGGTGTCAAGAACGCACTGGCAGAAGGAAAAATCAATCAGGTACGATACGACAATTATGTGATGCTTTATGAAGAAATGAAAAATATACGTAAATACTAGGAGGAAGTCATGAACTGTTTATCACCATCAATTTTATCAGCGGATTTTGCCAATCTCGGAGAGCAGATACAGATACTTGACCAGGCAGGAGCCGGCTATGTACACATTGATGTCATGGATGGAAGTTTTGTGCCGAGCATTTCGTTTGGATTCCCAATCATGCAGTCCATTCGCGGATGTACGGAGCGGATGTTTGATGTGCATTTAATGATCGAGGAGCCGATTCGTTATATTGCGGAGTTTGCAAAAGCAGGAGCTGATATTATTACGGTACATGCAGAAGCCTGCAAACATCTTGACCGTACCATTGAGGCAATCAAGGAACAGGGGCTTTTAGCAGGTGTTGCCCTCAATCCGGCGACACCGGTAGAAATGATCCGTCACGTCCTGCCGAAAGTAGATATGGTGCTGATCATGACGGTCAATCCGGGATTTGGTGGACAGCGGCTGATTCCTTATACAATCGATAAAGTACGGGAAGTAAAGAAACTGATCGAGGAACAGGAACTGAAAGTGGATATCGAGGTAGATGGTGGCATCAATCTTTCGAATGTGGAGGAAGTGATGGATGCCGGAGCCAATATTATTGTTGCAGGTTCTGCAGTATTCAATGGAAACATTCAGGAAAATGTTGCAAAGTTTCTTGAAGTGATGTAAAAGAAAGTGAAATGGATATGAAGTTTTTGATTGTATCGGGTGGTTCATTAAACAAAGAGTTCGTTATGAAAATAGTTGGACAAGGCAGATATGACCGTATTCTTGCGGCGGATTCCGGCATGAATGCATTGTATGCTGCAGCTGTTACACCGGATATTATTATCGGAGATTTTGATTCGGCAGATGAAAAAATACTTGCCTTTTTTCAACAGAATAAAGCGATTGATTTTTGTACCCTGAATCCGGAAAAAGATGATACAGATACGGAGTTTGCAATCCGCGAGAGTATTCGAAGAGGCGCGGATTCCATTACGATCATTGGAGGAACCGGAACAAGGCTTGATCATGTACTGGGAAACATCAGCCTTCTCGGGATTGGCTTTGAGGAACAGATTTCGATGGAACTTTTGGATGAACACAATCGTATCCGCATGATTCAAAAGCCTCTGACATTGGAAAAGGATGCACAATACGGAAAGTATGTTTCGTTAATCCCGTATGGCGGAGATGTGCAGGGGATTACACTGCGGGGCTTCAAATACCCATTGTCTGATTATACGATGGGCGGATTCAATTCTCTGGGAATCAGTAATGAGATAGTGGACGAAAAAGCGGTTATTGAACTGACTAGAGGAAGTCTTCTGGTCATTGAGTCACATGATTAACAGACCATATAAGCATACGAAGGAGAAATTATAATGGAGGCACACGAGAAATCATTTGCTTTTATGAATGGTGCAATTAGGATTGAAATACCATTCTTTCAGAGAGGACATATGACTATCTGCTTTACACGAAAGATGTCACTGCATTTTATGATGAAGGGAATATCTGGGATGAAACCAAAATTCATACTTATTTGATGTACAAGGAGGGCGACGAGGAGCATTACGGTGCGATGCTGATGGGCATGGATGCATAGATGATTGGAAATACCGTTTATCGTCAGATGTGATGATGGTGGGATAGGAGAACAGAAACAGAAATGGAAATGGAGAAGGAACCGTTACCGGAAGTAGAATTGTATAGTATCGGACCGGATGAGGCAGATTATGCGGCTCCGCTGCTGACGGGTGAGGCAGTGGAGGAGATGGAGTCTGCGATGGATGGGATGCTGACATACGTCACGGCGGCATTTTCGCCACAGATGGATGGTCTGGAGCAGCTATTTACGCGTGTGGGCTTTGTCATTGAGGAAGAATCCGCGGTTACTTCGTGGCAGATCCCTCTGAAAAAGCTGATGGGCAGCCTGTTGTTCGCACGGCGTGTGCCGGCGCCGGGCAGGTGTATGCTGCGCACGCTGGAACATGCACAGGATCTGGATCTGACTGGGACAGAGGCAGTCTGAGGTGGATTTAAAAATATATAAAATGATAAAGGAGGAGAAATAATGATGAAACATTTGACAAACAAAATGAAGCGTCTGCTGACTGCATGTCTGGCATTCGTGATGGTACTCACTGTACTGCCGACGGTACCGGCACAGGCAGCTGCCACAAACGTGACCATGTATGTTGGCGAGACATCATACTACCGCGCCCATGGGATTGTATCCAATGTCACTTCGACAAAAAGTGGGGTTGTAGAGGCTGGCAAAAGTAAGCGGCACGGCTCATCCTCAGAAGTCGAGATGGTTGCAGAAAAAACCGGAAAATCTACAGTTACGGTTAAGACGAATAACGGCACAGAGAAAGTTAATGTTACCGTAAAGAAGCTGGATATGCCGGTAAAGGTAAAGCAGCTGTCTCCGTCGAAGATCACATTTGTGGTCGAGAATCATGCCAACAAGGTGTTTGAAAAGGTCGAGATCAGTTATACTTTAAAGGATGCAGATGGCAATGTACTTGAGGAAGATAAAAAGGAACTCAAATCCTTTGACATGTGTGCGAAAAAAACGTCTTACACCAGTATTTATGTTGGAAAATACAGAAAACAGATCGATGCAGCTTCCTGTACTGCTAAGGTGACATATCTGGAGAGCTATCCGGTGACCGTGTATAAGGATGTATCGAAAAAAGTAAAGGCAACGATCAGTGATGAGAAGGAACAAGATGGCACCATACACTATAATGTGAATTTGAAAAACAAATTTAATGATGGCGTGAAGGGTGTCTGCTATATCATGCTCTACGATAAGGACGACAAGCTGATCGGTGTGGAGTATCAGATGATCGTTCTTGGGAAAAAAGGCACGAAAGGTGCTGCAATGAAACGTCAATCGCTGTTTTTGCGGGCCACCTATCCGACATACGATCATATGAAGACCGTTGTTAATGCCAATGCCACTTCAAGGCAGAAAAAGTAAAAATATTGCATCACATAAAAAAGAGGATGTCGTAAGACATCTTCTTTTCTGTGAGTGCGCCTAGCGGCGCACGTTTCTAACGGGTTAAAGTCCAAAATCCGCCCGGTAGTGGGAAGGATATAGCCGAAAGCAAGGGTGTCCTATTCATAGAGTTGCTATGATTAACGTGAGGGGAATCTGAAGGAAGGTGGAGGCAAATCTCTGGTCTGACGAACAGAAATTACATCAGGCTACAGTTAAGGATAAGGTTGCACAACAAGCTAAAGTCCAATAACTACTCGGAATTAACAGTAGTAAATGTGGCAGATATATGGAGAGAAAGAAACGTGTGGTACCAAGGGAGGTCTCGTCAGCGGATGAAAACAGAGTATGAAATCCGTCAGTAACAACGAATGGCGAGAAGTCAGCAGAAGCCATAGTAAACCAGTGGTTGCAAACACTGGCGAAGGGCTGAACTTTAGGAGACACAAGCAATGAATGTAACTGAAAGTAGATTTAAGAACAGACAACTTCATATGGAAGACTATCTGCAAATGGTATCTGCGGAACAGAAAGAGTATGCAGAAGTGTTCGACTACTCTAAGATTGCTGAAAAGAGCGGTGTCATCACAGACTATTGGACGAACAATCTTTTGGATTTGATTTTGCGAAAAGGCAATCTAAACAATGCCTATAAACAAGTCAAGAAAAACAAAGGAAAAGGTGGAATCGATGGTATGCAGGTGGATGAACTTCTGCCCTTCCTTAGAGAAAACCAAGATTCCTTAATCCAAGAGATAAGGGAAGGAAAGTATAAGCCTAACCCAGTTCGAAGGGTAGAAATACCCAAGGAAACAAAAGGCGAATTTCGAAAGTTAGGAGTTCCTACTGTTGTTGATAGAGTTATTCAACAGGCAATAGCACAGGAATTATCGCCAATCTATGAGGAGCAATTCTCAGAAAATAGTTTCGGTTTCAGACCAAAGCGAGGAGCACACGATGCTCTCAGACAATGCCAAAAGAACGTAAATGATGGCTATGTATATGTGGTAGATATGGACTTGGAAAAGTTCTTCGACACAGTATGCCAGAATAAGCTGATAGAAGTATTGTCAAGAACCATCAAAGATGGCAGAGTTATATTATATCCTTAATACACAAATATCTGAATGCGGGAGTAATCGCAAATGGAATGTTTGAACGTACAGAGGTTGGAATGCCACAAGGCGGTCCGCTTAGCCCATTGCTTAGTAATGTAATGCTAAATGAGTTGGATAAGGAACTGGAGAATAGAGGACATAGATTTGTCCGATACGCAGACGATTGTATGATTTTCTGCAAGAGCAGAAAAAGCGCAGAAAGAACCTTGAAGAACATCATTCCATTTATTGAAAAGAAACTATTTCTTAAAGTAAATCGGAAGAAAACAGAGGTGGCTCATATCAGCACAGTCAAATACCTCGGATATAGCTTTTATAGACATAAAGGTAAATGCAGATTTAGAGTACACCCGAAGTCAGTAGTAAAGATGAAGAATAGAATCAGAGAACTTAAACTGAAAAAACTCTGACGGTTAGGAATTAAAACATAGGAAGGAAAGCATGACAAAAAGACAGATATATTAAAAGCTGTAAAAATCTACGTTGAATTTTACAGCTTTTTGTGTATACTAAAAGTAGTAGAAATAATATGAAATCAAGGAAGGAGTTGAAAGAATATGGCAAATATTTTACCAGTATCTGATCTGAGAAATTATAATGAAGTTCTGAAGAACTGTCATAAAGGAGAGCCGGTATATCTGACCAAGAATGGCAGAGGACGTTTTGTAGTTATGGATATTGAAGATTACGAGCGTGATCGTGCAGAAAAAAAGCTTCTGATGAAGCTGCAGGAAGCTGAAGAAGCAGTGAAAGATGGCGAAGGCTGGCTGGATTTAGATGAACTGAAAGCACTTGTGGGGGAATAAGATGTTTAAACTGCGGATCAATCCGATTGTTGCAAAAGATTTGAAAAACATTCGGGATTATATTGCCGAAGATAGAGAAGAATATGCTGCAAAGACTATAAAGGAAATTTACGGTAAATTTGAAAACCTTCAGATGTTTCCGGGAATAGGGGAAGATCTTTCGAAGCGAGTCAGCTTTCGGACAGAGTATAAATATGCAATATGGGAAGATTATGTAATTATCTACAAGGTAGGAAACGAGTATGTAGAGATATATCGTGTGATTAACCGGTATCAGGATATTACAAGGATTTTTGAATAAAAATATTAAACACAATAAATATATAAAATATGGAAAAATGAGAATCTTGTTTTGGAATACACGAATCAACGTTTTCAATAAGGGACACAACACCCCATACTTACGTGTAACAGCGGAGTATGGGGTTTTTTATGTGATAGGAACTGTCAGCGTGTTTGCAATCCGAAATTTTAAATTCCTTGGCTTTGCATTGGGAAGGAACGGAAAAGGCATATATGTCCGAGTTCATCCGAAGTCATGGAAGAAGTTTAAGTCTAGACTGAAGGAGTTATCTTCCCGTAAGCGATGTCAGTCAATCAAGCCAAGCCTTGAGAAAATCAAGGTGTATGCGAGGGGATGGCTTAACTACTACGGAATTGCAAGTATGAAGAACAACATAGATGACATCAACGGATGGCTCTATCACAGAATACGTATGTGTATATGGAAACAGTGGAAGAAACCTAGAACGAAATATAAAAATCTAGTCAAGTTGGGAATTCCAGAACACTATGCGGCAACAATAGCAAACAGTCGCAGAAAGTATTGGTATATCAGTAATAACAAAACTGTGATTTGGGCGCTGAATAAAGAAAGACTGATAAACAGTGGCTATTATGATTTAGCCACAGCCTATCAGTCTGTGCACGTTAACTATTGAAAGCGCCGTATACCGAACGGTACGTCAGACTGTCTAACGATTAAGAAAAATGTTATAATAAAACTCCAAATACAGTATCGTAGGGGGATTCGTTATGGCATATATTGTTGGCGCAGATAGATATCAAACAAGAATGGTAACCACTTCATTAGATGACTTAATTAAGTAAGGATAATTCTGTCCGAGTAATAGATTCTTATGTAGAATCCTTAAATTT
>URSS01000018.1 GCA_900550545.1 uncultured Lachnobacterium sp. | reverse complement strand
CTTCTTCACCCAATATTTTTTTTAATTCAGATAATTTTATTTCGGCATCTTTCCCATATTTTACTTCAATTTTTTTGAGATAAATTTTTTGCGCATATTGGGATAAAAATAACAATGTAAATAGTTCATCGCTTTCCTTTCTATCAATATCAAGTTTTGTAAAAATCAAGTCTGATATTGAAAAAAATGTACTCGCAATAGTTACCGAAAAAACAAGTGTATCAATAATTTCTGATTTATTACTAACAATGGTAAATACAATTGCAAATAACATATATATTACATATGCTACTAAAAAAACCCATTTATGCATTCTCATTTCTTTTTATCCTCAAATCAATATTACAGATATCATAAGCAACCCACTTTACCTTATTATACTCACATTTCTATAAATATCAATTAAAAACAGGCTATAAGGCACTACACGTCCCCTACAGCCTGTGAACAGTTATTTATCAGCTTCAGGCATAAAACCCATGCTCCTCAATGCCTTTTTCCAGAATACAGTTAATCAGTTCCTCAAGTTCCACTCCGTTAATCTCGCTGACAACAATCAGCTTGGCAAGGGTATCCTTCGGAACGGATACCGCTTAACTCTCCTCATCCGCACGAAGCTCATGGACACAGATGCCAAGTCCCTCTGCAATCTTGCACATAACGCCAAGCTCCGGCTCCTTAACCCCTGCCATAATGTCAAGGATTGTTCTCTCCGGCACAGCGGAAATTCTGGCAAGCTCCGCAATCCCGATTTCTTCCTCTTTCATCACGTTTAATAGCTTATCTCCTGTTGTATACATATGCAACTCCTTTTAAATTGAATTGAAAAAGGCACTCCTAATGGAATGCCCTAATATAAAAAATAGGGACACTCTTTCAAGTATCCCTACGTTCTATCAACATATCTGATAGTTCTCTATTTACTTTCATATTCAGAATTCTTTGTGTTCCCACAACCGAGGTCTAACGCTACAACAACAGTCACCTTCCTCACAAGCTCTTTTTCCTTGTGATTTTCAGCAATCCTGTTGAAGCTGAAAAACTCTACAAAGTGCGTAAATTCAAGGATTTCTACATATCCTTTCTGTGTAGTTCTACCACAGTCTCCACATGCACGGTATTCGGAAACATATCCACGCACTGCACCTTATCCACGACATATCCCCGCGCCAGCAACACTTCCAGATCCCGCGCCAGACTCGTCGGCTTACAAGAAATGTAAATCATATGGTCCACGCCATAATTAATAATTTTTTCCAAAGCCTTCGGATGGATGCCATCTCTTGGTGGATCAAGCACAATATAATCCGGCCGCTCTTCAATCGTATCGAGCACTTTTAAGACATCACCTGCCAGAAATTCACAATTATCCAGATGATTGAGCGCCGCATTCTCTTTTGCCGCCTCCACAGCTTCCTCGATGATCTCCACACCCACAACTTTTTTGCAGACCGGAGCAAGCATCTGCGCGATCGTACCGGTACCGCTGTAAAGATCATAAACCGTCTTATCTGTCAGCATATCCGGATTATCCCCAAGGATAAATTCGCGTGCTGTGGAATAAAGTACTTCTGCACCAAGCGAGTTCGTTTGGAAGAAAGAAAACGGTGAAATCTGAAAACGCAGTCCCAACAGTTCCTCATAGAAATAGTCCTGTCCAGAAAGTACTTCTGTTCCTTCGTTTTTTACGACATCCGCCACACTGTCATTTTTTGTGTGAAGTACGCCTTTTAAGGTTCCTTCCAGCGAGAGTGCCAGAAGTGTGTCTTTCCAGCCGTCCAAAAGCAGCTTTTCTTTTTCCTCACTTACCGTTCCGGCATGCGGACATTTGCCCTGCTTTTCGAGCAGTGCAGCCTCTATCTTTGCGCGCTCGTCCGGCTCCTGTACCGGCGCATTACTCCATTCCTGTGTTGTGGTGATCAAATCCACGAGTATCTCTCCGGTCTTTACTGCTTTTCGCACAAGAAGATGGCGAAGGTATCCAGTATGGCGAAGGCGGTGATAGAAAGAAATGCCCTGTTCTCTGAAATAGGAAAGTGTTGCCATAAGAATTGCACGGAAATCTCCGTCTACAATCCGACAGTCCTCCACCGTTACAATATCATAAAAACTGCCTCGCTTATGCATACCGAGTGCCAGCGGTCCATCTTTATATGCATCACCGAAGGAAAATTCCATCTTATTACGGTAAGCGAGCACACGCGGGCTGTGCTTAATTGGCAGGAACTCATACGCACATGCATCTCCAATGGCATTCTCCATCATGCCGCGCACCTGCTCCTCTTTGATTTTTAACTGTTCTTCATAAGGCAGGCTCTGGTAGGTACATCCGCCACACGCTCCGAAATGTGCACAGGTGTCTGCCGTCTCAAATGGTGACTTTTTTAATGTTTCAAGCAGCCTCGCCTCTGCCTTTCCTTTACGCACCTTGTTCACTGCAAAGGAAACTCTCTGACCCGGAATCGTATTTTTTACAATAATGCGTTCACCCTCATCCGTATAAACAATTCCTTTGTTTGGAAACTCCACATTTTTTACTGTTCCTTCTGCAACCTGACCTTTTTTCATCTATCTTTGCTCCTGCTTTCTCTCTTTTTATATGTTTATATGCGTGAAAAAAGGGACTACCTCCAAGCAGCAGTCCCCGATAAAATATTCTGTAATATATCTGATGATACATTTCAAAAATTACTCTGCGTCCTCTGCAGTGTCATTCTTTGTGGCTGCAGCAGGCTCATCATCTTCATCTTCGAAGAAATCATTATCAAATTCATCTTCAAAATCGTCCTCGAAATCATCCAGATAATCCGGTGTAAAGAAACGATAAATTCCATAAATAGCTGCTGCAACTGCAACAACGATACCGATGATTGCAAATATGATTACGAACTTGGAAGGTTTCTTCTCTTCCTCTTCCTTTTTGATTAAATTGTTAAGCTTTGCAGCACTCAATACATCACTTACTTTTGCAGAACCTAAAATATCTTCCATTTTACTCATAGTAGGCACCTCTCCTTCTTAAGTTTTAAATTACCATTATTATAGCATATGTTTTCCAGTTTTCCTATAAAAAATTATGATTTTAGGAAAAATAACTTTTAAATTTTTCTCAATTTCGCAAATGTGGCGAACATCTTCTTCGTGCCAACTTTGTCAAAATCTACGGTTACTTCATAATCTCTTCCTCCGGCAACGATCGATGTCACTTCCCCTTCACCGAATTTCATATGGCGCACACGATCTCCCACTTCATAGGAAAGCCCGTCTTTTTCTGTCGCGCCACTGCCAAAGTCACGCTGATTGCTTACTTTGGTATACACTGGTGCAGCCGGCTTTTTGCTTTTGAATGTCGAACCATATCCTTCTCCCACTTCACTGCTGTAGGTCGGTGTGCTGCGAAAAGCTTTGCGCGCTTTCTGGAATGAACTTTCTTCGACCGGTTCCTCATAACTTTTCGGCTCATAAATTTCGCCAGCGAGAAGCTGCGGTGGAATCTCCTTTACAAAGCGGGATACTTTTCCATACTGTGTCTGCCCGCGAACCATACGCACTCTTGCAGAAGTGATCGTGAGATTTTTCATGGCACGCGTGATTCCCACATAGGCGAGACGACGCTCCTCCTCAATTTCCGCTTCCGCATTGTCACTGACAATCGACATATAACTCGGAAACAATCCATCCTCCATGCCTGCCAGATAAACATTCGGGAATTCCAGTCCCTTAGCACTGTGCAATGTCATGAGCACCACATAGTCGCTGTCCGCATCCAAGCTGTCAATATCTGCCACAAGTGCGACTTCCTCAAGAAATCCATCCAGTGTCGGATGCTCCTGTGCTTCTTCGTAATCAACCGCCTTGCTGATCAATTCGTCGATATTCTCAATACGTGCCTCTGCCTCATCCGTTCCTTCGGCTTCCAGTTCCCGCACATATCCCGTCGTTTCAATGATCTCCTGCAACAGTTCTGACACCGGTTTCAACTTGGATTTTGCTTTCATAGACTGCACAAAAAGCACAAAAGGCTCGATTTTTGTTGCTGCCTTTCCCAATCCCGGAATCTCCGCCTCTTCACACAATGCAGAATAAAAATTCATCTCATGCTCCGCCGCATAGTTTGCAACTTTTGTAATACTCGTCGCTCCGATTCCGCGCTTTGGCACATTGATAATACGGCGTACCGCAAGGTCATCCTGTCCGTTCGCAATCGTTTTCAAATAAGAAAGCATATCTTTTACTTCTTTGCGGGAATAGAAATTTACGCCGCCGACAATCTTATAAGGAATGTTTGATGCAATAAACCGCTCCTCAAAAAGACGCGACTGCGCATTGGTACGGTACAGCACTGCACAATCCTTATACTGATATTCGCCTTTTCGAACACGACGCATAATGTCTCTTGCGACATAATCAGCCTCTTCATTTGCCGTATCCAGCTGCTCGAACTGAATTTTATCTCCTGTTCCGTTATCTGTCCAGAGACTCTTTTCTTTTCGTCCTACATTGTTCGCGATCACTCCGTTTGCAGCATCAAGAATATTCTGCGTACTGCGGTAATTCTGTTCCAATTTTATGACAGTTGCGTCCGGAAAATGCTTCTCAAAGTTCAGAATATTGTAAATATTTGCCCCTCGGAACTTATAAATCGACTGGTCATCATCACCGACCACACAGAGATTCTTATATTTGTTCGCCAACAGACGAATCAGCTCAAACTGTGCCGTATTAGTGTCCTGATACTCGTCCACCATAATATAGCGCAGACGTTCCTGATACGCATTCAGAACTTCGCCATCAAGCTTAAAAAGCTCCACTGTTTTCATGATCAGATCATCAAAATCCAACGCATTGTTCTGTCTGAGCACCTGCTGATACTCTCGATAAACCTGTGCCTGAATCCGCTTCGCATAGTCTCCTGCTGCACGTGTTTCAAACTCAACCGGATCGATGAGTTCGTCCTTTGCTGAGGATATGGCAGAAAGAAACATTCTTTCCTTATGTATCTTGGTATCAATATTCAGACGTTTACAAATATCTTTCATCAACGTCTTCTGATCATCTGCATCGTAAATCGTAAAATTTGTGTTGTATCCCAGCCGGTCAATATAACGGCGCAAAATACGGACACAGGTGGAATGAAACGTGGAAACCCAGATACTTTCTGAACCATATCCAACCATCTTGTCAATACGTTCCCGCATCTCCCCTGCCGCTTTATTTGTAAACGTAATGGCCATAATATTGTATGGATTTACTCCAAGTTCATCAATCAAATAGGCCGTACGGTGGGTAAGAACTCTTGTCTTTCCCGAACCAGCTCCCGCCAGGATCAAAAGCGGTCCTTCCGTGGTCATGACTGCCTGCTTCTGTTGCTCATTCAGTGTATCAAGTAAACTCATTTGACTCTCCGTTCTGTTCTACTTCTATTTATTGCAATACATATGTGGGTATTATAACATACAATATGTAAAAACAGAACATACATTCTCGCTCTTTTTATAAAAATTTAATCGGAAAAAACTTGTCATCTAGTTTTTGATACTATATAATGTGTTCTGAGGTGATTTTTGTGGGAAATGATTTAAAAGACTTTCTTGCACAGTTGCAGGAAAAACTCAAATCGATCGATTATGTCAAAACCGAAGATATTCCAAATATCGGATTATATATGGATCAGGTCACAACTTTTATGGACGAACAGTTAGAAGCATGCAAACGCTATGACGATGACAAGATTCTGACCAAGACCATGATCAATAATTATGCAAAAAATAATCTGTTACCTGCTCCGGAGAAGAAAAAATACTCCAAAGAACATGTACTGACATTGCTTTTCATCTACTATTTTAAGAATCTTCTCAGCATCAGTGATATTCAGGCTTTGCTGAATCCAATCACAGACAGCTATTTTGGAAACAAAGATGATTTTAATATGGAAGATGTATATAATGAAGTGTTTCATCTGGAAAAGGAAGAATCTGAGAAATTATTAAAAGATCTGGGAAAGAAATACTTTATTGCCCAGCATACTTTTGAGCAGTTTCCGGAAGAAGACCGCAGTTTTCTTCAGAAGTTCAGTTTCATCTGCCTTCTCAGTTATGATGTCTATATCAAAAAAATGGTAATTGAAGGCATGATTGATGAATTGCATCAAACAAAATCTTCCAAAAAGGATACTTCATCCAAATCCGAGAAAAAGAAAGATTCATCCAAATAATAAAAGAAGTTTAGTAAAAAAGACAGCCTGACGTTTCATTCATCAGACTGTCTTTTTTATTAAACTTCTTTTTTCTCTTCTTTCAAACGGTTAAAGACCATATCATAACCATCGTTTCCGTAATTCAGAGAACGGTTCACACGGCTGATTGTCGCAGTTGAAGCACCTGTCTTCTCCGCAATATCCAGATACGTTCTCTGATCTCTCAGCATGCCTGCAACTTCAAAGCGCTGAGACAAAGATAACAATTCATTCACAGTGCATACATCCTCGAAAAAGGTATAGCACTCTTCTTTATTTTTAAGACATAATATTGCATCAAACAAGTGATCAACAGCTTCTGTTCTAAGTTTCTTGCTCATTGCATTTCCTCTCTTCTATGTTTTCTTGTAATTATTCAACATGCCCTACATTTCCAGGCAGTCAAAATAGCTTTCCTGTTTTTGTATTTTAACATATTAAAGTTTTAAAGTAAACAGATTTCTTGCACAATTATCCCATTATGTTATAATGAAATTCAATAACACATTTTATCGTAATAAAGTAGATTGGAGATACAAAATGCGTAAAGTAGGTTACTTTTTTTCCGGGTTTTTACCGATTATTGTCGCAACTGCCATACAGTCGCTGGCCACATTCTTTCTGATGGGAATCGCTATGGTTTCTCTTCTTATTACGAAGGGTTCATTTTCCGTGGATATTCTGCTTAATATGCTTACCGACAGCTATTTCAGTACAGGCATCATGGTTATCTATTCCATCACCTGTATTGTACTGTTTGGGTTATATTACTATCACGCCTGTGGAGGCGAATACCTGCCAAAACCGTCAAAAACATTTGATATTTTGCAGATTCTTGGAATTGTTGTACTGATTCCCGGCGCGCAGTTTGCATGCAGCTATCTTATCGGAATCGTTTCCATGGTCTTTCCGCAATGGTTAAAGCAATATCAGGACCTGATCGACTCTGCCGGACTTACTTCAGACATTACAATAGCAATGTTATGTTATTCCGTTATTCTGGCACCAATCGGAGAAGAATTGATTTTCCGTGGTGTTACTATGCGACTAGCCCGCAGAGCACTGCCATTCTGGCTTGCCAATATTTTTCAGGCCTTGATGTTTGGTATCTTCCATATGAACTGGATTCAGGGCATCTATGCATTTGCACTCGGCCTTCTTCTTGGTTATGTATGTGAAAAGGGAGGAAGCATCTACTACTCCCTCCTCATGCACATCCTGTTTAATTTCTGGGGAACTGTTCTCGAACAACTTCTTGGCAACTTTGGTTCAACAATATTTACTGCGTTGCTTATGCTGCTGATCATGATTGTATCACTTACTCTCGGCCTTGTGCTCTTCTCCGTTGGTGGCAAAAACAAAGCTGCCAGAATCAAAGCAAAACAGTTTGCCAACATTCCGACAGCCCAATAATACCGCACTTTTTTAATTCTTACCGTCCCGGTTCTTTCGGATGGTAAGAATTATTTTATATTCATAATAAATCGTCACAAGTAAAAGCAGTCCTATGATAATAAGACTGTACGCATCCTGCATCTGTCTTCCGATCACATCTGCAACGCATGGAATCATTAGCCCCACTACAAAAATCAGTTTGACCAGGCGAAGCATGCGAAGGGAATAGATCCGGATTTTTCCCACACACATCTGCTCCGGAATACGGTTGATTCTCTCCGGATGATTGCTCAGAATCGTCAGTCCTGCATATACCAGCACAAGTCCTACAATGTTACAAATATATTTATATGGTGCTACATGATAGTTAATTCCATAAAATATCTGCAGCCCAATATATAAAATCCCCAGCAAAACGCCCACAGCCTCTGCCAATATTGCCAACACCGTCAAATCCTCTTTTTTCATTTTCTTCCATCGCCTTTCTAACATACATCTGAGAACTTCTATCGTATTTTCTATAAATAAACAATTCAAAATTTCATGCAATTCATCCTAACACATTTCCAAAAGATACGCACCTGTTTTCACAATTTTTCTGTTCGGAATTATTGAAATCTAATATGTGTGTGTTATAATGAAATGCGGATTAGAATACGAACCAATATAAAAGGAGATAACATGAAAGAACTGATTTTACCAAAAGATTATAAATCCGAATTAAATCTTCACGATACACAGCTCGCAATCAAGACTGTCAAAGATTTCTTTCAGGCCCTGCTTGCGCAGAGACTGAATCTTACCCGCGTATCTGCACCACTTTTCGTAGATCCGGCAACCGGTCTTAACGATAACTTAAACGGTTACGAGCGCCCTGTTACCTTTGGAATTAAGGAGCAGGATGACAAATCCGCAGAAGTTGTTCATTCTCTCGCAAAATGGAAACGTTATGCATTAAAGAAATACGGGTTTGGCTTAAATGAAGGCATTTACACTGATATGAATGCCATTCGTCGCGATGAAGATACCGACAATATCCACTCTATCTTCGTAGATCAGTGGGATTGGGAAAAGATCATCCGCAAAGAAGATCGCAACATCGACTACTTAAAAGAAACTGTACGTACCGTATACAAATGTCTCCGCAAGACGGAACAGTATATGGCTATCCAGTATGACTACATTGATTTGACTCTTCCAAAAGACATTTTCTTTATTACTTCCCAGGAATTGGAAGACATGTTCCCTGACAATACGCCAAAGGAACGTGAATACTACATTACCAAAGCCAAAGGTGCTGTATGTATTATGCAGATTGGAGATACCTTAGCATCCGGCGAACCACACGACGGACGAGCTCCGGACTACGATGACTGGGCATTGAACGCTGATATTTTAGTATACTATCCGGTACTTGATATTGCATTGGAACTTTCTTCCATGGGTATCCGTGTAGACAAGAAAGCTCTTCTCTCCCAGTTAGACAAAGCCGGCTGTCCGGAACGCAAGGATCTTCCTTTCCAGAAAGCCATTATTGACGAGAAATTGCCTTATACTATCGGTGGCGGAATCGGTCAGTCCCGTATCTGTATGTTCTTCCTGCGCAAAGCGCACATCGGTGAAGTACAGAGTTCTCTCTGGCCGGAAGAAGCGATCGCAGCATGCGAAAAACATGGTATTCAGTTACTGTAATTACATAAATCTACCAAATAAAAAGCTGGCGCACAGATTTCTGTGTACCAGCTTTTTTGTTTTATTATAATGTCTCCAATTCACTCTTCCAAAGTGTTGCGCACGCATCACTTGGCATACGAAGATCTCCTCTCGGTGATACTGCAACCGAACCGACTTTCGGGCCATCCGGCAGACAGGATCTCTTGAACTGCTGTGCAAAGAAACGGTGATAAAATGTTTTCAGCCATTTCAGAATAAAATCATCATCATAGGTTCCTGCAAATGCAATACGCGCAAGACGGTAAATCTTTGCCGGGGTAAATCCAAAGCGTAGCATATGGTACAGGAAAAAGTCATGCAATTCATAAGGTCCCACCAGATCTTCTGTCTTCTGGGAAATCTTTCCATCCTCCGGCGGAAGAAGTTCCGGTGATACCGGTGTATCCAGTACATCTAACAATGTCTTCTCCAGCTCTGCATCCTGACAGGTATCCGCATAGTACCGCACAAGATGCCGCACAAGAGTCTTTGGAACGGACGCATTCACCGCATACATGGACATGTGATCTCCATTGTAAGTTGCCCATCCCAGCGCAAGTTCCGACAAATCTCCGGTTCCAATTACCAATGCATTGTTTTTATTTGCAATATCCATCAGAATCTGTGTGCGCTCTCTTGCCTGTGAATTTTCATATGTCACATCATGCACGGCAGAATCCTGTCCAATATCGGAAAAATGTACATTTACCGCATTTTTAATATCGACTTCAACAAAGGTTGCTCCAAGACATTCAATCAGTTTTACAGCATTGTCATACGTCCGGTCGGTTGTTCCAAATCCCGGCATGGTAACTGCAATGATTCCCTTGCGGTCTTTGCCTGATAAATCAAACGCACGCACTGTCACAAGAAGTGCCAGAGTGGAATCGAGTCCGCCCGAAATTCCAACCACCGCATTAGCATTCGTATGTTCCAAACGCTTTTTTAATCCCATCGCCTGAATCATAAGGATCTCATCGCATCGTTTGTCTCTCGTATTCTTATCGCCCGGAACAAACGGTGCCGGATCTACAAAGCGCGTCAGCTTTGTTTCTTCCATTTTCAATGAAAACGCGATGTCCGTGTGTGTATCCTCCGTTTCAAACGTTGTCATTCTCCGGCGTTCTTCGGTAAGTTTCTCTACATCAATCTCCGAATAGATCACACCATAGGTAAAACGTTTCGATTCCGCGAGAATATGACCATTTTCCGCAATAATATTATGTCCGGAGAAAACGAGATCCTGCGTGGATTCTCCCTCTCCCGCAGAAGCATAGATATAAGCAGTCAACAAACGGGCAGCCTGACCAGCCACAAGTTCTCTGCGGTAACTGTCCTTGCCAGTGATTTCATTTGATGCCGACAGATTGACGATGACTGTTGCCCCTGCCAAAGCATGTCCGATACTCGGTGGATTCGGTGTCCATAAATCTTCACAAAGCTCCACACCAATGCGGAGTCTGCGCATACTGTCACAGATAAACAACAGATCTCTGTCTACCGGAACAACACTGCCATCTGAAAGCGTCACTTCGGTGCAAAGTTCCGCACCCGGGGTAAAATGCCGCCGCTCATAAAACTCATTATAATTTGGAAGAAAGCTCTTTGGCACCATACCAAGTACTTCTCCGCCCGAAATCACAGCTGCCATATTGTAAAGCTTTCCATTGACTTCATAAGGAAGTCCAACGAAAAAGATTCCATCCATTGCGGCACTGCATTCAGCAATCTGCAATAACTCTTCTTCTGCTCCCTGTAATAATTTTTCCTGTAAGAACAAATCCTGGCAGGTATATCCAGTAATGCAAAGTTCCGGAAATACTACGATTTTTGCGCCTGCCTTTGCGCACTCTTCCATATAACTGCGAATCAGCTTTCCGTTGTATGCTGTATCTGCAACCTTAATCTTCGGAGTAACTGCTGCAACTTTTACAAATCCCTGTTTCACGCTCTCAACTCCTTTAACTCATCGATATCAAAATTGTATGCCTTATTGCAAAACTGGCATTTTACTTCAATGCTCTCTCCATCGTTGATAATGGAATCCATATCTTTTTTACTGATTGTAGACAATGCTCTTGCCACACGTTCCTTGGAACAGTCACATACAAATGCTGCCGGAATCTCATCGGTAAATGTAAGATCAAAATCACCAAGAATCTCTTTTAAAATATCTTCCGGTGTCATACCACGCTCTAACATCATAGTGACAGAATCAATCTCTGCGATGCGCTTCTCCAACTTATCAATAATCTCATCACTTGTAAAAGGCATCAGCTGGATAATAAATCCACCTGCCTGTTTTACGGTATTGTCTTTGTTCATCAATACACCAAGTCCCACAGCCGACGGAATCTGCTCCGAAGTTGCAAAGTAATAGGTCAGATCCTCTGCAATCTCTCCCGTCTGTAACTGACACTGTCCCACATAAGGCTCCTTCAGTCCCATATCCTTTATGACACTTAAAATACCAAGATCAAGGGCTCCACCGACATTCAGATGTCCCTCAGCATTTGGCGGAAGCTCTACCACCGGATTGCTGGCAAATCCTTTTACATTTCCATGAGAATCAGCAGTAACGGTAAGTCCCTTCGCCGGTCCACTGCACTGAATCTGTAATGTAAGCAGATCCTTCTCTCCCTTGAGCATCACGCCCATCATCGCTGCTCCGGAAAGCAGTCGGCCGAGTGCTGCCGTCATAATCGGTGATGTGTTGTGATCTTTTCGTGCGGTCTCTACGAGTTCTCTTGAAGTGATGGCAAACGCACGGATGCTTGCATCCGCTGCTGTTGCACGTACGATATAATCTGACATTGTCTATCTCCTTTTCTTTTACTTATTCTTTTCTTCCAATAAAAACAGCTCTCTCACTTTCGGCATGTACCGTCTCTTCGCTATAATCATCATATATGGCTTCACAGACAAAGCCCGCTTTTTCTAACATGCTCTTTATCTGTTGCAAATCATAGTTTCTCTGGTAATGTGTCTCAGAAAACCTCCGGTACAGTCCATCCCGCTCCGGTATAAAAAGTGTAAGATCATACTCGTTGATATGTTCCTCTTCGTCATAATAATTCTCCCAGATAAAACTTCCATCCTCACGACTTTCCGCAAATGTATTCTCTCCAAGAAGCTGCGTGTATTTATAGTCTGTGTTCATATCAAAAAGAAATACCCCGCCAATCTCAAGATGTTCATATACCCGAATAAATGCTTCCTGCAGTTCCTCTTCATCCAGAACATAATTGATGCAGTCACAGGCACTGTATACTGCCCGGACACATCCATCCAGATCCAGTTCCTGCATCTCCTGCAGCAAATACAGGATTTCTTCTTCTCCGCTCTGTGCCAATGCGATCTGAAGCATCTCTGCCGAGCTGTCCACGCCGGTCATATCGTATCCGGCTTTTGCCATAAGACGCGTCAGTTTTCCGGTCCCACATCCCAGATCGAGCACCGGTCCGTCCCCGATTCCGTATTTTTTTAATATTCTGCATAGAAATGCACACCACTGTTCATATGGGACATTGTCCATGAACAGATCATACACCTGCGCAAAACTTGTATAAGCATCCATATGCTACCTCCATCGCATTGAACTTCAGCCATGCAAAATTTGCTTTCAGCAAATGTGCTGATGATTGTAATGCATCAAAGATGCATTGCCCCTGCATATCAAGTTTTCATAGAAAACTTGACACTATAGTTTTCACGCTTACCTAATACTATCAATTTATCCGCATAAAAGCAAGGTTGATTATTCATCCGGAAACCTTTATACTCTAGGTATGTAATATCCAAAGGAGTTTTATTGATGACCGACAATTACGAACATTATATCACACGAAATATCAAAGCCTTTTATAAAAGACGGCTTTTTTCTCCCATTATATATCTGCTTTTGCTTGCGATCTTATGGCTGGTGTTCCCGCTTGGGGACATGCTGTGGCCACACACGCTGAAAGCAGATGAAACACTGCAGAATTCGTATCAGGATAAGAACCGCTATGTACGCACAACCTTTTATGATCTGCGCTTTACCGGCTACACCAGCGAATCACACGGACAGACCCGCGGTTATTTTTATTATACCATCCGGGACAAGCAGTGCGAAATTGTTCTGCTCAGCCCGAATACCTGTGAGGAAGGTCTTCCAACGATTGATTCTCTCCATGTCACCGGACGTATCGTACAGGGACAGGAAACGTATCAGACGCTTCTGTCCAATCTCTCCGAGGATTTAGACTGGACATCCAACGGTATCAACAGCCAGCTGAATGCTTACTATTTCAGTGAGCCAGCTTATCACCGCTATGTCACGACCTTTTTGTTCATTGTCTACTTTGGAACAATGATCTATTCTGCTCTGTATCTGCTGACCTGCCTGTTATTCATCCGGTTCCCGGTACTGTCACCGCCATGCCAGAACCTGATTATTTTCGGGCATCCGTCCCAGATGCTTGCAGAAGCGGAAGAAGAACTTGCCACCCTGCCACAGCTTGCAACGGAGGACATGTTTATCACAGAGCATTATTTTATTATGACATCGCCTTACGGAAATGCCATCATTCCGATTCATGAAATTTTGTGGATTTACAAATATTCCACCCTCCACAAATTTCTGTGGTATCATTTTAATATTTCTTATACAATGCACATTATCGGAAACAAGCATCTGTATGTCCATTGTCCAAAGAATACCAAATCCGATATTGATGGAATCATGGATTATCTAGCCGAAGCCAATCATAATATTCTCGTGGGATTCAGCGAAGAAAATCGCTTAAAAGTTGAGGCGGTACAGGGTAAACCTCTTCATATTGAAAAGTTCTATGCCCTCCTCCGCCGAAAAGTCTGACTGTTAGATCATTACCAGATATACAGCAGCCAGTGAAATGACAATCTGAATAATTGCAAAGCGGAATACAACCTGTGCGTTGGACCAGCCGCTTTTCTTACGAACGTGATCATGAATTGGAGTGGTCACGTTCTTTAATATATGGATTTTTAAGAAACGAAGCAGCGAAACTTTGATCAGGCCAAGTCCTCCATCTACGATCAGAACGGCTGCAACGAGTAAGTACATAAGCGGACTGTGCATCTTTAACACTGCGATCGCAATAAAAATTCCCATCGCACGCGAACCGGCATCTCCCATAAGGAGCTTGCTCGGTGTGGCATTGTACCAAAGATATCCCAACAGACATACACAGAATAACAAAATGCAGTAATTGAAACCATCTTCGATGCCAAGTATATTGTCCAAAATGAAAACGGTCATCAGTGTAATGATCGTCAGCGTACCAGAAAGTCCGTCAACACCGTCGGAACAGTTTGTAACATTGATAGATGCCCATACAAGAATAACGGTAAGAATTCCAAATAAAACCGGTGGAATCGCTACTGTTGTTCCGAAAATTGCAAGTGTGATCGTGCTTGAATTATAGTGTAAAAACACAAGTGCTACAACAATTGCCACTGCAAAGTCCAGAAATCCTTTTAAGTACTCTCCCCATGGCTTATCTGCCGCATCGTCAAAAAATCCTGTAAACATTTCAATAACGATCAGCAGCAGATAAATGGCTATCTCTATATTGATCTGTGCAAAAACTACTGCTGCAACCACAAACGTAAGAACAAAAATAATTCCTGCGCCTCTTGGCTTACCGGCCGAGAGCTTTCCATCATGGGCGAACTGACGTCCCATATCCTTTGGCAGGTATTGATTCAGTTTTGCAATTGCAATGCAAGTGGCTGCAAATGCAAATATAATTCCAATAAATGCAATCACAGCATACTCATAGCTTCCTAATAAGTGTATCATGTTTTCCTCCTGGTTGATTGTATTTTGAAAAAAAGCAGAACCCGCTTCTGCTTTTGACCCGTGTATCATTATATTCGTCCCATATAAAAAAGTAAAGTTCTACTTGCAATTTCGTTAGAATGTGTTATTATATACTCACACGCGTTAAGGCGTTAAAGTGTTAAATAATCAATTTACTTTAAGGAGGAAAACAAAAATGGCTCAAAAGGGAGACTTAATGACAGCACGTTCCGATATTCAAGTATTGGACGCAACCATTCGTGACGGAGGACTTGTAAACAACTTTATGTTCTCTGACGAATTTATCAATGCACTGTATCGCACCAACGTAAAGGCAGGCGTTGATTATATGGAATTTGGATATAAGGCTTCCAAGGAGTTATTTGATGTAAATAAATTTGGCAAGTGGAAATTCTGTGATGAAGAAGATATCCGTGCGATCGTTGGTGACAACAATTCCGACATGAAAATCTCTGTTATGGCGGACGTTGGACGTTGCGATTACAAAAAGGACATCATTGACAGCAAAGACAGTGTCATTGATATGGTGCGCGTCGCTACTTACGTACATCAGATGCCTGCTGCAATTGAAATGATCGAGGATGCAAAGGCAAAAGGATACGAAGTAACCTGTAACATCATGGCAATCTCCAATGCAAAGGAATCGGATATTGATCAGGCGCTTGAAATGGTCGGAAAAAGCAGTGCCGACGGCATCTATATCGTAGACAGTTATGGCTCTCTCTACCCGGAACAGATCCGCTCGATTGCTGACAAATATACCGAGCTTGGCGAGAAATACGGAAAATACATTGGTATGCATGCGCACAATAATCAGCAGCTTGCTTTCGCCAATACGATCGAAGCGGCATCCCGTGGTGTCAGCCTGTTAGATGCAACCATGATGTCCATGGGACGTGGTGCCGGTAACTGTGCAATGGAACTGTTGCTTAGTTTCTTAAAAAACCCAAAATACAATATCTTCCCGGTTCTTAAATTCTTAGAGGATTACATGCTTCCTTTGAAAGAAAGCGGAGCTGTATGGGGTTACGATATTCCGTACCTTCTGACCGGACGTTTAAATCAGCATCCATCGGCTGCAATTGATTTCAGCAAAGAAAAACGCAGTGATTACGCAGATTTCTATACTGATCTCTTAGACAAATAAAAGAAAGTAAAACAAAACCGCTGTATGATTTGAAACTTTAAATCATACAGCGGCTTTTCTTATATTTGTCTGCAAAGTGCATCCACTCTTGCAATCTCTTCCATCATACACATTTCTTTAAGTTCTTCTGCATTTCCCTCGGAATGTTCTACTTCCTTGGAGAAAATACGTGCCACATCAATGCGGTCAAACATTGTAAATCTGCCACCATTGCGCTGGTATCGCGCAGCATCCATGTCCCGCACAACCAGTGTCGCTACCACGATCATCTTTGCGTAGGACAAAATATCAAAATCATACACCGCATTCATCAAATAGCGGTATACAAAATAGACGAGCAAATGCTCATATCCCAATTCGGAATAATCGGAAGAATTCAGATACTCCAGAAGAACCTTTTCATAGGTGTCTTCCTGATACAGCTTTTCAAACTCTGCTTTTGTGTTGATCCATTCCTCATCAAGTTCTTCCATATCGAGGAAAATTTCAAAACGGTCACTGAAATCCTCATACGAAAGCTTCCGCTCAGGCTGTTTTTTGCCTTCCACGTTCTTTTGTTCCCACTCATGAATCTCACGGTCCGCGTCCTCATTTCTCCAACGTACAAGAATGGCCGTATCGTCCTTTGCCTGTGAATAATTAACAATCGTCTGTACTCTGTCGCACCAGGCAAGGAACTCGCGCATCCGCTGGGTAACCGGAATCTCCCGATTCTGCAGGATTGCCACTGCTTCCTGCTGCACCCATTCAAAAAATGCCACATAAGCCGGATCATCCTCACCATCGTCGCAGTCTCCCGGAAGTTCGATGTCGATCAGTTTTTCCGGATTGGTACGTTCAAACAGAATTCGGCCAACTTCCTCACAGGAAAGACTTAACGCCTTCTGTTCCACATTTCCGTAAATAATAGAAAAACGAGGATACTCTGTGCATACTTCACACAGTGCCTCCTCTCCCAATGCCGTATACAGGTCACAGAGATTGTTATCATTTAACATCGCACAACGCTTGTTGCCTTTTAATTTGAAACGATAACCACATCCATCCTCATCATCGGCCTCGTAGATACTTTCTTTCAGCCGCTTGCTGAATGGGCCTTCCACACTGTTGTAATATGCGTAAGAATCCTCATCAATATCAATCTCCCATCCCGCACAGCAGCTGTCCTTGCAGCGGCTGGCGATACAGGAAAATTCGTCGTAATATTCAGGTACACGTAAAATCACGATGCCTGCCTCTCTTTCTCATCCTCATCCCGTCTTTTCATTCGCCTGGCTTCGATTGCCTCCCAATCCGGATCTTCTGTTCCTTTGAAATGATTATAAGCAATGTATCCAATACACCAGATCAGTCCGGTCATTGTTGTAGAAAACAAAATTTTAATTGCACATGCAATCACAAGTGTTGCACTAAGTTCCCCATTGACAGCTGCTACATAAAGCATCCGCAGAGGAATCAGAAGCATTTTCCACAGACCAAAATAGACAGAACAAACCACGCCAATGATATAGCAGACAAACCCCAACATTTTGTTTACTTGCCTTTTCATTTGATTCACTCCTCTTTTCCGATCACTTCTAAAATTGCATAACTATTTTGCCATGTTCTCTCGTTTTTTTCAAGTCCAAAACACGCTGATTGGATGAACCGCGGAATTTGAGTGTAATATCTTTCAATTCTTCCACGAATGGTCCATCCACCAAAACGTCGATCATATCCAGAAGCGGATCTGTATCTTTCGTGTATTTTCTTCCACCCGGAATCAGATCCTTATCATATATATATCCGGTAAAAGCCCATACATTCTTATTCGGATATTTTTCTTTTACTTTTTTCATAAATGGAAACAATGCAGCCTGATTCTCCGGCTCGAACGGCTCCCCGCCAAGAAGCGTGATTCCGGTAATGTAAGCTGGCTCTAATGAATCAATCACTTCCTGCTGCACACCCTCATCAAAAGGCTTTCCATAACAGAAATCCCATGTCTGTGGCTGAAAACAGCCTTTGCATGCATTACGACAGCCGGACACGAATAATACGGTCCGGCAGCCACTTCCATTTGCAATATCACAATACTTTATTCCTGCATAATTCATTGCAATGTTCCTTTATTAAAACAATTTTTATAAGTGCAATACGCGCTCTTTGATTTCCTGCGTACGTCCCTGGTTCCAGAACTGTGTTCCGATATATCCGCATGTACGACGCGCTACGCTCATTTTATCCTGGTTACGGTTTCCGCAGTTCGGGCATTCCCAGACAAGCTTGCCACTTCCTTCTTCTTCGACGATCTTGATTTCGCCATCATAACCGCATTCCATGCAGTAATCACTCTTAGTGTTCAGCTCTGCATACATAATGTTGTCGTAGATGTACTGAATAACGGAAAGAACTGCTTCGATATTGTTCTGCATATTCGGCACTTCCACGTAACTGATTGCACCACCCTGGGACAGTGCCTGGAACTGTGACTCAAATTTCAACTTATCGAATGCATTAATTTCTTCCGTAACATGTACGTGATAGCTGTTCGTAATATAGTTACGGTCTGTAACACCCTTGATGATTCCGAAGCGCTTCTGTAAGCATTTGGCAAACTTATAAGTCGTAGACTCAAGCGGTGTACCGTACAGACTGAAATCAATATTTTCTTTTGCTTTCCATTCTGCACAGGCATCATTCAGATGCTGCATTACTTTGAGTGCGAACGGTGTACCAAGTTCGGGATCCGTATGCGAAACACCTGTCATATAACGGGTACACTCGCAAAGTCCGGCATATCCAAGAGAAATTGTGGAATATCCACCAAAAAGCAGCTTGTCGATCGGCTCGCCTTTTTTCAGTCTGGCAAGTGCGCCATTCTGCCATAAAATCGGAGCTACATCGGATGGTGTTCCCAAAAGTCTCTTATGTCTGCACATCAGTGCACGGTAACATAATTCCAGACGCTCATCAAGAATCTTCCAGAACTTGTCCATATCTCCACCTGAAGAGCAGGCAGCATCAACCAGATTAATGGTGACAACACCCTGATTGAAACGTCCATAATACTTTGGTTTGTTTGTTTCCGGATCCACATAAGGAGTTAGGAAACTGCGGCATCCCATACAGGTATAGCAATGTCCTTCTCCATTCTTATCCACCTTCAGTTCCTTCATCTTCTTCTCTGAAATGTAATCCGGGACCATACGCTTTGCGGTACACTGCGCTGCAAGCTGAGTCAGATACCAGTATGGAGAATCTTCATGAATGTTATCCTCTTCCAGCACATAGATCAGCTTTGGAAAAGCCGGTGTGATAAATACACCTTTTTCATTCTTGACACCTTTGATTCTCTGGTGAAGCATTTCCTCAATGATTGCTGCAAGATCGGTTCTCGTCTGTCCTTCCGGTACCTCGTCCAGATACATAAATACAGTAATAAATGGAGCCTGTCCATTCGTTGTCATCAGTGTGATGACCTGATACTGGATCATCTGCACACCACGGTTGATTTCTTCTTTTACACGCAGCTCTGCTACTTTGTTGATTTTTTCTTCGTCAAGATTCAATCCGATTGCCTCGAATTCCCTGCGCACCTGTATACGGAATTTTTCACGGCTGACCTGTACAAATGGTGCAAGATGTGACAGGGAAATACTCTGTCCACCATACTGGGAACTTGCAATCTGTGCAATTGCTTGTGTTGCAATGTTACATGCGGTAGAGAAACTCTTCGGTCGGTCAATTCTTGTCTCACTGATGACCGTTCCGTTCTCAAGCATATCCCCAAGATTTACAAGACAGCAGTTGTGCATATGCTGCGCAAAATAGTCTGCATCGTGGAAATGGATCAGTCCTTTTTCATGTGCCTCCACAATATCTTCCGGCAACAGAAAACGCTTGGTGATATCCTTGCTGACCTCACCTGCCATATAATCACGCTGCACACTGTTTACCGTAGGATTCTTGTTGGAATTCTCCTGCTTTACTTCCTCATTATTGCACTCTAATAGGCTTAAAATCTGCTCATCCGTGGAATTTGATTTACGCACCAGTGCTCTCTTATAACGATAAGTAATATAATTACGCGCAACGGTAAATGCATGCTTGTTCATCAACTGGTTCTCTACCATATCCTGGATTTCTTCCACGCTTGGTGAACGCTTCATGTTCTCACACGCAACTTCTACGTTGTTCGCAATCTCCTCAATCTGCTCATCGCTCAATTTCTCATAATCAATAACCGACGCATTGGCTTTCTGCACTGCAGCGATAATCTTATTGGCATCAAATATATCCTCAACACCACTTCGTTTGATGATCTTCATCTTTTTCCCTCTCTCCTAGTTTTCTGCATGGGACAAGCTCTATCGTACCCATTTTATAATAATATTATGAAGCAACGGACTCTGTTGCTTTTGGTTTTTCATATGCAGGCATCATTTTCCTGCATGTACAAGATTACACTATATCTTGTGTACTTGTCAATAAGACATATCCATATTATGTGGTTATTTTTGCACAAAATTATCCTTGCAATTCCTGCAAATCTTCCAAATTGTGTATCACTTTATCTAACAATCGCCTTAGATTTGCAATTTCATCGGCATTCATTCCTTTTGTTAAAGTTTTTTCCATATACAAGATATTGGTGTATGCCTCCTCATGGACCTGCGCCCCCGCATCGAGCAGAACAATTTTTTTGAGACGTCCATCCTCCTTCATCGGAATCCGTTCGATCAGCTTTTCCCGCTCTAATACTTTTAATATATTCGTAGCCGTCGCCCCGGATATGGAAAATTCCGCCTCAAAATCTTTCTGGAAAATGTCCTCTTCCCGATGATCATAAAAATAATGAATGGCTCCGCACTGCACCCTCGTAAGGTTGCATGCTCTGCCTGCCTCCCTGTTCTTCTGAAAATACTTGTCGATCATATTGTGGATGACCCGGAAACGGTGCCCAAGATGGTCCGGTTTTCCATTTTTGCAATACATATCTGCTCTCCTCTACTTAATTATTTTTCTGTATTGACAATATAAAAATCATAGTCTAACATATATTGTTAGCACACTAACTTTCAAAAAGCAACCCGCTTTTCATAAGTTTGTGAATATTTCAGAAAGAGGGGACATTATGTTAAAAACACTACTTGCACAGGTCAAAGAGTTTACGAAGTCATCCATTCTGACTCCGGTCTTTGCCTTCTGCGAAGTCATCATGGAAATGATCATTCCGCTTCTGATGGCTTCCATCATTAATGAGGGTGTGAACAAAGGCGACACCCATCATATTTATGTAACCGGTGGCATTATGATCATCACTGCCATCTTCTCCCTGACCTTCGGTTTGCTGGCTGCCAAATACGGTGCCATGGCTTCTATGGGTCTTGGACGCAACCTGCGCAAAGCAATGTTTGAGAAAATTCAGACCTATTCCTTTGCCAATATCGACAAATTCAGTACTTCAAGTCTTGTTACACGACTGACCACCGACGTCACTAACATCCAGAACTCTTACCAGATGATTCTTCGTATGTGCATCCGCGCATTGTCTACGCTGATTGTAGCAATGTTCATGTCATTTTTCATCAGTCCGAAACTTGCCTGCATCTATCTGGTTGCGGTCATCCTGCTTGGCGGATGCCTTGCCTTCATTGTGCGCCGCGCCATGAACTATTTTCAGGAAGCATTCAAAAAATACGATGATCTGAATGAAAGTGTACAGGAAAATGTATCTGCGATCCGCGTTGTAAAAGCCTATGTACGTGGCGATTATGAAAAAACGCGTTTCAAAAAAGCAAGCCAGAACATCTACAACATGCTTTTCCGCGCAGAGTCCGTTGTCGTATGGAACTCGCCGCTGATGCAGTTTACGGTATACTGCTGCATTCTTCTGATCAGCTGGTTCGGTGCACATATGGTCATTGGTTCGACTTTGGATACCGGTGATCTTATGGCAATGCTTACCTATTGTATGAACATTCTGATGAGCCTGATGATGCTCTCCATGGTATTCGTTATGATTTCCATGAGTATTGCAAGTGCACGACGTATCGCAGAAGTCATCAATGAAGAAAGCACACTGCATAACCCGGAAAATCCATGCTATGAGATCAAAGACGGAAGCATTCGCTTTGAGCATGTTACTTTCCGCTACTCTGCTTCTGCCGAGGTTCCGGTACTGGATGATATCAATCTATCTATCGCCTCCGGAGAAACCATCGGTATCGTCGGCGGAACCGGAAGTTCAAAATCATCCCTGGTCAACCTGATCAGCCGCCTTTACGATGTCAACGAAGGTGCAGTCTATGTCGGTGGCAAAGATGTCCGCAGCTACGATCTGGATACGCTGCGAAATGAAGTGTCCGTTGTTCTACAGCAGAATGTGCTTTTTTCGGGCAGCATTCTTGACAACCTGCGCTGGGGCGACCCAAACGCAACCGAAGAACAATGCATTGAAGCCTGCAAACAGGCGTGTGCAGATGAATTCATCCAGACATTCCCGGACAAATACAACACCCACATCGAACAGGGCGGAACCAATGTATCCGGCGGCCAGAAACAGCGTCTGTGTATCGCACGCGCCCTGCTGAAAAAGCCAAAAGTTCTGATTCTCGATGACAGTACCAGCGCCGTGGATACCGCAACAGATGCCCGCATCCGCAAAGCATTCCGCGAAGCGATCCCGGGCACAACAAAGATCATTATTGCACAGCGTATCTCTTCGGTTATGGATGCCGATCATATCATTGTCTTAGATGACGGCCGTCTGAACGGTTTCGGTACGCACGAAGAACTTTTACATACCAACGCTATCTACCGTGATGTCTATGAATCGCAGACACAGGGTGGCGGAGATTTTGACGAAGGAGGTGCCGCATAATGCCAGGACCAGGACGCGGACCAAAAGGTCCGAAACCCAAAATCAAAAATCCGGGAAAGCTGTTTGCAAGACTGATGGGTTATGTCTTCAAACGCTACGGTATATTGTATATTCTTGTTATCATCGGCATTTTATTAAGCGTCCTCTGTAACACACAGGGAACGATGTTTATGCAGACACTGATTGATGACTATATCACTCCAATGGTTCAGAATCACAGCAACGATTACAGTTCCCTGCTGGGTGCCATCGGTCGTGTGGCCGGCTTTTATGCCCTTGGTGTCATCGCTACATTTGCCTACAATAAGCTTTTGATCTATATTTCACAGGGAAGTATCAAACATCTGCGTGACGATTTGTTTACCCATATGCAGGATCTTCCGATCCGGTATTTTGATACGCACTCTCACGGTGACATCATGTCTGTCTACACGAACGACATCGATACCCTGCGTCAGGTCATCAGCCAGAGTATTCCACAGCTTTTAAACAGTGTGGTAACGATTGTAAACGTATTTATCTATATGATCATTTTAAATATTCCGCTTACGGTCATTACTCTGATCATGGTTGCAATCACCGTGTTCATAACTGGAAAATTTGCCTCTTTTTCCAGCCGCTACTTCCTTGCACAGCAGGAAGATCTCGGTAAAGTAAATGGTTTTATCGAAGAAATGCTAAACGGCCAGAAAGTTGTGAAAGTATTCACACATGAGCAGCAAAATATCGAAGATTTCAACAAATTAAATGATCAGCTGTTTGACAGTGCTTACAATGCCAACCGTTACTCCAACTATCTTGGACCTGTCAATGCACAGATTGGAAATCTAAGTTATGTGCTCTGCGCTATGATCGGTGGTATCATGGCTCTGAGCGGTTTCGGAGGCCTCACACTCGGAAAACTTGCAAGTTTTCTGACATTCAACAAGAGTTTCAACATGCCAATCTCTCAGGTGAGTATGCAGCTTAACAGTGTGGTTATGGCCTTGGCCGGAAGTGAGCGAATCTTCAAACTTCTTGACAAGAAGCCGGAAACCGACGATGGATATGTTACACTGGTCAATGCCAGAGAAGAGAACGGGGTTCTGACAGAAACCACGGAAAGCACCGGCATCTGGGCCTGGAAACATGTACATCAGGCAGATGGTTCCGTAGATTACATCCGTCTGACCGGAGATGTCGTATTTGATGATGTGGACTTTGGATATGTTCCGGAAAAAATCGTTCTGCACAACGTAGATCTCTACGCTACCCCGGGACAGAAAATTGCGTTTGTCGGCTCCACCGGTGCCGGTAAAACAACCATCACAAACCTGATCAATCGTTTCTACGATATTCAGGACGGAAAAATCCGTTACGACGGTATCAACATCAACAAGATCAAAAAAGCTGACCTGCGCCATTCCCTTGGCATTGTATTGCAGGATACGCATCTGTTTACCGCAACCGTTATGGAAAATATCCGTTATGGTAAGCTCGATGCAACCGATGAAGAAGTATATGCGGCTGCACGCCTTGCCAATGCTGACACCTTTATCCGTCAGCTGCCAGACGGCTACCAGACGGTTCTCACCGGAGACGGAGCCAACTTAAGTCAGGGACAGCGCCAGATGATTGCGATTGCCCGCGCAGCAATCGCAAATCCACCGGTTCTGATTCTCGATGAAGCAACCAGTTCCATCGATACCCGTACCGAGCGTATCGTACAGGATGGTATGGATAAACTGATGGCCGGAAGAACGACCTTTGTTATTGCACACCGCCTGTCCACCGTCCGAAACAGTGATTGTATCATCGTACTCGAACAGGGCCGTGTCATCGAACGTGGAAATCACGACCAGCTCATTGCAGCCAAAGGAAAATATTATCAGCTTTATACCGGAAAGAGTGTATAGTAAACTAGCAAAAATGCTGTATGTTTTCAAAACTTACAGCATTTTTGTCTTACTCTTTTTCATTTTCCATTCAACATTGCTATTTTACACTTCCCTGCCAATTGTACTTCGGTCCTATATTACATCCAACCTATGGTATCTGCGTTTTCCCACAACCAGCAGACAAACGGCAACCGTTCCACTGCAGAATAACACGGCAAATTCATTTCCTGCAAACGACAGGAGCAGATCATTTTCCATAAACCAGCCTCCGCTGGTTGCATACAGTACTGTGGGATTAAATAATTCCCGGATAAGATCCCACACATTTCCCATCTGCACATAGGCAAGCAGATATGCCCCCATAAAAAGAAGACTAAGTACCGCAAACGAAAAATAACTGTTCTGTAAAAACAACTGCACTGCGGCAGTAACAGCCGCAACGATCCCAAGCAGTCCCACAAGCACCACCAGCGCAAGCAAAAAATAACGCCACTGCTCCAGCCGCCAGAACGTGACAAACGGATACATCATCTGCAGCCGCGGCTCTGCAACCATGCATGCCGCCACCGGAACATGCCACAGGTTCTGAAACGGAACCGCTGCAAAAAATACCAAGAGGGTAAACGCTGTAAGCAGTCCGGCATAAAACAGCCCGCACAACGCTCCTGCAAGCATTTTCTTTTCCATCATTTTCTTTCCGGTGGTGGTCGCCAAAACTAGATCCTGCGTTTTATATATCCTCTCGTAATCCATCAGATACAGCATCGAAAGAATCATCAGAACCGCGGTCTGCAAAATCAGCTTCTTCCACAGTTTTCCATACAAAGTGGTGTGCAGTTTATACCAACTTCCCGGATAAAAGTCATAAGTGCCTTCCCCTGTTTTTCTGATCTGTTTCACCCTCTTCTGCAATCGGTCATAATTGCGTACAATCCACGATCCCCAGACTCCCTGCGGTTCATATCCACTCTTTTTTTCTTTCTGTTCCAGAATCTTACGCATATCCAGTGTATCATACATTCCGCCATAGGTCTTTTTATAGTCCGCATAGGCACTTTCATACTCCGGGCTTGCCGTCTCCTCATCCGTCACAGCCACATGCATCTGCCGAAGTTCCTTTCTCATGCCGGCATTTCCCACATAGGTATAGATACTCAAAAACTGAAACAATCCAAATGCGATACAGACAATCCACAGAAACGGATGCCGCAGACATTTTCCACACTCTTTTTGCAAAAGGCGCATCCCTTACCTCCTTTGATATTATGTGACTGCGAAAACTTTTTTGCCATCATCTATCGAGAGAGATCTCTGTAATGATCTCTGTGCATTTTCCGCCACAGCACGCACGCGCATGCCAAAATCCACACCAGAATCCAAAGCACTTCTGAATAAGGCAGGCTATTTTCATCCATCGGCTTCTGAAACAGATGTACAAAAATGTGTGTCAGCAAAAAGCCAATTCCTGCGCATGCCGGAATGGCAAATGCAATTCCCGCAATGTAATTGCCTGCCGTTCTTCCGATCAGGTAAATCAAAACAACCGCAACCAGCACAAACACAAAAACCAGCAGCATGTAAAGCAGCATATAGAAACCAAATGGCAGATTTTTACACCACAACTGCAGTCCCGTATCGTTGATACAATCGCCTTTCCAGAATACTGCCAGTCCTTTTATGACATAAACCAGTACATAAATACCAAATTGTACGATTCCCACAAAACCGCAGCAGACGATAAGTGCCTGAAACTGTCTGTCAAAAATTTTCCGCCCGGTAGCGGTCGTCACATACAACGGCATCACATGACATAACCGTTCCCGTATCAGATACGGCAGTGCAAGGATTGCAAAACAAATCAGAAGCAGAATTCCCATCATTCTCATATCTTTTTCTACAATATAAAAAATTCCACTCGGCATTAGAGAGATGCTGTCTCCATTCTGTAAATTTTTGTATTCATCCAGCCGATCGAGCACCTGAAATTCAAAAAACAGTTTTGACCCTTTTGAATCCTCAAAGACCAGACGCGACAGTTCCTGATCGATTTTCTTTTCCTCATCGGTTAAAGTATCCTTATCAAAAAATATTTCCCGTGTCTTCGAAAATTCCTGATAATTCGTAATTTTTGCATCTGCAAGAACCGGATCCGCCGCAATGATCCGGGTGTATGCCTCTTCCAGTTCTTTTCTTTTTTCATCCAGCTTCGACCAGTCCTCACGTGGCAGCGAAGTTCCCCAGCTTTCGATTAGTTCGGCGTAAAACGGCATATCATACGGGGAATTTGTTGTCTGCCCTCCCGCCGGATAAATTGTCACTTCTAAAAACAACTGGTAAAACAGCACCGTAAATACTGCTATAACAAGCAATACCCGGATATCCATGATTTTTTTACATTCTTTTATCAATATTTTCATGCCGGTTCCTCCTGATAAGTAACCAGAAATACATCTTCCAGATTCGGCGTACAATTCCTGCTGCCTTCCTCCGGCTTGCTGCTGTAATAACGCACCTGCATATGTTCCTGCTCCTGCCGCACAGAAAGAATCAGATGCGTGTCTTGAAATGCATCAAACGCACGGTCTTCCATCACACACTCATACACCTTTCCATCAAGCGTTTTACAAATATTGGAAACCGTGTCCATCCGGTATAGTTTACGGTCTTTTAACAGAATCACCTGATTGGCATTCGACTCAATATCCGACACAATATGCGTGGAAAGAATGACGATCCGGTCCTTTGACAACGTTGACAGGATATTGCGGAAGCGCGCCCGCTCCTTGGGATCAAGCCCCGCAGTCGGTTCATCCAGTATCAGAATTTTCGGATCATTTAACATTGCCTGTGCAATTCCCACCCGCTGGATCATTCCTCCAGAAAATTTTTTCATTTTTTTGTCTGCCACATCAGAAAGTCCGACCAGTTCAAGCAGTTGTTCTATCTTTTCTTTTGCGGTCTGCTTTGGCATATTTTTAAGTGCTGCCAGATAATCCAGATACTGCACGGGTGTGTTGTTTTTGTAATATCCAAACTGCTGCGGCAGATACCCCAGTAGATCCCGGTATTTTTCCCCGAGTTTTGCAACAGGAATCCCATCCCATAAAATTTCTCCCTGTGTAGGAACCAGCAGGGTTGCAATCATTTTTATGAGAGTTGTCTTTCCCGCACCGTTTGGGGCAAGCATTCCGTAAAGCCCATGCTCCATCTCAAGACTGATGTCTTCCACCGCCGGAAATTTTCCGTAACTTTTGCTAACATGCGAAAGAGTAAGCATCTTTTTTCTCCACCTTTCCTATTGATACGAACAAAAGACAAAAGCTTGCGGCAGTGACCGCGCCGTGCACCGCCAGCGGAACCGATGTAAAAAGAAACATCTGCACGCCAGTTCCCGCAAGCCTTGCAATCACGCACA
The DNA here is from genome assembly GCA_900550545.1 of uncultured Lachnobacterium sp. GTDB lineage: Bacteria > Bacillota > Clostridia > Lachnospirales > Lachnospiraceae > Roseburia. Next base: position 19,287 of record URSS01000018.1, on the reverse strand, counting down.
CACACGCCCAGACTGCGATCAGACCTGCATAAAACAGACCCCCCGCGCCTTTGTGGCAGGCATATACACAGACCGAAGCAAACAAAAACACACTGCTGCTTCCCACCAGAACCATACTCACAAATGCTTTTCCCGAAACATCCGTAAATAAAGCTGCTCCGGTCACATTGACCAGTATCATGATCACGCCTGCATACAGCATGCGAAGTCCCGACAGATAGCTCTGGGAATAGTGAAGCGAGCCGATCAGCTCCTGCATGTGGTTCTGCGCATCCAGCCACCATGCCAGCACCGCAAACACCAGAAAACAGACAGGAAATCCTAAAAACACGATTATCATCTGCGTTTCGGGCTGCTTTGCATATGACTGTCCAAGCCATCCGATTCCCAGATACAGACAGGCAACTATAAGCCAGATACTTCCGCTCTGATAAAATATGGCACGAATGCCCGGTCCCCAGTAAATTTCTTTGATTCTTTCCCATAGACTCTGCCGCTTTGGTATTGCTTTTTCCACAATCGCACGACATTCCTTCTGCATAACGCTATCCTCCGGGAATTCTACTGGAAGCAGTGGTATCTTCTGTTCTTTCTTCCATTCCTTTTCCTTCATCTTTGCACCTCCTGCCGAATCCTTTTTAACATCTGGTAAAACCGGGTCTTTACGGTACTCTCCGCAAGATCCATCTCCTCTGCAATCTGCGCAAATGTCTTCTCCTCAAAGCATTTTTTCTGAAAAATGCGAATCCATTCGCGCTCATAGGAAACGACAATATCCATAATCCGGCGAATCTCTTCTTTTTGAACCATATGCTCCGCCAGATCACGCGCAGTTTTTTCCTCCTCTGTTTCCCATTGCAGGGGCTGCTACAGTTTTTCCTTTTTATAACTTTTACTGCGATAATAATCTGTGATCCTGTTGGCTGCCACACGGTATGCCCAGGTGCGGAAGCCCGCCTTTTTCTCATCAAACGCATAAATTCCCTGCAAAACCGTGATAAAAATTTCCTGTGTCAGATCAAGCGCAAGTTCCCTCTCTCCGGTCTGCCGGTAGGTAAACGCATAGATTTCCCGGTAGTATCGCCGGATCAGTTCATCCGCCGCTTTTTTATCCTGTTTTTTCTTAATTCTGCGGATTAACTGATTGTCCGTCTGCATGCATGTTCACCGCCTTTATCTCCGTTCACTCAGATATACGAAATATGATACAAAATAGTTGGGATTATGAAAAGATTTTTTAAATAGAAAAAGCACATGCTCACGCATATGCTTTTCGCTTCTCTTCCACTCTTATCCCAACGAGGAATCGCTTCGAAGTACATCGATAAATTTTCCTACTTCTGCCCACGCTTTCTTTGACTCTGGTATATTCAGGTATGCCATCTGAAATACATGGAACATTCCTTCATAAATACTTAAACGTACGCGAATGCCCTGCTGCCGTGCCTTCGCTGCAACGGACACGGAATCACTCAGAAGCATTTCCAGTGATCCTACCTGAATCAGCATCGGTGGAAATCCCCGGAAATCTCCAAACAATGGAGAAATATAGCAATCCATCTTGTCGTGATCTCCGGCGTAATCGTTAACATAGATCAGGCTTTCTTTGGTATTGCCAAACAAAGGGTCCTTTTCGTAGTTAGTTATATAGGACTCTCCGCTGGCTGTCAGATCCGTCCATGGAGACATGGCAATAACTCCACCGGGCATCGGCATGTGATGATCTTTCAGATACATACACAATGCCATGGCGAGTCCACCACCTGCCGAATCCCCGGCAACAATGATCTGCTCCCCATAATAGCCTTTGTCCAAAAGCCACTGATAGGATGCGAGCGCATCCTCCAGTGCCGCCGGATATGGATGTTCCGGTGCGACGCGGTAATCCGGTGTCAGCACATTGCAGCCTTTGCTCACTTCATTGTACAGGCCGGCAAACACATAATATGCATTGCGCACCGCCCCCATATAACCGCCACCATGCAACTGTAAGATCACATAATCCTGCCCCGGATTCTCCTTTAGGGACAACAGCTTCATGGAGAAGTTTTCCATGTCAATATTTGTCATATTAAAGCATTCCGGCACGTGCCACGCTGGCTCTTTTAACCGCTTTCTAAGTTCTCCGCTTTTGATTTTCTTTCCAATCTGCAGATCATTGGTAAGATGGGAAAGAAGTTCTGCTATTACACGTCCCTTAACACTTGCTTCGTTCTCTATCATACGTGAAATCTCCGTTTTAACTCTGTTCGTGCTCTCTGGTCACCTAAGATCAAAGTTCCTAGGAATAAAAATAATGAGGTTCCAAAAGCAATCCATACGAGATATTTGAAGTGGATCATTCCCATCAACCGCAAAATAACCGGAATCAGACTGAGCAATATGGTCAGTATCTCTGTCATCATGTAACTCTGCCAGTTTCTGCGGTTAATCAAAATCAACAGAAAAATAACCAGATCCACCACAAGAATCGCAGACGGAACTACAAAATCCAATGACCATCCGCGATATCCCGTCACATAATCAATGCCAAGCATCATGGCAACCGCCAGAATAATCAGACTGATTGTCTTAAACATATATCCCGATTTACCTACAATCGCAAGTCGGAATACAATATTCGCATAGATGAATACCAGTCCGGCTACAATGCTCCACGGAACCTGTGGGTCAGCATTGTAGTTGATGGAAACCAGAAGGCACTCAATCAAAATAGACAAAAATAAAAATAAATTTTCCAGAAATCGAAATCTCTTTGTGACAGCAATGGCATTCGGGTACATATCCTCTGTGGAAGTTCCATCCTCTTCAAGAACATGCTTGCACAACGGACAACGATCCGTATGATCTAAAATGATCACATTACATTTCTGACATCTACTCATAATACACCCCGTTTGTTTCTATACTTACTTCTACGCCATCCTCTGCAATCTTTCGGAAAAAGGCTTTCTGTACGGTCGCCTCCGCAAAAATGGAACTGAACGTAAATACCAGCGTATCCTGATACGAACAGATCGTTCCTTTCAGATACTGTCCCTTTGACATGGCAATAAACGAATGGAACATCTCAATATATGGCTGATATAACTCGTCAATTTTGATGTTTCCGATATTGGTAATTGTTGTCGTATTGGCCACCGCTGACTTCGAATACACAATCCGCATCGCTATGTTCTTCAGAAAAAGCGGTACCGGGCGCATGAGCTTGTTCATCTGATTGGACACGCTGTAAGAAAACAGATCTTCGAGATGTTCCTTGTTGATCTGTCTGTGGAGGCTCTCCTGTATGATAGCCAGAACTTCTTCAAACGTATACGTATCCTTCTGCGGACGAAACTCCGCAGAGACCATGACAAAGAAATTCTTTGTCGTATCGGAATCAAAGTACGGGCGCAGATTCACCGGCACTGCCACACGGATTGGCCGTCCGCCCGGTATTCCATGCAAAAGCTGCGTATATACGCTCCACACAAATACCGTCACAAGATATTCATTCAGCGAAGCGTGATACCGGTGTGCGACATCTTTGAGCTGTTGTACCGGCATTCTTCCATGCATCAGGCCAAATTCACCTGCCGGCAGCCTGTCCTCATGGATGAGATATGCTTTTTCCTTATTAAATCCACTCGGTCTGCCTTTTTTATAATTTCTGACAAAGCTGTCCTCACGACTCAACGACGTATCCACACTCAGTCCATTCTGCCCTCCAAGTTCCGGATGCACAAGACGCAGATACTGATAGGTCAGTTCCCGGAGAAAATTGATTCCTCCCATACCATCCGTAAGCACATGAAATACTTCCAGATTGATACGCTTGTGATAATATGTGACGCGAAACAGATAACTGTGATTCCTGTTCGGCTGAATAAAGCGGCACGGAAACATCGTTTCCTCGGTCACGCGCGGCGCTTTCTTTCCATTTTCCTCAAAATAATACCAAAACACGCCGGTCCTTAGCCGGACATTAAATCCGTCGAACTTCGGCAATACCATATCAAGCGCCTGCTGCAGATATTCTTTTTGAATTTCTTCCTTGAGCGTCACGCTGATCCGGTATACATTTGTCATATTCTCTCCCGCAATGGAAGGAAATAAATGTGCCGTATTGTCTAATTTATCCCAACGGATCTGTCTGGGCATAGAGCGTATTTTCTTTTGCTTTTCTTTCATAATATTGTTACATTTCCTTTGACTAGAAGATACTAACTCCTACGAGACTCAGTACCATCATAATTATCCCTGCAAGCAGTACGCCAAGCATGACTGCTGCAATGGTAGATTTAAAATCCATGTCCAGGATACTTGCTGCTAATGTTCCCGTCCATGCACCGGTTCCAGGAATCGGAATTCCGACAAACAGTAATAATGCTACAAAAAGACCTCTTCCGGCCTTCGCCTGCAGCTTTTTGCCGCCTTTTTCTCCCTTTTCAAGGCACCAGGTAAAGAACCGGCCAATGACCGGCTTATCCGCGCCCCACACAAGCACTTTGCGCGCGAACAGATAAATGATCGGTACCGGCAACATGTTTCCAATAATCGCTATCATGTACGATGGTATCGTTGGCAGATGAAATATCTGCGAATAGGGAATTGCTCCACGAAGTTCTATCAGCGGTACCATGGAAACAAAAAAAACAATCAGATAATGCTTAAACAATATTTTGTCCTCATTTCTTAGATTTACTTATTCTTTTACTGATTTATATATGCCTTCAGGAAATCAATAAACTCCTGCATCTGCTCATCCGTACCAATGGAAATACGCAGATATTCATTGATTCTGGCCGGATTGCTGAAATGCCGTACATAGATATCTTTTTCTTTCAAAGCTTCAAACAAAGCTTCCCCGGATACCTGCGGATGTCTGGCAAATATGAAGTTACTCTTGGAATCGCCAAACACAAAGCCGAGTTTCTTCAATTCCTGCTTCGTCCATTCTCTTGTCTTTATAATCTTATCACGTGTCATCTCAAAGTATGCACGGTCTTTGATTGCTGCAGTACCTGCTGCAATTGTAATCGTGTCCATCGTATAGGAATTAAAGGAATACTTCACGTCATTTAAATACTTAATGAGTACCGGATTACTGATTGCAAATCCAATACGTGATCCTGCCATGGAACGGGATTTTGAAAATGTCTGTACAACAATCAGATTGTCATACTTATCAATCAGAGGCAATGCACTCTCGCCGCCAAAGTCAATATATGCTTCATCCACCACAACAATGACATCCGGATTGGCCTGAATGATCTGCTCGATCTGCTCTAATGTCATCAATTCACCGGTCGGTGCATTCGGATTCGGGAAGATCACACCACCGTTTGCCTTCTTATAGTCCTCTGTGCGGATCTTAAACTCATCATCCAACGGAATGCGCTCGTATGGAATTCGAAGCATTTCTGCCCACACATCATAAAAAGAATATGTGATATCCGGAAACAGAATCGGCTCCTTGGCATTAAAAAATGTCATAAAGATCATAGCCAGCACATCATCGGAACCGACTCCGACAAAGACCTGATTGTTCTCTACCTTATAAAAGTCAGCAATGCCCTGTACCAGATCTGCCACAACCGGATCCGGATACAGACGCAGGCGGTCAATGTCTATATCTGCTACTGCTTTTGCGACCCCCGGTGCCGGTGGATATGGATTCTCGTTTGTATTTAATTTAATCATACGCTCCTTCTTTGGCTGCTCGCCAGGAACGTATGGAACGACTTTTCGAATATTGTTTTCCCAGTTTTTCATGTTGCCTCCTCTATTTGCTGAACATCCCCGCCAATGGAAAGCTGCTTTTGGCATGGGCTGATTTTTTGACTATCAATACTGTACCGCATCCTTATAAAATTGTAAAGAATTCCCCCTCTTAAAAAAAATAAAATTTAGCTTTTTACCCTCTTGAAGTTTTGAAAAATCATGATAAGATAGATACACATTGCGAAAGGATAAGGAGGCAAATTATGGGAAAAGGTACAACAAAAGAGATGACAAGCGGTTCTACGATGAAACTCATTCTCGGCTTTGCCGTTCCGCTTCTTATGGGAATGCTTTTTCAACAGGTATATGGACTGGTGGACACAATTATCGTCGGCCGCTTTCTTGGTGTATCTGCGCTTGCCGCTGTGGGCGCTACCGGAAGTATCAACTTTCTGATCATCGGATTCTGTCAGGGAATCTGCAACGGATTCGCCCTTCCGATTGCACAGCGTTTCGGTGCAAGAGATTATGACGGACTCCGCAAATATGTAGGAAACTCTGCGGTATTATCCATTCTTTTTGGAGGTACACTCACAGTCCTTACTGTGGTATTCTGCCGTGATATTCTTCTTTTGATGCGCACACCATCGGATATTATTGACTTATCTTATCAATATATCGTTGTCATTTTTGCCGGCATACCTGCCATCATCCTTTACAATATATTATCTGCGTACCTGCGTTCGCTTGGAGATTCCATCACACCGGTCATTTTTCTGATTCTGGCCGCTGTACTCAATGTCGGACTGGATTTGCTGTTTATCGTAGTCTTTCACTGGGGTGTATTTGGTGCTGCTTTTGCTACCGTGCTGGCGCAGGCAGTATCCGGCATCCTCTGTCTGATACTGATCATCTGGAAATTTGAAATTCTTCACCTGAAGCGTGAGGATTGGAATCTGGACTCTTTCTATGTAAAATATCTTTTGATCATGGGACTTCCTATGGGATTACAATATTCGATCACCGCTATCGGAAGTGTCATTTTGCAGACAGCGGTCAACTCCCTCGGTTCCGCTGCTGTCGCAGCCATGACAGCCGGAAGCAGAATTTCCATGTTTGTGGTATGTCCTTTCGACGCACTTGGTTCTACCATGGCCACTTTTGGCGGACAAAATGTAGGTGCCGGAAAGCTTGACCGGCTTGGACAGGGACTCCGCTCCGCTGTGATTCTTGGAGCTGTCTACTCTGTCATCATTCTTCTTGTGCTGATCGTCTTTTGTCAGAATCTTGTTTACCTGTTCGTCGACCCGAAAGAAACCGTTGTCGTTGCACAGGCAAGACAATTTCTTATTACCAACGCAGTCTTTTATATCCCGCTGGCTTTGGTCAATATCGTTCGTTTTCTTATTCAGGGAATGGGATTTTCCGGCTTTGCAGTATTTGCCGGTGTGTTTGAAATGATTGCCCGTGCGCTCGTGGGTCTGGCATTTGTGCCACTGTTTGGATATTCCGCGGCATGTTTTGCCAGCCCACTGGCTTGGATTTTTGCAGATTGCTTTTTGATTCCTGCCTTCTTCCACTGTCGGAAAAAATTAATGCAGGCAGGTTCTGATCAAATATAATCAGATATGTAAGGAATCTTGTGGAACAGCACATCATCGAGCCGGTCCACAGCTTCCTGCTTTCCTTCAATACGTTCTAATGCATACAGACGCTCGGCTGTCTTATAGCCCAGTAAAAGCGTTGTCAATGTCCCAATCTCCATCTTGAGCCGGTACTCTGCCGGCTCATGTGTCAATGTACATTTTCCATCCGAAAAACATAAACGGAAAATACGGTCATTCCAAGGCAGAAGGTTATCGGTGATATCCAGTTCAATATAAAGTGTTCCACCATCCGGATCACATGGATAATCTTTTATAAATTCTTCGATATCAATAATTCTTCCCATTGCATACGGACGAATGGATTCTTTGATGTCTCCATCATCCATCTCGAAAGCGATCGGTTCGCTGAAATACGTATTTCCATGCACTTCATCAATCATGGAATCGTGGGCATGTATATACTCCCACAGTCCCTTCTTTGCCTCGCGGTTCAGATAAATCATCTCTTTGATATGCATAATATCGTTTTTGATGAGGTATACCATGAATCCGCACGGCTTGTCCTTTGTATTGTAATAGACCGCAACATTTGTATCGTCCTCATCCCAACGCCAGTACTCTTCCCATGCCAGAGCATTGCGGAACAGGCAGCCGTGCGTGATCGATGCAAAATGTGAATGCAGCTCATGGAAATCAGAACTGTCCCACGCCACACGTCGTACATAGCCCGGTGCTTTTACCTTGGTAGGAATCTGCCGGTCCTTGATGTTAAAAGATATCTTGTTGGAAATAATTTCCCAACCCAGATGATGATACAGAGGAATCGAATATGGATATAGCAGAGCAAAAGACTTTTCCTGCTGTTTCATATGGGTAAGGCTTTGTATCATGAGCTTTTTCATGATTCCCTGTCCGGTGTACTCCGGATAAGTACAGACACTTGTGACAAATCCTACCTGAAAAACTTCTCCATAAATATTCATTTTCAGTGGATAAACTGCAAACTGGGAAATCAATGTATCCCCATCAAAACATCCCAATACATCCGCACGTTCCAATACCGGGAACTTGGACTGCTTGATTTCCTCATCCTTCCAGCCTGTTGCAATAAGTTCATCTTCCGTTACCTGAAATGTATAACGAAGTAACGCATTATACTGATCCAAATCTTTTGGTTCCAAATAACGCAAGCCATAATTTTCCACTGAATTCATTTCTAATCTCCTTATTCTAATGCTTTTTCCAGCTCATGAATTACAATTTTCAGAGCTTTGATTCTTGCATACTTCTTATCTACCGACTCAAGAATATGCCACGGCGCATAGGTCGTGCTCGTCTTTGCGATCATCTCATTGACTGCCGTCTCGTATTCATCCCACTTCTCACGATTACGCCAGTCTTCATCGGTGATCTTCCACTGTTTCTCCGGTGTATTCTGCCGATCCGTAAAGCGGGCAAGCTGGGTATCTTTGTCAATCTGTACCCAGAATTTGATAATGACTGCGCCCCAGTCATGAAGTTCCTTCTCGAACTCGTTGATTTCATTGTAAGCGCGCATCCAGTCATTCTCACTGCAGAATCCCTCCAGACGTTCCACCATGACTCTTCCATACCATGTGCGGTCAAAAATCGCAATATGTCCCGTCTTTGGCAGTCTCGTCCAGAAACGCCACAGATAATGTCTTGCCTTCTCATGCGGCTCCGGACTTGCGATCGGATGCACCTCGTATCCTCGCGGATCGAGCGCTCCGGTAATCCGTTTGATATTTCCGCCTTTTCCCGCAGCATCCCAGCCTTCATAAGCAATGATCACAGGCACTTTCTTGCGGTACAGACGATTGTGCAGTTCGCCAAGGCGCTGTTGCAGCTGCTTTAATTCTTTTTTGTATTCCTCTTCTCCGATCTGCTTGTCCAAAGGGATTTCTGCCAGCAGCGGCATACGCTTTAGTGGAAACACATTCTGCAAAAGTGGAACCGCCATCTGATGATTACTTAATGCAATCTCGATTCCACGCGTCAGTGTTTCTAATATCTGAACTTCTGTCCATCTCTTTGATTTTGCATCCACAATATACCACGGCGCAGACGGCATGTTCGTATTTTTCAGATAGGAAGAAAATGCATCCAGGCATTTGTCATAATGCTTATTCTGCCACAAATCCTTCTTGCCGACGCGCCACGTCGTATCCTTTTCATCTTCTAGATTCCGGATCCGCTTTTCCTGTTCCTTTTGGGAAATATGCAAAAAGAACTTCATGACAAGATATCCATTATCTGTCATCTGTCGCTCAAAACGTCGGACGCTCTCAATACGGTTCGTATATGCCGTATCCGACAATTCTTTATGCAGACTTGCGTCGGTAATCTCATCCATCCATGCAGTATCTAAGAATACAAATTTTCCAGCCTCCGGAATCTTTGCAAAATACCGATACAAAAACGGTTTTCGCTCGTCTTCTTCTGTCTTTTTCTGCATTGACTCAACCTTAAAAAAACGTGGGTCAATGTTCTGGATAATCTGGCCAATACTGTACCCCTTGCCGGAGGTTCCCCATCCCTCCATTACGACCAGTACCGGTATCTTCTGTTCCTTGATCAAAAGCTGCTGTCTTGCCAGTTTCTCTTTTGCAGCATCCAGGCGTTGCTTTAATTCTTCCTCTCCCGGTTTATCCAATTCTTTCCATTCTTTTAACATAGGCCTTTCCCTTCCTATCCTATATGTTTTATATGAAAACCATCCACAGTGTTCCCCCTATGATCAGCGCCAATCCAAACAATGCCTTGCGGCTGAGCTTTTCATGGAACACGATATAGGAAAATACGATGGTCACTACAATACTCAATTTATCAATCGGTACGACCACACTGGCAAGCCCGTCCTGCAACGCTTTATAGTAACAAAGCCAAGAACCTCCTGTTGCCAGCCCCGATAAACAGATAAATCCAAGTTCTTTCTTATCAATCTCTTTTATTGTGTTCTGTTTTCCCGTAACAAATACAACAATCCATGCCATAATCAGAACAACAATCGTACGAACTGCCGTGCCAAGATTGGAATTTACCCCCTCAATTCCAACTTTTCCGAGAATCGATGTCAGACTGGCAAACACTGCAGATAATACCGCATAAAAAAGCCAGCTTTTTCCACTCTTCTTCTCTCCGCCTGTTTCTTTTTTGGTGATCATCAGATAAGTTCCGATACCAATCAGTACCACACAGATGAGTTTTGGAATGCTGATTTCCTCTTTTAAAAACAAAAATGCCAATACGATCGTCAGAATCGTGCTTGACTTATCAATCGGAACAACTTTATTCACATCCCCGATCTGCAATGCCTTAAAATAACAAAGCCAGGATGCACCTGTTGCTGCACCAGACAGAAAAAGAAAAATCCATGTGGTCACGGAAACATCTCTTATTCCACTCTGCGCCCCGACCACAAACACCATGATCCAGGAAAAAAACAGTACAATCACGGTACGAATAGCCGTTGCTACGTTTGAATCTGTTTTTCGAATCCCGCATTTTGCAAGTATAGACGTAAGTCCTGCAAACATGGCAGAGCCAAATGCATACAAAATCCACATACCTTGTTCCTTCTTTCTCTGTTGTGAACTTTTATTTGACTACTCTTATTGTACCATTTTTGTTCAAAAAAGAAAGAGCCACATGGAGATTACCTGTGACTCTTCGCTTATTTTATTCCTGTGTTACTTTTTGTGTCTTGCCGGTCGTGCGGTTATACTCATACTGCACAAGCTGACCATCCTTTGTTGTCATTGTATAGTCAATGATATCATCGGTAATGGCATACACGATGATATATCCATCTTTCTTTCCAGCCTTCTTTGTGTAGATTTTCTTTTTTGCAGATCCATCTTTTTTACATGTATAAATATTTACCCGATACAATTCCGACTCATCTGCATTTTCCGGCTTTGGATAAGATGCATAATAAATTTTTCCATTTACGAACACCGCGGATGAGGTATTATTTCCAAGTTTCGCCACTTTTTTTACCCCTTTTGAAGTAATCTCATATACATAAGTTGGATATGGCGAAATGTCTGTCGGCATATATTCAGATGTAATCAGATATTTATCATAAGCATCCTGAATAATAAAGTACTTTTTCAGACGCTTATAAGTTTTTGTCTTCATATTGTAGACATAGGTATCACCATCTCCGGCTCCATACATGCTGCTAAGATAGATGTTATTTCCATATACATACGAAATGTTATAACTCTGATCACTTTCCGAATCTACCTTTAGTTTTTGCAGTAACTGTGCTTTTCCGGTCTTCAGGTTTTTACAATAAAGTTTATTACGGGTTTTGTTCAGATAAACTTTTTTGGAACCATTTGACCAGGTCGTGCGATAATCCTTTGTAATTGTACTGGTATACGCGGCTGTTTTGGCTTCTGTCGTTGTCGCACCGCTTCCCATAATAACTGCCAGCACAAAAAATGCACAGATCGTTGTCAGAAATTTTTTCATTGATAAATTCCTCCTTTTGGAATGATTCGTTCTAGCTATGTTCTAGCACAAATGAAGATAAGACACAACATTGTTAAGGAATTTCTAAGAATCTTCTTTGTTTTGTAACATAATTTTACATGCATGTAACATTTATAAAATATTTTTTGAGGTGCTTATTTATGACATTAAAAACTTTTTTATCACGCTTTCTGTTTATCTCCGTTCTCGGGGTTTTACTGCATTTTACCTACGAATGGTCGGGGGATAATCCCATTGTTGCCCTGTTTTCTGCAGTCAACGAATCCACCTGGGAACACCTGAAACTTCTGTTTTTCCCGATGCTTCTTCTGACGATCATTGAATTGTTGTTCACAGAAAAAAGGCAACTGCCTTCCAATTATCTGTTTGCGCGCACCATCGGAATTCTTTCCGGTATGGCTTTTATTGTGATTGCTTTCTATACACTCACTGGTGTCTTTGCCAAATTGCCTGATGCAGTCAACATTGCGCTTTATTTTCTGGGTGTTTTTCTTGCTTTATGTATCGAGAATAAAATAAACCGCGGCAACAGCCAGAATCACTCTGCTTTTGCCGCGATCATACTCCTTACTCTCACGATTGCATTTTTTGTTTTTACCAAATATCCTCCATCCATTGGCCTTTTTGCCAATCCGGTTCTTACAGGTTTTCACCGATTCGAAGGAGCTGATTGTATTTTGCGGTACGCTCTCCACGGCAAGGCGCTCCTGTTTTGATCCAACCGGCATTGACTGCGACTGCCAGATCCGCAATAAAGGTATCTTCTGTCTCACCGGAACGATGGGAAATAATGGCTTTGTAGCCACTTTTCTGTGCAAGTTCAATTGCGTCCATCGCCTCTGTCAATGTTCCGATCTGGTTCACCTTGATCAGCACTGCATTTGCCACAGCAAGATCAATTCCACAGTGAATGCGCTTTACATTGGTGACAAACAGGTCATCTCCGACGAGCATTGCATCTTTTCCCAGGCGCGTGGTCATTTTCTGCCAGCCTTCCCAGTCATCCTCATCCAGTCCATCTTCAATCGAGATAAGTGGATAATTCTGAATCAGATCCTCATACAGAGAAATTAATTCCTCTGCGCTGCGGATGCCATCCTGAAAATGGTACATACCGTCTTCCTCATGATACAATTCCGAAGTTGCTGCATCCATGGCAAACGCCACATCAGCCCCCACCTGATAGCCGGCTTTTTCCACTGCGCGGGATAAATAGGCAAAGACTTCTTTTGCGTCTGCAAAATCCGGCGCAAATCCGCCTTCGTCTCCCACAGCCGTGAGCAGACCATCCTCGTGAAGAATCTGTCTTAAGAAATGATAGACTTCTGCTCCCATCCGAAGTGCCTGTGCAAAATCATCGGCACCCACCGGAACAATCATAAACTCCTGAAAATCCAGTGAATTTTTTGCATGTGCGCCACCATTGATCACATTCATCATCGGCATCGGCCATCTCTTTGCATTTGTACCACCAAGATAACGGTACAGCGGCATATCCAAAGCCGTAGCCGCACATCTGGCGCAGGCAAGTGAAACCGCCAGCAACGCATTTGCTCCGAGATTTCCCTTATTGTCCGTTCCATCCAGTTCCACGAGTTTTCGGTCGATTGCAATCTGGTCCAGTACATTCATGCCCATAAGTTCCTGCCGAATGCGCTCATTGATATGCGATACAACTTTCTCCACACCCAGGCCAAAATATGCTTCAACGCCATCTCTTAACTCGATAGCCTCAAATTGTCCGGTACTCGCTCCTGACGGAACCGATTCCCTGCCTACACTCTTTCTTCCCGTAGTCTCTGTCTGTGCAGTGACTTCCGCTTCAACGGTAGGGTTTCCTCTGGAATCTAAAATTTGTCTTGCGTGTATGTCAATAATTTTAATTGTAAGTGCCATAAGAACCGCCTTTCTTTTTTGTTTATTATGGATAGAAAGCGCGTATCTTATGCAAAAGTTTTTCGATGCGCCATTTTTTTACATTTTCAAAGCCCCGGCCCATACCACATTTCCCTACTACAGTTTTAGACAAAATTGCAGAAGTTGTGAAAGCCTTTCCCTGTCTCAAATTTCGTGTCCGGCTCGCGTTTCGACACCAGCCCGTGTATGTACGTCCCTCACAGATGCGATCAGCATTTTTAGTTTGTCTAAGAGGTGGCATTCACAAATTTTAATGTGCTCGCTCTCCATTGTGTCGCCCATCGTAGTACTACATTATTAACAAGTAGAACGAGGGCGCAAATGCGACCCGCGAGCACTGTATTGTTTATACCACCTCTAAGACAAACACAAAATACTTCAGACGTCATCTGTGAGGGACGTACATACACGGGCTGGTGTCGAAACTTGAACGGACAGGAATCATCAAAGAGGCAGGAGAAGGTTTGCTACAACTTCACAATTGTGGTTAACTAGTAGCAGGGAAATGTGGTATGGGCCGGGGCAAGTGAAATGCAAAAAAAACTGCGTATCGCCAACTTTTACATCAGCACATACGCAGCTTTCTCCCTCACCTATTAAACATTAATCTCCGCTTTTACACCAAGTTCAGACTTATTTGCATCCAGCACCGGATGAACTACATCCCGCAGGAATACTTCCACCTGACGAGGTGCGCGTCCAACATAAAGCTCTGGCTTTAAGTTCGCTTCAATCTGCTCTTTGGTAAGTCCAAATGCAGGATCTGCAGCAATAAGGTCAACCAGATTGTTCTCTTTGCCTTCTTCCTTTACCGTCTTGCCTGCTTCCATCGAGAGCTGACGAATCTTCTCATGAAGTTCCTGACGGTTTCCACCTTCTTTTACGGCATCCATCATGATGTTCTCTGTTGCCATAAATGGAATCTCTGCCATAAAATGCTTGTAAATTACTTTCGGATAAACAACCAGTCCGTCTACAACATTTAAGCACAGATCCAGAATTCCATCGATTGCAAGGAATCCTTCCGGAACGGAAAGACGCTTGTTTGCAGAATCATCCAGTGTACGCTCGAACCACTGGGTTGCAGAAGTGATTGCCGGATTCAGTGCATCCACCATAACATAGCGGGATAATGATGCGATACGCTCACTTCTCATTGGATTACGCTTGTATGCCATTGCGGAAGATCCGATCTGGTTCTTTTCAAATGGCTCCTCAACTTCTTTCAGATGCTGCAGGAGACGAATATCATTTGACATCTTGTGTGCACTTGCGGCAATGCCTGCAAGAATATTCAAAACTCTGGTATCTACTTTTCTGGAATAGGTCTGTCCGGATACCGGATAACATGCCTTAAATCCCATCTTCTCTGCGATCATTGGATCAATCTTGTCGATTGTTTCCTGATCCCCATTAAAAAGCTCTAAGAAACTTGCCTGTGTACCGGTTGTTCCCTTAGATCCAAGAAGCTTTAATGTACTCTGTACATACTCAAGATCTTCCAGGTCCATCATGAACTCCTGTAACCACAGTGTTGCACGCTTACCAACGGTTGTCGGCTGTGCCGGCTGGAAGTGGGTAAATGCCAATGTCGGCTGATTCTTATACTTGTTTGCAAAATTTGCAAGCTCTGCGATCACGCTTACCAGCTTTTTGTGAACGAGTTTCAATGCCTCATTCATAATGATAATATCTGTATTATCTCCGACATAACAGGAAGTTGCTCCAAGATGAATGATTCCTGCTGCTTTCGGGCACTGCTGGCCATATGCATATACATGACTCATAACATCATGACGGACTAATTTTTCTCTCTCAACTGCCACATCATAATTGATGTCATTGACATGTGCCTTTAACTCATCAATCTGCTCCTGCGTGATGACTGGCTTTCCATTCTCGGAAAGGCCAAGTTCCATCTCTGTCTCAGCCAATGCGATCCACAATTTTCTCCAGGTTGTAAACTTCATGTCCTGAGAAAAAATGTACTGCATCTCCTTGCTGGCATAACGCTCAGAAAGCGGACTTGTATATCTATCTGTACTCACTATTCTTATCCTCCTTCAGGGAGATATTATCTTCCCATTTTTCTTTCAAGGTCAATTTCTTTGTCGTAATATTCTCCACGGATATCTTCCTTTGGTGGCTCCATTGGATATTCACCGGTGAAGCATCCGCGACAGATCGGCAGATCTCCCACCATCTCATCGAGGCGGTCAATGCCAAGATATCCGAGTGAATCTGCACCAATCACTTCACGGATTTCTTCAATTGTGCGATTATATGCAATCAGCTGCTCACGAGCCGGAATATCGGTTCCAAAATAGCACGGCCATAAAAATGGCGGAGAACTGATTCTTACATGCACTTCCGTGGCACCTGCATCACGAAGCATACGGACAATGCGGTCCGAAGTTGTACCGCGGACGATAGAATCATCAATCATGACTACACGTTTTCCTGCGACTGCCTCTTTGAGCACGTTCAGCTTTACCTGTACACTGGATTCACGGCTGCTCTGCTTTGGCTTAATAAAGGTACGACCCACGTAACTGTTCTTGACAAATGCAGTACCATATGGAATGCCGGACTCTAAAGAATATCCGAGTGCAGCAGCATTTCCGGATTCCGGTACACCGGTAACAATATCTGCCTCTACCGGGGAATCCTGTGCAAGAAAACGTCCTGCACGAATACGGCTGGCATAAACACTCACGCCATCAATATGGCTGTCCGGACGCGCGAAATAGATATATTCAAAAATACATCTTGCTTCTTTTCCCTTTGGAAGCGCCATTGTCATATCGGATTCGATGCCTTTTTCCGGTGTGATCGTAACGACCTCACCTGGTAAAACATCACGCACATACTCTGCACCGATGGTATCGAGTGCACAAGTCTCGGATGTAATGATGTAAGCATTGTCTCGCTTTCCAATACAAAGCGGCTTAAATCCATACGGATCTCTTGCACCAATCAGTTTTCTAGGACTGGATACCACGAGGGCATATGCGCCCTTAAGCTTCTGGCATGCTCTGCGAACAGCTTCTTCTGCCGAAGAAGAATTCAGTCGCTCCCTTGCGATATGGTAAGCAATTACCTCGGAATCGATCGTTGTCTGAAAAATTGCACCTGTATACTCCAAGTCATGGCGCAGCTCCTTTGCATTGATCAGATTACCATTGTGTGCAAGTGCCAGTGTACCCTTGACATAATTTAATACCAACGGCTGTGCGTTCTCTCTTGTCGATGCACCGGCAGTTGAATAACGGACATGACCGACACCGATATCACCTTTCATGCGTTCTAATTCTTCTGGTGTGAACACCTCATTTACAAGGCCCATTCCCTTGTAGGACTGTATCTGTCCCTTTGGTCCACTCGTATCACTAACCGCGATACCGCAGCTTTCCTGTCCTCTGTGCTGCAATGCAAATAATCCGTAATAGATGGTAGATGCTACATCTGCACCATCAAAGTCATACATACCGAAGACTCCACACTCCTCGTGCAGTGCGTCCTCATCGTATGCCATATTATTTACCGCACATGCTCTGTTTTTTTCAAAACGAATATCCTGATCCATTCTTATCTCCAAATTCCAGTCTGTGTTTTCTTATCTTGTAAAAGGTGTTCCTGTTAAAAGCTCGTAAGCTTCTTTGTACTTGTCAACCGTCTTGACAACCACTTCATCCGGAAGAAGGAAATCGTTATCTGGATTTGCTTTCAGCCAGTCTCTTACATACTGCTTATCAAAGGATGGCTGTCCCTGACCTGCTTTGTATCCCTCTAATGGCCAGAATCGTGAGCTGTCCGGAGTCAGCATCTCATCTCCGAGAACTACGTTTCCGTTCTCATCAAGACCAAATTCGAACTTGGTATCTGCGATGATGATGCCTTTGCTCAATGCATACTCTGCGCATTTCTTGTATAATGCAATTGTGCAATCCTTGATCTGTGTTGCATAATCACGTCCCTTACCTGGATAAATTTTCTCAAGCACTTCTACAGACTGCTCAAATGAGATGTTCTCGTCATGATCGCCTAATTCTGCTTTGGTACTAGGTGTATAAATCGGCTCAGGCAGCTTATCAGACTCCACCAGTCCTTCCGGAAGCTTGATTCCACAAACAGTTCCATTCTCCTTATAGCTTGCCCAGCCACTTCCTGTGATATAACCACGTACGATACACTCAATTGGAAGCATCTCTAACTTCTTGCACATCATGCTGTTTCCATCAAATTTCTCCTGTTGGAAAAATTCCGGCATATCTTTTACATCAACCGAAAGCATATGGTTTGGAACCACATCCCTGGTAAAATCAAACCAAAACTTGGACATCTGCGTAAGAATCGCGCCCTTGTCTGTGATCTTGTTCTTCAAGATATTATCAAATGCTGAAATACGATCGGTCGCAACAATAATCAGGCTGTCTCCGTTATCGTATACTTCTCTTACTTTTCCTTCTTTGAACGGTTTAAATTCCTGCATGTTCTCTTGTCCTCCATCTTATGCTTTCGAATTTTATTTTTCAGTAGTGTCAAAAAGCATCTGCTTTTCTGACTAACTAAGAAAATTATAATACAGCGCCTTTTAGAAAGTCAATGCAATGCCTGGCAATTTATAAGTTTTTACATTTTTTTCTTTTTTCTGATAAGTCTTGCTAATATATCAGCATCTATGCGCTTATATTGTAAAAAAGGCACCAGCCTACACTGGTACCTTTTTCATACTGTTTATAAGAATCCCTTATCGGATTTTATTTTTCAACTAATAATGACTTTCCTGTCATCTCAGCCGGCTGCTCTAATCCCATAATCTGAAGTAGTGTTGGAGCAATGTCTGCAAGACATCCACCCTCGCGAAGTGTATACTTTGAATCTGCATTCACAAGAATAAATGGAACCGGGTTGGTTGTATGAGCGGTATGTGGCTTTCCTGTCTCATAATCAATCATCTTCTCTGCATTTCCGTGATCTGCGCAGATGAACAGAACACCGTCAACATCTTTGATTGCCTGTACAGCATCGCCAACAAGACTGTCTACACGCTCAACAGCTTTCACTGCTGCCGGGATTACACCGGTATGTCCTACCATATCCGGGTTCGCAAAGTTGATAATGATAACATCATACTTGTCAGACTTAATTGCCTCTACAAGATCCATTCCAACTTCCGGAGCGCTCATCTCTGGCTTTAAGTCATATGTTGCTACATCCTTCGGTGAATTTACAAGCAGACGGGCTTCATCTACGTTTGGCTCCTCTACACCACCATTGAAGAAGAATGTTACATGAGCATACTTCTCTGTCTCTGCAAGACGGAGCTGCTTCTTACCACATTTTGCAAGATACTCACCAAATGTATTGGTAATGTGCTCTTTTTCGAATGCGATGAGCTTGTTTGGAATTGTCTCATCGTAATCCTTGAAGCATACAAATGTTGTCTTAATGAATGGTCTGTCGAATCCTGTGAATTTATCATCACAGAATGCACGTGTCATTTCACGGGCACGGTCTGGACGGAAGTTAAAGA
>URSS01000017.1 GCA_900550545.1 uncultured Lachnobacterium sp. | reverse complement strand
ATATAATTCTTCTTTGTGTGTTTTTTTCATAAACCTCTCCTTATCACTATATGCAATATTTTATCATATTTTGAATTGCGAGTCACGTTTTGTTGTATCAAAAAGAATACATAATATTCCAAAAAAAAAGAAAAAACTAATTCATTTTTGGTTAAAAAGTGCTATAATTCAATTGATAATGTGTCATAAACTATAGTGTTTTGACAAATATGTAGAGGAAAGAGGGCACAAAAATGGGTTTGAAAACATTTAAAGGCGGCGTTCATCCTTATGAGGGAAAAGAACTCGCAAAGGATGCACCAATCAAAGAAGTTCTACCCAAGGGTGAATTGGTATTTCCATTATCGCAGCATATTGGAGCACCAGCTACCCCAATTGTTGCTGTAGGAGACACAGTGCTGAAGGGACAGAAGATTGCAGAAGCGGGCGGCTTTGTATCTTCACCAATCTATTCATCTGTATCTGGTACAGTAAAGAAAATTGAACCACGGCGTGTGGCTGTAGGGGACATGGTTAACTCAATCGTAATTGAAAGCGATGGAGAATTTAATGAAGTCACTTATAACGCAGTTGATGATGTAACATCTCTGTCAAAGGAAGAAATCATCAACAAAGTCAAAGAGGCTGGCGTTGTAGGAATGGGTGGTGCAGGTTTCCCAACACATGTAAAACTGTCACCAAAGGAACCAGAAAAAATTGAATACATAATTGCAAACTGTGCAGAGTGTGAGCCATATCTGACTGCCGATTATCGCAGAATGATGGAGACCCCGGAGCAGCTCGTTGCAGGAATGAAGATTATTCTTCAGCTGTTTGACAAAGCAAAGGGTGTATTTGGCGTTGAAAACAATAAGCCGGACGCAATTGCAAAGTTGAAGGAACTGGTGAAAGATGAGCCACGTATGGAAGTGTGTGAATTGATGACCAAGTATCCACAGGGTGGTGAGCGACAGCTCATTTACGCCGTAACTGGAAGAGCTATCAATTCCAAGATGCTGCCGGCGGACGCAGGATGTATTGTAGATAATGTGGAGACCATGATTGCTGTTTATAATGCAGTAAAGAATGGAATCCCTGTAATG
The DNA here is from genome assembly GCA_900550545.1 of uncultured Lachnobacterium sp. Taxonomy (GTDB): domain Bacteria; phylum Bacillota; class Clostridia; order Lachnospirales; family Lachnospiraceae; genus Roseburia. Next base: position 50,303 of record URSS01000017.1, on the reverse strand, counting down.
AAGCGTGTAGCAACTATCACAGGCGATGCGATTACCAATCCTTCGAATTTCCTGTATAGCATGGGTACACCATATGAGCAGTTGGTAGAAGCTGCAGGCGGATTCAAGGTACAGCCAGAGAAAATTATTTCCGGTGGACCAATGATGGGATTTGCCATGTTTGGACTGAATGTGCCGACAACAAAGACTTCTTCTTCCCTTCTTTGCCTTGGCAAAGATGCAGTGGCAGAATTTGAGCCTCTGGCATGTATCAACTGTGGACGATGTGTGGAAGCATGTCCGGAAAATCTGATTCCATCTCGACTTGCCAAATTTGGTAATAACGGATTGATGGCAGAGTTTGAAAAATGGCATGGACTTGAATGTATTGAATGTGGCAGCTGTAGTTATGTATGTCCTTCCAGACGACAGGTAGCACAGTCTGTTAAAACAATGAAAAAGTTAGTGCTTGCAGAAAAGAGAAAACAAAAATAAGAGAAAGAGGTGGATTATCGTGAGTGAAAAATATCAGGTTTCATCTTCACCACATGTACGTGCCAAAGATTCTACAAGCAGAGTGATGCTGTATGTACTTATTGCATTACTGCCGGCAAGTTTGTTTGGTATATATAACTTTGGATATAAAGCATTGGTACTGATTTTGGTTACCATTGCAAGCTGTATGGCTTCGGAATGGATTTTTAATAAGATCGTACACAAGAAAAACAGCCTGACTGATTTGAGTGCAGTCGTTACCGGTTTGCTTCTGGCATTGAACCTTCCGGTAAATCTTCCATGGTGGGAAGCTGTTATTGGTGGTGTTTTCGCAATCGTAATTGTAAAAATGCTGTTTGGTGGTCTGGGACAGAATTTCATGAACCCGGCCCTTGGCGGACGTTGTTTCCTTTTGATTGCATTTGCCGCAGATATGACAAATTTCAGCTGTAAACAGTATGAAGCATATTCTGGAGCAACTCCACTTGGAATGATAAGAAATGAGGGGCTTTCTTCTGTAAATCTTATGGATATGCTTACAGGAAAGATCCCAGGAACTATCGGAGAGACTTCCGTGATCGCAATCTTAATTGGTGCAATTATTTTGATCCTTCTTGGCGTGATCAATTTAAGAATACCGGCTTCTTACATCATTACATTTGCAATCTTTATGTTTATCTTTGGTGCACAGAGATTTGACATTACATATGTGGTTGCCCAGCTTTGCGGTGGTGGTCTGATGCTTGGTGCATTCTTTATGGCTACAGATTATGTTACATCACCAATCACACCAATGGGACAGATTATTTTTGGTATCTGCTGCGGATTACTGACCGGTATTTTCCGTTGTTTTGGAGCCAATGCAGAAGGTGTTTCCTTTGCAATTATCTTGAGTAACCTTCTTGTACCATTGATTGAAAAAGTTACAATACCAAGAGCATTTGGAGTAGTAAAGGAGGCAAAGAAGAATGAATAAACAGATTGTACATGACGCTTTGATTTTGACCGCCTTTACACTGGTGATCGGTGTGATCTTAGGTACTGTATATGGCATTACCAAGACACCGATCGATAAGGCAAATGAGCAGACAAAGAAAGAGGCCTATCAGGCAGTGTTTAAGGATGCAGATGCATTTAATGAAAAAGAGTATGATGCAGATGAGGCTGACAAATTAGTCGCAGATGCAGGTTATGATGATACCATTGATGATGTGGAAGAAGCCGTTGACAAAGATGGTAATGCACTCGGATATGTAATCACGGTTACTGCAAAAGACGGAAGCCAGGGAAGCATTACGTTTTCTGTAGGAATTCAGAATGATGGAACTGTAAATGGCTATTCCATTACTGACATTTCCGAGACACCGGGTCTTGGTATGAAAGCAGAGGAAGAAGATTTCTATAGTCAGTTCCAGAACAAAAAGGTTGATCAGTTTACTGTAGTAAAGCAGACACCATCATCCGATGATCAGATTGAGGCCATTACTGGTTCTACCATCACATCCAAAGCGATGGCAAATGGTTGCAACGCCGCAATTTATTACTTCCAGAATGCGTTAGGAGGTGCTCAGTAATGAACAAGTATGTTGAACGTTTATATAATGGTGTAATCAAGGAAAATCCTACCTTTGTACTGATGCTCGGTATGTGTCCGACATTGGCCGTTACATCATCCGCCATCAACGGATTGGGTATGGGACTTTCTACATTGGTTGTACTTGTTTTTTCAAACCTTTTGATTTCACTTTTTCGTAAAGTGATTCCAAATGGTGTGCGTATGCCAGCTTACATAGTGATCGTTGCATCACTGGTTACCGTTGTACAGTTTCTGATGCAGGCATATCTGTCAAGTCTTTCCAAAGCACTTGGTGTGTATATTCCGCTGATCGTAGTTAACTGTATTATTCTTGGCCGTGCAGAAAGCTATGCATCAAAGAATGGACCGGTCGAGTCTATTTTCGATGGAATCGGTATGGGACTTGGATTTACCATGGGACTTACTATTATCGGTCTGATTCGTGAAATCCTTGGTGCAGGAACATTTTTCGGACTTCCGTTCCTGTCTGCAATCAAGGGATTTACACCAATTACCATTTTTATTATGGCACCTGGTGCATTCCTTGTACTGGCATTCCTTGTAGCCGGAATGAACATCATTCGTAAAAAGATGGAAGCAAAAGGCAAGCCTCTTGCAGAACCGGCAGGCTGTCTGTCCGGTGATTGTGCACACTGTGGTCAGTCTGCAATGTGTACCGGTAAGGCTGCAGCTTCTGAAAAAGAACAGGCATAAGGGAGGAGAAAGTCGATGAGTACATTAGCTGAACTGGTTTTGATTGCGGTTGGATCTGCAATTGTAAACAACGTAGTATTAAGTCAGTTCCTCGGCATTTGCCCGTTCCTTGGTGTATCCAAGAAGACGGAGACAGCTGCTGGTATGGGTGGAGCGGTAATCTTTGTTATTACGATATCTTCTTTCATTACCGGACTGATCTATAAATTTATTCTTGCCAATCCATTCCTTGTTTCAAAGGGAATTGATCTGACATATTTGAAAACAATTGTATTTATTTTAGTTATTGCAGCATTGGTACAGTTTGTTGAGATGTTCCTGAAAAAGAAAATGCCGGCACTGTATCAGTCGCTTGGTGTGTATCTTCCATTGATCACAACCAACTGTGCCGTACTTGGTGTGGCTTTGAACTGTGTAACTTATGATTACAATCTGTTAGAGAGTGTAGTATATGGATTTTCTACTGCAGTGGGATTCTTTATCGCAATCGTACTGATGGCAGGAATTCGTGAAAAAATTGAATATAATGACATCCCTAAGACATTCAGAGGTACTGCAATTGTATTGATTACAGCCTGCCTGATGTCCATCGCATTTATGGGATTCTCAGGAATGATTTAGGAGGAAAAGAATATGCTTACTGGAATTATTGTCGCAGCTCTTGTTGTAGGCTGTGTTGGAATTATTCTTGGATTTTTCCTCGGCATTTCCGGAGAAAAATTCAAAGTTGAGGTAGACCCGAGAGAGGAAGCAATTCTTGAAGTTCTGCCTGGAAATAACTGTGGTGGTTGTGGATACGCCGGATGTTCCGGACTTGCAGCTGCGATTGCAAAGGGAGAAGCACCGGTAGGACAGTGTCCGGTAGGTGGCGATCCGGTAGCAGCAAAAGTCGGAGAAATCATGGGAGTTTCTGCAGGTGCTTCTGTTAAGAAAGTCGCATTTGTAAAATGCGCAGGAACCTGTGAAAAAGCAAAACAGGATTATGATTATACAGGTCTGGAAGATTGTGCTGCAATGGCATTTGTTCCAAACGGTGGACCGAAATCATGTAATTATGGCTGTCTTGGCTTTGGAAGCTGTGTAAAGGCTTGCCCGTTTGACGCAATCCATATAGTCGATGGAATTGCAAAAGTAGATGAGAAAGTCTGCAAGGCTTGTGGAAAGTGCGTAGCTGCATGTCCGAAGCATCTGATTGAGCTTGTGCCTTATGAGGCAATGCATCTTGTGCAGTGCAGTTCCAAGGATAAAGGAAAAGCGGTTATGGATGCCTGCTCTGTAGGATGTATCGGATGTCATCTGTGTGAGAAGAATTGTCCATCAGATGCCATTCATGTAATTGACAACGTGGCATACATTGATCAGGAGAAATGTACAGGTTGCGGAATCTGTGCAGAAAAATGTCCGAAGAAGATTATTTTGTAGTTCTTTGTAATTTACAAATACAGTAAAAAAGTCACTCGAAGCTGTTCGGGTGACTTTTTGATTAATTTTGTTCAAATTGCACCATATCTCCGACACCGGAAGTGCAGTGTGTTTTTCCGTCATCAGTAACAAAGATGGCTTCGGTATCTTTAATCTGCTCAATCAGTTTCATGCCATTATTAAGGCCTAATGCAAAGCATGTGGTACTTAAGGCATCGCCGTCCATGGAACTTTGACTGATAATGGTAACCTGATACAGATTATTTTCAATGGGATAACCGTTTTCAGTGCTTAACAGATGATGGTATATTTTCCCGTTTACCCGATAGTAGCGCTCATAAATGCCGGAAGATACCACGGATGCATCTGGAACTTTTACAATACCAAGGCTGGTGCCGCTCTCTGCAAAAGGCTTTTGCACACCAATACTGTAAGTATCCCCATTTTCTTTTTTTCCTAAAGTAAGAACATTTCCGCCGAGATTGATGATACCTTCTGAGATACCTTTTTTCTGCAAATAGGTTTTCATCTGATCTGCAATGTAGCCTTTGGCGATACCACCTAAATCGAGTTTGGCCTGTGGGTCCAAAAGACGGACATCATTTCCTTTGATTTCAATATTCTTGTAGCTGACGTGGGAGAGTGTTTCTGCAATTTCATCTTTGGACGGAAGCACGGATGCATCGACTTCGTTGTCTTCACTTTTGGCATTTTCTGCGATGGAAGAAATATTCCACAAATCCGATAATCCACCGATTGTAATATCAAATTTCCCGTTGCTGAGGTCTCCGTAAGAGATACCGGCTTTTATTAGCGTGAGTGTTTCGTCACTGACGGTCACATAAGAACCTTTTGCCGCATTGATTTTGGAAATTTCGCTGTCTTCGATGGTGTTTGACAGCAGATGTTCGTAGCGGTCAGCAAGCGAGAAGCACTCATCAATGTAGCTTTCGTCCGAAGTTCCATAGAGGGTAACGTTGATGACAGTATCAAAATAGAAACCGGTCTTGGAGACTTTTTGTTCTTCTGCCTGGCATCCTTGCAAGGATGGTATGAACACTCCACAGAGCAGAAGCAAGGCAAAAAAGCGTAGATATTTTATATGTAGTTTCATAATGGTGATCCTTTCTGTTTTATAACTATTCCAAATCTCATAGTTATACTTTCAAAAAACATATCTATGATAGCGCATATTGATAGTGGGAACAAGATAAGAAATGAAGAATATCGTGCAAATTGGTACAATTTATATTATAATAAGATAGGTGTGAATTATAAATAATTATAAAAATAAACGAAGGTATCTGAACATAAGATGAGCAAATTATATTTTATTGTAAATACAAATGCAAAAACGGGAAATGCAAATCAGGTATGGAGGCAGGTATATGATTTTCTCAGGCAGAAACATATCCCATATGAAGCTTATGAAACAAAATATGTGGGACATGCAACGGTTCTTGCAAGAGAATTGTCAAAAAAGCAGGAGAAAGCAGTGTATCTGATCGCTGTGGGTGGCGATGGTACCGTCAACGAGGTCCTCAATGGAATTACGGATTTTGAAAAAGTACGTCTTGGTGTGATTGCCAGTGGTTCAGGGAATGACTTCGGAAAAGGTATGGGAATTCCAACGGACCCGATAGTGTGTATGAGACAGATTTTAAAGTGCATTCGACGGGAAAAGCATGGAATTCCGATAAAGAAAATGGATCTTGGACAGGTGACCTGGGAAAAGAAACACCGGATTTTTGGAATCAGTGCGGGCGTAGGTCTCGATGCAATTGTCTGCAAGAAAGCACTGCATTCAAACTGCAAAAAGTTTTTGAACCGGATTCATCTCGGAAAACTTACTTACCTCGTACTGACTGTGCAGTCGCTTTTTACGATGGATACTACAGAAGCAGTTGTAGAATGTGGTGATAACCATAAAATTTACCGGTTACATAAAGCAATCTATGCGGCGGCTATGAATCTTCCGGCAGAAGGGGGCGGGGTTCCAATGGCTCCGCATGCTTCCTGTACAGACGGAATGCTTTCGTTAAGCAGTGCACATGGGATTCCCAAAGCGATTACCTTTTTCTGTCTGCCGTTTTTAGTAGCTGCAAAACATGAAAAAATCAGGGGATTTACCATAATCGAGGCTCCCATAATTCGTGTGCATACCAGTAAGCCAGTCGTGCTTCATGCGGATGGGGAATACTGCGGAGATGTTACGGATGTAGAATTTACCTGCCTTTCCGAAAAATTACAGCTCTTGAAATAAATACAATTGTGCATTTCCTTTTGTATTTTATGCAAAGATATGGTAGAGTATAACGAGGTTTGAAAATGCGAATGAAATGGCTGATGTTCAAGAGAGGATATGAAAATGAGTAATAAATCAAAATATAAGAGAGTCGTGATAAAAATTGGTTCTTCATCCCTGACACACCCGGAGACGGGAAAGCTGAATTTTGTTAAGATTGAGCATTTGGTCCGTGAGCTGAGCGATTTGCACAATCAGGGAATTGATGTTTGCCTGGTAAGTTCCGGTGCGATTGCAGTGGGCCGGGCAGCTATGGGAATTAAAGAACGCCCGTCGGATATCTCGACGAAACAAGCATGCGCGGCGGTTGGTCAGGCAAAGCTGATGATGGTGTATCAGAAGCTTTTTGCAGAATACAATCAGACTGCAGGTCAGGTACTTATGACAAAGAATACCATGGTGAATCCGGTATCCCGGGAAAACGCCAAAAACACGTTTGATGAATTGTTTCATTTGCGTGTGATTCCGGTCGTAAATGAAAATGATACAGTCAGTACATATGAGATGCAGTTCGGTGATAACGATACGCTGTCTGCACTTGTGGCGTCCATTGTCGGGGCGGATCTGCTGATTCTACTTTCGGATATTGATGGTCTTTACACGGATGACCCGCACAGCAATCCGGATGCGAAACTTCTCGATGTCGTGGATTCAATCGATGAACAGATTTATGAGATGGCAAAAGATTCCACAGGAAGCAATGTGGGGACCGGTGGTATGGCAACCAAACTTGCGGCAGCCAAGATCGCAACATTTTCCGGCACGGATATGATTATTGCCAATGGAAAAGATGTGAGAATTTTACAGGATATTTTTCAGGATGATTATGTGGGAACACTGTTTACCGCAAATGAGAATCCGAATTTTAATGTTGCAACATATGTAATGGAGACAATAGGATAATGAATCAGGAAAAAATTGAAAGAATTAACGCGTTATATCGCAAATCAAAAGCAGAAGGGCTGACAGAAGAGGAAAAGAAAGAGCAGGATCTTTTGCGAAAAGAATATATTGCTTCCGTAAAAAGCAATCTCCGAAGCCAGTTAAATAATATTGATGTGATCAATGAACAGGGCAAAGTAGAAAATCTTGGAGTAAAATATGGAAACAAAGGCACAACTTCGTAAACGAATGAAGGCCATCAGGGATGGAATCCCTCCGGAGCTGCGTAAAAGTAAAAACGAACAGATTACGAATGCTTTGATTAAAGAGAGCTGGTATGCGGATGCCAAAATCATATGTGTGTATGCGGCAATCGCAAGCGAAGTGAATCTGCGCGGCTTTTGTCAGAGAGCATGGAATGATGGCAAAAAGCTGTACTTTCCAAAAGTGTTTGGAGAAGGGATGGAGTTCTATGAAGTGGATGACTTTACCTGTTTAAAAGAGGGATGCTTTCATGTCATGGAACCGGATCTGGAAAATTATGATCTGAAAAAGTACGAAGAACAGCCGGAACCGGTACATATACTGGTACCGGGGGTCGCTTTTTCGGCAGGTGGTTACCGGCTTGGATATGGAAAGGGATATTATGACAGATATCTTTCGATGCACCCATCGCTCATGCCGGTCGGAATCTGTTATTCGGAACAAAGAGAACCGGAGATTCCAACAGATATTCATGATATACGGATGACAAAATTAATTACAGATGAGCAGTAAAGATGGTTATATAATAGGAGGATTATAATGAATCTGGAAGTATTATGTAAGACAGCACATGATGATAGAATTAAAGTGGGTATGCTGGATACCGATGTAAAGAATGAAACACTGCGCAAGGCAGCGGACAAAATTCTTTCCCATGAGGAAGAAATTCTTGCGGCGAATGCCGTGGATGTTGTAAACGGAAAAGAACGTAATATGCCGGCAGGCCTTTTGGACCGCCTGACATTAAATCATGACCGGTTAGAAGGAATGGCAGATGGACTTCGACAGATTGCTAAACTGGATGATCCAATCGGAGAAGTGCTTTCCATGAAAAAGCGCCCAAATGGTCTGATCATAGGCAAGCGTCGTGTGCCAATCGGTGTCATTGGTATTATTTTTGAAGCGCGCCCGAATGTCACATCTGATGCGTTTGGTTTATGCTTTAAGGCTGGAAACTGCGCAATTTTAAAAGGCGGAAGTGATGCCATTCATTCTAATATCGCGATTGTTTCTGCAATGCAGGAGGCACTTGATGAAATGAATATTCCAAAAGGTGCGTTAAGTCTGATTGAAGCGACCGATCATGAGACCACGAATGAGTTCATGAAAATGAAGCAGTATGTAGATCTGTTGATTCCAAGAGGTGGCAGTGGTCTTATTCAGACTGTTGTGAATAATGCTACGATTCCGGTAATTGAGACAGGAACCGGAAACTGTCATGTGTATGTAGACGAGTATGCCGATCTGGATATGGCAGTCGATATTATCCGCAACGCGAAGACACAGCGTATCGGTGTGTGCAATGCCTGCGAGTCTATTGTGGTACATCGTGCTGTGGCAAAAGAATTTTTGCCAAAACTGTATGTGGCATTAAAAGAGTACGATGTGCAAATGCGCGGAGATGATGCGGCGGTAGAATATTTAGGAACAGAGAAACCTCTGGTTACAAAGGCAACCGAGGAAGACTGGGGAAAAGAATATCTGGATTATATTTTGTCGGTGAAGGTTGTAGACAGTCTTGAAGAAGCAATTGCCCATATTAACAAATATAACACCTCCCATTCAGAGGCTATTGTTACCAGAGATTATGATATTGCACAGAAATTCTTAGAGGAAGTGGATTCCGCATGTGTTTATGTCAATGCATCCACACGATTTTCCGATGGAAATGAATTCGGATTTGGCGCAGAAATCGGAATCAGTACACAGAAACTTCACGCGAGAGGCCCGATGGGCTTAGAAGCGTTGACCAGCTATAAATACATTATTTATGGCAATGGTCAGATTCGCCCATAATAAAAGATAGACGAGGATAACATGAGAGATTTAGAACAGAATACACTGACTGGAGCAGAAGAAACAAAGCTTCAGTATGATTACATTGAAAAGGCAAAGTCTTATATAAAAGAAAAAGAGGAACGGCTCGGACGCAAACTTACCTGTTGCGTGAAAACATTTGGATGTCAGATGAATGCGAGAGACTCGGAAAAACTGGTGGGAATTCTTACGGATATCGGATATGTCGAGACAGAAGATGAGCATGCAGATTTTGTTATCTATAATACTTGTACGGTAAGAGAAAATGCCAACAACAAAGTCTATGGACGTCTTGGCTATTTATCCAATTACAAAAAGAAAAATCCGCAGATGATGATCGCACTTTGTGGCTGTATGATGCAGGAGCCTACCGTTGTAGAAAAAATTCGGAAGTCTTATCGTTTTGTAAACCTTATTTTTGGAACACATAATATCTATAAGTTTGCAGAATTGTTGTGCCGCAGCATGGAATCTAATTCCATGATTGTTGACATATGGAAAGATACGGACAAAATCGTAGAAGATTTACCAATCAAGCGTAAATTCTCGTTTAAATCCGGAGTCAACATTATGTTCGGATGTAATAATTTCTGTAGTTACTGTATTGTTCCGTATGTACGTGGACGTGAGCGCAGCCGTGAGCCAAAAGACATCATCCGAGAAATTGAAGGTCTGGTTGCAGACGGTGTGTGTGAAGTTATGCTTTTGGGACAGAACGTAAATTCTTACGGAAAGAATCTGGATACACCGGTCACGTTTGCAGAATTACTGCGGGAAGTAAATAAGATTGATGGATTAAAACGAATCCGTTTCATGACTTCACATCCGAAGGATTTGTCAGATGATCTGATTCTTGCGATGAAAGAGTGTGACAAAGTCTGCAAGCATATGCATCTGCCTTTACAGTCGGGAAGTTCACGTATTTTAAAAATTATGAACCGTCATTATGATAAGGAACAGTATCTGGAAATTGTCCGCAAACTTCGTGAAGCAATACCGGATATTGCTCTGACGACCGATATTATCGTCGGCTTTCCGGGAGAGACAGAAGAAGATTTTATGGAGACACTGGATGTTGTAAAACAGGTAGAGTATGACAGTGCATTTACTTTTATTTACTCCAAACGAACAGGAACGCCTGCTGCAGCTATGGAGAATCAAGTGGATCCGGCAGAGGTGAAAGCACATTTTGATATGCTGCTGAAGGAAGTGCAGGCAATCAGCACAAGAAAAGCAATGGAACTGGAAGGAAAAACGGTCGAGGTTCTGGCAGAAGAACAAAATGAGCAAGATGCCTCTCTGATTACCGGACGTCTTTCTAATAATGCGGTTGTGCATTTCCCAGGAGATACCAGTATGATTGGTAATCTGTATATGGTAAAACTTGTAGAATGTAAGGGATTCTATTATCTTGGAGAAGTTGTAGCCGATGCATAGAAAATTTGGCAGAAATGACGTGATTTTAATTGTATGTCTGATTTTACTGTGTCTTGTTGCCTATGGTGGTATACGTCTGTTTGGCGCAAAAAAAGGAAACGAAGTTACCATTACAAGGGATGGACAAGTGTATGGAACCTATGCGCTCAATGAGAATCAGACGATAGAAATTACAGACAAGGACGGTAAGGTTACGAACACCCTGGTGATTGCGGATGGAAAGGCGGATATGAAGGATGCAGACTGTCCGGATCGCCTGTGTGTCAAGCAGAAAGCAATTTCCAGACAGAATGAGAATATTGTCTGTCTGCCAAATAAAATTGTGGTCACAGTGACAGAATCTGATGCGAAGGGAGTGGATGGCTTTGCACAATAAGAAAGACAATCGCATCCGCAAAACTGCGTTTATGGGTCTTTTTCTGGCACTTGCCATGATCTGCAGCTATATCGAGACGCTGATTCCATTTTCAGTTGGAATCCCGGGCATAAAACTGGGGCTTGCCAATATTGTCGTGGTGCTTATGCTGTATTCTGTTGGAACAAAAGAAGCGTTGCTTGTTTCGTTGCTTCGCATTGTGCTGGTGGGAATATTGTTTGGAAATGCATTCAGTATTCTTTATTCATTAAGTGGCGGAATACTGAGTTTTTTTGTGATGTTTCTTATGAAAAAAACAGACAAATTCAGTTGTGTTTCGGTTAGTATCACAGGTGGAATCAGCCATAATATCGGGCAGATTATAGTTGCTGCATGGATTGTAAACAGCTACAATGTGTTCTTTTATGTGCCTGCACTTCTGTTTGCAGGTCTGGTGACAGGACTTTTGATTGGCGTGATTGCAAAAGAAGTGATTGTGCGATTAAAGAATATAACATTATAAGTATAAAAGAGGAAAATTATGTACGCATACATAAAAGGTGAACTTGCGGAAATAAACACAGATCATATCGTTATCGAAGCGGGCGGAATCGGATATCAGGTGTTCATTTCATTACAGACGTTTGATTATCTGCCATCGGTTGGCGAGAATCTTAAAATATACACTTACTTATATCTGCGGGAAGATGCCATGATTCTGTATGGTTTTCTGACAAAAGATGACCTGGAACTGTTCAAGCTTTTGATATCGGTCAGCGGAATTGGTCCAAAAGGAGGTCTGGCTATTTTGTCGACGCTCGAAGCGGATGATTTGCGCTTTGCCATTTTATCCGGAGATGCCAAGGCGATTTCAAAAGCACCGGGTGTGGGTGGAAAGACTGCGCAACGTGTGATTCTGGAACTGAAGGACAAATTAAGCCTTGAAGATGCTTTTGAGGCAAAAACCGAACATGTACAGAAAAATGCGGCTGCTGCAGGTGGCAGTGTGAAAAATGATGCGGTTATGGCGCTTACTGCACTGGGCTATTCTTCGACGGAGAGTCTCAAAGCGGTTTCGGCGGTAGAGATTACAGAAGATATGGATGTGGAAGAAGTGCTCAAAGCAGCATTGAAACATTTGTCGTTATTTTAAATCGTGATAGAAATCAGATGGGAAGATAGGTTATTATGGCAAAACGAGTGATTTCCACGCAGATGCAGGAAGAAGATATAAAGATTGAAACTTCTCTTCGTCCGCAAACGCTGGAGGATTATATCGGACAGGAAAAAATCAAAGACAGTATGAAAGTCTATATTGATGCGGCAAAAGCACGTGGAGAAGCTTTGGACCATGTTCTGTTTTATGGACCGCCAGGACTTGGAAAAACAACACTGGCAGGAATTATCGCCAATGAAATGGGTTCTCATCTAAAGGTGACTTCCGGGCCGGCAATTGCCAAACCGGGTGAGATGGCAGCGATTTTAAATAATCTTGCAGATGGGGATATTTTATTTGTTGACGAGATTCATCGTTTGAATCGGCAGGTGGAAGAGGTGCTGTATCCGGCGATGGAAGACTATGCGATTGATGTAATGATCGGAAAAGGTGAATCGGCAAGATCTATCCGTCTGGACCTTCCAAAGTTTACACTGGTGGGCGCCACAACACGTGCAGGTATGCTGTCTGCGCCGCTGCGTGACCGATTTGGTGTTGTCAGTCATATGGAATATTATACGGTGGATGAACTGAAAACCATTATTTTGCAGTCGGCTCATGTGTTAAATGTTGAAATTGATGACAAAGGTGCATACGAACTTGCACGCAGATCCAGAGGAACTCCACGATTGGCAAACCGGTTGTTAAAACGTGTCAGGGATTTTGCGGAAGTTAAGTATGATGGCAGAATTACATATGAAGTTGCTGCATTTGCATTAGATTTGCTGGAGGTCGACAAGATGGGACTGGATCAGAACGACCGTAACATTATTCTTACCATCATTGATAAATTTGATGGAGGACCGGTCGGTCTGGACACGCTTGCAGCATCTATCGGCGAAGATTCCGGCACAATCGAAGATGTGTATGAACCGTATCTCGTGAAAAATAATTTTATTAACCGTACCCCGAAGGGAAGAGTCGCTACATCCTTTGCCTATGAACATTTCGGACGGATGCAAAATGCGTGATAGCGGTTGCATTTCCAGGGGAGTAAGCTTATAATACAAGAGTAATGTTCGGAAAACGGGAGGAAAAAAGATGGCAGCTAAGACGAGTGCAGAAGTAGTAATTGACGGAAAAGTATATACATTGAGCGGCTATGAAGGAGAGGAATATCTTCAGAAAGTGGCAGCTTATATCAATAATAAAATCAGCGAGTTTGATGGTATAGAAGATTACCGGCATATTCCTCTTAATATGAAAAGTACATTGATTCAGTTGAATATTGCAGATGATTATTTTAAAGCCAAAGCACAGGTCGAAAAATTAGAGCGTGATTTGGAAAACAAAGAAAAAGAACTTTATGATTTAAAGCATGATCTCATTTCCAATCAGGTAAAAACAGAGAGTGCAGAGACTTCGGTCAAGGAGCTTGAAGCCAAAAATAAAGAACTTCTTTTGAATAAAGCAAGATTGGAAGCTGCACTGGAAGATAAGCTTCTGGATGGAAAAAAAGATAATCATACGAAAAATTCATCCAAGAATAATCAAAAATAGAACAAACATATAGAACTGTCGTTGATGCGGCAGTTTTTCTTTTTTACAGAATCGTACCATATTTAAATAAAATTTAATAATGGTTTAATGTATGAATGGAAAATTTATAGTATAATAAAGAACATGAGTGAAAAAATGACACAGATGAATGATAGGAAAAATAATAACGTGAATACAGAGAATAAAGAAGATGTGCGTGGATTCGAATTGCTTGCACCGGCAGGATCTTTGGAGATTTTTAAGGCAGTTATTGCGGCAGGTGCTGATGCGGTATATGTTGGTGGTGATTTGTTTGGTGCCCGTGCATATGCAAATAATTTTTCAGAAGAAGAACTTCTTGAAGCAATTGATTATGCACATTTGTTTGGCAGAAAAGTATATTTGACAGTCAATACGCTTTTAAAGAATGCGGAGCTTAACAGAAAACTGTATGATTATCTTCTTCCTTTTTACCGTAGGGGACTTGATGCGGTACTGGTACAGGATATGGGAGTATTTTCTTTTATAAGGGAATATTTCCCGGATCTTCCAATTCATACAAGTACGCAGATGACCATTACTGGCGTGGAAGGGGCGCGAATGCTACAGAGTCTTGGTGCGGAGAGAATCGTGATGGCGCGTGAGGCCTCTTTAGCGGAGATGAAAGAAATATACGACCAGACAGGTGTAGAACTGGAAGCATTTGTGCATGGCGCGCTTTGTTACTGTTATTCAGGCCAGTGTCTGCTTAGCAGTATGCTTGGCGGACGAAGCGGAAACAGAGGACGATGTGCGCAACCTTGCCGTCTTGCATATTCCGTATTAGATGAAAATCACAATACCTATGAAAAAGAAAGCTTTGTATTGAGCCTGAAAGATATGTGTGGTATTGAAGATTTGAATAAACTGTGGGAAGCCGGTGTATACTCTCTTAAGATTGAAGGCCGCATGAAGCAGGCACCTTATGCAGCCGGCATTGTTTCTTATTATCGAAAATATATTGATTGTTTTCTGGCACAGAAGAAGAAAGAAAAGGTTCTGGTTGAAAAGCAGGATATGCAGGATATTCTGGCATTAGGCAATCGATGCGGTTTTACCGATGCGTATTACAGCCGGCAGAACGGACCGGATATGGTTACTTTTGCGAAGCCAAGTTATGAAAAAACGAAACAGGGACTTCAGGAAAAGATCATAAAAACCTATGTGACTAATCCAAAGAAAGTTCCAGTAGCAGGAGTGGTTTCGCTTCTGGTTGGGAAACCGGCATCCTATGAACTGACATGTCGTGGCGAGACTTTCCACACAGAAGGCATGGAAGTGATGGAAGCACAAAAGAAGCCATTGAATGAGGCTGATGTTGCGCAGCGTATGGCAAAAACCGGGGACACATTTTTTGAAATCTCCGATTTGAAGGTGCATTTGGGAGAAAACGTATTTTTACCAAATGGCGCATTAAATCAGTTGCGAAGAGACGCTTTTTCCATGTTACAGGAGAAAATGTTAGAACCGTATTATCGCTGCTCGGAAAAAGCAATGGGAGATGAAAAGTCAAAAAACTTAAATGGATACAGAAATGTAGAAAATGAACCGACGATAGTTTGTCTGACCGAAAAAAGAGAACTTCTTTCTGTATTGCTGAAAAAAGAATTTGTATCTGCAATTTATCTGGATTTTGCAGCCTATGGAAGAACGCATTTTATAGATGAACTTGCAGAGGATGTTGCAAAGATAAAGAAAGCAAAGAAACAGGCATTTTTTGCTATGCCGAGAATTTTCCGGAATGAGATTGCGGATTGGTTTGTGTCTCTTGCAAACGACTTACAGAATCTGCAGCTGGATGGCATTCTGGTTCGTGGTTACGAAGAAATGGCTTATTGCAGACAATATTTGCCGGAATGTAAAATGATTACGGATCAGAATGTATATACGTACAATGATCGAGCACAGCAATTTTTCGCAGAGGCAGGTGTATGGGCGAATACCGTTCCAATTGAACTGAATCGCGGTGAGATTATGCATCGTGATAATCAAAGAAGTGAAATGATTGTTTATGGATATTATCCGCTTATGACAAGTGCACAGTGCGTGCATAAAAATACGAAAGCCTGTGACAAATGTCCGACAATCATTTATTTAAAAGACCGTTATCAGGCACAGTTCCCGGTGAAAAATTATTGCAGTGCCTGCTACAATGTGGTGTATAATTCGCTTCCTGTGATGCTGTTTTCTAATATACGTGAACTGCAGAAAGCGGGACTTCGGACATTTCGCCTGGATTTCACAATGGAGTCCGAAAAGATGACAGGAAATGTAATGAATCTTCTGGAAGAGTTTTTATATGAAGATCGCAGGCAGTATCCAGAACAGTGGAAGGAACATTATACCAACGGGCATTATAAAAGAGGAGTAGAGTAGGATGGTTCATTTAATTGTACAGGCATCGAAATATATTATGATCCTGCTATTTATGATATACACCTATGAATGTTTTCATGTATTTCGTTTTAATGACGATGAAGAAAGGCAAAATCATATATACCATGTGCAAAGAATATTGCTTTTTACGATTCATTTTGATGCGTTTCTGGTTTTATATCTGACATCGGAAGATAAACAGATGATCGCATTCTATCTGATGCAGGTCGTGCTATTGGGTGCAATCATCCTCTCGTATCATTTGTTTTACAAACATGCGTCGGAACTTGTGCTGAACAATATGTGTATGTTGATTTGCATTGGCTTTATCATATTGACGAGATTGTCTTTTGAAAAAGCATTTCGACAGTTTATTTTTGTGGGAGCCGGATTTTTTATCGCTTTACTTATCCCGCTGATTTTACAGAATATGTCGGTTTTCCGAAAAATGACGTGGATCTATGCAGTGGTTGGAATCGGGGCACTGCTTGTCGTTGCGGTGGCAGGACAGACGAGCTATGGAGCAAAATTGTCACTTTCGATTGGTGGAATCTCAATTCAGCCGTCTGAGTTTGTAAAGATACTGTTTGTGTTGTTTATTGCGTCGATGCTCTATAAAAAGCAGGATTTTCACCAAGTGATGATTACAAGTGTTATTTCAGCATTTTTTGTGCTCGCATTAGTGGCATCTAAGGATCTGGGTGGTGCATTATTATACTTCTTTACCTATCTGGTGATGGTTTATGTTGCAACCCGCAAATTTACATACTTCGGTGCAGGAATTCTGGCAATGAGCCTTGCAGCGGTGATTGGGTACAAAATCTTTTCCCATGTGCAGACGCGTGTACTTGCGTGGTCGGACCCGCTTCGTGTAATTGACAATGAAGGGTATCAGATTTGTCAGTCACTGTTTGCAATTGGAACCGGAGGATGGTTTGGACTCGGACTTAATCAGGGAATGCCGAACAAGATTCCAGTAGTTTCGAAAGATTTTATTTTTGCTGCAATCTCGGAAGAGATGGGTGGCGTATTTGCGCTGTGTCTGATTATGGTATGTGTCAGTTGCTTTTTTATGATCATGAATGTTGCAATGAAGTTGCGGGACAGTTTTTACAGGCTTGCAGCTGTAGGACTTGGAACACTGTATGCGCTTCAGGTATTTCTGACAATTGGTGGAGTAATCAAACTTATTCCATCGACCGGTGTGACACTTCCGCTGGTAAGTTATGGAGGAAGTTCCCTTCTTTCTACGTTGATTGTCTTTGGAATCATTCAGGGACTGTATATTATGCAGTTTGATGACCGGGTGCAAAAAAAGGAACAAAGGAAAAAAGGAGGCAGCACGTATGGAAAAGCACAAAAACAAAAAGCAGCAAGTACGCGTAAGAAATAAAGAGTTTCAGGTAATTGCATATCTGTTCCTTGGCCTTTTTCTTGCTATGATTGCATATTTTGTATATTTTCAGGTATATAAAAGTGAATCCTTTATCAACAGCCCGTACAATTCGCTTCAGGATCTGTTCTCTGATCGTGTGGTAAGAGGAGATATTTTATCTGCAGATGGTCAGACACTGGCAACGACAAAAGTGGACAGTGCGGGAAATGAGACAAGAAGCTATCCGTACGGACGTGTATTTGCGCATTCTGTGGGATATGCGGTAAATGGCAAAGCCGGACTGGAAAATCAGGAGAATTTTTCGTTGCTGCGGTCACATGAATTCTTCCTTACGCAAATCAAAAATGATATCGCGGGAACAAAAAGCCAGGGAGATAATGTAGTAACCACGCTTGACGCACAGATTCAGCAATGTGCATATGATGCACTTGGCAGTTATGATGGTGCGGTGATTGTTATGGAGCCGGCTACCGGAAAAATTATTACCATGGTATCCAAACCGGATTATGATCCAAACACGATCAAAAAGGACTGGGATACCGTAAATGGAGAGGGCAGCACTGTTTTGTATAATCGTGCCACACAGGGAAAATACGCACCGGGATCCGTATTTAAGATTTTTACAACGCTTGAATATTTCCGGGAAAATCCAAAAGCATATAGTGACTATACCTTTACCTGCAATGGAGAACTAACGGTGGACGGACAGACGATTCACTGTGCGGGAAATAAACACCATGGGCAGGAAGATCTGCAGTCATCGTTTGCAAATTCCTGCAATTCTTCCTTCGCAAATATTTCTTTATCATTGAATCGGAGTAAATTCCAGAGCACATGTGATTCCATGCTTTTTAATAAAGTGCTTCCGATTGCTTTTGAATCTTCCAAAAGCAGCTTTGCTCTTTCGAAAGACGATAATTCGGCAATGGTAATGGAAACCGGAATTGGCCAGGGAAAAACGATGGTATCCCCTCTTCACATGGTCATGGTTGCAAGTGCGATTGCTCATGATGGAGTGCTGATGACGCCTTATCTGGTGGACCGGGTGGAAAGCGCATCGGGAGATGAAGTAGAAAAAAATGAGCCGAAGAAATATGAAAGTCTTATGACCGAAAAGGAAGCAGGACTGCTGCAGGAATATATGCGTACAGTGGTTACCAGCGGAACGGGAGCAAAACTTTCGGGACAATCCTATGAAGCTTCCGGAAAGACCGGTACTGCACAGGTTTCCGATTCTTCTGACCAGACAAATGCCTGGTTTGTCGGATATGCAAAAAAGGACGGATACAAAGATATTGCGGTTGCAGTAGTGGTGGAAGACAGTGGTGCCGGAAGTACGTATGCGGTTCCAATTGCCAAGAAGATATTTGACGTATATTTTAACAAATGATATACTTTGGACAAGTATATTTATGTCAGCTGTATTGGCATGACAGAACACAACACAGGAGGGATTGCGATGATAGAGGCAACGAGCTGTGGTGGTGTGGTAATCTTTCGTGGAAAAATTTTGCTTTTGTACAAAAATTACAGAAACAGATACGAAGGCTGGGTACTTCCGAAAGGAACGGTAGAACCTGGTGAGGAATATAAGGATACTGCAATCCGTGAAGTCAAAGAGGAAACTGGAGCAACAGCAACAATTATTCAGTATGTAGGCAAAAGCCAATATTCATTTACCGTTCCGGGAGATACCGTGGAGAAAGAGGTACACTGGTATCTTATGATGGGCGAAAGTTATTATAGCAAGCCACAGAGAGAAGAGTATTTTGTGGATTCAGGTTTTTATAAGTATCATGAGGCATATCATCTGCTTAAATTTTCGAACGAAAAGCAGATGCTCGAAAAAGCTTATAATGAATATCTGGATTTGAAAAAAAGTAATTTGTGGGGAACACACAAATATTATTAAGTAGCAGGAAGGGCATGCATGAAGTGGTATCGTAACCTTTACGTCAGCGATTCAATCGGGGATAAAGCCAATCGAATAAAGTGGAAGATCAACCATAATGCAGGAACGATTTCGGTATATGTCATTGCATTTGCGAGCAACAGTCAGAATTTGTTAGATATTATTCCAGTCTGGGAGCTGATGCAGAAATCTTATCCGAAGAAACAGATGAAAATTATAGGACTTGCAAAAGGCTATGAAGATGCACTTGAACTTGTCCGGACAATCATAGACGAAACATACCAGAATACGGGGGATGTGGATGTCTGGAAATATCTGAAAGAAGAACGGAGGCGGATGGCATGACGGTCGTACTCCTGATTCTTAAGATCATTGGAATTATATTGGCAGCGTTGCTGGGAATCGTAGTACTTGGAATTCTTCTTGTGCTATTTTGTCCGTTCCGTTATCGGATTTGGGGAAGCTACCATGAGAAGCCGGATATTTCGATTCGGGTTGCCTGGCTGATGTGTATTTTTCAGTTCCGGATGGATATTACAGATACACAGCAGATGTATCTGCGGATTTTGGGATTTCGCAAAAATCTTTCGCGTGAGGAGGAAGAAACGAATGAATCTGAAGAATCAAGCGGACTTGAAGAAGAGAGTGAAACAACAAATACCGTAGAGAATGCATTTGATAAAAAAAGGATAGAAACCAATAGATCTGATGCTGCAACAGTGGAAGAAAATAGTGGCGAAGAGGAATTTCGAAATAAAGAAGATCCGAAGGATTCTATAGAGACGAAATCGACAGATGTGTCCCGAAAAACACCAGAAAAGAAAATTTCCATAAGCCAAAAAGTGAAAAGAATATGGGAAAAGATAAAAAGAGCTCTTTTCAATATCAAAGAAACGACTGTAAAAATAAAAAAGCTGTATATGGATCCACGGAATAAACTGGCTTTTACAAAATTAAAACAGTCGGTCGCAAAATTCTTTCGGGTGCTTCATCCAAAAAAATTTCAATTAAAGTTGAAATTTTCTACCGGTTCACCCGATACGACAGGACAGTTACTTGGTGTGATTGCAATGTTTCCAATCGGATATCGTAATGGATGGAACATTGTTCCGGATTTTACTGCGGATGCATTTTATGCAGATGCAGAGTTTGACGTGCGTGGACGTGTTTTGGGAATAAGTCTTATAAAGCTTGCATGTTCGATAATTCTTGATAAGAATTGTAAAAGATTATATAATAAAGTTACATCGATTTTCAAATAATATAGTTAAAAATGGGAAAGAGAAGGATAGGAGGATTTTTCTATGGCAGACAATAGCTTTAACAATACAGTAGAATCATTATTTAAAGGAATGGACAGTTTTATTACCACAAAGACGGTCGTGGGAGATGCAATTCATATTGGAGATACCATCATCTTGCCATTGGTGGATGTATCGTTTGGTGTTGCAGCTGGCGCATTTTCACAGGAAAAGAAAAATAATGGTGCCGGCGGTATGGGCGGAAAGATCAATCCAAGTGCAGTGCTTGTTATTCAGAATGGACAGACAAAGCTTGTGAATATCAAAAATCAAGATGGTATGACAAAGATTTTGGATATGGTTCCGGATATTGTTAATAAATTTACTTCTGGAAAAGACAATGAAGATCTTACTTTTGATGATATTGTCGATGCAGCTGATGACGCAGACAATAAAGAAAAATAATAGAATGGTATGGTATTTTTACAAAAGAGGCATATATTATAAATAATATATGCTTTTTTTGGTGGGAAAAATGAAACGAATCTGGGGATATACATTGTTTTGGTTTGCTATGGGAATGCTGCTTATGTATATCATAGGAGGAGGATGTATAGGAATCCTTCTGATTGCGGGAAGTCTTTTGCTTTCCTATCTGTTGTTTTCCTGCAGGTGAGGCATTGAGGTATGGACTTTGTTGGTTATAACGGGAGCGCGCAGTTATGCGAATGTGTAGTGGAGTTCTTGGTAATTGATCAAATGATATAAAAAAAGAACCACCGCATCGCGATGGTTCTTAAACAGCTTACTAAGCTCTCTCAACTTTACCAGATCTAAGGCAGGAAGCACAAACATATAATTTCTGTGGTACTCCGTTAACTTTACAGCTCACACGTTTGATGTTTGATTTCCATACTTTGTTGGATCTTCTATGAGAATGGCTGACATTATTTCCGTAATGTACGCCTTTTTCACAAACTGCACATTTTGCCATGGTATTGCACCTCCTTGCATTTCATTAAACTTGTATTTTTCAAGTTCACAACAAATGTATTCTATCAGATTCGGCTTTTAAATGCAAGGAAAAATTATAAAAAATTGAAATATATTTACAATTGGCTCAAAAATGGTTATAATACATGGTGTATTATGGATGAAGGTCATGAACAGATTCGTTCATGTTTCGATACCTAAATAAAGATACGTATTTGGAGGTATGTATATGAAGGGACAGATGGATACCCAATATGGAAAAATTTTAATTGATGAAGATGTCATCGCTACTTATGCAGGTTCCGTCGCAGTAGAATGTTTCGGAATTGTAGGTATGGCAGCCGTTAACATGAAGGACGGACTGGTAAAACTTTTGAAGCGTGATTATCTTACACATGGAATCAGTGTATTGATTGAAGATGAAAATCAGATTACAATCGATTTTCATGTGATCATTGCATATGGTGTTAGTATTGCTACGGTTTCCGATAACCTGATTGAGACCGTTAAATATAAGGTAGAGTCATTTACCGGTATGAAAATCAATAAGATCAATATCTACGTCGAAGGCGTTCGCGTAATTGATTAGGGAGGATACAAAATTGGAAATCACAAGCATTAATACTGAGATACTGTCCAAAATGTTCCTGGCAGGAGCAAAGAATCTGGACGCAAAAAAAGAATGGATCAACGAACTGAATGTTTTCCCGGTTCCAGATGGTGATACCGGAACAAATATGTCTATGACCATTATGTCTGCAGCAAGAGAGGTAAGCAACCTTACAAACCCTTCTATGAAAGAACTTTCAAAGGCGATTTCTTCTGGTTCTCTTCGTGGTGCAAGAGGCAATTCGGGCGTTATTTTATCCCAGCTGTTTCGTGGCTTCTGCAAGGTGATTGCTGGATATGATGAAGTGGATGTGGCTGTTTTATGTGACGCTTTCCAGAAAGCGGTAGAGACTGCATATAAGGCAGTTATGAAGCCGAAGGAAGGAACTATTCTTACTGTTGCAAAAGGAGCAGCAGATAAAGCTTTGGAGCTGGCAGAAGAGACAGATGATCTTGTTTACTTCTGTGATGAAATTATCAAGCATGCAGATTATGTACTGAGCCAGACACCGGAGATGCTTCCAGTACTCAAACAGGCTGGAGTTGTAGATTCCGGCGGACAGGGACTTATGCAGGTACTCAAAGGTGCATATGATGCACTTCTTGGCAAAGAAGTTGATTACGAAATCGAAGATGCCGGAAACGGATCAGGTGTGGTAAAGATTTCAGCTGAGACAGAAAAAGAAATTAAGTTTGGATATTGTACGGAATTTATCATTGTACTGAATCGCCCGTTATCTGAGCAGGAAGAACATGAGTATAAGGCTTATCTGGAATCAATTGGTGATTCTATCGTGGTTGTTGCGGACGATGAGATCGTAAAGACTCACGTACATACCAACGATCCGGGTCTTGCAATTCAAAAGGCTTTGACACATGGTTCTTTGAGTAAGATCAAAATTGACAATATGCGTGAGGAACATCAGGAAAAGCTGATTAAAGATGCTGAAAAACTTGCTGAGAAACAGAAAGAAGAGGAAGCTGCGCCAAAAGTAGACGCGCCACGCAAAGACATGGGATTTATCTCTGTATCCATTGGAGAGGGAATGAATGAGATTTTCCGCGGACTTGGTGTCGATTATATTATCGAGGGTGGACAGACAATGAACCCAAGTACGGAAGATATGCTGAGTGCGATTGATCATGTAAATGCGGATCATATCTTCATTCTTCCAAATAATAAAAATATTATCATGGCAGCAAATCAGGCAGCGAGCCTTGTAGAAGACAAGGAGATTATTGTTCTACCTACCAAGACAATTCCACAGGGTATTGTGGCTATGGTAAATTATATTCCAGATTATTCTGCTGAGGAAAACAAAGAGACCATGCTTTCCGAAATCGATAATGTAAAGACAGGTCAGGTTACTTACGCTGTCCGTGATACAGAAATTGACGGAAAAGTGATTAAACAGAATGATTTCATGGGCATTGGCGATAAAGAAATCCTTTCCGTAGGAACTGATTTGAAAGCAACAACACTTGAAATGATTGATGCAATGGTAGATGAGGATTCCGCGATTGTAAGTATTTATTATGGCGCAGAGTCTAATGAAGCAGATGCAGAAGCAATCGGTGCTGTTATCGGTGCGAAGTATCCGGATGTTGAGATTGAGGTCAACAATGGAGGCCAGCCGATTTACTACTATGTAATTTCTGTAGAATAAGAATAGGATTATCGAATATGGATCAAAATTCAGCGATTACTGCGATTAAGGGGATTGGTGAAAAAACAAAAGATTCATTTGCAAAGATGGGAGTATACACCGTTGGTGATATACTCCTTCGTTTTCCCCGGACTTATATAAAATACCCATCGGCGCAACCAATCAATGAGATTTTTTCACTTACGGAAGAACATCATGCGATTGCGGCGAAAATTCAGACAGCTCCTGCTGTGAAAAATGGACGCCGAATGCAGATTACACTGCTTACGATTGGAGACAGCGGGCACAAGATGCAGCTGATCTGGTATCACATGCCATATATAAAGAACAATTTACAGAGAAATCATTACTATGTATTTTATGGTAAAGTGAGCATTCGCGATGGAAAGTATATGATGGAACAGCCAGCAATTTATACACCGGAAGCATATCAGGAGATGGAAGGTCGGCTGTTGCCGGTCTATGCTTTGACAACTGGCATTACAAATAATTTGATGACAAAAACGATTCGGCAGGCACTTGATGATGAGGCATTACTTTTGGATTATATTCCAAATGAAATCCGTCACCAGTATCAGCTATGTGAATATAATTATGCAATTAAAGAAATACATTTTCCGGACGAGATGGATTCGCTGATTAAAGCGAGACGGAGATTGGTGTTTGATGAATTTTTTGATTTCATTCTGGGCATGCAATATCAGAAAGAACGGAAAAACCGGGAAGAAAATGCTTTTACTTTTAAAGAGGATGAATTTATCTGGAATTTGATGAGGCAGCTGCCGTATGATCTGACTGGCGCGCAGAAACGGACACTTGAAGAGATCGTGGCAAATGTGCAGGGACCATATGTAATGCAGCGACTGATACAGGGTGATGTAGGTTCTGGTAAGACGGTTATAGCGTTCCTTACAATGGCTTGGGCAGCAGAGAGTGGGTATCAATCCGCAATTATGGCACCAACAGAAGTTCTTGCAAGACAGCATTATGAAACTTTTTGTGTATGGTGTGATAATTTTCATCTAGAGTATCCAGTTGTGCTACTGACAGGTTCGATGACAGCAAAGGAAAAGCGCCTGGCATATGAAAAAATTGAGTTGATGCCAAACGCTATGATTATCGGAACCCATGCATTAATACAGGAAAAGGCGGTTTTTACCAATCTTGCACTTGTCATTACGGATGAGCAGCACCGGTTTGGCGTAAAACAAAGAGATGTATTTGCGGATAAAGGAAACCATCCTCACATTCTGGTAATGTCGGCGACACCGATTCCACGGACGCTTGCAATTATTATCTATGGAGATATGGATATATCTGTGATCGATGAAGTGCCGGCAAAACGTTTGCCGATAAAAAATTGTGTGGTAAATACCGGCTATCGGCCGAAAGCTTACGAATTTATCGCAGAGCAGATTAAACTCGGACATCAGGCATATATTATCTGTCCTCTTGTAGAAGCAAGCGAATCTATGGAGGGAGAAAATGTGACGGATTATGCCAGACAGCTTATGGGACAATTTTCTGATAAAGTCCAAATTGGTGTCTTACATGGAAAAATGAAAAATGACAAGAAGAATGCTGTTATGGAACAGTTTGCAAAAAACGAAATCCAGATTCTTGTTTCTACGACGGTTGTGGAAGTTGGTGTGAATGTACCGAATGCGACCGTGATGATGATTGAAAATGCGGATCGATTCGGGCTAGCTCAATTACATCAGTTGCGAGGACGTGTGGGAAGAGGCGATGCACAGTCGTATTGCATTATGGTAAATACGTCTTCTTCTAAAAACGCAAAGAAGCGACTGGAAATTCTAAATAAGTCAAATGATGGATTTTTTATTGCCAGCGAAGATTTAAAATTACGTGGACCAGGCGATTTCTTTGGTATTCGCCAAAGCGGGGATCTTGCGTTTGAGCTGGCAGATATTTATCAAGATGCATTGGAGTTGAAGCAGGCTTCTGAGGCGGTGGCGGAAATTCTGGACAAAGATCCGAATTTGGAATTGGAAGAACACAGAATGCTTCGCGTGCGTATGAAGCACTTTATGGAAGAACAGATTGGAAAGATGAATTTATAGGGCATACAAAGGGGCACCCATTATGGGTGCCCGAAAAGACATGAATTTTTCTTTTGTACATTGCCTGCTTACTGACCGCTTTTTTTAGCCATCTGCTGTTCCTGTGCTTCAATCATTTTTTTAACCATATATCCGCCGACAGAACCGTTCTGTTTTGCGGTAAGGTTTCCGTTGTATCCGTTGCTAAGTGGAACTCCAAGCTCATCAGCAACTTCATACTTAAAACGTTCTAATGATTTTTTTGTACTTCTGTTTGCCATGATGTTTTCCTCCTTTGCGTGTGTACCTTTGTGGTACATTGGTAGTATGTGCAGAGGAAAAGAACATATGCTGGTAAGTTTGGGTGCCTTTTACAAAGCTTGGAAAAAATAAAAATTTTATTCAATAAGCTTGAGATGACTAATATCCGGATGGATTGTCAGCGAGTAATTTGTGTAATATACAACAAATCCAGGTGCACTTCCGGCCGGCTTTTTCACATTCTTTTTCTGTAAATAATCAATTTCTATTTTGTCACTGTCTCGTCCTTTGGAATAAAAGCCGGCAAGCATTCCGGCTTCTTCGAAAACACGATCCGGCATTTCTTCACCTTTCGATTTTACAATAACATGGGAACCGGGCATTCCTTTTGCATGGAACCACCAGTCATTACCAGTAGCAAATTTGAAAGTGAGTTCGTCATTTTGATAATTGTTTTTTCCAACGTACATATCATATCCGTCTGAAGAGAGATAATGAAATGGCTTGCTTTTGACTTTTTCTTTCTTTCCGCCACGATTTTTTTTGATAAATCCATATTCCATCAGTTCCTGCTTGATCTGCACGAGATCATCAGCGGAGAGTGCAATATCCAGAGAATTCTGAATCGATTCGAGATGATCGATTTCAGCTTTGGTTTCCCGAAGAAGTTTATCAAGAGCTTCGGCGGTTCGCTTTAATTTTCCGTAACGGTCAAAGAATTTTTGAGAGTTTTCCTGTGGTGTGAGTGTAGAATCCAAAGGAATACGGATTTCTTTGTTATTATCATAGAAATTTGGGGCAAGAAGTTCTTTGGCACCTTCTTCGAGATTATATCCATATACATTAATTAATTCGCCGTACAATTTATATTTTTCTCTTTTTTCAGAGTCTTTTAACTGCTTTTGCTGCAACTGATATTTTTTCTGGTTACGTTCGAGTGCAGTTGTGACAATGCGGCGCAGATCTGCAGATTTCTGACGTATACGACTGTAGACGTTTTTTTCCGCATAATAAACTTCCAGAACACGGGAGATACTGTCAAAAGATTCGGTCTCATAATCCTGATATAAAGTAAGTTCAACTGCGGAAAATTCAATCGGTTCCCGGCCCTTGCGAACGATTACCGGATGATAGTGGTTGTCGCGAATTTCATCAAAGAACCATGCAATGTGATTGCAAAGATGTAAAAGCTGATCCTCTGAGTAGGACGCCAATGGCTGTTCTCCATCAAGACCGGCACGGTATGCTATTTCGGATGCAATCAACGGGCTTACACCTGTAAAAGTAGAATAAATTGCCTTCATGACCGTGAGCGGTTTCCCGGCAATCGCGTCGTGTATCTGTGTAGCGTCCATGGTTAATGGATTGAATTTGTTATCCTGTGTACCTGGAATAAAATATGGTTTTCCAGGTAAAACTTCACGTACGGAACTGACAGCGGAAGAAATTCGTTTGATACTATCGATGATGGTGCCGTCCTCATCACAGAAAATGATATTAGAATATTTTCCCATCAATTCAATAACCAAAGTCTTATGGCATAAGTCGCCCATTTCGTTCAGATGTTCAATTTCCATATTGATGATACGTTCCATATGTGGCTGATAAATATGAGTGATACGTCCGTTAGATACATGCTTGCGCATGACCATACAAAAAGTTGGAGCGGTAAGCGGACTTGGTTTGTTTTCACTTGTTAGGTATAAAAATGGAAGAGATGCACTCGCAGAAATGGATACGCGGAACTGTCCGTTGGAACCTTTGCAGGTTAGAAGCAGTTCGTCGTTTTCCGGTTGTGCAATCTTGCTTATTTTTGCGTTTAAAATTGTCTGGTTCAGTTCGTGAACGAGACCTGATATTACGATTCCGTCAAAAGCCATAGTTGCCTCCTAATATAGTTTATAGCGATTGCTTACATTATAGTATGAAAATAAAGAAAAATCCAATGAATATTTGACGAATCAGAAAAATAGCATTATAATACATTTATCTATGCATAAACTATGCATTTTTATAGGAGAAAGCCAATGATCAAAAGTATGACCGGATTTGGCAGATGTGAATTTACAGATGAAAAGCGTAAATTTACCGTCGAACTCAAATCCGTAAATCATCGCTATCTTGATATTAATATTAAGATGCCGAAAAAACTGAATTTTTTCGAGAGTTCGATTCGTGCACTGTTGAAAGAGTACATTGAACGTGGTAAAGTAGATGTCTATATCACGTATGAAGATTATACAGAAGATAATTATGCGTTAAAGTATAATGCAGCTTTGGCTGCACAGTATCTGGATTATTTAAACAGTATGGCCGAAGAATTTGGCCTTGAAAATGATATCAGGGTCAGCAATCTGTCACGTTATCCGGATGTCCTGGTTATGGAAGAGCAGGATGTGGACGAACAGGAATTGTGGGATGGACTGGAACGTGCTTTGCGTGGCGCATGCGAGCAGTTTGTGGCAAGCCGTATCAAAGAGGGAGAAAATCTGAAAATTGATCTCATAGACAAGCTGGATCATATGATTTCTTATGTCGATTTCATTGAGAAACGTTCTCCACAGATTATGGAAGAGTATCATAGAAGACTCGAGGATAAGATTAAAGAAATTCTTGGAGATCGACAGATGGACGACGGACGCATCGTAACCGAAGTTACCATTTATGCGGATAAGGTTTGTGTAGACGAAGAAACCGTGCGTTTGCGGAGCCATATCAATACAACAAAAGAAACTTTGCTAGAAGGTGGTTCGATTGGACGTAAGCTTGATTTTATCGCACAAGAGATGAACCGTGAAGCAAACACGATTCTTTCTAAAGCAAATAATATAGAAATTTCAGATACAGGAATCAATTTAAAAACCAGCATTGAAAAAGTGCGGGAACAGATTCAAAATATTGAATAGAGGAAGTTACAGATGGAAAACAAAGGCAAGTTAGTTGTTATTTCCGGATTTTCCGGAGCCGGAAAAGGAACTCTTATGAAGGCTTTGATGAAGGAATATGGTGATTCGTATGCGCTGTCTGTATCAGCGACAACGAGAAACCCGAGACCGGGCGAAATGGACGGGGTGGATTATTTCTTTGTCACCAGAGATAAATTTGAACAGATGATAGCAGAAGATGCACTGATTGAGTATGCACAATATGTTGGAAACTATTATGGAACTCCAAAGGAATATGTGCAGCAACAGTTAGATCTTGGAAAAAATGTAATCCTTGAAATTGAAATACAGGGGGCTTTGAAAATTAAAGAGAAATTCCCGGATACAGTATTGATGTTTGTGACAGCGCCGGATGCCAATGAATTAAAAAATCGTTTGGTAGGACGTGGCACTGAGACCCCGGAAGTGATCGCTGCGCGGTTATCCCGCGCATGTGAGGAATCCATGGGAATGGAAAAATATGATTATTTAGTGATAAACGATACGATTGAGAATGGCATTTCCCTGATTGATCGTCTCATCTGTGATGAGAGGTCCGGAAATATAGAAAACAATCGCGCACATCGTGTATCTGCTAATATAGATTTTATTAATAAAATGAGAGAAGAGCTTTCTGGCTTTTCGAAAGGAGAATGAATATGATACATCCATCATACGTAGAATTAATGAAAGTTGTTAACGACGGTGTAGAAATCGGTGAAGAACCGGTAGTAAACAGCCGCTATTCTATCGTTCTTGCTACTGCGAAACGTGCAAGACAGATTATTGCCGGTGCAGAGCCACTAATCGATAATCCAAAATGCAACAAACCTCTTTCTATTGCGGTAGAAGAGTTATATCGCGGTGCAGTTAAAATCCAGTCTGAGGACGAAGAAAATAATTAGAAAGAAAGTAAGGGGGAGTGACAACGGTCATTCCCTTTTTCAAGTGAGAGGTACTATGAAATTATTATTTATTTCGCTTGGGTGTGATAAAAACCTTGTAGATTCCGAGTATATGATCGGTATGTTGACAAATCATGGCATTGAACTGACAGATGATGAAACAGAAGCGGACATTATAATTATCAACAGCTGCTGTTTTATTGGCGATGCAAAAGAGGAGAGTATTAACACGATCCTTGAGATGGCACAACAGAAGAAGACGGGCAAATGTCGTTCACTGATTGTTACCGGTTGTCTGACGCAACGCTATCAGAATGAAGTAAAGCAGGAAATTCCGGAAGTGGACGCAATCCTTGGAACAAATTCCTATGATTCTATATGGGATGCTGTCAAAGAAACGTTAGATGATAAATTTTACGAGAATTTTCATACATTAACGGGGCTTCCACATGTGGATACCAAGCGTACGATTACGACAGGTGGACACTTTGCATATTTGAAAATTGCAGAGGGTTGCAATAAGAACTGCACGTACTGTGTGATTCCATCCGTTCGTGGCCGTTATCGCAGTGTTCCATTGGAAGAACTGGTTGCATCTGCGAAAGAACTGGTTGCCGGTGGTGTAAAAGAACTGATTCTTGTTGCGCAGGAGACGACATTATATGGAGTAGATCTGTATGGAGAAAAAAGCTTGCATAAACTGCTGGATGCGTTAAATGAGATTCCAGGATTATTCTGGATTCGTATTATGTATTGTTATCCGGAAGAAATTTATGAAGAACTGATTGATGCAATGATTCGTGACAAAAAAGTATGTCATTATCTGGACATGCCAATTCAACATTGCAATGACAGCATTTTGCAGCGTATGGGGCGTAAAACAAATAAAAAAGAACTGATTGTAAGAATTGAGCATTTAAGGGAACGTATTCCGGATATTACGCTTCGTACGACTCTGATTTGTGGTTTCCCGGGTGAAACCCAGCAGATGCATGAGGAACTGATGCAGTTTGTAAATGATATGGAATTTGATCGTCTTGGAGCATTTACGTATTCTGCCGAAGAAGGAACTCCTGCAGCGGAAATGCCAGACCAGATTGATGAAGAACAGAAAGCTGACTGGCAGGCTGATGTCATGGAACTTCAGGAAGAAGTGATCTTCGATAAAAATGATTCCATGAATGGAAAGGAGCTTTATGCGTTTATCGAGGGGAAAGTTGCAGATGAAAATGCTTATGTTGGTCGTACATATCGGGATGCTCCGAATGTAGACGGCTATATTTTTATCAATACCGATGAAGAACTTATAACTGGTGATGTGGTCAAAGTTCGGGTTACCGGTGCATATGAATATGATCTGATAGGAGAAATAATATGAATTTACCAAACAAACTGACTCTTTTTCGCGTTATACTGATTCCATTTTTTGTTTTCTTTTTATTAGCTCCATATTTTGAGGGCTATGGAAACTATATTGCAGTTGCAATTTTTATCGTGGCAAGTATTACGGATTTCCTCGATGGAAAAATTGCCAGAAAATATAATCTTGTCACAAATTTCGGAAAGTTTATGGATCCTCTTGCAGATAAGCTTCTTGTATGTTCTGCGTTGATCTGTCTGATTCAGTTGGAATTAATTCCGGCATGGGTTGTAATTATTATCATTGCGCGTGAGTTTATTATCAGCGGATTTCGACTTGTTGCATCGGACAATGGTGTGGTCATCGCTGCAAGTTACTGGGGAAAGTTTAAGACTGCTTTCCAGATGCTGACAGTGATAGTTCTTATTTTAAATATTCCAAACAAAGTATTTATAATTCTTGGAACTGTATTAATTTATGTATCACTTGCACTTACGGTTATTTCGTTGATTGACTATATCGCGAAAAACAAAGATGTACTGAAGGATCAAAAGTAATATGACATTATATGATTTGTTAAATAAATATCAGATGACGGTTACGACAGCTGAAAGCTGCACGGGAGGTCTCGTGGCTTCCGGATTAGTGGATCTTGCAGGCATCTCTGCCTTTTTTAAGGAAGGGTATGTAACTTATGCACCGGAAGCGAAGGAACGAATCCTTGGCGTACCAAAAGAGGTCATTGCACAGTATGGCGTGGTAAGCGTACAGACCGCAGCAAAAATGGCCGAAGGCGCAGCAAAAGCAGCAAATGCTGATACTGCAATTGCCACGACCGGCGTTGCAGGGCCGGACGGCGGAACAAAGCAGAACCCGGTTGGGACGGTCTGTTTTGGCTGTTTTGTAAAAAACAGGATATATACCGTGTGTAAACACTTTGAAGGAAATCGTGCGAAAGTACGACAGCAGGCTGCTGTATTTGCACTTGATTATCTGAAAGAATGTATTCAGACATTTGAAAATAGCTGTGAAATGGAGAAAAAAGCATGAGAATTATAGCTGGTACAGCAAGACGTCTTCCCTTGAAGACTATGGAGGGTATGAATACACGCCCTACAAGTGATAAAATTAAAGAAACATTATTTAACATGCTACAGAATGATGTGCCGGGATGTTATTTCCTGGATCTGTTTGCCGGCAGTGGACAAATTGGATTAGAAGCTTTGAGTCGTGGTGCTGCATACAGCGTTTTTATTGAAAATAATCGTAAAGCTGCAAAGTGTATTGAAGATAATATTGTATTTACAAAATTCGATAAGGTTTCAAAGCTTCTGACAACAGATGTAATCAGTGGACTTCATAATCTCGAGGGAAAATATACTTTTGACATTATTTTTATGGATCCTCCTTATCGTCAGGGACTGGAAGAAGATGTTTTGCGTTTTCTTTCAAAGTCAGACATATTGAAACCGGATACAAAGATTATTGTTGAAGCATCTCTAGATACGGATTTTTCTTATTTAGATGAACTCGGTTTCGATGTTTTGAAGTTTAAAAAATATAAAACGAATATGCATGTATTCATACAAAAGAGATAGGAGATTTGACAGAGCATTATGAAAAGGGCGATTTACCCGGGAAGTTTTGATCCCGTGACATTTGGACATATGGATATCATTACACGGTCAGCTCAGATTGTCGATGAATTGGTCGTTGGAGTGTTGAATAACAGTGCAAAAAATTCGTTGTTTTCTTTAGAAGAACGTGTTAGTATGATTAAAGAGATGACGAAGGACATGCCGAACGTAAAAGTGGCATCTTTTGATGGTTTGCTGGTTGATTTCATGAATGAAATTGATGCGACAATCATTGTTCGCGGACTACGTGCTGTTACTGATTTTGAATATGAGTTACAAATTGCACAGGCAAATCATGTACAGGATTCTAAGATTGAGACAATTTTTTTAACAGCAGATCTTAGATATTCTTATTTGAGTTCGACAATTGTTAAGGAATTTGCTTCCTATGGTGGAGATATTTCGAACTTCGTTCCGGAGTGTTTCATTGATAGAATATATAAGAAATACCAAATTAAATAAGGAGATTTTTAATTATGAGTAGCAAGATGGAACAGATTATCGAAGAAATTGAAGAATATATTGATGGATGTAAATTTCAGCCATTATCAAATACAAAAATTATTGTAAACAAAGAAGAATTGGAAGAATTGATTGGGGAATTACGTGCGAAGACTCCGGAAGAAATTAAACGTTATCAGAAAATTATCAGCAATAAAGAGGCAATTCTTGCAGATGCACAGACCAAAGCCGATCAGATTATCGCACAGGCACAGGTACAGACCACGGAGCTTGTCAGTGAGCATCAGATTATGCAACAGGCATATGCACAGGCAAATGAAGTTGTCATGATCGCAACGAAGCAGGCACAGGAAATTCTTGACAATGCTACAAATGAAGCGAATGAAATCCGTATGGGCGCGATGGGATATGCCGATGATCAATTGCGCAGCATCGAAGATGTATTGACCAATTCTATTGAAACTTCCAAAGCACGCACAGAAAGTCTGGTTAATGCATTGCAGGGATTCCTTGATGTCGTAACACAGAATCGTTTACAGTTGTTCCCGACAGATGAAGAAGAAAATGAGCAGGATGTAGAGAAAACTGAGGCAGAAAGCAATGCACCAGAGGCAACAGAAATATCTGGAACTACAGAGGAACCAGAGATTACCAATATTTCTCTTTCAGATGAGGATTCCGAGAAATAGAAAAATCGTAGCACTCGCCATAATGGCGGAGACAAGCAATAGTTTCATTTTTAGATATAGTGTCATGGACAGATCACTTGTGCTAAGAATGGATGCTGTCTGGAAAAGTCCAGATATTCCGTTTAAAGATAGAAAAAGTGTGGCCAGAAGAACTTTTTGAAAATGAGTACAGGAAAACTGACTGAGTGCAGAGATTCCGTTCGTCACTTCCAGACAACCGGTAAGGACGAGCTTAGAAAAGGAACTTCCGTAAGAAATACTTTGTACAATTTCAGTAAAAATCGAGAACATCATAATGTAACCACATATTTTTATTAATGTTTCGAATCCGTTTATGATACCGGCGTCAACGATTTGCATATTCAATTGAAATCTTGATGCCTTTTTTTCATGTACAAAGTGTTCTGTTTTCCCCAAGGATAACAAAACAAGGCATATGCAAAGAGGAATGCCATACAACAAAAGAAAAAACGGAATGACCGAAGAAAAGTGCAGCTGATTGACGAGGACGGAAGTGACGAACACCGGACTGAGATTGTTGGTAAAGCAGGCAAGGACTTGCGCTCTTTTTCGGGTAATTCGATGATGTTCATACAAATCTGCGGAAAGTTTGCTTCCGATTGGAAAACCAAAGAGAAATCCACAGAAAATGACATACCATTCTTTTGGTTGAATGCGAAGAAATCTGTGATCTTTTGTATGCGCAGAATACGAGAATAAATTGGAATGCAGAATGATATAAGAAACAACAGAAAAAGGGAGCAGGGTTGGAAGAATCTGTTCAAACCACAGCGTAAGTCCCCTGCGAGATGCCATAAGTGCATTTTGAGGATAAATAAGAAAGTATAAAATCATAATAATAAGTAGAAAGATACAGCATAATTTTTTCATATTATAATTTATGACATTTAGGAGGTAACTATGATGAAATTAGAAAACTTATACCCGGAACGCGTTTTTCATTACTTTGAAAAACTTACAGAGATTCCACATGGATCCAGAAATACAAAGCAGATCAGTGATTATCTGGTTTCTTTTGCAAAGGAACATGACCTGAAATATTACCAGGATGAATTAAACAATGTGATCATTGTAAAAGAAGCTACAGAAGGATATGAAAATGCTGACGCAATTATTATTCAGGGCCATATGGATATGGTCTGTGAAAAGGAAAATGATTGTGACATTGACTTTATGAAGGATAGTTTGGATATTTTTGTAGATGGTGATTTCGTGAAAGCAAAAGGAACCACACTTGGTGGGGATGATGGCATTGCTGTAGCTTATGCACTTGCAATTTTGGACTCCAAAGAAATCGCGCATCCAAAACTTGAAGTGATTATTACCGTTGACGAAGAGATTGGAATGCTTGGCGCGGCAGACATTGATCTTTCTATGATTACCGGACATAAAATGCTGAATATTGACAGTGAAGAAGAAGGACACTTCCTTACTGGATGTGCAGGAGGAATGTCATTGCATTCGAATATCCCGGTACAGAGAACTACACAAAAGGGACAAAAACTTAATCTGAAAATTACAGGTTTGGAGGGTGGACATTCCGGAGCTGAGATTGATAAGGAACGCGGAAATGCAAATGTTATCATGGGCAGAGTGCTGAAAGGCGTTTTTGACCGTACACCATTTGGAATTATTTCCCTTGCAGGAGGACTTAAGGATAATGCAATTCCAAGAGAATGTGTAAGCGATATTCTGGTACCTGCAGAAAATGTTGGTGCTGTAAAAGAATATGTAAAGGAAATGGATGGTATCCTTAAAAATGAGTTTATGAGTTCGGATCCGGCAGTGGCAGCTGTTTTGACTGATGAGGGAGAAGCAGAAGAACAGATTCTGGATTTTGGATCTGTAAATCGTGTGATTTTCTATCTTCGTACTGTACCAAACGGCATTCAGAATATGAGTCAGGTTATGCAGGGTATGGTAGAAACTTCTTTGAATTTGGGAATTATGGAACTTCTTGAAGATCATCTGCATACTGTGTCATCGGTTCGAAGCAGTGTTGGAACACGCAAGACAGAATTGTGTGATCGTGTGGATACTGTTGTTGAGATGGTTGGCGGCGAGACCAAGATTGAGGGTGCATATCCGGCGTGGGAATATCGTAAGGATTCCGACCTTCGCATGCAGATTGCAAAAGTATATGAAGAGCTTTATCATACAGAGCCTGTATTTGAGACAATTCATGCGGGATTGGAATGTGGATTATTATCTCAAAAAATAAAGAATCTTGATTGTGTAGCCTTTGGACCGGATATTTTTGATATTCATACACCAAAGGAGCGCCTGAGTATTTCATCGACTGCACGTGTCTGGGATATGCTGGTTGCATTTTTAAAAGAAGCAAAATAGAAATTATGAGGAAACTATGATTCGGTTAGATAAATTTCTTGCAGAAGCAGGTGTCGGAACAAGGACAGAAGTTAAGAAATTGATTAAGGCAAAAAAGGTTACGGTTGATGGAAAAATTGTTATCCGGCCGGAACAGAAGGTAAACTCTACGGATGTCGTAAACGTTGCCGGGAAAGAAATTGTTTACGAGAAATATTCTTATTATCTGTTTCATAAACCAGCCGGATGTGTAACGGCGCGACAGGATCCCATGCATAAAACGGTATTGGATTATTTTCCGGAAGAACTACAAAGAAATTTATCTCCGGTCGGACGGTTAGACAAAGATACGGAAGGATTACTTCTTCTGACAAATGATGGCGCATTTAATCATTATCTGATGAGTCCGGCAAATCATGTGGCGAAGACCTATTATGCAGTTCTTGATCAAGAAGTGCCGGAAACAGCAGTCAACCTGTTTGCTAAAGGAGTTGACATCGGAGATGATAAAAAAACACTTCCGGCAGAACTTCATATTTTGCCTGTAGAGTCAGGTGAAGAAAAGGCAACTAAATACGCCACGGAGTTAACAATATGTGAAGGGCGATTTCACCAGGTAAAGCGCATGTTTGCGGCTGTTGGCTGTAAGGTTGTTTATCTGAAACGCATTCGAATGGGAAGTCTTACCTTGGAGGATTTGGAAAAAGGCACTTATCGAAAATTGACACAGGAAGAAATCAACCGTTTAAAAGAAAAAGAAGATTAGAGGGGTTTTACATGTACGAAGGATATTTACCAATTTCAAAACAGGATATGATTGATCGGGGTATTGAGCAGTTGGATTTTGTTTATGTATGTGGTGACGCTTATGTAGATCATCCGTCCTTCGGACATGCAATCATTGCACGTTTGCTCGAAGCACATGGTTATTCAGTCGGAATTATTTCACAGCCGGACTGGAAGGACGACAATTCCATTTCCATTCTTGGTGTGCCAAGGCTTGGATTTCTTGTGTCAGCTGGAAATATGGATTCTATGGTAAATCATTATTCGGTTTCCAAAAAGAGAAGAAATACAGACTCGTATACCCCGGGCGGCGTTATGGGAAAACGTCCGGATTATGCGACGGTGGTTTATTGCAATCTGATTCGTCATACTTATAAGAAGATACCGATTATTATTGGAGGTATTGAGGCGAGTCTTCGCAGGCTTGCCCATTATGATTACTGGTCCAACAAAGTAAAACGTTCGATACTTCTGGATTCTGGTGCGGATATCATTTCTTATGGAATGGGAGAACGAAGCATCATTGAGATTGCGGATGCATTAAACGCCGGGATTGCGGTAAAAGATATCACTTTCATTGATGGAACGGTCTATAAGACAAAAAATCGTGATATTATTTATGATGCCATTGAACTTCCAGATTATGATGAAATAAAAGAAGATAAACGTTCGTTTGCACAGAGTTTTTACAAACAGTATTGCAATACCGATCCATTTTCCGGTAAGCGTTTGTTTGAACCATATGGTGGAACGACCTATGTAGTCCAGAACCCACCGGCCAAGCCATTGAGTCAGGCTGAGATGGATGAAGTATATGCACTTCCGTATATGCGCAATTATCATCCGTCTTATGAGGCAGCAGGGGGAGTACCGGCCATCAGGGAAATTAAGTTTTCTTTGATTAGTAATCGTGGCTGTTTTGGTGGCTGCAGTTTTTGTGCATTGACATTCCATCAGGGTCGAATCATTCAAGCGAGAAGCCACGAGTCGATTATAGAGGAAGCAAAGTTAATTACGCAGGAACAGGACTTTAAAGGATATATTCACGATGTTGGGGGGCCGACTGCGAATTTCCGTGCGCCTGCCTGCAAAAAACAGATGACAAAAGGTGCATGTCCAACCAGACAGTGTCTGTTTCCAACCCCTTGTAAAAACCTTGAAGTAGACCATAAAGATTATATTGAATTGCTTCGAAAACTGCGTGAACTTCCTAAAGTAAAAAAAGTATTTATCCGTTCCGGCATTCGTTTTGATTATCTGATGTATGATAAAGATCATACATTTTTACGTGAATTGTGTGAATATCATGTAAGCGGACAATTAAAGGTTGCACCGGAACATATCAGCAATACCGTTTTGCAGAAACTTGGAAAGCCAAGTGTTGAAGTTTATAACAGCTTCGTAAAAGCTTACAAAGAAATGAACAAAAAGATTGGAAAGGAACAATACCTCGTACCGTATCTGATGTCTTCTCACCCGGGATCCACTTTAAAAGAAGCAATTGAACTTGCAGAATATCTGCGGGATTTGGGTTATATGCCAGAACAGGTACAGGATTTTTATCCGACACCATCTACGATTTCTACCTGTATGTACTATACCGGGCTGGATCCAAGAACCATGGAACCGGTTTATGTCGCAACGAATCCACATGAAAAGGCAATGCAGCGTGCATTGATTCAGTATCGGAATCCGAAAAATTATGATCTGGTCTATGAGGCTCTTATGAAAGCGGGAAGACAAGATCTGATCGGATTTGATAAAAACTGTCTGATTCGTCCGCGAAAATTTGCATCCAAAGCAGGAGGACATCAACATAAGGGTGAGCCTGCAAGAGCAGGTGCGAACAGTAATCGCACTTATAAAGGAAACCATGGAGCGGATAGCCGCAGCGCAGTCGGTAAGAATAAGAAACCAGTTAAAAAGAAAACCATTCGTAATATTCATAAAAAGAAATAAAGATAAGGAAAGCATAGATTTTATGAGGGAATTTATTATTGGCTCGAACGAGGCACAGCAACGTTTGGATAAGTATTTAAAAAAACTTTTGCCAAATGCTTCAACAGGCTTCTTATATAAGATGATGAGAAAAAAGAATATTACCTGTAACGGAAAAAAAGTTACAGGGAAAGAATCGCTGAAAAAAGGAGATACCATCCGGGTATTTTTCAGTGAAGAAACACTCACAAAATTTATGCGGGATGCAAAATCATTACAGCAGGAATATGAAATGCTTCAGGGATTACCGATGAAAGGAATTAAAGTAATTTATGAAGATGAGGATATTCTGATTGCAGATAAACCTTATAATATGCTTTCCCAGAAAGCGAAGGAAAATGATGTGTCTGCCAATGAATACCTGCTCGGGTATCTGATCCGCACGCAAGCCCTTCAACTGGAAGATTTTGAAGCGTTTCGCCCGTCTGTGTGTAACCGGCTGGACCGTAACACGACAGGGTTACTTTTGATGGGCAAGTCCTTTAAGGGGCTGCAGACACTTTCTGAAGGGTTAAGGGAGCGTACCATTCATAAATATTATCGCGCAATCGTTGCGGGAGAAGTCCACAAGTCTGAACATCTGGTCGGATATTTGACAAAAAATGAGAACAACAATGTAGTATCGGTAACAGAAAAAGAAACCGAAGGTTCATCGAAAATTGAGACTGCATATGAACCGGTGAAGGTGAATGCGGGTAAGACGTTATTGGAAATTCATCTGATCACAGGAAAGACACATCAGATTCGTGCGCATTTAGCATCAATCGGACATCCTATTATTGGAGATATGAAGTATGGGGATGAAAAGGTAAATCAGAAAAATTATGAAGAATATAAAGTGACACATCAGCTTCTTCATGCGTACCGAATGAAATTTCCGGATGGACGTGCTTTTTGTGCACCGGTTCCGGACATATTTGCGAAACTTGGCTTTTAAAAATGTATATGTCTATTTTGAGAATGTGTGTGGTTTGGCTGAATAGTTACCAATAAAGATAAGATGAGGAAAACGATATGCCAACATGGAATTCAAGAGGGCTTCGAGGCTCGACACTTGAAGATTTACTGAATCGAACAAATGAAAAATATTTAGAACATGGTCTTGCGCTCATTCAAAAGATACCGACCCCAATTACGCCAATTAACATTGATAAAGCATCAAGGCATATCACGTTAGCTTATTTTGAACAAAAAAGTACCGTCGATTATATTGGAGCGGTACAGGGAATTCCTGTATGTTTTGATGCTAAGGAGTGCAATACTGATACATTTCCACTCGCAAATATTCATGAACATCAGGTGGCTTTTATGGATGCTTTCGAGAAACAGGATGGTGTTGCCTTTATTTTGATTTCTTTTACGCATCGGGACGAATTTTATTATTTGCGGTTTGCAGAACTTATGAAATACTGGGAGCGGTCCCAAGAGGGCGGACGGAAAAGTTTTCGATATGAGGAACTAGATGCAGATTATTTTCTTCCGAAAATATCGGGTATATTAGTTCCGTATTTGAATATACTGCAAAAGGATCTTGCGTCGAGGGATTGACATTTCTATGTTTTTCCCATATAATAGCAATGTTTTCATGTGGCATCGAATTATCACGTTAACGCTTTAATGAAATAAAGTACACAGTAGAGGAATAAATTATGACAGATCAAATGTTACATACACCGGATGGCGTCCGGGATATTTATAATGGAGAATGCAAACAGAAATTATTGCTGCAGGATCGACTGCATGCGATTTTGACAAAATATGGTTATCGTGATATTCAGACACCTACCTTTGAATTTTTCAATATTTTCAGTAAAGAAATCGGTACAACTCCTTCCAAGGATCTGTACAAATTTTTTGACAAAGATGGGAATACGCTTGTATTGCGTCCGGATTTTACACCTTCTGTTGCCAGAAGTGCCGCAAAATATTATGCGGAAGACGATATGCCGGTAAAGCTTTGCTATATGGGCAATACATTTATCAATTCTTCTTCTTATCAGGGAAGGTTAAAAGAAACAACACAGTGTGGTGTCGAACTGATTGGAGATGGAAGCGTCTGTGCAGATGCGGAGATTCTTGCAATGGTAGTGGATTCCCTGCATGCAAGTGGATTAAAGGAATTTCAGATTTCTGTAGGACATGCCCGTTTTTTCCGAGGACTTATAGAGGCTGCCGGTTTAGGAGAAGAGGCAGAGGAAGAACTTCGTGAACTTTTAAACAATAAGAACTTCTTTGGTGTTGAGGAATTTGTTGAGACGTTAAATTTAGATACAAATTTAAAGAAATTATTTACTATGCTTGGTAGTTTTGAGACACAGGTAGAAGAACTTGCAGAGGCAAAAGACCTTGCGGCAGATTATCCGGTGATTCTTTCCGCAATCACAGATCTTGAAAAATTAGGTGAGTATTTAAAACTTTATGGCATTGAGAAGTATATTTCTTTTGAGCTTGGCATCATTAGCAAGTACCATTATTATACAGGCATTATTTTTGCCGGATATACATTTGGAACTGGTGAGCCAATTGTAAAAGGCGGTCGTTATGATAAGCTTCTTACTTATTTTGGAAAGAAAGCACCATCCATTGGATTTGGCATCGTTGTAGATCAGCTGATGGCGGCTCTTAGCCGTCAGAAAATTCAGCTTGCAGTAGAGGATCATACGACATTGCTTGTGTTTACGGAAGAAAAAATTCAGCAGGCAATTAATCGTGCACAGCAATTGCGTGGGGATGGAAAAGATGTTACGATGATTCCCTTTGCACCGGCACATACAAGAGAAGATTATGAGAACTACGCACAAAAGAATCGCATTTCGAACGTAGAATTTATGGATGGAGAAGCATAATGGAAGAAAAAAGATACCTGACGTTTGCTTTGGGAAAAGGACGTCTTGCCAAAAAAACATTGGAATTATTTGAAAAAATCGGAATTACATGCGAAGAGATCAAAGATCCAGATACTAGAAAGCTGATTTTTGTGAACGAAGAGTTAAAACTCCGCTTTTTCCTTGCAAAAGGACCAGATGTACCTACGTATGTGGAATACGGAGCTGCAGACATCGGAATCGTCGGCAAAGATACAATTTTAGAAGAGGCGCGTAATATATATGAAGTTTTAGATCTCGGATTTGGAAAA
Source organism: uncultured Lachnobacterium sp. (assembly GCA_900550545.1). Taxonomy (GTDB): domain Bacteria; phylum Bacillota; class Clostridia; order Lachnospirales; family Lachnospiraceae; genus Roseburia. The sequence continues at coordinate 7,561 of URSS01000017.1, read as the reverse complement.
TGCAGAATGTGTATCTGTGGTCCGGAAAGTGCGAGAGATTTGTTGCAGCATCATGAGCAGATTCGCGTAGCTACAAAGTATCCAAGAATCGCAAAAGATTATTTTTACAATAAAAAACATCAGACAGTAGAGATCATTAAACTAAATGGTTCCATTGAGCTTGCTCCAATTGTTGGACTTTCTGAGGTGATTTGTGATATTGTAGAAACTGGAACAACATTAAAGGAAAATGGATTAACTGTTTTAGAAGAAGTATGTCCATTGTCAGCTCGTGTTGTCGTGAACCAGGTAAGTATGAAAATGGAAAATGAAAGAATCACCAAACTAATTCGTGATTTAAAGACGGTAATTTAGAAGACTACAGGGAGGCACATTATGAGAATTCTTAAACTTACACCAGAGACACAGAATGATATTCTGCAGAACTTATTAAAGAGAAGCCCAAACAATTATGGAGAATTTGAGGGCCGTGTAAATGCAATCATTGAAGAAGTTCGCAAGAACCGTGATCACGCTATTTTTTCTTATACAAAGCAGTTTGACGGAGCAGATATCAATGCCGACAATATTCTGGTTACAGAAGAAGAAATCCAAGAGGCTTATGAGCAGGTAGATGAGACATTGCTTTCTGTTATTCGTAAATCTCTTGTCAATATTAAAAAGTATCATGAGAAGCAGATGCAAAACTCATGGTTTACATCGGAAGATGGTATTATTCTTGGACAGAAAGTATCTGCACTGGCAACGGTAGGTGTATATGTACCTGGTGGAAAGGCAGTATATCCATCCTCTGTACTTATGAATGTATTGCCTGCAAAAGTTGCAGGTGTTGATCGAATTGTCATGTGCACACCTCCTGGAAAAGATGGGAAAGTATATGCATCCACGTTGGTTGCTGCAAAAGAGGCCGGTGTTGACGAAATTTATAAAGTCGGCGGTGCTCAGGCAATCGCCGCTATGGCATTTGGAACAGAGAGTGTTCCCAAAGTAGACAAGATTGTAGGACCTGGAAATATTTATGTAGCACTTGCAAAAAAAGCAGTGTTTGGTTATGTAAGTATTGACTCCATTGCTGGTCCAAGTGAAATTCTTGTTCTTGCAGATGATACTGCAAATCCTCGTTATGTTGCAGCCGATTTATTATCTCAGGCAGAACATGATGAGATGGCATCTGCTATTTTAATTACTACAAGTTCAAAGCTTGCAGAAGAAGTCTCAAAAGAAGTTGATGGATTTGTAAAAGTTCTTTCCAGAAAAGATATTATTCAGAAATCATTAGACAATTATGGTTATATTTTAGTCGCTGATACTATGAATGAAGCGATTGCAACTGTAAACGAAATTGCTTCCGAACATATGGAGATTGTCACAGCGGATCCGTTCCATGTTATGACAAAGATTCGTAATGCAGGAGCAATCTTTATCGGAGAGTATTCTTCTGAACCACTTGGAGATTATTTTGCAGGTCCGAACCATGTTCTTCCGACAAATGGTACCGCAAAATTTTTCTCAGCATTATCTGTTGATGATTTTATTAAGAAATCCAGCATTATCTCATATTCAAGAGAAGCATTAGAGAACGTTCATACCGATATCGAACAGTTTGCAGAGTGCGAAAAACTTACCGCACATGCAAACTCAATTCGTGTTCGTTTTGAATAGGGGCAAAAAAGATTCAATACATATCATAAAGAGGGCATCAGATTATGGCAGATAGAATTGCAAAATTACAACGAAAGACAAAAGAGACAGATATTGCAGTAACGTTAAATATTGACGGAACCGGCAAATCACAGATTCAGACAGGCATAGGTTTTTTTGATCATATGTTAGAAGGATTTTCCAAACATGGATTTTTCGATTTGGATTTATCTTGTGACGGTGATTTGGTGGTAGACAGCCATCATACCATTGAAGACTGTGGTATCGTACTTGGAAATGCTATCCGCGAAGCAATTGGAGATAAAAACGGCATTCGACGTTTCGGAAGCTGTATTTTACCAATGGATGAATCACTGGTGCTGTGTGCTGTTGATTTGTCCGGTCGTCCATATCTGGTTTTTGATGGTGAATTTACAACAGAACGTATCGGACAGATGGATACAGAGATGGTAAAAGAGTTTTTCTATGCAGTATCTTATTCTGCAGGTATGAATCTGCATATTAAAGTATTAAGCCCTGGAAACAATCACCATATGGCGGAAGCAATGTTTAAATCGTTTGCCCGCGCCTTGGATGAAGCAACCACCATGGACCCACGCATTCAGGGAATTTTGTCCACGAAAGGAAGTTTATAATAAATGGAACAAAAAAACATTGTCGCAACGCTCTATTTAAAAGAGGGAAAAGCGGTACGCTCTATGACCGATTTTACACCAGTAGATGATGTGTATCAGCTTTGCCAGCTATACAACGACAGTGGAATTGACAAGATTATTATCTTTGATTTGTCCACCAGTGATGATGAGCATGAAAAGAATATTAATACAATAAAAAATATCAATCGCAATATTGAGATTAAAGTTTGCGCAGGCGGAAATATTAACCGTCTTGAAGATGTAAAAAAACTTCTTTATGCAGGGTGTCTGCAGGTCATTTTCAATGCGAGCAAACCATCAAGCGTCGGACTTGCAAAAGAAGCGAGCGAACGTTTTGGCAAAGATCGTATTTTGGTGTCCGTCAATAATGTTGATTTTATTTTTAAAAACCAGCAGAGTATTGAAGATACATTCCATGAGGTTCTGGTGCTCAATGCAGATATTCTGGATGCTTTGGAAAATCTGACAAATGTTCCTTACGTTGTTAACTTATCCGAGTATAATTATGAGAAAATTGTTCAGTTGTTGAAGCGAGAAAAGATTCGTGGAATTGCCGGATCCTTTATCAATAATTCCACTACGGATATCATGAAACTGAAATCTTCGCTGTCTGGAGAGGGCATCAAGATGGATAATTTCGCACCGGATCTGCACTGGTCGGATCTGAAACTGAATTCCGATGGAATGGTTCCGGTTATTGTTCAGGATTATCGCACGGACGAAGTGCTTATGCTTGCATATATGAATGAAGAAGCCTTTAATACGACAATTCATATTGGAAAGATGACGTATTATAGTCGTAGTCGACAGGAACTTTGGACGAAAGGTCTAACTTCCGGCCATATTCAATATGTAAAATCCTTGACGGCAGACTGCGATTTTGATACTATTCTTGCGAAAGTGTCGCAGGTAGGTGCAGCATGCCATACAGGAAACCGTTCCTGCTTTTTCAATAATATTGTACGCAAAGAATACGTAGAAAAGAACCCTTTGAAAGTATTGGAAAGTGTTTACGATGTTATCAAAGAACGCCGCGAGAATCCCAAAGAAGGTTCTTATACAAACGAACTTTTTGATAAAGGCATCGACAGTATTTTGAAAAAAGTAGGGGAAGAGGCAACAGAAATTATTATTGCAGCTAAGAATCCGGTTTCAGAAGAAATCAAATATGAAATTTCGGATTTCTTATATCATTGCATGATTCTTATGGTAGAAAAAGGCGTTACCTGGGAAGAGATTGCAAATGAGCTTGCACAGCGTTAGCACAATACAAAATTATAAATTTAGATTTGAGGTATATCATGAGAAAACTAGCTTTGAGTGATGAGATTCTGATGCAGATCGAAAAGCCGGCGAGATATATTGGGAATGAGTTAAACTCTGTAATTAAAGACACATCGCAGATTCGTTTTGCGATGTGTTTTCCTGATGTATACGAGATCGGTATGTCACATCTGGGAATCCAGATTTTGTACGATATGTTCAACCGCAGAGAGGACACATGGTGTGAACGTGTGTATTCGCCATGGCCGGATCTGCACAAGATTATGAAAGAACAGAATATTCCATTGTTTGGTTTGGAGTCCCAGGAGCCAATTAAAGATTTTGATTTTGTCGCAATGACACTTCAGTATGAAATGTGTTATACGAACATTTTACAGATTCTTGATTTGGCGCAGATTCCATTGTATGCCAAAGACCGGGAAAATGATGATCCAATTGTACTGGCAGGCGGACCATGTACTTATAATCCGGAGCCGATTGCAGACTTTTTTGATTGCTTTTATATCGGAGAGGGCGAAACACAGTATGATGCTTTCCTTGATTTATATAAACAGATGAAGGAAGGTAACTATTCCCGTCAGGAATTCTTGCATGAAGCGGCTAAAATCGAAGGAATTTATGTACCATCGCTGTATGAGGTGTCTTATAAGGAAGATGGCACAATTGCTGCATTTACTCCAAAACACGATGACATTCCAACAACGATAAAGAAACAGGTAGATATGGATCTTACCGGATCTGTTTATCCGGAAAAGCCAATTGTTCCATTTATTAAAGCGACACAGGATCGTGTTGTTTTGGAAATACAAAGAGGCTGTATCCGTGGATGCCGTTTCTGTCAGGCTGGTATGATCTATCGTCCGAATCGTGAGAAAGATGTAGAAAGACTTAAAGATCTGGCGCAAAAAATGATTGCATCGACAGGACATGAGGAGATTTCCTTAAGTTCTTTGAGTTCTTCTGATTACTCACAGTTAGAGGAACTGATCAATTTTCTGATTGATGAATGTGATAAAAAGAATGTCAATATTTCGCTTCCTTCACTTAGAATTGATGCTTTTTCTCTTGATATCATGCAGAAGGTACAGGACATTAAAAAGAGCAGTCTGACGTTTGCACCGGAGGCCGGTTCGCAACGTCTGCGCAATGTTATTAATAAGGGTCTGACGGTGGAGGACATCTTAGGCGGTGCAGGACAGGCTTTTGAAGGCGGATGGAATAAAGTGAAATTATACTTTATGCTCGGACTTCCTACGGAGACTGAAGAGGATATGCGTGCAATACCGGAACTCGCCAATCAGATTGCGGCATTGTATTATGATATTGTTCCGAAGGAAAAAAGAAACGGTAAATGCCAGATTACGATCAGTACATCCTTTTTTGTTCCGAAACCATTTACACCATTCCAGTGGGCATCTATGCTCGATCCTGGAGATTATCTTGGACGTGCAAAGATTGTCAATGATCATGTAAAGGAACAGCTCAATCATAAGAGTATCCGGTACAACTGGCATGAAGCGAATGTTACCGTTTTAGAAGGCGTTCTTGCCCGTGGAGACCGCCGTTTATCATCTGCAATTCATTACGTTTATGAGCATGGTGGAATTTTCGATGCATGGTCTGACTTTTTCAATTATGATTTATGGCTTGAGGCATTCCGTGAATGTGATATTGATATTGATTTTTACACCAAACGTGTACGCGGTGAAGATGAAATTTTTCCATGGGATTTTATTGATGTAGGTGTTACCAAAGCATTCATGCTCCGTGAATGGAAAACGGCACTCAGCGAAACGGTTACGCCAAACTGTCGTATGCGATGTTCCGGATGTGGAGCAAAACAATTTGGAGGAGGGGTATGCTTTGAAGATAAGAATTAAATTCCGTAAATGGGGGGCCATGAAATTTATCGGACATCTGGATATGATGCGCTATTTTCAGAAAGCTGTACGCCGTGCAAACATTGATATATGCTATTCCGAAGGATATTCTCCGCATCAGATCATGTCTTTTGCAGCTCCGCTTGGTGTTGGGATTACAAGCGATGGTGAATATTTTGATATAGAGGTAAAAAGTTCGCTTTCTTCCAAAGAAAGCATCGAAGCGTTCAATCAGACAATGGTTGATGGTGTGGAAGTGACCTCTTATGTCAAATTGCCGGATAAGGCAAAGACCGCCATGTCGATTGTAGCGGCTGCTGATTACCGTCTCTCATTCAAAGATGGATATGAGAGCCCATACAGCGTACAGGAATGGAAAGACATTGTAGACCATGAATTTACATCAAAAGACAGCTTTACAATTATAAAAAAAACCAAAAAAAGTGAGCGTGAAGTAGATTTAAAACCGTTGGTATATCAGTTATCCGTGGAAGAAACGGATGCAAAACCGGCCTTTTTCATTCAGGTATCGACTGGAAGTGTTGATAATATCAAACCGGAACTTGTGCTTGCTTCTATCTATGAGCGCTGCGGACTTACTTATGATGCCGATGCAATTCAGATTCATCGCATCGAAGTATACGCAAAAGATGAACAGGAACAATTCATTCCACTGTGTGAAATGGGAGAGGAAATTTTATAGAAAATGCATCGTCTGGCAATTACACGCATTGAAAAAAATCATAAGGATTATATCGCATATATTTTACTCGATGAGAATCGTAAGATTTGTGAACTGCAGGTTTTTGAACCAGAGGAAGAGACTCTGCTCAATAATATCTACGTTGGTTATGTAGAAAAAGTAGTTCCGAATATTCAGGCGGCTTTTGTGCGGATTGCAAACGGGCGAAAAGGATATCTTCCGTTAAAAGATCTGCGCACTCCTTTTTTTACACATAAGCAGTCTGAAAAAAAACAGATTTCGGAAGGGGATGAGCTTCTTGTTCAGGTGACACGTGACGCCGTGAAAACGAAGGATGCCGTTGTCAGTACCAAGCTGGTACTACATGGTCATTATTGCTTTTTGTCTAGTGAAAACACGACACTTGGCGCTTCCAAAAAAATCCCGCAGGAACGTGCACAGGAACTGATTGCACTTGCAAATGTATGTTGTAAAAATCATGAAGCAGAAGGCTATGGACTTGTGTTTCGAACAAATGCGCAGAACATTTCGGACGAAGAATTAAAACAAGATATTCTCTATGTACAGCAATGTTTTGCAACTATTAAGAAAACAGGCAGACATGGAACAACAGGAAATCTTATTCATCGTAATATTTCGGGCTATCTGGAAAAATTGAAAACACAGGATCTTGCAGAAATCGATCATGTATATACAGACCAACAGGATCTCTATGAAGAAATCGGGCAGTATCTGCCGACTTTAAAAGAGCAGGGAATCTTGGTAAAATACGATGACTCTGCAGTAAGTCTGGCTACGTTATACAATATCCGTGGAAATCTCGAAGAACTTCTTGGACAAAAGGTCTGGCTTGCTTCGGGTGCAAATATTATTATCGAGACATTGGAAACGTTAACAGTTGTTGATGTAAACAGTGGCAAAAATCAGTCGAAAAAAGAAGAGACACTTTTTGCGGTTAATATGGAAGCAGCAAGGGAGATTCTACGTCAGATTCGTCTTAGAAATATCTCCGGTATGATCATTATCGATTTTATTAATATGAAATCGAAAGAACAGCAGGAGGCTTTGATTCAGTTCGTAAAACAGGAACTGAAAAAAGACCATGTTCCAGCCAGTTTCATTGATATCACAAAATTAGGATTGATGGAACTGACCCGCAAAAAAGGGTATAAATCATTGCGGGAAATCCTCAAATAATGATATAAAATATTTTGTACAAAACAGTTGACGAATAAGTAGAGTTGTGCTACTATACACTAGTATGCCGCACAGTGAGGTTTAAGTTCTTTATAAAAGGCACCGAAACTGGCGAGTAATGATAAATAGGAGGTGCCATATGTACGCAATTATAGCAACAGGTGGTAAACAGTACAAAG
>URSS01000016.1 GCA_900550545.1 uncultured Lachnobacterium sp. | reverse complement strand
TAAGGACAGAGATATCGCAATGGTATTCCAGAACTACGCTCTGTATCCTCATATGACAGTGTTCGATAATATGGCATTTGGTCTTAAGTTAAGAAAAGTACCAAAGGATGAAATCAAGGCAAAAGTTGAGGAAGCTGCAAGAATCCTTGATCTTGAGAAATTACTTGATCGTAAGCCAAAGGCTTTATCCGGTGGACAGAGACAGCGTGTTGCCATGGGTCGTGCAATTGTTCGTAATCCTAAGGTATTCCTTATGGATGAGCCTTTATCAAATCTGGATGCAAAGCTTCGTGTACAGATGAGATCTGAAATCGCTTCTTTACATAACAGATTAGGTGCTACAATCATCTACGTAACACATGATCAGACAGAGGCTATGACACTTGGAACAAGAATCGTAGTATTAAAAGATGGTGTTATCATGCAGGTAGATAGCCCACAGAAATTATACAATGAGCCTAACAACTTATTCGTTGCCGGATTCATCGGATCTCCGCAGATGAACTTCGTAGATGCTGAGGTTGTTGTAAACGGAAGCTCTGTTTCACTGAAATTCGGTGAGTACTCTGTAGTTCTTCCAGAAGATAAGTCAAAGAAACTTATTGATGGCGGATATGCAGGAAAGAAAGTTGTATTCGGTATCAGACCAGAAGATATTTCTGATGATCCAGAAATGATCCAGAAGAATGGTGATTGCGTCATCGAGTCTGATGTAACAGGATACGAGTTACTTGGTGCAGAAGTATTACTGTACTACACAGTAGCTGGTGCCAACATGACAGCAAGAGTAGATTCTGATACTCCAGCTCGTTATGGTGATCACATTAAGCTTGCTTTTGATCCACATAAGATTCATGTATTCGACAAGGAAACAGAATTGACAATTACCAACTAGTTCGTTAAAATTATATAGTTGTAAATTATGAAACCGGGTGTGATTATTTACACCCGGTTTTTAACTGACGTCAAATGGAGGAGAATGTATGCTTTCAAATCAGAAATTGCAGAATTCATTGGATGAAATTAAAGATATCAGTCGTATGGAATCGGCTTTGTTTACGTCAAAGGGAAAATTGGTAGCACATACAGAGGCATTTCCAATTACAGATACCCTGGAACGTGTCGCTATGGATATTACAAATTCCATGGCAGAGAGTCAGATCTATCAGGACTATCATCTGTACAAGATTATGGTGGAAGGTGAGATGGAATACATTCTTGTCTGCCTGGTGACAGAAGAGAATTTTAATGTATGTGCGCAGATGGCAGTATGTCAGATTCGCAACCTGGTCATGAGTTTTGCGGAACAGTTTGACCGTAACAATTTTATTCAGAATATTCTTCTTGGAAATATGCTGATTGTGGATATTTATGGCAAGGCAAAAAAACATCATATTGCCGAAAGCCCGCGTGTGGTATTTGTAATTGATACTGGAAATAAGAATAATGATGTGGCTATGGAATTGGTTAAAAATCTGTCGGATATAAGATCTGGAGATTTTGTCACAAGCGTGGATCAGCATAGTGTCATTCTTGTAAAAGACGTATCCCATATCAATGATACAGATATGGAGAATATGTTACATGCAATCGCATGTAAATTAACAGATAACCTGCATATGGAAGCAATGATCCGTGTCCGTGTAGGTTATGGAAATGTTGTAAATCAGCTTCCGGAGATTGCAGAATCTTATCAGGAAGCAAAGATGGCATTGGAAGTAGGCCGTGTATTTTATGCAGAATATGATACGATTTCATATGGAAAATTAGGAATTGGAAGATTGATTTATCAGCTTCCGATGAGTTTATGTAATATGTTCATCAAGGAGGTATTTGGAGAGAAGATTCCGGATATCTTAGATGATGAAGAAGCAATGTCGACGATCAATAAGTTTTTTGAAAACAACTTGAATATATCGGAGACAGCAAGACAGCTTTATGTACATAGAAACACATTGGTGTATCGTTTGGAGCGGATTGAAAAGGCAATCGGACTGGATATCCGTACCTTTGATGATGCAATGACATTTCGGATTGCGGTGATGGTCATTGCACACATGAAAGATCAGAGTCGAACAGAGTAAGGAGTAGGAAACATGGCAGGATATGATGCAAGCAGTATTGCGGTATTGGAAGGATTAGAAGCCGTTCGTAAGCGTCCGGGAATGTATATCGGCAGTGTTACGACAAAGGGATTGAATCATTTGATCTATGAAATTGTAGATAATTCAGTGGACGAGCATCTGGCTGGTGTGTGTGATACGATCTGGGTGACACTTGAGGCGGATGGTTCCTGTACAGTTGAAGATAACGGACGAGGAATTCCGGTTGGAATGCATGCAAAAGGTGTATCGGCAGCCCGTGTTGTATTTTCCACTCTTCATGCAGGCGGAAAATTTGACAACAACGCGTACAAGACAAGCGGTGGTCTGCATGGTGTTGGATCTTCCGTTGTGAATGCATTGTCCACTTATATGGATGTGCAAATCAGCCGTGAGGGATATATTCATCATGACCGCTATGAGAAGGGCGTTCCGGTAATTGAATTGGAAAACGGCCTTCTCCCGAAACTGGGTAAGACAAAAAAGACAGGAACTAAGATTAATTTTCTTCCGGATCCGGAAATTTTTGAAAAGACACGGTTTAAGGAAGAAGATGTCAAAAGCCGTATGCACGAGACGGCATACTTGAATCCAGCACTTACCATAATCTATGAAGACCGGAGAAAACCGGAAGTAGAGCATATTGAATTTCATGAACCGGATGGAATTGTTGGATTTGTAAAGGATCTGAACAGTAATATTGAAACACTTCATGATGTCATCTATTTTAAAGGCGAAAGTGAGGACATTGCGGTAGAAGTCGCTTTTCAGTATACAAGCGAATTTCATGAGAATATAATGGGCTTTTGTAATAATATTTATAATTCCGAGGGTGGAACACATCTGACTGGTTTTAAAACAGCGTTTACAACGATTATTAATTCTTATGCCAGAGAACTTGGTATTTTAAAGGATAAAGACGCAAACTTTAACGGTGCAGACGTTCGTAATGGAATGACTGCGGTCATTTCAATCAAACATCCGGATCCGCGATTTGAAGGACAGACAAAGACAAAGCTTGATAATCAGGATGCGAACCGTGCAACAGCAAAAGTCACAAGTGATGAAGTTCCGTTGTATTTTGACAAGAACTTAGAGACCTTAAAGACCGTGATCGGCTGTGCGGAGAAAGCTGCAAAAATCCGCAAGGCAGAGGAAAAAGCAAGAACCAATCTGCTGACCAAGCAGAAGTTCTCTTTCGATTCTAACGGAAAGCTTTCCAACTGCGAGAGCCGCGATGCCTCCAAGTGCGAAATCTTTATCGTTGAGGGAGATTCTGCCGGCGGTTCGGCAAAGATGGCAAGAAACCGTATGTATCAGGCAATTATGCCAATTCGCGGTAAAATCTTAAATGTTGAGAAAGCAAGTATTGACAAAGTATTGGCGAATGCGGAAATCAAGACGATGATCAATGCTTTTGGCTGTGGATTTTCGGAAGGGTATGGAAATGATTTCGACATCACAAAGCTACGTTATGACAAGATCATTATCATGGCCGATGCCGATGTAGATGGTGCCCATATTTCCACGCTTCTTCTGACACTGTTCTATCGTTTTATGCCGGAACTTATTTTTGAGGGACATGTCTATGTGGCAATGCCGCCATTGTATAAAGTGATTCCGTCAAAAGGAAAAGAAGAATATCTGTATGATGATGCGGCTTTGGATAAATACCGCAGGACACATACCGGAAGTTTTACACTGCAAAGATATAAAGGTCTTGGAGAGATGGATGCAGACCAGCTTTGGGAGACCACACTAAATCCGGAGACCCGTATGATGAAACGGATTGAGATCGAAGATGGAAGAATGGCTTCTGATGTTACGGCGATGTTGATGGGAACGGATGTGCCACCTCGTAAGGTCTTCATCTATGAGCATGCCAACGATGCCCAGCTTGATATATAATTGCAGGAAACTTCTCTGCCGGATATTCTTTTATGGGGATTTCAAAAGCCACGTGACATTCTCCTGATTTTCTCACTAGTGATCCAGAATCACGAATTTGTCGCAATATCCGGTTCTCTTTTTTATGATTTATGTCCGCCAAAGTTTGGACAATTCCGTAGACGGTTGTTCGCCGGGACACAGACTGCGTCCGAGTGATTTCGTGTATGCCTTAATGGACGTTCGAAGGATACGTGCCGCCGCAGGACACCTGTTTGAAGCACATAGTGTAGAAATTTTTCAATACACATGAAGCGAGTTTGGACGCGGTGGCTCATAGCGACTTTCTGAGGACGTCCATTTAGGCAGACTAGAAATCGAGAGCGCATCTGTGTCCGGCGGACACCGTCTCGGAATGGTTCAAACGTTGTCGTACACAAAATTTAAGAGAACCGGATATTGCTGACAAATTCAGCAATTCTGCCTCAAATCGTGAGAAAACCAGGAGAATGTCATGCGGCTTCAACGAAATGTGTGAAAGAATAGAGAAGAGAAGTTTACAAAATAGTAGATAAAGAGAGGAATTGATTATGGAACAGAGTATCATACAGACCGAATATTCGGAGTTGATGCAGAAGTCATATATTGATTATGCCATGAGCGTTATTATATCCCGTGCGCTTCCGGATGTGCGTGATGGACTCAAACCGGTACAGAGACGTACCCTCTATGATATGTATGAACTAGGAATTCGTTATGATAAGCCTTATCGAAAGAGTGCGCGTATTGTCGGTGATACCATGGGTAAATATCATCCGCATGGAGATTCTTCCATTTATGATGCGCTGGTTGTGATGGCACAGGATTTCAAAAAGGGACTGCCTTTGATCGATGGACATGGAAACTTTGGTTCTATCGAGGGCGATGGTGCCGCTGCCATGCGATACACCGAGGCGCGTTTACAGCGTGTGACACAGGAAGCGTATCTGGCGGATCTCGACAAAGATGTTGTGGATTTCATGCCAAACTTCGATGAGACGGAAAAAGAACCTGTCGTGCTTCCGGTAAAGGTACCAAATCTTCTGATCAATGGAGCGGAAGGTATTGCTGTTGGTATGGCAACTTCTATTCCACCACACAATTTTGGCGAGGTGATAGATGGTGTGATTGCCTATATGAAAAACCCGGATATTACGACCGTTGAAATGATGCAGTATATACCGGGACCTGATTTTCCAACCGGAGGAATTGTTGCAAATAAGGACGATCTTGTGGCAATTTACGAATCCGGTATGGGTAAAATCAAAATCCGCGGGAAAGTCGAAGTGGAGAAACAAAAAGGCGGAAAAGAACGTCTGGTCATCACAGAGATTCCATACACCATGATTGGCGCAAACATTGGCAAGTTTTTAAATGATGTCTACAATCTGGTAGAGACGAAGGCGACAAGTGATATCGTGGATATTACGAACCAGTCTTCCAAAGAAGGCATCCGTATCGTTTTGGATTTGAAAAAGGGCGCAGATGTTGACGCTTTGGAGAATCTCCTTTATAAAAAGACAAAGTTGGAAGATACGTTTGGTGTCAATATGCTGGCGGTCGCTGATGGCAGACCGGAGACGATGGGAATCGTACCGATTATCCGTCATCATGTGAAGTTCCAATATGAGATTGCAACGAGAAAATACAACACGCTGTTACAAAAGGAGTTAGATCGTAAGGAAATTCAGGAAGGTCTGATCCGCGCATGTAACGTTATCGATCTGATCATTGAAATCTTGCGTGGAAGCCGTAACATTAAAGATGCGAAGGCCTGTCTGACAGAAGGAAATACAGATAATATTACATTTAAGAATCCAGCATCCAAAGTTATGGCACAGCAGTTAAATTTTACAGAGCGTCAGGCACAGGCAATCCTTGAGATGCGTTTGTACAAGCTGATAGGTCTGGAAATTGAAGCCTTAATGAAAGAGCATGATGAGACATTGGCCAATATCAATAAATATCAGGATATTCTCGAACATCGTTCGTCTATGGCAAAGGTTATCATCAAGGAACTGCAGGCGTTCAAGAAAGCATACGGAAAGGAAAGAAAAACGGTAATTGATAACCTCAAGGAAGCCGTTGTTGTGGCAAAACAGATCAAAGAGCAGGATGTCGTATTCCTGATGGATCGTTTTGGATATGCAAAGACCGTGGATGTTTCCGTATATGAAAGAAACAAGGAGACTGCGGATGCAGAGAACCGATGCATTTTTAAATGTAAGAACACCGATAAAATATGCATTTTTACCGACAAGGGACAGTTGCATCTTCTGAAAGTGTTAGACCTTCCATATGGTAAATTCCGGGATAAGGGTACACCAATCGACAATGTCTGCAACTATGACAGTAAGGAAGAAAATTTTGTATACATTACAAGCCTTGCACATATAAGCAGCAGCAAAGTGCTTTTTGGAACGAAACAGTCCATGCTAAAAGTGGTGGATGGAGCAGAGTTTGTGGTTGCAAAGAAAACGACTGCGGCAACCAAACTTATGGATGAGGATGAGGTTCTTACCGTGCAGGTATTAGATGGCGATGAAACGCTTGTAATGGTCTCAGCAAAGGACATGTTTCTGCGCATTGACTGCGGACAGATTCCACAGAAGAAAAAGATGGCTGTGGGAGTCCGGGGTATGAAGCTTGGTGCAGGCGATGAATTGAAACATATTTATGTTCTTCACGAGGGAGAAACGAAGGAAGTGGAAGTAAAAGACAAAATGATCGCACTTCAACGTCTTCATGTAGGAAACCGCGATACGAAAGGAGTAAAGAAGTAACATGATGACATATGCTCAGGCACGCAGGTTTGCACAGGAAGCTTCCAAAAGTGGAAGTGTTCTGGGACTTGCAAGTATTCGTGCGTTGATGCGTGAATTGGACAATGTGCAGGAGACACTTCCAATCATTCATCTTGCAGGAACGAATGGAAAAGGTTCTGTGGGTGCTTATCTGGCTTCCATCTTTTGCGCAGCGGGACTTTCTGTGGCAAGGTACACGTCTCCGGCGGTGTTTGATCCGCTTGAAGTATTTACCTATAATGGAGAGAACATAACAGAAAGTGAATATGTAAAGGTAATGTCACAGGTAAAGGATGCCTGTGACATTATGGTATCTGCCGGGAAGGAATGTCCGACTATATTTGAGATTGAGACAGCAGCCGCTTTCCTTTGGTTTTATGAGAAACAGCCGGATATCGTATTGCTTGAGACCGGTATGGGCGGTGCTACAGATGCAACCAATTTAATTACACATCCGCTGGCATCGGTAATTACCACGATCAGCATGGATCATATGCAGTTTCTTGGAAATACTTTAGGAGAAATCGCAGCAGTAAAAGCCGGTATTATAAAAGAGAACTGTCCGGTCTTTTCCGCACCGCAACAGCCGGAGGTTGTACAGGTACTGAGGAAAACAGCCAAAGAGAAGCATGCAGGGATTACCTTCGTGGATGGAGAAAAACTTCAGATTCGGGAAGAAAAGCCGGGTGAACTGGTCTTTTCCTGTTGTCTGGAGAACAGGAATGAAAAAGAACAGACAGTTTGTGAACTGACTACGTCGATGTCCGGACATTATCAGATGCGAAATGCAGCACTGGCTGCAAATGTGGCATTTCAGCTTCTTCCAAAAGTGAAAGCAACTGATTATGCGACAGAAACACAACGCGAGGAAATTCTGGCTTTGATCCAGAAGGGGATTGCGGATGCCAGTTGGCCGGGACGGTTTGAAGTCCTTGGAACGGACCCGCTTTTTATCATCGATGGAGCGCATAACGAGGATGCGGCAAAGGAATTGGCAGCATCCATAGAAAATTGTTTTACAAATACAAAATTAACTTATATAATAGGAGTGCTGGCGGACAAGGAGCACGACAAGATGCTCCGGCTTATGAGCCCGTATGCCTGTCGTGTGTATACGGTTACACCGGACAATACAAGGGCATTGAGTGCAAAAGCACTGGCCGCTGAGGCGAGAACATATTATGAACATGTAACTGAGGCTTCTTCCGTGGAACAGGCATTAAGTTTTGCGCTGGAACACGAAGAACCGGTGCTTGCATTTGGTTCGCTGTCCTATCTGGGGCAGTTGCGTAACGCATACAAGAAGCAGAATAGGAAAAAAGATGGATAAAGATAAGATAAAGCAGGGCGTGAAATTAATACTCGAGGGTGTCGGGGAAGATGTATCCCGTGAGGGACTTTTAGAGACACCGGACCGTATCGCGCGTATGTATGAGGAAATATTTGCAGGACTTACCACTGATGCAGGGGAACATCTTGCAAAAAGATTTCATGTAGACAACAATGAGATGGTGATCGAGAAAGATATCACATTTTATTCCATGTGTGAGCACCATCTGTTGCCTTTTTACGGAAAAGCCCATGTGGCCTATATTCCAGACGGAGAGGTAGTCGGGATCAGTAAACTTGCACGCACGGTAGAAGTATATGCCAGACGGCCACAGATCCAGGAGCGTATGACTGGACAGATTGCAGATGCGATGATGGAACATTTGAAACCAAAGGGCGCGATCGTTATGATCGAAGCAGAGCATATGTGCATGACGATGCGTGGAATCAAGAAGCCGGGAAGCAAGACGGTAACTTTTGCGACACGCGGCATTTTTACAGAACAGGATGCATTGTGCAACCGCTTTTTTGACCTTGTGAAAAATTAGAGACAGCACCAGAAAGGATTGCAGAAATGAAGATCGGCAACAGAGAATTTGACGTGAATAATGACACTTATGTGATGGGAATATTGAATGTGACTCCGGATTCTTTTTCGGATGGTGGAAAATTCAACAATCTGGAAGCAGCACTTGCCCATACAGAGGAAATGATAAAGGAAGGTGCCACGATTATTGATGTTGGTGGGGAATCCACACGTCCGGGGTATACATTGATTTCGGATGAGGAAGAAATCGGACGCGTTGTGCCAGTCATTCGTGCAATCAAAGAAAAGTTTGATATTCCGGTATCTATTGATACGTATAAAAGCAAAGTTGCAAAAGCAGCGATCGCAGCAGGGGCGGATCTGGTAAATGATATCTGGGGATTAAAATACGACAAAAGTATGGCGAAAGTCATTGCGGATGCGGGTGTGGCCTGCTGTCTGATGCACAATCGTGATAATATGGAGTACACCAGTTTTATGGACGACATGCTCGCTGATTTGAAGGAGACTGTACAGTTGGCAAAAGAGGCCGGGATTGCGGACGATAAAATCATGCTTGATCCGGGGGTCGGTTTCGCAAAGTCCTATGAGAACAATCTCGAAGCAATCCAGAAAGTCGGAAGACTGCATGAACTTGGCTATCCGGTTCTTCTTGGAACTTCCAGAAAATCAGTGGTAGGTCTGACACTTGATACAACAAAAGATGAGCGCGTGGAAGGCACGCTGGTTACGACTGTGTTTGGTGTGCAGCAGGGATGCGCTTTTGTGCGTGTACATGATGTAAAAGAAAACATGCGTGCAATCCGTATGACACAGGCAATTTGCAGAAAGCAATCTTAAAAAGGCTGATGTTCAATGCGGGAGGAACACGAATGGATTATATTAAAATTACAGGATTAAAAATATTTGCACACCACGGGGTGCTTCCCGAGGAGAAAAAGAATGGGCAGGATTTCTATATCAATGCCCGTCTTTTCTATTCTATGAAACAACCGGGAAAGACTGATGATTTGAATGATGCAATCAATTATGCACAGGTGTGTGCATTCATGACAGAGACATTTACTGCGCAGAGCTTTGATCTGATCGAGGCAGCAGCGGAGCATCTGTGCCATGCAGTATTGCTGGAATTTTCCGCTCTGGAAAAGATAGAGCTTGAACTTTGCAAACCACATGCACCGATTGGACTGCCGTTTACGGATGTATCGATCAATATGACCAGACAGTGGCATAAGGCGTTTGTCGCAGTCGGATCGAATATGGGAGATTCCGGCGAACTGATCACAAATGGATCAAAGGAACTGGAAAGCTGTCCGGATATCCGGGGCCTTAAGAAATCATCACTGATTGTCACAAAACCATATGGTCCGGTAGAACAGCCGGATTTTCTCAACGGATGTGTTTCTTTTGAGACACTTCTCGACCCGGAGGAACTTCTTGTGCTTTTACATAAGATCGAGACACATGCCAACCGGGAGCGCAAGATTCACTGGGGCCCACGCACGCTTGATCTGGACATTATTTTCTATGACAAGCTGGTGTATGAGAGTGACGATTTGATCATTCCTCACGTTGATATGCAAAACCGCACATTTGTATTGCAGCCGTTGGCGGAGCTTGCACCGAATGAAAGACATCCGGTTCTTGGGCTCACAGTAAGCCAGATGCTGCAGGCATTGGAAGAAAACGTACAGTAGATGCTGTGCGGGACAGAAAAAAGAAACAGGAGAACAGACTTGAAGGCAATATTATTTGATCTTGATGGAACACTTATTGATTCCTCGGAAGGCATTACAAAATCCGCACAGTATGCGCTGGCACATTACGGCATCGAAGAAACCGATTTAAAAAAGCTGTATTTCTTTATCGGGCCGCCTTTGTCCGTGACGTTTCAGACGCACTACGGTTTTTCGGAAAAAAAGGCGTATGAAGCAGTGCAGGTATACAGAGAACGTTACAACAAAATCGGCATTTTTGAATGCAGCCTTTTCCCGGGCGTGGAGACATGCATTCGTAAGCTGAAAGAAAGTGGATATATGATCGGCATGGCATCTTCCAAGCCGGAAGAATCCTGCAAACGAATCTTAGATCATTTTGGGATTCTGGATTTGTTCGATGATGTGGTAGGAGCTACATTTGACGGAAGAATCGATAAAAAAGAAGAGGTATTAAACGAAGTGATGCGTCGCTGGAGCGACATCCCAAAGGATGAGATGTGTCTGATCGGTGATACAATGTTTGATGTGGAAGGCGCAAATCAGGTAGGAATCCCATGTTATGCAGTAAGCTTTGGCTTTGGAGATGTCGGTAAGATGCTGGCGGCCGGGGCAGTGGATGTCTGTGATGACATGAAGGATTTGCAGAGCATTATTGAAAAACATTGTTCATAAAGGGGAGGATTTGTATTGATGAAACAGAAAAAGAACATATTCGTACAGATCTGGTATGTGGCGTATCCGCTTCTTTTCTATTATGCTGTGGCACTGATCGCGATGTCGTTATGTCAGTGGCTGCTTGGCAGCGATGATGAGCATTTTGTTATGTGCCAGCTGGTATCGACTGTGATTACGATTCCATTTATGATGCCGTTTTACCGGTCGGCAAATTATTTTGATTTTTCTGTTGTGAAATCATCCGGTGATCAGGTCAAAAAGAAAAGCAGTCTGCCGGAGGGATGCATAAAAAATATTATCTTTTCGGTAATCATTGTTTTGTGCATCAGCTTTGCATTGAATAATCTGATTTCCATGACACCGCTCGTTGAGTGGTCAAAAGGATATCAGCAGGCGAATGCAGGATTTTATGGAAGTACGCTGGGACTGGAAATTCTCAGTTCGGCAATCTGTACACCGATTTTGGAGGAAATGGTTTTCCGTGGCATTTTGTTTGGAAGAATTCGTGGCATGATGGCAAAGATTCCTGCTGTATTGGTGTCTGCGCTTATTTTTGCGGCACTGCATTTTAATATTGTACAGTTTATTTATGCATTTCTATTGGGAATCGTTCTTGCATTTTTGATGGAAAAAGCAGGACATGTGTATGTTGCAATTGCTGGTCATATGGCAGCCAATCTTCTTGCGGTATTGCGCACAGAACTTGGACTTTTTTCCAATATGACGGACAAAAGCATCAGCGCATGGGTGATTTCGGTTCTCGTGCTTGTTGTGGGAATTGTTGTATTGTACTGGTATTTGCAGAAGGAAAAGGGGGCATAGCGTGGATTATCAGAAGCTGGAAAACAGTCTGATCGATGTCATCAAGGAGGAACAGGCAAAGCTTGGGTATCGTAAGGAAGAAATTCGTCTGTATTACCCGCTTGGTTCGTTGAATCATTTCTTTGATACGAATGGAAATGGAGAAGAGATGACAGAGTTGCTAAAGGGATTCACTGCATATACCAAAGAATGTCTTGGTGAAGTGCGTTACAGTAATCGCGGGGAGCAATTTTGCTTTTTCATTCCTCCCGAGGGAAGTGAATATGTGCATATTCATACACCCGAAAAGGAATTCATTAAAGAACTTGTTGCGCTTGTGGGAAAGCATGGCTGTACCATGGAAGACATCCGGGCACTTTTTTTGCATACGGAAAAGAAGATACATCGGGAAGCGATTGCCAATGGAGAATTCGATGAACTGATCTATTTTGAACATGACGCAGAGGACCCATACTATTATTGTTTTAAGGATGAGGGATGTCATATCATTTATCATCGCTTTCTGCCGGAAGATTATGCAGATTTTGAATTTTAAATTATTGTTATTGTACATCATCCTGCTGTTTTTGAACGTTGTACCAGAATAAATGAAGAAATGTTATCAGTAAGACCTCTTGCAAATACACACGAGTTAGTATAGACTAACTCGTGTGTAAATCATTTTAGGACTTCTTTAGCAAACCGGAAGAATTTCTTCCGGTAGGAGTTCCTTACTTATGAAAGGAGAGCTTACGTTGAATTATTTGGAGATTGAAAAAGTTGTTGGAAGAGAGATTTTAGATTCAAGAGGAAATCCTACCGTAGAGGCTGAGGTATATCTTCTGGATGGAACCATTGGAAGAGGCATGGCACCAAGTGGTGCATCTACCGGTGTATTTGAGGCACTGGAACTTCGCGATGGAGATAAAGGCAGATATCTTGGAAAGGGCGTGCAGAAAGCCGTTGAGAACATCAATACAGTAATCAATGAGACAGTAACAGGAATGGATGCATCGGATATTTATGCCATTGATAAGGCAATGATCGCAGCTGATGGAACAAAGGACAAGTCAAATCTTGGTGCGAATGCAATCCTTGCAGTATCAATTGCATGCTGCAGAGCTGCAGCAATTTCTTTAGATATTCCGCTGTATCGTTTCCTTGGCGGTGTGTCTGGAAATCGTCTGCCGGTACCAATGATGAACATCTTAAATGGTGGAGCACATGCTGCAAACACAGTTGACGTACAGGAGTTTATGATCATGCCGGTTGGAGCACCAAGCTTCAAGGAAGCACTTCGCTGGTGCGCAGAAGTCTTCCATGCACTTGCTGCTTTATTAAAGTCAAAAGGACTTGCTACTTCCGTAGGTGATGAGGGTGGATTCGCACCGGATCTTGCCAGCGATGAAGAGGCAATTCAGTACATATTAGAGGCTGTAAAGAATGCCGGATATGAACCGGGCAAAGATTTCAAGATTGCTATGGACGCAGCATCGTCCGAGTGGAAGGGCGAGAAGAAAGGCGAATATGTTCTGCCAAAGGCCGGAACAAAGTTCACTTCTGAGGAGCTGATCGCACATTGGAAGAAACTCGTAGAAACTTACCCAATTATCTCTATCGAGGATGCTTTGGATGAGGAAGACTGGGAAGGATGGCAGAAACTTACAGCAGAACTCGGTGACAAGGTACAGCTGGTAGGTGATGACCTTTTCGTAACAAATACAGAGCGTCTTTCTAAGGGTATCGAGTTTGGATGTGGTAACGCAATCCTGATCAAGCTGAACCAGATTGGTTCTGTTTCTGAGACATTAGAGGCAATTAAGATGGCACACAAAGCTGGCTATACTGCAATTTCCTCCCATCGTTCCGGAGAGACAGAGGATACTACAATCGCAGATCTCGCGGTTGCATTAAATACCTGCCAGATTAAGACAGGTGCACCAAGCCGTACAGAGCGTGTTGCAAAATACAACCAGCTCATTCGCATCGAAGAGGAACTTGGAGATGCAGCTGTATATCCGGGAATGAAAGCATTTAACGTCAAATAAAAACATATAAAATAATAGTCAAACCTTAATATGAAATGGTATGGGGCGCACCAGGTGTTTGTAAGCTGCATAGAATATATAGACAGCAGGAAACACTTTGTGTGCCTTGTGCATTTATGGAGACAGAATATGAATGAAGTAATAATTGGAATTCTGGTGCCTTTTCTGGGAACTTCTCTGGGTTCGGCGTGCGTATTTTTTATGAAGAAAAATATGAGTGATTATTTGCAGCGTGCACTGACCGGATTTGCAGCGGGAGTAATGGTGGCAGCGTCAATCTGGAGTCTGTTGCTCCCGGCAATTGAGCAGTCTGCATCGATGGGAAAATTTTCTTTTGTGCCAGCAGTCGTGGGATTCTGGATTGGAATATTGTTTCTGCTTCTGGTGGATAGTATCGTTCCACATTTGCATCGGAATAGTGAAAAAGCCGAAGGAATTCACAGCAAATTGCAGAGGACAACGATGCTTGTACTTGCGGTTACGATTCACAATATTCCGGAGGGAATGGCGGTAGGTGTGGTCTATGCCGGTTATTTGTCCGGGAACACGACGATTACGGCGATGGGAGCGTTCGCGCTGTCTTTGGGAATCGCAATACAGAATTTCCCGGAAGGTGCAATCATATCCATGCCGTTATGTGCAGAGGGAGAGAATAAACCACGCGCTTTTATCGACGGTGTATTGTCGGGAATTGTGGAGCCAATCGGCGCGATTCTTACAATTCTTGCAGCCGGTTTTATTGTGCCGGCATTGCCGTATCTGCTCAGTTTTGCGGCAGGTGCCATGCTGTATGTGGTCGTTGAGGAATTGATTCCAGAGATGTTACAGGAAAAACATTCGAATATAGGAACGGTACTTTTTGCAGTGGGATTTTCACTGATGATGGTGTTAGATGTTGCACTCGGATAGTTTTATATATCAAAAAATATTTGTATTATCGGACATTGGTTTTATCGGACTAATCTTTTCTCAATAAGAGGATTAGGAGTGGAAAAAAGTAAAAACGCTCGTTATAATAACTTCATAAAATAATAAATTTACTTCAGGAGGAAATAACTATGAGTTTCAAATTTAATGGAAAAAAGACAGGACTTTTTGCAGCAGGTGTATTATTCGGTACAGCAGGTCTGAAAGTTTTATCCAGTGATGATGCAAAGAAATTTTATACAAACTGTACAGCAGCAGTTCTTCGTGCAAAGAAGTGTGTGATGAAGACAGTGACAACTGTTCAGGAGAACTGTGGTGATATCTATGCAGATGCAAAGGTGATCAACGAAGAGCGTGAAGCAGCACAGGCTGAGTTTGAAGATCAGGCAGAGGATATGACAGAAGTAACAGAAGAGACTCCGGCAGAAACAACTGAAGAAGGCGAAGCTTAATGAGATTTGTAATCAGACATGAAGGAAAGAATCGTCTGCGCGTACATATGAAACAGAGCCGGATGACATATGAACAGGCAGATGTGCTTTTGTATTATCTTGAGAGCATGGAGGAAGTTGTCCGTGCACAGGTGTACAGTCAGACGGCCGACGCGGTGATCTGTTATGGAAAAGGTACAGATCGTGCCAGTGTTCTTCATGCATTGCAGAAATTTGCTTACCAGAATGTGGAAGTGCCGGATGATGTACTTGCCAATTCCGGTCGGGCAATGAATGAGGAATACAAAGAAAAGCTTGTTACAACAACGCTTGTTCATTGCGGAAAGCGTTTTCTGTTGCCATATCCGATCCGTTTTGCTCTTGCAACGATTGAGTCGTGTAAATATATCTGGAAGGGAATTAAAGTATTGTGCCAGCGCAAGATAGAAGTACCGGTACTGGATGCTACAGCAATTTCCGTATCAATGTTGCGCGGAGATATCGGCACAGCGGGTTCTGTAATGTTCCTGCTTAATATCGGTGAGATTCTTGAAGAGTGGACACATAAGAAGTCGGTTGGAGATCTGGCACGCAGCATGTCTTTGAATAACAGCAAAGTTTGGCTGGTACAGGAAGATGGCAATGAAGTTTTAGTACCTTCTAAGCAGATTCAGGAAGAGGACAAAATCCGTATTCACATGGGCAATGTCATTCCGTTTGACGGTGAAGTATGTGAGGGAGAGGCTACGGTCAATCAGGCTTCTCTTACAGGAGAATCCCTTGCAGTTCGTAAAGCTGTTGGCGGATATGTGTACGCTGGAACAGTACTCGAAGAGGGCGAACTTACCATATGTGTAAAGAAAGTAGCAGGATCGAGCCGATACGAGAAGATTGTTACGATGATCGAAGAGTCAGAAAAACTGAAATCTTCCGTAGAAGGAAAAGCAGAACATCTGGCAGATCGTCTGGTCCCATATTCACTGGCAGGAACGGCACTGACTTATCTGCTTACGAGAAATGCAACCAAGGCGCTTGCAATCCTTATGGTAGACTTTTCATGTGCATTAAAACTTGCCATGCCGGTTACGGTACTGTCTGCAATTCGTGAGGCGAACGCGCACAGCATCACGGTAAAAGGCGGCAAATATATGGAAGCCATGGCAGAAGCAGATACAATCGTATTTGATAAGACAGGTACTTTGACAAAAGCCAGCCCGTCCGTTGTAAAGATTGTTCCTTTCAATGGAATGAGCGAAGACGAGCTTTTGCGTATCGCAGCCTGTCTGGAAGAACATTTCCCGCATTCTATGGCAAAAGCGGTTACAGATGCAGCAGCAAAGCGTGGCCTTGAGCATGAAGAGATGCATTCCAAGGTCGACTATATTGTGGCACATGGTATTGCAACGACAATAAATGGAAAACGTGCGGTTATCGGAAGCTATCATTTTATTCTTGAAGATGAACATTGTGAAGTTCCGGCAAACATGCATGATAATTTTGAAAACCTGCCAATGGAATATTCACACTTATATCTTGCTTTGGAAGGAAAGCTTGCAGCAGTGATCTGCATTGAAGACCCTCTGCGCAAAGAGGCAAAGCAGGTGATCCGTGATCTGAAAAAAGCGGGACTAAAGAAAGTTGTCATGATGACAGGAGACAGTGAGCGTACTGCAAAAGCAATCGCTGCAAAAGTAGGCGTGGACGAGTATTACGCAGAAGTATTACCGGAAGATAAAGCAAAGTTCGTAGAAAAAGAAAAGGCAATGGGACACAAAGTTGTCATGATCGGTGATGGAATCAACGATTCGCTGGCTCTTTCCTCCGCAGATGTTGGAATCGCAATCAGTGATGGCGCTGAGATTGCCAGAGAGATTGCAGATGTAACAATTGCAGCGGATGATTTACGCGAAGTAGTAACACTGAAAAAACTGAGCAATCAGTTGATGAAACGCATTCATCAGAATTACCGCATGATTGTTGGATTTAACGCAGGACTTATCGCACTTGGTGTAGGCGGAATTATTCCACCGACTACATCTGCATTGCTACATAATACTTCCACAATTGCCATCAGTCTTCGCAGCATGGGCAATCTTTTGGAAGATAGTGAAGAAACAATTTAGAAACAATTTAAAAAAATGACACAGAAGAGCAATCTTATTGAAAAAAGTTTTGATGGGATTGCTCTTTTATTGTGCGTATAATTATCTTATGAAAAGAAAATAAAATAAATTGTATATACAACAATATCAATAAAGATGAAAAGACAAATAGTCAGACAATAATAAGAAAAAAACTATTTACATCAGGGGCTTTGCAGTAGTAAAATCATATTCAGAAACAATGAAATTTACACGAAAGGGTAGAGTCCTATGAGAGAGCAGTGGAATGAGAGTACAGCAGTAGCCAAGGGTCTATATGATCCAAGATTCGAACATGATAACTGTGGAATCGGTGCTGTTGTCAATATTAAAGGTATTAAGACACATCAGACGGTAGAAAATGCTTTAAAGATCGTAGAGAACTTAAAGCATAGAGCCGGAAAGGATGCGGATGGAAAGACTGGAGACGGTGTTGGTATTCTGCTCCAGATTTCACATAAATTTTTTAAGAAGGCAGTTAAGCCTTTAGGAATTGAACTTGGAGACGAGAGAGATTATGGTGTGGGAATGTTCTTCTTTCCACAGGATGAGTTAAAGAACAATCAGGCTAAGAAGATGTTTGAGGTCATTGTGGAAAAGGAAGGTATGGAGTTCCTTGGATGGAGAGAAGTTCCGATTCATCCGGACAAACTTTCCGATAAAGCAAGAGACTGTATGCCATGTATCATGCAGGCATTTGTCAAGAGACCGGAAGACGTTGAAAAGGGATTGGATTTTGACCGCAAGCTGTATGTAGCACGCCGTGTGTTTGAACAGTCAAACGATGACAGTTACGTTGCTTCTTTATCCAGCCGTACAATCGTATACAAAGGAATGTTCTTAGTAGAGCAGTTACGTCAGTTCTTCTCTGATCTGCAGGATCCGGATTACGAGTCAGCAATTGCAACCGTACATTCCCGTTTCTCTACCAACACAAATCCAAGTTGGGAGAGAGCACATCCAAACCGTTTTATCGTACATAACGGTGAGATTAATACCATTCGTGGTAATGCAGATAAGATGCTTGCCCGTGAGGAGACAATGGCATCCGGAAAGCTCCGTGGAGAGTTCCAGAAAGTACTTCCGGTTATTAATACAGAAGGTTCCGATTCCGCTATGCTGGATAACACATTAGAGTTTTTGGTTATGAGTGGTATGGAACTTCCGCTGGCAGTTATGATCATGATTCCTGAGCCATGGGCAAACAATGCAATCATGAGTCAGAAGAAAAAAGATTTTTATCAGTATTATGCAACAATGATGGAGCCATGGGACGGACCGGCTTCCATTCTTTTCTCCGATGGAGATATGATGGGTGCAGTGCTTGACCGTAACGGACTTCGTCCATCCCGTTACTATATTACAGATGATGATTATCTGATTCTTTCTTCCGAGGTCGGTGTACTGGATATCGATCCGACAAAGATTGTGACAAAAGATCGTCTTCGTCCAGGAAAGATGCTTCTTGTAGATACGATTCAGGGCCGTGTCATTGACGACGATGAACTGAAAGAAAAATATGCTGGAAAGCGTCCGTATGGTGAGTGGTTAGACAGCAACATCGTTATGCTCGAAGACTTAAAGATTCCAAATGAGCGTGTACCGGAATATACAAAGGAAGAACGCCAGAGAATGCAGAGGGCATTTGGTTATACTTATGAGTCTCTGAAAGATTCTATTCTTCCGATGGCAAAGAACGGTATCGAGGGAACCGCAGCGATGGGTACCGATACACCACTGGCAGCACTTTCCGGTAACCGTGAGCCGTTGTTTAACTACTTTAAGCAGTTGTTCGCACAGGTAACCAACCCTCCAATTGATTCAATTCGTGAGGAAGTGGTTACTTCCACAACGGTATATATCGGAGCTGGTGGAAACCTTCTGGAGGAAAAACCACAGAATTGTAAAGTTCTCCGTATTAACAATCCAATCCTTACCAATACCGATCTCATGAAGATTCGTGATATGAAGGTAGAGGGATTTAAGGTAGCTACGATTTCAATCGTATATTATAAGAACACAAGCCTGGAAAAGGCAGTAGACAGACTCTTCATTGAGGCTGACCGTGCATACAGAGATGGTGCCAATATCCTGATCCTTTCCGACCGTGAAGTGGATGACAACCATGTTGCTATCCCATCACTGCTTGCAGTATCTGCATTACAGCAGTATCTGGTTAAGACAAAGAAACGTACATCACTTTCTGTGATTCTGGAGTCAGGTGAACCGCGAGAGGTACATCACTTTGCAACTTTACTTGGATTTGGTGCAAGTGCAATCAACCCGTATCTGGCACAGGATACCGTAAAGCAGTTGGTAGATGAGCATATGCTTGATAAGGATTATTATGCAGCCATCAATGATTATAACCATGCAATTCTTACCGGCATTGTAAAAATTGCAGCAAAGATGGGTATTTCTACCATTCAGTCATATCAGGGCTCTAAGATTTTCGAAGCCATTGGTATTGATAAGGAAGTAATTGATAAATACTTTACCAATACGGTAAGCCGTATCGGTGGTATTACCATGAAAGATATTGAAGATGATGTAAATACATTACATTCTGCAGCTTATGATCCATTAGGACTTGAGACCGATGTGACACTCGACAGTAAGGGACGTCACAAGATGAGAAGCGGTGCGGATGCACATCTGTACAATCCGGCTACGATCCATCTTCTGCAGCAGTCTACCCAGAGAGGCGATTATAACCTGTTCAAACAGTATACAGAGCTTGTGGACGAAGAACAGAAACATACAAACCTTCGTGGATTAATGGATTTCAACTATCCGAAGAAGGGCGTAAAATTAGAGGAAGTAGAGAGTGTAGATTCCATCGTGACCCGTTTTAAGACAGGTGCGATGTCATACGGTTCTATCTCAAAAGAAGCACATGAGACACTTGCGATTGCAATGAACCATCTCCATGGTAAATCAAACACAGGTGAAGGTGGCGAGGACAAGGATCGTCTGACCATTGGAAAAGATGGAAAGAACCGTTGTTCCGCAATCAAACAGGTTGCTTCTGGTCGTTTTGGTGTAACAAGCAGATATCTGACAAGTGCACAGGAAATTCAGATTAAGATGGCACAGGGTGCAAAACCGGGTGAAGGCGGACATCTG
This sequence comes from uncultured Lachnobacterium sp., assembly GCA_900550545.1. Lineage (GTDB taxonomy): Bacteria > Bacillota > Clostridia > Lachnospirales > Lachnospiraceae > Roseburia. Next base: position 31,151 of record URSS01000016.1, on the reverse strand, counting down.
CCAGGAAAGAAAGTATACCCTTGGATTGCAAAGACCAGACTTTCTACTCCGGGTGTATCACTGATTTCTCCGCCACCACACCATGATATTTATTCCATCGAGGATCTGGAACAGCTGATCTTTGACTTGAAGAATGCAAACCGTTATGCCAGAATTTCTGTAAAATTGGTATCAGAAGCAGGTGTTGGAACTGTCGCAGCAGGTGTTGCCAAGGCGGGAGCACAGGTTGTACTGATTTCCGGATATGATGGTGGTACAGGTGCAGCACCAAGCAGTTCTATCCATAACGCAGGTCTGCCATGGGAGCTTGGACTTGCAGAGACACATCAGACACTGATCATGAACGGACTTCGTAACAAGGTTCGCATCGAGACAGACGGTAAGCTGATGAGTGGTAAGGACGTAGCCATTGCAGCATGTCTTGGTGCCGAGGAGTATGGATTTGCAACCGCTCCGCTCGTAACTATGGGCTGTGTCATGATGCGTGTATGTAATCTGGATACCTGTCCTGCAGGTATTGCAACACAGAATCCGGAACTTCGTAAGCGTTTCGCAGGAAAGCCGGAATATGTTGAAAACTTTATGCGCTTTATCGCAGAGGAACTTCGTGAATATATGGCAAAGCTTGGTGTACGTACCGTAGATGAGCTGGTAGGAAGAAGCGATTTCTTAAAGGTTCGTGAGGATCTGTCCGAGAGAGAAGCAAAACTGAATCTGGATAACATCTTAAATAACCCATTTGCAGGAACAAAGCAGAAAGTTATTTTTGATCCAAAGCAGGTATACGATTTCGAACTGGATTCTACCAAAGACATGACTGTTTTAATGAAACAGCTGAAACCTGCACTTGAGAAGAAGCAGAAGCGCATGATCGATACAGAAGTAACCAATGTCAACCGTTCACTGGGAACTATCTTTGGATCTGAGATCACAAAAGCATACGATGATACATTGGAAGATGATACTTACATTGTAAAATGTACGGGTGCCGGCGGACAGAGCTTTGGTGCATTTATTCCTAAGGGACTGACACTTGAACTGGTCGGAGATTCCAACGATTACTTCGGAAAAGGCCTTTCCGGCGGAAAACTGATCGTTTATCCACCAACAGGTGTGAAGTTTAAGAAGGATGAGAATATTATTATCGGTAACGTGGCACTTTACGGTGCAACAAGTGGTAAGGCATTTATCAACGGTGTTGCAGGTGAACGTTTCTGTGTAAGAAACTCTGGAGCAACAGCAGTCGTTGAAGGCGTCGGCGATCATGGATGTGAATACATGACAGGCGGTCGTGTTGTTATCCTTGGTAAGACTGGAAAGAACTTCGCAGCCGGTATGAGCGGTGGAATTGCATATGTACTGGATGAAGACAATGATCTGTATATGCGTACCAATAAGTCCATGGTATTTACTGAAGAGGTAACCAACAAGTACGATGTACTAGAGTTGAAAGATATGATCAAGGAGCATGTAACTTTGACTAATTCCGAAAAAGGAAAAGAAATCTTAGACAACTTCAGCGAATATCTGCCGAAGTTCAAGAAAGTGATCCCATATGATTATAATCGTATGCAGATGGCTATCGTACAGATGGAAGAAAAAGGTCTCAACGCAGAGCAGGCACAGATTGAAGCATTTTATGCCAGCACCAGAGGATAAGGAGGGAAGAGAACATGGGAAAGCCAACAGGATTTTTAGAATATGAAAGAACGGAAGCACGTTCGGTGGAACCAAAGGAACGAATCAAAAACTATAAAGAGTTCCATGTCTTCCTTTCAAAAGAAAAACAGCAGGAGCAGGCGGCACGCTGCATGGATTGCGGTGTTCCGTTCTGCCAGTCAGGTATGACGATCGCAGGTATGACATCCGGATGTCCACTGCACAACCTCGTTCCGGAATGGAATGATCTGGTATATTCCGGTAACTGGCAGCAGGCATATAACCGTCTGCACAAGACCAACAATTTCCCGGAGTTTACATCAAGAGTATGTCCGGCATTATGTGAGAAAGCATGTACCTGCGGACACTGGGGTGACCCGGTATCGGTACGTGACAATGAGCATGGTGTTATCGAGACAGCCTATGAGAGGGGATATGCAGCTCCGCATGTACCGAAGGTACGTACTGGAAAGAAAGTTGCAATCATTGGCTCAGGTCCTTCCGGATTGGCAGCAGCGGATCAGCTGAACCAGAGAGGACATGATGTAACGGTATATGAGAGAGACGACCGTGTAGGCGGACTTCTTATGTATGGTATTCCGAATATGAAACTGGAAAAGCACATTATCGATCGTAAGATTGATGTGATGAAAGCGGAAGGTATTCATTTTATTACTGGATGCAATGTAGGTGTTGATGTAAAAGCGGCAGATCTGCTGAAACAGTATGACCGCGTAGTTCTCTGCTGTGGCGCAAAAAATCCGAGAGATATCAAGGCTGCTGGAAGAGATGCAGAAGGTATCTATTTTGCAGTAGACTATTTATCACGTACAACAAAGAGTTTGTTAGATTCCGGCCTGAAAGATAATAAATATGTATCTGCAAAAGGAAAGAATGTTGTAATCATTGGTGGTGGTGATACCGGTAATGATTGTGTCGGTACTGCAATCCGCCAGGGGGCTAAATCTGTGACACAGCTTGAGATGATGCCTTGTCCACCAACGGAGCGTGCAGCAAACAATCCATGGCCGGAGTGGCCAAAGGTCTTAAAGACAGATTATGGCCAGGAAGAGGCAATTGCATGTTTTGGAACAGATCCTCGTATTTATCAGACAACTGTCAAAGAATTCCACAAAGACAAGAGTGGAAAGCTGAATGGCCTCACAATCATAAGCCTTGAGAGCAAGGTAGATGAGAAGACCGGTCGCAGAAATATGGTAGAGGTGCCGGGAACTGAAAAGAAGATTCCGGCAGAACTTGTTCTGATCGCTGCAGGATTCCTTGGAACAGAGGATTATATTGCAAAAGCATTTGGAGTAGAGTTGAACCAGAGAACCAACGTGGCAACTGAGCCTGGCAAATATGCAACCAATGTAAAGAATGTGTTTACAGCCGGAGATATGCACAGAGGACAGTCTCTTGTTGTATGGGCAATTCGCGAAGGCCGTGAAGTGGCTCATGATGTGGATGCAAGTCTGATGGGATACTCTTATTTGTCGGTACAGTAGTATGGCTTTGATATTTTTTGATATTGACGGAACGCTTTGGGATGGACATATGCAGATTCCGGAGAGTACGATTCCAACACTGAAAAAGCTTCAGGCAAACGGACATAAAATTTTTCTGTGCAGCGGACGTTCCCGTGCCAGCATTCAGGCAAAAGAATTGATGGATGTGGACTTTGACGGAATTCTTGCCGCATGTGGAAATCATATTGAGTTAAACAATGAGATCGTGCATGAAAACATTTTATCACCGGAACTGACAGAGAAGGTCATTGACATTGTGCGGGAATGCCGGATGCCGGTGGTCTTAGAGGGACCAGATTATATGTGGATCGATGAAAAAGGATTTGAAGATGATTCGTATGTTGTTTATCTGTTTCAGGAACTTGGCAAAAGTGCACGGACATTGAAAGGATATACGAACGATATTCGAATCAACAAGTTTTCGGCAGATATTCTCGATGATACGGATTATGAGAAAATCAAAGAACAGTTGCAGGATCAATTTGCGTTTATTGAGCATGAGGAGAAAGTCGTGGAGTTTGTTCCGAAGGGAACTTCCAAGGCAACCGGAATCGCGTGGCTTTGCGATTATCTTGGCGTGGATTGTGCGGATACGTATGCAGTCGGAGATAGCGTCAATGATTTGGACATGCTTACCTATGTGGGACATGGAATTGCGATGGGCAATGCATCACAGCCGGCAAAAGATGCAGCGGAGTATGTTACGACGGATATTCACGAGGATGGAATCATGCATGCCATGGAACATTATGAATTGATCTGAAAACGTTTCCAAATGGACAAAACTGAATAAAACTACAGTGAAAGTGACCAAATCCAAAACAGTGAATTTGGTCACTTTTTTTTAAAATTGATAACGGTACCAATTTTACCTCTTAATAAATATGCAAATGGTGTAGGAATATGGTACTAAAAATGCAAAAATTGTGAAAAATGTATAAAAAAATTTTTCGAAATTTATCGAAAATCAATATTGAGAAAAGAAAGGAGATTCGATACAATGAGCTTATAAAAGGTATGGCCATCCTTTTGAAGATAGTAGGTAAATAATGAAAGATTATTTTTGGAGGGAAATATGAAAAAGCGATTGTATCGTGCTCTTTTAAGTCTTGTATTGTCAGCATCGGTGATTACCAGTGGATTTTTTGTATCCACACCACAGATTACCTATGCGCAGGAGGCTACAGTAACTGATTCTGAGTATAGCCTTGCAGAAAATGTTCAGGATGGTGTCATTTTGCATTGTTTTGACTGGACGTATCAGCAGATTATCGATGAGCTGCCAAACATTGCAAAAGCCGGATTCTCTTCAGTTCAGACATCACCGGCTCAGGTTGCGGTAAAAGGCAACAGTATCTGGTATTATCTGTATCAGCCAAACGGATTTTATGTTGCAGACTCTGGTTTGGGTTCTGAGGAGGATTTAAAGAGACTCTGCAAAGAAGCGGATAAGTATGATGTGAAAGTCGTTGTTGATGTTGTTGCAAATCATCTGGCAGGCGATCACAGCAATATCGACTGGGAGTTAAAGAATTCACAGTACTGGCATAATGCGGGAAGTAAAATCGATTATTCGAACCGTTGGCAGATTACACATGGTGATATTGGAATGCCAGATATCAATTCTGAAAATGACTTTGTTCAGCAGAAGGTAAAGAATTATATTCAACAGCTGAAGAAGGACGGTGTTGATGGTATCCGCTGGGATGCGGCAAAACATATCGGACTTCCTTCGGAAGGATGCAATTTCTGGAATACAGTCATTGACAAGAGCATGTATAACTATGGAGAAATCCTTGTTGGTGCAATTGATCAGCACAATGTCGATCAGCGTACGCAGGACAACATCAACAAGATGAAGGAATATACTTCTTATATGTCAGTAACGGACAGCAGCTATGGCAGTGATATTTTAAGTGCCGTAAAAAGCGGAAGCGTGCCAAGTGGGTATGGTTCATGGGTTGTTTCCGGACTAGACGAGCATAAACTGGTATATTGGGCAGAGAGCCATGATACCTATGCAAATGATGGTGGTGAATCCAAATATGTAGATCAGAATAAGATTGATCGTGCATATGCGATTGCTGCAAGCCGTAATGGCGCAAGTGCATTGTATTTCTCAAGACCATCTCAGACTGAGAAGAAAAAAATTATGGTTGGCGAAAAGGGAAGTACACATTTTAAGAGTGCAGAAGTAGCAGCAGTAAATCATTTTCATAATGCCTGCATTGGAGAGAAGGATTATTACACAACATCTTCCAATCAGTCTGTAGCTGCAATTACAAGAAACAGCGGTGCTTGTATCGTATTAGGAAATGGTGGAAATCGTGATGTCACAATTGCAAACGGTGGAAGTCTTACAACACCGGGAACTTATTATGATGAGATTACAGGAAACAAGTTTGTTGTAACCAAAGATAAGATTACAGGTAAAGTCGGATCAACAGGAATTGCTGTATTTTATCAGTCAAATAAGAAGGTATCTGTTTCAGCAGATAAAAAGAGCGGAACTACTTTTACAGATAAGCTTAAAGTTAAATTTACAGCAAACAACGCAACGAAATCCACTCTTACAATCAATGGAAAAACAGAAAGCTTTACCGGATCTGTTACAAAAACATTTGATGCAACAACAACGGTAAAAGTATATGCTGAGAATTCCAAGGGCAGTGCGGCTAAGACATATACTTATACAAAGAATAGTCATCCACCAGTGGGAGAAACGCGTGATATTTATCTGGATGTCAACAATTGCTCCTGGTTTGGAAGCGATTCGGCAGTTGCAGCAATCAAGACAAATTTTGACAGTGCTTTTACAAAAATGACAAAGACAACGGTAACAGATACAAATAAGACCGTTTATACAGTGAAGGTTTCAACCAAGGCAACATCTGCGACAATTGTGCGTATGCTTCCTAGTGGAAAGTATTACAATGCAAAGACCATTACCTTAAATAGCGCATACAACCGCTATACATCCGATGGAAACTGGTCAAATGTAACTACTGATATCTATACAACCGGTGGCGGTGGTGGAAACTACAATACAGATGTAAGTGTTTATTTCACCAACAACTACAATTGGAACAACGTATATGCATATAGCTGGGGCGGTTCTGGAAAGAGCGCACAGTGGCCAGGCGAGAAGATGACATATGTGGGACAGAATGAGTATAACCAAGCGGTATATACGATCAAGGTTGCTTCTGACAGCAAGGGTCTGATCTTCAATAATGGATCTGGTTCACAGACTGTGGATATTACAAGTAACATTAAGGAAAATACTGGATTCTATATTTCCGGTAATTCTGGAAGCAAATGTAATGTTGGAACATATACCTACAAATAAGTAAGAAAGAAAATTTGATTTGACGAGAAAAAGGCAGGAAGGTGCAGATCATATGAAAAAAAGAATTATCGGATACCGGATGTACGTGGATAGCATTCTTTTAGATAAAAGGAAGAGAAGTCCACAAGAATGGGAGCGGATACTGGAGGAACACCTGACGCAGATTGGTTTTTTTCAACATGAGCGTCTGATCCATCTGATCGTTACGGTTACTTTTGCTCTGATGACATTGGTTTCCATGATTGCCTCTGTCACGACAGGTATGCCATTACTTTTGATATTGTCTCTTTTATTTCTCGTCTTGCTGGTGCCATATATCTTTCATTATTATACATTGGAAAATGAAGTGCAGAAAATGTACGCACAATATGACGAAATAAGAAAGAGAATATAAAAAATATATAAAGTTTGAATATCACTGTTGACATTGAAAAACAACAGTGATATTTTATTTACAGAACAAATTAGCACTCGAAAGAGATGAGTGCTAGTAAATAAAAAGGAGGCTATTCACAATGAAATTAATGCCATTAACAGACAGAGTTGTATTAAAACAGTTAGAAGCAGAAGAGACTACCAAGTCTGGAATTATCCTGACAGGTACTGCACAGGAGAAGCCACAGGAAGCTGAGGTTATTGCCGTAGGTCCTGGAGGAATGGTTGACGGTAAAGAAGTTGTTATGCAGGTGAAGGAAGGCCAGAAAGTAATTTATTCCAAATATGCCGGAACAGAGGTAAAACTCGAGGGTGAGGAATATATTATTGTAAGACAGAATGATATTCTTGCAGTTGTAGAATAAAGTAAAACAGTAAACATATTAAATAAAAATGAAGAGAGGTTATTGATCATGGCAAAAGAGATTAAATATGGTTCAGAAGCCAGAGCAGCACTTGGTGCTGGCGTTGACAAGTTAGCAAATACAGTACGTGTAACAATCGGACCTAAGGGTCGTAACGTAGTTTTGGATAAATCTTTTGGTGCTCCACTCATCACCAATGATGGTGTGACAATCGCAAAAGAGATCGAGCTTGAGGATGCATTTGAGAACATGGGTGCCCAGCTTGTAAAAGAAGTTGCAACAAAGACAAATGATGTTGCTGGTGACGGTACTACAACCGCTACCGTTTTAACACAGGCTATGGTTCAGGAAGGTATGAAGAACCTTGAGGCTGGCGCTAATCCAATCGTTTTAAGACGTGGTATGAAGAAAGCAACAGATGCTGCAGTAGCTGCTTTAAAGGAAATGAGCCAGAAGGTAAAAGGCAAGGAGCAGATCGCAAAGGTCGCAGCAATCTCTGCAGGAGATGAAGGAGTTGGTAACCTTGTAGCAGATGCTATGGAGAAAGTTACAAACGATGGTGTTATCACAATCGAAGAGTCTAAGACTATGGAGACAGAACTTGACCTTGTAGAAGGTATGCAGTTCGACAGAGGCTATTTATCTGCATATATGTGCACAGATATGGATAAGATGGAAGCTGTCCTTGATGATCCATACATCCTGATCACAGATAAGAAGATTTCCAATATTCAGGAGATTCTTCCATTACTTGAGCAGATTGTACAGTCTGGTGCAAGACTTCTGATCATCGCTGAGGATATCGAGGGCGAGGCTCTTACAACATTGATCGTCAACAAGTTACGTGGAACATTTAATGTTGTTGCTGTCAAGGCTCCTGGATATGGCGACAGAAGAAAAGCAATGCTTGAGGATATCGCAATCCTTACAGGCGGTCAGGTGATTAGCTCTGATTTGGGATTAGAGTTAAAAGATACAACCATGGATATGTTAGGTCGTGCAAAATCCGTTAAGGTACAGAAAGAGAACACGGTTATCGTTGACGGTGCAGGCGATAAAGATGCAATCCAGGGAAGAATCAACCAGATCCGTGGACAGATTGATGAGACAACATCTGAGTTCGACAAAGAGAAACTTCAGGAAAGACTTGCAAAGATGGCAGGTGGTGTCGCTGTTATCCGTGTTGGTGCAGCAACAGAGACAGAGATGAAGGAAGCAAAACTTCGTATGGAAGATGCTTTAAACGCAACACGTGCAGCAGTAGAAGAAGGAATTATCGCAGGTGGCGGATCTGCATACATCCATGCTTCTAAGAAGGTTGCAGAGCTTGCAAATACATTAGAGGGCGATGAGAAGACAGGTGCAAAGGTAATCCTGAAAGCACTTGAGGCTCCATTGTTCTTCATCGCGGCCAATGCCGGATTAGAGGGCGCTGTTATTATCAATAAGGTAAAAGAGTCACAGCCGGGTATCGGATTTAATGCCGCAACCGAAGAGTATGTTGATATGGTAGAGTCCGGAATCCTTGATCCGGTTAAAGTTACAAGAAGCGCATTACAGAACGCAACATCTGTAGCTTCTACACTCCTGACAACTGAGTCAGCTGTAGCAAATATTAAGGAAGACACTCCAGCAATGCCAGCTGGTGGCGCCGGAATGGGCGGAATGATGTAACATGTCATATGCCACCCGAAAGGGTGGCGTATGACAATGAATATGGTATTTAAAACCATGTAAAATAGATATGAAAAGCCTTATTTTCAAGGCTTTTCATTTTTTTTTACCTATGTTATACTATGCATTGGTGGTGCGAAAACATCAAAGATAGAACCAGGAAGAGGGAAAGCATGAGTAAAGTAATCGTTGTAACAGACAGCAATAGTGGAATTACACAGAGCCAGTCAAAGGAACTTGGTGTTGTAGTACTTCCGATGCCTTTTTATATTGATGATAAGATGTACTATGAAGATATTGATCTTACACAGGAGCAGTTTTACGAGAAGCTCACACAGGGTGGAGAGATTAAGACGTCCATGCCTCTCGTAGGGGATGTCACGGACAAGTGGGATGAACTGCTGAAAGAATATGATGAGATTGTATATATCCCAATGTCATCCGGACTGAGCAGTTCCTGCGAGACAGCCATGATGCTTGCACAGGATTATGAGGGCAAGGTAGAGGTTGTCAATAACCAGAGAATTTCTGTAACACAAAGACAGTCTGTATTAGACGCAAAGATGCTTGCAGAACAGGAAAAGTCAGCAGCGGAAATTAAAGAAATTTTGGAGAAGAACAAATTTGAGTCTTCGATTTATATTATGGTAGATACTTTGGAGTATCTGAAAAAGGGGGGAAGAATTACACCGGCGGCTGCAGCACTTGGTACACTTTTGAAGTTGAAACCGGTTCTCCAGATTCAGGGAGAAAAGCTGGATGCGTTTGCAAAAGCACGTACTGTAAAACAGGCAAAATCAATTATGATCGAGTCTATGAAGAATGATTTTGAGAAACGTTTCCAGAGTCCGGATGGAAAGAAAATGCATCTGGAAATGGCATATACTCATGATCTGGAAGCTGCAGAAGTATTCAAAGAGGAGGTGCAGGCTGCATTTCCAAATAACGAGATTGTTTTAAACCCATTATCATTGTCAGTATCCTGTCATATTGGACCAGGAGCTTTGGCAATCGCATGCTCAAAAGTAATTGAGTAATCCTTATTACTAATATTTATAATAGATATTACGAATAAAGAGTTTACATCTCGGTCAGAATCAATTATAATCATGAAGTAAAGACGGAGAGGTTTTTACACCTGTCCGTTTTTCTGTGCGTAATCACGCATAAGTCTATGTACACAACAGGAGGAATTGAAAAGATGGTTAAAGCAGTTGTTGGCGCTAACTGGGGCGACGAAGGCAAAGGCAAAATTACGGATATGCTGGCAAAGCAGGCCGACATCATTGTACGTTTTCAGGGAGGTGCGAATGCAGGACATACAATCGTAAATGATTATGGCAAGTTTGCATTACACACACTTCCATCCGGAGTATTTTACAGTCATACAACAAGTATTATTGGAAATGGTGTGGCACTGAACATTCCGGTTTTATTTAATGAAATCAAGTCCATCACGGACAGAGATGTGCCGATGCCAAAGATTCTGGTATCCGACCGTGCGCAGATTGTAATGCCATATCATATTTTATTTGACCAGTACGAGGAAGAACGTCTTGGAGGTAAGTCATTCGGTTCTACTAAGTCTGGAATTGCTCCTTTTTATTCAGATAAATATGCAAAGATTGGTTTCCAGGTTAATGAGCTTTTTGATGATGAACTTTTGAAAGAAAAGGTTGCACGTGTGGCAGAACAAAAGAACGTTCTGTTAGAGTATTTATACCATAAGCCATTGATTGATACAGAAGAACTTTTGAATACACTTCATGAGTATCGTGATATGGTTGCTCCATATGTATGTGACGTATCCCTGTATTTGGATAAGGCTTTAAAAGAGGGCAAGACAGTTCTCTTAGAGGGTCAGTTAGGCACTTTAAAGGATCCGGATCATGGTATTTATCCGATGGTTACATCTTCATCTACACTTGCAGCTTATGGTGCAATTGGAGCTGGAATTCCACCATACGAGATCAAGCAGGTAGTTACTGTATGTAAGGCATACTCATCCGCAGTCGGTGCTGGTGCATTTGTCAGCGAAATTTTTGGTGATGAGGCAGATGAGCTTCGTCGTCGTGGTGGCGATGGTGGAGAGTTCGGCGCAACAACCGGACGCCCAAGAAGAATGGGATGGTTCGACTGTGTGGCAAGTAAGTATGGTTGCCGTATGCAGGGAACAACTGATGTTGCATTTACAGTACTTGATGTACTTGGGTATCTGGATGAGATTCCAGTATGCGTAGGATACGAGATTGATGGAGAGGTTACAACAGACTTCCCTGTTACACATAAGCTTGAGAAGGCAAAACCGGTTCTGAAGAAACTTCCTGGATGGAAATGTGACATTCGTGGAATCAAGAAATATGAAGATCTTCCAGAAAACTGTCGCAAGTATGTTGAGTTTGTAGAGAATGAGATCGGATATCCAATCACTATGGTATCTAATGGTCCTGGACGTGATGATATTATTTACCGTGAGTCTCCATTATCAAAATAATTATAAAAGCAATTATATAACATTTACAGGATGAAAACCCCCATTGAGAGTAATCTCAATGGGGGTTTTCACAGAATAAACACAATTTATCCATGATTTACACACGATATCCCCATAGAATATAAATAAGGGTTAATGAATGTTGTTAACAGAAAAGAAAAGGAGGATTTCACAGTGATTGAAATAAACAACCTTGTGAAAAAATATGGGGATCATGTAGCTGTGGATGATTTATCCCTGATGGTGGAACCAGGAAAAATTTATGGATTTCTGGGACCGAACGGCGCAGGAAAATCAACGACAATGAATATTATTACCGGCTATCTTGGTGCGACGAGTGGAGAAGTAAAAATTAACGGGCATGATATTTTCAAAGAACCCGAAGAAGCAAAAAAATGCATTGGATATCTGCCGGAAATTCCACCTTTATATGTGGATATGACTGTACGTGAATATCTGGATTTTGTGGCGGAATTAAAGAAACTTGAAAAAAGTCTTCGCAAACGTTATGTGGAAGAAGCGATGGAAACAACAGGAATTACCGATGTGGCAAATCGTATGATCCGGAACCTTTCCAAAGGATATCGGCAGAGAGTCGGTTTCGCACAGGCAATTCTTGGCTATCCGGAAATTATTATACTTGATGAGCCGACGGTTGGTCTAGATCCGAAGCAGATCATAGAAATTCGCGAATTGATTAAGAAGCTCGGAGAAAAACATACGGTGATATTGAGTTCGCACATTTTAACAGAAATCAGTGCAGTCTGTGATCATGTATTTATCATTTCCAAAGGAAAACTGGTTGCCAGCGATGCAACAGAAAATCTCGTGAGTCTGATGTCAGGAGCTCAGGAAATCGAAGTGACAGTACGGACGGATGTAGCAAATGCACAGAAAGAACTTGCTGCCATTTCTGAAATTAGCAAAGTGGAAGTGAAAAATGAAGATGCAGGAGAGTTGGTTGTCTATGCAAAGAAAGGAGCGGATGTACGGGAAGATGTGTTCCGTACCCTTGCAGAAAAGCATTTTGCGGTGCTTGAAATGCACACGATAGAAAAGTCACTTGAGGATGTATTCCTTGAGATTACGCAGGAGGGAGAAGAAAAGTAATGTTTGCAGTATTTAAAAGAGAGTTCAAATCTTATTTTCAATGCGTAATTGGATGGTTGTTTGTAGCCGCTTTGCTAGCACTGTATGGTCTGTATTTTTATGTATATAATCTGATGCAGGGATATCCTTACATATACTATACATTAAGTGCAATCACGATTATATTTTTGATTGCAGTGCCGATTCTTACTATGCGTAGTTTTGCGGAAGATAGAAAGAACAAAACCGATCAGCTAATGCTGACAGCTCCGGTATCGTTGGGAAAACTTGTTTTTGGAAAATATCTTGCAATGGTAGCGGTGTTTACGATCGACATTGCAATTATTGCTATTACACCGTTAATCCTGTCCATATTTGGAACGGTACCAATGGGAGAAAGTTACATATCGATTTTTGCATTCTGGCTCTATGGATGTGCAAGTATCGCGGTCGGTATGTTTATTTCGGCTTTGACGGAGAGTCAGGTCATTGCGGCAGTGCTTTCCTTTGCAGTACTTTTTATCAGCTATATGATGAAAGGAATCACCGGAATCATTTCTTCGGATGGAAATCTTCTTACGAAGATTATGAATTGCTTTGATATTTATTCGCCATTTGAGAAATTTGCAGGTGGATGTCTGGATATTACAGCGATTGTGTATTATCTGACAGTGATTGCATTGCTGAATTTCCTTACCGTACAGTCGATTCAGAAACGGCGCTGGAGTATCAGCAAAAAGACATTCTCTACTGGTGTATTTTCCGTGTCGTTTATTGCAGTGGCAGTGGCACTTACCGTTGTTGTCAATCTGGTGGTCAATACAATTCCGACAGATAGGACTTCCATTGACTGTTCTTATTCTAAGTTGTATTCCATTACAAAGGATACCAAGAAAGCAGTTAAAAAACTGGATGCAGATGTTACCATTTATGCTCTTGTATCGGAAAGTAAAAAGGATGCACAGATCGATGAAGTGCTGAAACGCTATGAAGATTTGTCAAATCATATCAAGGTTAAATATGTGAACCCTTCGAAAAAACCATATTTTTATAAAGATTATACGGACACTGCACCAAATACCAACAGTCTGATCGTGGTAAGTAATCAGCGTTCAAAGGTCATTGATTATTATGATATTTATCATTATGAAACGAATATGGATTCGTCCACATATTCGTACACAAATGATCTGGTAGGTTTTGATGCAGAGGGACAGTTGACATCTGCAATCGAGTACGTAACCATGGATTCCGATAAGCTTCCGGTTGTATATCAGATTACCGGACATGATGAAACCACGGTTGGCAGTGCGTTTGAGGACGCAATTAAAAAAGCGAACATGACACTTTCAAGTGTTGAACTGTTAAATGAAGAAAGTGTTCCGGATGATGCATCGGCCATTATCATCAATGCACCGCAAAAAGATTTCAATGAAAAAGATGCACAGAAAGTGATTGATTACCTGAAAGATGGAGGAAAAGCAATTATTGTCGGTTCTTATACCGAGAATAAACTTCCTAATTTTGATAAAATTCTTGATACGTATAAAGTAAGTATTACGGATGGCGTGATTTCAGAAAATGATGCACAGCATTACTATCAGATGGGAGGTCCGCTGTATATTCTTCCGGAAGTAAACAGCAGCAGTTATACCAGCAATATCGGTGGCAACTATATTTATCTGCCGATTACCTGTGGAATTACTTATCCGGACAGCACGGATACAACGACTTACACTTCGCTGATGGATACGAGCGACAGTGCTGTATGTAAAAATAATCCAAACAATATGAAAGATTATGGATATGAAGATGGGGATGAAAAGGGTCCATTTTCCATCGGCCTGGCAGTAGAAGATAAGGTGGATGATGATACAACTACGCAGTTACTTGTATTTGGAAGTTCCTATATCTTTAGTGATCAGGCAACGGATGTAACTGCAAATAATGTAACTTTATTCTCGGATGCTGTGAAGGGACTCGTAGGAGAAAGTGATGATGCAGGAAGTGTAATTCCGGAGAAAGAGTATACGCTCAGCAATCTGACCGTTTCAGCAATGTATGCAATTCTGTTAGGCTTATCCTTTACAATTGTTGTACCGATTATTCTTCTTATCCTCGGAATTGTAATCTTTATGGTAAGGAGAAAGAAATAATGAAAAAACAGAAGATTCAGATGATTTTGATTCTTGTTGTTCTTGTTTTGTGTATTGGGGCATATTTTCTTGTGTCCCATATGGCAAAACAGGAAGAACAGAAGGAAAAAGACAGCGAGACAGAAGGACAGACAACAATTGCAAAAATTGATGCAGATAAAATAGATGCTTTTTCCTATGAAGTAGATGGAAAAACCTATTCATATACAAAGGATGGGGATGAGTGGAAATATGATGATGACAATTCTTTACAACTGGATGCTGATAATATCAACACTATGCTCGGAAAATTAAATGGTGTTATAGCATTAGAAACATTGGATTCCTATGATTCTCTTTCGGATTACGGACTCGATAAACCGCAGAATACCATAACGGTTAGTGTTGGAAACAAAACAACGACATTTTATATTGGAGACTATAACGATATGGTCAGTGAGTACTATCTGAAGATGGAAGGCGATGATTCGATTTATCTTGTGGATTCCACTTTGAAAGATACATTTTCCAAGACAGCAAATAGTCTTGTAAAAGAGGAAGATACGGAGACTGAAGAAACAACCGAATAAAATATGTGGGAAATAATTACAAACAGAAATAGAAAAACAGGGCGAAACACCGTTGACGGAAGAATATTATTTCGCTATGATAAAAGACGTTGAGAGATTCACAGAATGTGAATGACAGGAGGTTTATCATGAAGAAAGTAAAACAGATTCTTGCGATACTGGGGATCGTCATACTGTTATCTTTATATGTGATCACTTTAATTTGCGCGATTGTAGATAATTCGAATACGATGCGGATGTTTCAGGCGTCTATCGTGGCATCGTTTATTATTCCAGTGCTGATCTGGGCCTATGGTTTTATCTATAAGCTGATAAAGAAGCCATCGAAAGATTTGGAAGAAGCTGCAAAGGAAAACCAAGAGTCACTGAAGCAAAAAGCAAATCTTTCCACAAAAGACAAATAAAATGTATTGCATCCGGGGGGATTTATGTGTATAATGAATTGAACTTATAAGCGGGGAGCTGGCAAAAGCCGGCTGAGAGGAAACTGTGTGGTTTCGACCCATAACCTGATTTGGACAATGCCAACGTAGGGACAATATCTGTATGTGAAATTGTAAGAAGAGATGTTCCGGCATCTCTTCTTTTTTTGACAAAATATTCCTACATTCTTTGGTGTTGTTTGGAAAAGGTTGAAAATTAAATTTACACTAAATGAGCTGATGTTCAGGAAAACAGGAGAGAAGAGATGAGTACTTACACAACACAGATGGATGCGGCAAGAAAAGGAATTGTCACATCACAAATCAAAATAGTAGCAGAAAAGGAGCATATGCCGGTTGAAAAACTCATGCATCTGGTAGGAGAAGGAAAAGTGGCAATCTGCGCAAATAAGCATCATAAATCGTTAGATCCGGAAGGTGTGGGAAGCATGCTTCGCACGAAAATAAACGTCAATCTTGGCGTGTCGAGAGATTGCAAGGATTATGACATCGAAATGCAGAAAGTAATGAGTGCGGTAAATATGGGGGCAGAGGCAATTATGGATTTGTCCAGCCATGGAGATACACAGCCGTTTCGTCGCAAGCTTACCAGCGAATGTCCTGCAATGATCGGTACGGTTCCGGTGTATGATAGTGTGATTCATTATCAGAGAGATTTGGCAACATTGACGGCGCAGGATTTTATTGATGTAGTGCGCATGCACGCAGAAGACGGTGTGGACTTTGTGACACTGCATTGTGGAATTACAAGAAAAACAATAGATCAGATCAAAAAGCATAAAAGAAAGATGAATATTGTAAGTCGCGGAGGCAGTCTGGTATTTGCATGGATGACAATGACCGGAGAGGAAAATCCATTCTATGAGCATTATGATGAGATCCTTGAAATCTGTGAGGAACATGATGTGACCATTTCCCTGGGTGATGCATGCCGTCCGGGATGTCTTGCGGATGCCACAGATGTGTGTCAGATTGAGGAATTGGTGCGTCTGGGAGAACTTACCAAACGTGCATGGGATCACAATGTACAGGTAATGGTAGAAGGTCCGGGCCATGTGCCGCTCGATCAGGTGGCTGCCAATATGAAAGTGCAGCAGAGCATCTGCATGGGCGCACCGTTTTATGTGTTGGGACCACTTGTGACAGATATTGCTCCGGGGTATGATCATATTACAAGTGCAATTGGAGGCGCAGTGGCAGCTATGAATGGTGCAGCATTTCTATGCTATGTGACTCCGGCGGAACATCTGGCTTTGCCAAATGTGGAGGATGTGAAGCAGGGAATCATTGCCTCAAAAATCGCTGCACATGCAGCGGATATTGCTAAAGGTATTCCTGGAGCAAGAGATATCGACGATAAAATGGCGGATGCCCGCAGAGTGCTTGACTGGGATGCACAGTACGCATGCGCAATTGATCCGGAGACTGCAAAAGCAATCCGTGACAGCCGCAGTCCGGAAGATGATCACAGTGACACCTGCAGTATGTGTGGTAAATTTTGTGCGGTCCGCAGTATGAACAAAGCGCTGGCAGGAGAATATATTGACATTCTTTAAAATGTTTTTGCCGGACCTTTTTATGGAAAAGAAAAATTACTTGGAAAATATGCGCTCTTTTGGTATAATAGGTGTACATGTGAGTTATCCATGAATTCATATTTGATAAAGGTGGTATAAAAATGGCTATATTGCAAGAGTGGCAGAAGATTGCTTACAATGAGAAAGCAAACCAGGCTGAGCTTCAGAAGTTCTGGCAGAGATATTTTCTCTTGGAGAAGGGGGTATATGAGAAGCTCCTTACAAATCCGGATGAAGTGGTAGAAGGTACGGTTAAGGAACTTGCAGACAAGTATGGTCTGTCAATTTTAGAGATGGCTGGATTCTTAGATGGAATCAATGAGAGTCTGATTGAGCCAAATCCAATCGAAACTATGGAAGAGGATACAAAAGTAAGTCTTGCTTTTGATAAAGAGAAGCTTTATAAGAACATGGTAGATGCACGTGCAGACTGGCTTTACAATCTTCCAATGTGGGACGAGATCTTCGACGCAGAGACAAAGCACAAGCTTTATCTTGAACAGAAGAAGTCAGGTACCGTTGTTGTCGGCAAGAAAATTGGACGTAACGATCCATGTCCATGCGGAAGCGGTAAGAAATACAAGAAGTGTTGCGGTCGTTAATATTGTCTGAAAATAAATGACAGTGTGACTGGGTGGAACAGTAATTATCCCCCGGTATCAGAGAAAACTGATGCCGGGGCTTTTTGTTTCGTTGGTGGTATTTTCTGAGAAGTATATGGAGTACGCAAATTCCGTTGCAGCAGAACTGAAGAAGAACGGTGTGGATGTAACAGTTGACAATCGTGCCGAGAAGAGATGAGGGAGTGAAGCCTCTTTCTGAGTTTATCAGTCAGATCTGTGAGGAAATCCGCACAAAAGCAATCCGTAAGGAAGTAAAGGCGGAAGAAGAGACAAAATAAATACATGTGGATCATAGATGATTGACAGGAGGGAACATGTTAGAAAAATTTTTTAAACTAAAAGAAAATCACACAGATGTGAAAACCGAAGTGTTAGCTGGTATTACTACGTTTATGACGATGGCGTACATTCTGGCGGTTAACCCGACAATGCTCGCAGATGCAGGAATGGATAAGACAGCTGTTCTGATCGCAACCTGTCTTGCAGCGTTTGTCGGAACGCTGGTGATGGCACTTCTTGCAAATTATCCGTTTGCACTGGCTCCGGGTATGGGATTGAATGCGTATTTTGCATATACGGTATGCTCCGATATGGGATATTCCTGGCAAGTGGCACTTATGGCAGTGTTTATCGAGGGAATTATCTTTATTGTACTTTCGCTTACCAATGTGCGTGAAGCCATCTTCAATGCCATTCCTGCCACACTCAAAAAAGGTGTCAGCGCGGGAATTGGTCTGTTTATCGCATTTATTGGATTACAGGGGGCACATATTGTAGTATCAAATGAGTCTACATTGTTATCTGGTGTGAAATTTGCTGAGAATTGGAATACCGAAGGAATTTGTGCGGTACTTGCATTGATTGGATTGATGGTTACTGCGATTTTGTATATTAAAAAAGTGAAAGCATCTATTCTTATTGGTATTCTCGTGACATGGATTCTTGGTATGCTCTGCCAGGTGACAGGTATCTATCATGTTGATGTGAAAACGGGCTATTATTCATTATACCCAACGTTGGAAATGACAGATTTCTCTGCCATTACAAAGACATTTGGTCAGTGCTTTAATGCAGATTTCCATAATGTAGGAATCTTCAATTTTATTGTTGTATTATTTTCATTCCTGTTCGTAGATATGTTCGATACGCTTGGAACACTGATCGGGGTGTCTGACAAAGCGGGAATGCTTGATAAAGATGGAAAGCTTCCGAGAGTAAAACAGGCTTTGCTTGCAGATGCAATCGCAACTTCCACAGGAGCTGTCCTTGGAACATCTACAACGACTACATTTGTTGAGAGTTCCGCTGGTGTAGGAGCAGGAGCAAGAACCGGACTTTCTTCTGTCGTTACTGCATTTTTATTCCTGATTTCTATTTTGTTTGCACCGATTTTTAAGGCAATTCCGGGATTCGCAACGGCACCGGCGCTTATTTTCGTTGGTTTCCTTATGATATCTGCAATCGTAAAAATCGATTTTGAGGATTTTACAGAAGCAATTCCGGCATATCTTTGTTTGATTGCCATGCCACTGATGTACAGCATTGCAGAAGGTATTGCAATTGGTGTTATTTCCTATGTGATTATCAACCTGATCTGCGGAAAAGCAAAGAAAATCACACCGCTTATGTATATTCTTGCAGTATTATTTGTCTGCAAATATATTTTCCTGTAGGAAATGTAAGTAAATAAGAAAATAAAATTGACAAAGGCGTCACTTTTTTATAGAAAAAGTGGGGCCTTTGTCTGTGTAAAAATACCTAATAAAATTGACATTTTATACACAAATTTATATAATAACAACTAGTACATATAAATAAAAAAGAAAGAGAGAAAAATATTATGAAAAAATTTGGAAAAGCAGTAGCTGCTGCTATGGCAGCTACAATGGTACTGTCTCTTGGTGCATGTGGCGCAGGCAGTGGATCCACACAGGCAGGCAAAGGATCATCAAGTGACGGAAAAACATATACCGTTGGTATCTGTCAGTTGGTACAACATGAGGCACTTGATGCAGCAACGAAGGGATTTAAAGATGCCCTTACAGACAAGCTTGGCGACAGAGTGAAATTTGATGAGCAGAATGCAGCAGGAGACGCTCCCACCTGCTCTACTATTTGTACAACATTTGCAACAAACAACTATGATCTGATTCTTGGAAATGCAACTGCAGCACTTCAGGCTGCATCAGCTGCAACTGATACAATTCCGATTCTCGGAACATCTGTTACAGATTATGCAACTGCACTGGACATGTCCGACTGGACCGGAACAACCGGAAAGAATATCAGTGGTACAACCGATCTTGCACCATTGGATGAACAGGCAAACTGTATCGCAGAATTATTCCCGGATGCAAAGAATATTGGTATTATTTACTGTTCTTCTGAGCCAAACAGTATTTATCAGTCAACAACAATCAAAGGATACTTAGAAGATAAGGGATATAGTGTAAAAGAGTATACGTTCTCTGACTCTAATGATGTATCTGCAGTAACACAGAGTGCATGTGATGCTTCTGATGTCATTTACATTCCGACAGATAACACAGCAGCTTCCTGTACAGAGGCAATCAATAACGTAGCATCTCCAGCAGGAACTCCTATTTTTACGGGCGAGGAAGGTATTGCAAAGGGATGTGGTGTTGCAACACTTTCTATCAGCTACTATGACCTTGGATATACAACCGGTGAGATGGCATATGATATTCTCGAGAATGGTGCAGACATTACTACAATGCAGGTAAAGACAGCTCCAAAATTCACAAAAGAGTATATCAAAGACCGTGCAGACGCACTTAATGTTACAGTTCCAGAGGGCTATGAGGCAATTTCAGCTGAATAAGAGAGGAATTGTATAATATACGGAGGTAAACAAATGTTGGCTTATTTTTCATCCCTTAGCCTGGCTACATTCACGAATGCACTCCCGGGAAATATAGCACAGGGATTAATTTGGGGAATTATGGCGCTGGGGGTTTATATCACTTTTCGTCTTTTGGATTTTGCGGATCTGACTGTGGATGGTTCGTTTGCAACAGGTGGTGCAGTTACCGTAATGATGACAGTAAATGGATGCAATATTTGGGTGTCCCTGCTTTGTGCCTGCATTGCAGGACTTCTGGCAGGACTCTGCACAGGCTTATTACATACTAAGCTTGGAATTCCGCCTATTTTGGCAGGAATTCTGACGCAGATTGCACTGTATTCCATTAACCTGAACATCATGCAGCGTCATGCAAATCAGGCACTTAGCGTAGACAAGTACAATCTGATCATTTCATCACGTAATCTGACATCAGCCATTATTATTGGTATTGTGTTCGCGGCTGCATTGATTGTAATTCTTTATTGGTATTTTGGAACAGAACAGGGATCTGCAATCCGTGCGACCGGATGTAATCCGGCAATGAGTAAGGCACAGGGTATCAACATTGACAATATGAAACTGATTGGTCTGTCTCTTTCCAATGCAATCGTTGCATTGGCCGGTGGACTTTTGTCCCAATATTCCGGTTTTGCAGATGTAAACATGGGTCGTGGTGGTATCGTCATCGGTCTTGCAGCTGTTATTATTGGTGAAGTTTTAGGAGATGCTATTCTTGGAAAACATATGGATTTCAAGGGTCGTCTGATTTTTGTTGTTATCGGTGGCATTATTTACTATATCGTAATTGGAATTGTTCTCTGGCTGAAGATGCCGAGTGATGATCTTAAGCTTTTTACAGCAATCATTGTTGCAATTTTCCTTGCCGTTCCATATCTCAAGGGAAAGAGCAAGAGTTCCTTTGCAAAAGCAGGAAAACGTTCAGCTGCGGCTATTAACAAGACTGCAACAAAGGAGGGCAAATAAATGTTAGAGATTCGTAACGTACACAAGACCTTCAACCTTGGAACCATTAATGAGAAACATGCGTTAAATGGTGTGAATTTAAAACTGGATGCTGGCGATTTCGTAACCGTGATCGGTGGAAACGGTGCCGGAAAGTCGACGGTATTAAATGCTGTTGCAGGTACATGGCCGGTTGATGAGGGATCCATCCTCATTGATGGTGTGGATGTGACCGGACTTCCGGAGTTCAAGCGTGCGGCTTTTCTTGGCCGTGTGTTCCAGGATCCGATGACAGGAACCACAGCAACCATGCAGATCGATGAAAATCTGGCGCTTGCTGCGCGCAGAGGTCAGAGACGTGGTTTAAGCTGGGGAATTACAAAAAAAGAAAAAGAACGCTATCATGAACTTTTAAAAGAACTGGACCTTGGACTGGAAGATCGTATGACATCAAAAGTAGGATTGCTTTCCGGAGGACAGCGTCAGGCTGTGACACTTCTTATGGCTTCTTTGCAGAAACCAAAGCTTTTACTTCTGGATGAGCACACGGCAGCACTTGATCCAAAGACGGCAGCAAAAGTACTGACACTTACTGACAAGATTATTAAAGAAAATAATCTGACAGCAATGATGGTTACCCATAACATGCGTGATGCGATCGCGCATGGAAATCGTCTGATCATGATGCATGAAGGAAAAGTGATTCTTAACATTGCAGGGGAAGAAAAGAAGAAACTTACCGTTGCGGATCTGTTACAGCAATTCGAGCGTGTGAGCGGAGAAGAATTTACAAGCGATAAGGAACTTCTTTCCTAAAAATGACATTGGCATATCTGTGAATAGAAGAAAAAAATCCGAACATACTATTCGGGAACTTGAAAAGTTCTTTATGGATTTTTAAAGGAGGTATGTCAAATGACAAAATTGGATTGTAATGTGGTAAGCTGTTCATACAATGATGATAATTGTTGTAGCAGACAGGATATCCTTGTAGAAGGAACACAGGCAAAAACATCTTCTGAGACTTGTTGCGGAAGTTTTGCACCAAAGGGATGCGGTTGCGGTAGCAATTGCCATAAGGACGGTGCAAAAAAGGAGACAGCGGTTGCATGCGAAGCAACGGAA
This sequence comes from uncultured Lachnobacterium sp., assembly GCA_900550545.1. Taxonomy (GTDB): domain Bacteria; phylum Bacillota; class Clostridia; order Lachnospirales; family Lachnospiraceae; genus Roseburia. Next base: position 8,235 of record URSS01000016.1, on the reverse strand, counting down.
TGCAAGTTCAACAGTCAGAAGCAGTGTTCCGCAAATCATATCGGCATTGCCGGAGGCCATGCTGATTCCTGCCGTGAGACGGAGTGTGGAAGTTTTGTTTGTCAGTGTTAACTGAATAATGAAAATAAATGAAGAGGTTCTTCCTTATTTGTGGAAGAACCTCTTTATTTTGCGTTGAGAAATCTGTTTAAAATGGATAGAACTAATAACATATCTGATTCTCAGTAAAGAGTATAGGCAAAGGGGCATTTGATGCATGTATAAACATAAAATTGTACGGAAATAAAAAATCTGCGATAGAGAAGTATGCAAAGAAATATAAAATTCCTTTTGCAGTGATAAAAAACATAGAAAGAGTTTTGATTTGGCTTGTTGCAATATGTGGCTAGATTTGAAGATATCCGTCTTTTATGTTATTATGTATACATCTATTTTACAAAATTGAGGTAATATATTTTGTAAAACCAACAGGGTTCATGACTGGAAAGATAACTGGGCAGATTCCAAAACATTGCTGGTAAAAGGCTGCAGGCAAGTGGGAAAGACAACGTCGGTAAGACATTTCGCGGCGGAAAACTACAAATATGTTATTTATGTGGATGTGCGTTCGGAAACAAATCTCTCTTTACTGGAATCTGCAAGTGAATCAAATGTTGTTGAAATAGGGCTACCGCAATCCCACTGGCTTTAGACGGTGGGTTAAGGTAGCCGGAAGCGGAGGTTTGTGCTATACTTGCGTTATGGGAACGTGGAAATCAAAAAACAGACACAAATATTTGTTACAGTATCAGATTATTTTCGTATGCAAGTATAGAAAGAAATTGCTGATGTCAAAACAAATATCAGATGATATAAAGCAGTTTTCTTATGAGATATGTCAAAAGCATAAAGTCATTATCAGATATATGGAGACAGATAAAGATCATATTCATTACATGATAGAAACAGAACCAACAATGTCTATCAGTAAAATAGTAAATCTGATGAAGAGTTATACAACATATCATATTTGGAAAAGATATCCGGATTATCTACGAAAACATTTCTGGAAAGAACATACTTTTTGGACGGACGGATATTTTGTCTGCAGTGTAGGAAATGTATCAGAAGAGATGTTGAGAAAATATATAGAAAATCAAGGGTAGGAAGGTGGCGACAGTGGGTGTTAAAAGCATATAAATACAGGATATATCCTAATAGCGAACAAAGAATTCAGATTGCAAAAACATTTGGCTGTTGCCGTTTTGTTTACAATCAGACATTGGCATATCGGAAAGAAATATACGAGAAAGAGAAAAAGTCAGTTAGTAAAACGGATTGTAATAATTACTGTAACAGAGAATTAAAGAAAGACTATGAATGGTTAAAAGAAATAGATAAATTTGCTCTGACCAACGCAATCTATAACATGGACGCTGCATATCAAAAATTCTTTAAGGAACATGCAGGATATCCGAAATTCAAGAGCAAACACGATAACCATAAATCATACACAACAAACTTCACAAATGGAAATATTGCGGTAGATTTTGAGACAGGGAAGATAAAACTGCCAAAATTAAAAGCAGTAAAAGCAAGGTTACACAGGGAATATAGTGGGCAGATTAAGTCAGCGACCGTTTCGCAGGTTTCCAGTGGAAAATACTATGTATCCATACTTGTAGAAACGGAGCATAAGGAACTGGCACATACAAATCATAACATAGGAATCGATTTAGGAATTAAAGATTTATGTATTACTTCTGATGGGAAGGTATATGAGAATCTGAAAATCATAAAAAAATACGAGAAACAGCTTGTAAAGCTGCAAAGGCAACTGTCACATAAAGGAAAGAGAAGTAAGAACTATTATAAAACAAAGAAAAAGATAGCATTATGCCATGAGAAAATAAGGAATATAAGAAAAGATTATCTGCATAAAGTTTCACATGAGATTATCAGCGAAAACCAAGTGATAGTTTCAGAGAATTTACAGATAAAAAACATGGTAAAAAATCATCATCTGGCAAAAGCTATAAGTGATGTATCATGGTATGAGCTGACAAGACAGTTAGAGTATAAGGCAAAATGGAATGGCAGGAAATACATCAAAATAGATACATTTTATGCCAGCAGTCAATTATGTTCTGTTTGTGGGTATCAGAATCCAGATACAAAAGATTTGTCAGTGAGGACATGGATATGTCCGAAATGCGGAGCAGAACATGACAGGGATATCAATGCCGCGAAAAATATACTGACAGAAGGATTAAGACAAATAGCATAAAGAAATATATAGGGCAGGGACTGCCCAAATTAACGCCTGTGGAGATAGTAGGTTACGAGGTCGATGAAGCAGGAAGCCCATTGGCTTAAGACAATGGGTAGTTCACGAATATAATCTAAATCCGTTTGAAAGCTTGACTGCACGCCAATATTGACGTATGCTGAAAGCGGAGGATAATGCTATGGTTGATATCAAAGAGTGGCGACAAGAGTTCGGTATCACGCAGCAGGCTTTGGCTAAAGCTTCTGGATTGGATGTGCGATGGATTCAAAAGGTAGAAGCAGGAGACATAGACATCATGAATGTAACTGTGAAGAGATTTACCCTTTTGATGAAAGGAATCAGCAGCTTGTCGGAGCAGTCGAACAATCCCTGTAAGATGCAGAATCAAGTGAAGACGATAAACGGAACCTATAAAATGGTTTCTGAACTTTTGAAATGGGAGGAATTGGCATGAGCGGAGTGGCAACTCTTAGCAATGAGAAAAACTATACCGTGTTCCAGTTCGAAAACCATGTGATCCGATTTATTGCTCCGTATTCGTTGGAGCGATATATAGCTGTGAAGGAGTGGGACAACGGATACCTTGTTGTTATGGCAAAGTATAAGCACAACGATAAACTGGAAGAAGAATATATTGACTTAGTTCCGATTCTCCAGAATCTGTATTTAGATGTAGATAAGTTTTTGAATCCGATCAAAGCAGTGGAGGTAGCAAATGGTTGATGTGAAGCAAGTTGCGGATGCAGCGGACATGATTGTAAATGGTTATGCATTTACCCGTTGCGCAGAGGGATTCCGTGTTTTAAATCTGAATCGTCCTGACCGGGCTGTGGTGTTTTCAAATGACGGTAAGGTTTTAGAAACCAGTATGGACGATATTGAGGTTCGAATCGCAGGTGACTATCTGGAAAAGAACCGGAAGTTCATGGAGGACTAAGATGCCGAAGTATTATGAATACAAAATCGCAGGGTATTACCTTTACTTTACATCTTACTGTGTCATCGAGTGTATGCATGTGCACGCCAGCGACCGTAAACTGACGGAAATTGGATCTGCAAAGTTCTTTGTAAAGGATAACGGGGACACACTGGTGCAGAACCGTGGAATTTTGAATGATAGAGAAATTCGAAAAATTCAAGAATTCATTAAGCAGAATTATCAGGAAATGTACCTGAAATGGTCAGAATATAGTCAGGAAGGATTCTACGAGAAGAATATTTGAAACAACTGGTGAATACTACGGTTCAAATGGTTCTTCCGCAATTATCCGTTCCTATCTTCCTATATTGACTAAAATGTAGTACAACCAGCGTAGCAAGGTATTTTTGTTGGCAGTCTGGCTGTGATCCCGCTGCAGCTGTTTCGCTCTGAAAACAACGCATGGAAAGCATCTGGTAGAATTAAAGAAGGAATGAAATAAGGCCGTTGGATATAAGGGAATACAGCTTGTAACAATCAGCAGGCCAACTGCGTATGGCGAGTACGCGAAGGAGCTGTGGATTGACAGACGGGAAAAGAGTAAAAGTCTGGACCGGCAGGGGACGGTGTGCTGCGCCTAGGAAAAGACCGCTTTTGAGGAAGACCTGAAAGTCGGGATGCGGCTGATGGTGGAAGTTCTTGACGTATAGTTTATGACGAAAATAAAATGAACCACTGAAGTTCAAAAAAAGCCCTCGCTTGTTGCGGCGAGGGCGTGTGTTCTTATTTTTCAGGCTTTTCAGCTTTTTTCTTCTTCGGCGCAATTTTGTGACCGGAGTAGATTGCCATGCCCATGCAGATCAGAGAGCCGCAAGCGAAATACTTGTGAGCCTGCATCAGTTTCTTGTAGCCCGTGTAGAAGCATCCTGCCATGCAGGCAAGTGCTCCGAGTGACCAATATTTATGTGCTTTCATTTTGTGTATCCTCCCTTTTTCTATATATTTTCTCCTGATAGGAGAGTGCTATTCTCTTTATCTTCCGCCTGTATTCTGAGAAGTTCATTTATCTCTTTGTTACTCGCCGGCCGTACTGCTGGTTTCTCTTTATAGGTCTGTGCGCCACAATCTGGGCAACGGTCAGGCGGATTTTTAGCGAAGAAGCAGTAATGGCAGGCATACCGGCTTGGCAGCATCTGAGAGCGCATCAGGGCTGGCTGATTCGCTCCGAGGACCATAACCTTCATGGAATTCCCCATACTTTTTGTATTCTATACGGATATGCTGGGAAATGTTCTATATGCGCCGCTCGTAGATGATGCTTATGTCAAAACCATGATCTTCCAGAATCTTTCTTGGAGATTCACCGGCTTTGTATACGGTCATGAAGAGCTCCTTGAACTCTTTGGTAAGAGTGATCCTTGTCTCAGTAACACTGTAGATGTAAGGGTTTTGGCGAAGTAATTGTTGTTGTCCCTCTGTGAATAGTTTTCTGCCCATGAAAATCCTCCATCTCTGTAACTAGAATATCACATCTGGAAGGATGTGTCCAAGAAAATAATGCAGATATGGGCAGAATCCGGAAAATCGGCTCTGCCAATTTACAACTATTCACAAATCTTATATCGATTTTTAACGTTTACACAAAACTTGTAATCCAACTGCAGAAATGGAATGCGACCGTTTTGCTCCGCAAATCCGGCCGTTTAGCTTCGCAATATGCAGCGGATGATAAGCTTGATAAGGTTCTTGAAAATCCGCAGGTGATTAAGACACCAGTGGTTAGAAATGGTAAGCAATCACCCCTGGGTTATCTGCCGGATGTTTGGAAAAACTGGAATTAGAGGATAAGAATATGGTAAAAAAAATTATGCGGAACCCATTGTTTCTCACTCAGAAATCTACAGATGCAACGGAGGCAGACCAACAGGTAATTACAGATCTGCTTGATACATTAAGGGCAAATCTGGATCATTGTGTTGGTATGGCAGCCAATATGATCGGTGTAAAGAAAAATATCATTGTGGTGGCAGCAGGCCCATTTCAATTTGCTATGGTAAATCCAGTTATTACAAAGAAGACCGGAGCATTTCAGACAGAGGAGGGATGCCTCTCTCTGGAAGGGGTGCGTCCGTGTACAAGATATAAAGAAATTGAAGTAGATTATTTGGATGCTAATTTCAAGAAGCAGCACGGCAAATATTCCGGTTGGACTGCACAGATCATTCAACACGAAATAGATCATTGTAATGGAGTTGTAATATGAAATCTAAGTCGCCTAAGAGCCTGGAACTATATGACATTATGATAAAACGGGGATATCCAGCGGAGTTTTGCGATCAGATAACGAAAAATCTTAACACCGACTGGACAGCCGGACGGATGATAGGTTATTTGTCCCATTACAAAAAGCTGCCACTTGAGGAAATTGTAGATGAAATGCTTGCAATACTAAGTGATCGCAACAGAATTATGCAGAAACATGATCTGGAAGAAACTAATGCCAGATGGAATGAATATTTAAAATGGATAGAGGATAAGGAGTAATACATGGACGGATATAAACCACCTTTTACAATTACAAACAGTATATTATCTCATGTGGCATCTGTATCTGAAAAAGTTGGGCGTATTACTGTAATGAGTAATATGGAAAACAAACCTCATCTAAGGAAAAATAACCGGATCAAATCCATTCATTCGTCTTTAAAGATCGAGGCAAATTCTCTTTCGTTAAGCCAGGTGCGCGATGTTATTAACGGGAAATTAGTTCTTGGAGAGGCAAAAGAAATACAGGAAGTAAAGAATGCATATGATGCATATGAAAAAATAGCTGAAATAGATCCTTATTGCATAGAAGAATTAAAGAAATTTCATGGTATTATGACAAAATACATCGTAGAGGAATCTGGTGATTTTCGCAGTGGAGAAGAAGGTGTATTTAATGGTGAAGAGTGCATATTCATGGCTCCACCGGCACGCTTTGTTCCACAATTGATGAATGAATTATTTGACTGGATGAAGGAAGTAAAAGACCAGATGCATCCGCTGATTTTGAGCAGCGTATTTCATTATGAATTCGTATTTATTCATCCCTTTACAGATGGTAATGGCAGGATGGCAAGGCTGTGGCATACAGCTATTTTGGCCAAATGGAATCCTATTTTTGAATATATTCCGATAGAAAGCCAAATTGAAAAATTCCAGGATGATTATTACGATGCGATTGCAAAATGCCATGTAGAGGGAGAATCTACGGTATTTATTGAATTCATGCTGACTCAAATAGATAATATTTTAGAGGAACTTTTGAATCAGATGACAAATAGCACCACGGATGACGCTATTCTTGACGCTGATGGCGCTAATCATGGCGCTGATAATATGGAAAGTAGGTTGCTATCAGGTTTGAAACAGAATCCGTATATTACACAGACAGATTTAGCTAAAGAATTATCGTTGTCAAGGAGAACTGTCCAGAGAATCATGAAAGAACTGATGAATGACGGCAAGATAAAGAGAGTAGGTTCGACCAGAACAGGTCATTGGGAAATAAATGATTGATGCAAAGGCATAGCCTTGAAATGGCCGAAGCCCTTTCAGGATGTCTTCAGTTGTTACTTTTATTACTGGTCAGATGTATGTGGCGCAAGCCATCTTACATCCGCTTGATTACCACCATAACAGCGGGATGATGATGTCAAGGCTGCGAAGCACCGCCAGCGGCGGCCCAAGCCTTGATATTAGCAGCACGGTGTTATACCTGTATCAGGCAACGTGATCAGTCATCATGCCCCACATAAAACAGGCAAGCTCACGTGCAATCGCTGTTTTAGCTACATTGGGTTTCTTGCTTTTTCCAAGAACCATTTTGTAGTATCGGCGCCTTAAGCGTTCATTGGCTTTATCTGCATAAGCAATAACTTGTGGCGAATTACCGGCTTGACGTGATTTCAGTTTCTTGGATTTAAATCCTATCTGACCACGAGCATAGCATTGAGAAGCTTCTGTAAGGAGCATACGGACATGGCGATTTCCGGCTTTGGTAATACCAAGCCTTGTCTGTCCATCACCGCTGGAATCCTCGCCCGGAACAAGTCCGAGATAGGACGCAAAATTCTGTGCAGACGCAAAACGATGAAAATCACCAACCTCGACCAGAACAGATAATGCGGTGTGTGTCTTGACACCGATGAAACAGCAAAGTTTCTTAACAGATTCTTTGTATTCATCCTTGGAAGCAAGTTCCTCTATGCGCTTATCTAATCGTTCCAGCTTATCACTAAGGGCAGTATAGGTCAGCAGATATTCGTCGAGGATTTCTTTGTAAAGTGCCTCAGGTTTTAATGACTTAAGCCATTTGATATGTGCTGCTGTCCAGTGACTATTTCCATCATAGCGATAGTTGTGGCGAAGACAAAACGCAAGGATCTGCTGTTTGACCTTCTTAAGTGCCAGTTTATGATCATCCCTCATACGGAGAAATTCTTTCGTTTCCTCATCTGCTGCTGTAGGGATGTGAACAGGACTGTAGTTATGCTGCGCCAAACATTTGGCGATGATTTCAGCATCACGCTTATCAGTCTTAATTCTTTTTTTACTACGCTGCTCAAGCATCGTAGTTGGAGCAAGTATCACACAGTTAACATGATGTTCTGTTAGCTGATGATATAAAGTGTAACCGAGGCAGCCAGCCTCATAACCGCATATGAAGTTAGCATCGTTTCCGTAGACGGTACGAAGAAACTCCAGATATCTCAGAACATTTTTGTAATCAGCTTCTGTTCTCTGGAAGCGAGAACCTTTTTCGGCATCGATTGTGTACGCACAAAATGTAAAACTTTCTTTGTGTACATCCATTCCTACGTAAACTGTGTTATAATTCATTTGATGACCTCCCTTTGTATGCGGTAATCCCTGTTACCATTGACTTTGACAATCTTTAGTATACAGGCAAATCCACGAACCTACAATGTGGAGGTCATTACATATTGTCTATTCACAAATCTTATATCAGTTTTTAACGTTTACACAAAACTTGAAACGGTCT
>URSS01000015.1 GCA_900550545.1 uncultured Lachnobacterium sp. | reverse complement strand
CCGACAGTGATTGAAAGAACCTCTTTTTTCCCTTCTGTGTTGATGCCAAGAATGATGTAGGCAGCCAGTTTTCTGATTACTCCATTATCTCGTACGGAATAGTGGACCATCTGATGTGATGTGGACGGTGGATGACGAGATTCGGGATGAATTCGCTGCGTTGGCGAAGAAATCCAACAAACAGGATGAAGCGTGGCAAAAGCGTTTGGATGCGGTGCTTACGCGAGCGGTGAGATCTTTCTGGCAGGAGGTCATATGGCGGTCGAACAACTGGAAGCGATACTGAATACCATTCCGCTTGAGATCACATTTGTTGATACGGACAATATCAACCGTTATTTTAATGAGGGATCGAAAGTGTTTAAGCGACCGGGCATGGCGCTTGATCGTGAAGTATTTTCCTGCCATCCGCCGAAGATTGAGCAGCAGGTGCGCCGGATCATCGGTGAATTTCGAGAGGGAACGCTTGATAAAGTTCCAATCTGGATGGACAAGAACGGAAGAACAATGCTCGTGACCTATATGGCGGTACGGGATCGGGAGGGCATGTATCTTGGAACGATGGAACTGGTGCAGGACATGGAATTTGCCAAGGATTACTTTCAAAAATAATTGAAATATTGACGTCCTATATAGTAGGGCGTAATATTTTTGTATACGATGGAGACGGTATTCTGTGAGTCCACTATTTGATGATTTAAAAGAAGGACTTGAACAAGCAACGTCATATGAAAAGAGTGTTGTAAAAGCAAAAACGAAAACATATATGATTTTGCCGGTCAACGAATATGTGGAGTATATTGTAGCAAAATAGGATAAAGAAATGAAACAGATTGATTTTGACAATGGAAAAATTACAAGCAACATTTTAAATGCGGCGGTTCCGATGCTGGTGGCGCAGATCCTTAGTCTGCTCTACAACATTGTGGACCGCATCTATATTGCCCGCATTCCGCATGTAGGTACGGCAGCACTCGGCGCGGTGGGACTGTGCGTTCCGCTGATCATTATGATTACGGCATTCAGCAATCTGTTGGGATGCGGTGGCAAACCTGATTCTTGATCCGCTTTTTATCTTTGCATTTCACCTTGGAACGGATGGTGTGTTTATGGCGGAGCCGGTGTCAAATGTGATCGGCGGAAGCATCTGCTTTATCACGATGCTTTGTACCGTGATTCCGGAGCTGAGGGCGATGGAGCATGAGCCGGTTTATGTGACGCTGTAATCGAAAATATTAAGTTTGCAATCTATCGTCTTAAGGAGTAAGATAGAGGCAAAAGAATAAGGAGAAGTTTGTAAAATGAACAGGTTGATGAAACAATGCGCAGCATTTGTGCTTGCATTTGCACTCACATTCACATCGGTAAATATGACAGGTCTGTCGGTGGAAACGGCCTACGCGGCAACGACGCAGACAATCACCAAGGCGACAACGGTCGTATGTAAGAAGACCGCCACTGTGAAGGCACCGAAGGGATATCGAAATTGCAAGTTCTTAAGTTCCAATTCGAAAGTTGCTACGGTAAATGCAAAGGGAAAAATGAAGGCACTCCGTCTTGGCGTGACAACGATCACGGTAAAAAGCGGTGCGAAAACAAAGAAATATACGGTCACGGTCATTCCGGCGAAGAAGAGTGACGTAAGACTGAATCAGGAACTGATTTTAAGCGGACAGAAGTTCCAGTTAAAGCTGGTTTCCGACAAGTATGATACAAGTCAGGTGAAGCTGTATATCGATAGTGCTTTTAAAGAAATCGACCACAAGGGAAATTGTAATTTTAAGGAATCCAATTGTTATCAAATGAGCGGATCGCTGTCCTATTCGTACGGAAAGTTTAAAAAAAATATTACATTGTATGTTTGTGATAAAAAAGTAATTATGGACGGAATTGCGCCGACGGATACATGGGGATCAGAAGATATCTGGGCCGGGGTAAGCTATGATACGAGTTCTTTAAAATGGGAGTTTTTTGATGAGCCATTTAACTATAAACAGTTAAAAAATAAAGGAATTGAAATTCAAATTGATGGCAAGCCGTTGCCGGATACAGTTGTTTATACTCCGGGAGAACACACCTTTACGATCGTTGCCGGAATAAATCAGTATAGTCAGAAAGCCGATGTCACTTATTCCGTGAAGGACGCACTTGTAAAGAAAGATGCAAGGGGTTACGCAAAGGACGGAAAAGAAGTATTTGACGCAGCATTTGCTGCTGTAAATCAGGTGGTCAGGGATGGAATGAGCGAGGAAGAAAAAGTAAAAGCCATCCATGACTATTTGATCTATAGTGCCAATTATGTCAATGACGGTAACTACCAAAGCGCGGAGAACTTGGCATATGGAGCCGGTGGAGTACTGATCCATAAGGAAGGTGTGTGTCAGAGTTATGCCATCGCCTTTTATATGATGGCAGTATCGGCAGGACTTGATTGCAAATTTGTGACAGGAACTGCAAAAGGTGGAGGTCATGCATGGAATCAGGTTAAGGTGGACGGAAAGTGGTATTATATCGACTGCACCTGGGATGATCCGATTGTGAATGGGCATAGCGGTGGTGGAGAACGCTATAAATACTATTTGTCGGAGACTCTTTGGTCGGATCACACGATAGAGGAATCCAAGGATCTGGCTGATGATGGAAAATATTCCTGGGAACATCATTATCTGACAGGAAAAGATTATTAATAGAAAAAGTGAAAGGGACGATACAGTGTGTCGTCCCTTTTATATTTATTTTACGTTTGGTAAACACTCAATTTTACATACGCCATGTATAGTTTAAACTGCTAAAGAAATGTGCCAAGGTTGATGTTTAAATGAGGGAGTATGTGAAAAAATGAGAAAGAGCATATGAGGTGCTTTTTTAAGAGAATTGACGGCTTTTTTATTGTTCCGTTTGTTTTGATTTTAACAATTCTCGGGATGTACATTGTGATTACGGTAAAAAGTGATGCAGAGCATCAGACGCGAGTTATGGAGTCGATGATCGCAAATGAAATCAGTATGGAACGGAGCAGGCACATCCGGACACTCAAAAAATACTTACAGAGAAATATACAGAGTGCCATAAAGATGCCTAATGCGTATTTGTAGTAGTCAGGGTCATCCATCATTTCACGGACAGCCTCATACTGGGGTTTTCCCTGACAGAGCATACCAATATAGGTGAGGAGCACGTCTCCATTTTTTATCTGTTTTTGCAGATAATCTTTTGAAATTGGAGCACGGTTGATTTTTTTAACAAAACTGCTTTTTCCAAGTATTTGCCATACGAATACCAGACCACTTGGAGTAATGAGCCGCTCATTCCAGCAGGTATTATTGCTGAAAAAACGGGATGTAACACTAAGGTAAGTTTCACGGAATAAGGTATACATATAAACAAATGATGCGAAAGCTGAAACAAATGAAAGGATAAGAAAAACGATATGGCATTTAAAATTATTCATTTAGAAGACAGTGCGATGAAACATTCCACCATTTCAAGAGCGATAAAAAGCGTAGTATCTGCTGAAATTGATTGGGTTATGGATGTGTCTGGTTTAATGAGATTAACGATTGGGAAGGAAAATTAAGGGATCTGATAATTAAATTAGCGGAAAAATAAAATAAATCAAAGATTAAATGATAAAAGGACAGGTGATTTTTATAGCGATATATGTGATTTCGGATATTTATGGGGAATCATGAGTTAATGGCTGTGAAGTGTATGGATCTGTTGTGCGAAGAAATCACAACGGAAACCATTAAAAGACTGGATCATTCATTTGTGGAAAACTTGCTGATCTGGCAGGAAAACGGAGGTTATTCCACAATAGATGAATTGCGTTGTTGCGATGCTCAAACAAAAAATGATCTTATAGAATATATTTCGGATACAGCAAATCCGGCTTTATTACCGGAAGAAGAGTGGTATGATGTCGATGTTATCACTTGCGCAGCACCAAACCTGCGGGAAAATCCAAGCAATGGGTACAATCAGGGAGATGGCAGTGCAAGAGTAATAAAGCTTCATGAAAAAACAAAATGCTCTTGATTTTTATATGAAATTGTGATAGATTATTATTTGTTACGGATATAGATTTGTTTGTAAGCAAATAGGACGGCGCGTGGCTCAGCTTGGTAGAGCGCTGCGTTCGGGACGCAGAGGTCGCAGGTTCAAATCCTGTCGCGCCGACGATGCAAGGATTCCGGTACATGGGTGAGAGAATCCTTGGCAGGGGCAACCTCAGAGGCTTTTATGAAGCTTCTGGGGTTCTTTTTATTGTAAAAGAAATACATAATTGTTATAATAGTGCGAGGAAAAATAAAGGAGAATGCCATGGACAATTTCGAAGAAAATAAAAAGCAGGATGACATGCAGGAGACAAATCTGCAAGTTGAAAACCTGCAGGATGATACGGCACAAGCTGAAAATTTACAGGATAATGAAGTGCAGGATGCTGCTTCACAAGAGGACAATACCTCATTAGAGAAAGAAAAAAAGAAAGAGAGGAAGAAGCATATTATTGAGTGGACCGTATATGCGATCGTTCTTGTCGCTTTGTATATATCTTTTCACTTTATCTGGATGATTGGAAAAATCCCGTCAGAAAGTATGGAACCAACGTTAATGACACATGACTGGACCATCGGCAGCCGTACGATTTACAAAGACGAGATGCCAGAACGCGGAGATATCGTTATTTTCTATTCAGATGAAGAACAGGAGACAATGGTCAAGCGTGTGATTGGTCTGCCGGGAGAGACAATTACATTTGTGGGTGGTCATGTATATGTAGATGGAGAGCGCCTGGATGAGTCGGCATATCTGGACGATTCTGTAGTGACAGAACCGGGAGAGCAGGATAAATTTGTTGTGCCGGATGGCTGTATTTTCGTGCTGGGTGACAACCGTGAAGTTTCTTATGATGCCCGCTATTGGGAAAATCCGTATATCAGCCAGGATAAGATCCAATCGGATGTTGAGGTTGTGATCCCATTCCACAAACTGCCGTGGTTTTAACAGTTTTAACGTTGTGTATACAAGTGTCTTGACACCTGACATTGCCATCAGTATAATCAGAGTAATGTAGCAATTGAGAGAGATAGGAGCAGACACTATGTTTACAACAAGAGAATTACAGGATGAAATCATCCGATTAAAAAAAGAGAAAGACATCTGCATTTTGGCACATGCCTATCAGAGTCATGATATATGGGAAGTTGCAGATTTTGTGGGAGATTCTTACGGTCTGAGTAAGCAGGCGGCGCAGGCGGCTCAGAAGACGGTTCTGATGTGTGGGGTCCGTTTTATGGCTGAGACCTGTAAGATCCTTTCCCCGGAGAAGAAAGTCATTCTTTCCAATCCAAAGGCCGGCTGCCCGATGGCAGAGCAGATGGATGTGGATCTGATTTCCGGTGTGAAGCAGATGTATCCGGATTATACGGTCGTTGCATATATCAATACAACATCACAGTTGAAGACAATCTGCGATGTCTGTGTAACATCATCATCCGCAGTACAGATTGTGAAAAACATTGAAAATAAAAACATTTTGTTTATTCCGGACTGTAACTTGGGCAAATGGGTAGCGGATCAGGTGCAGGAGAAGAACATTAAGTTGTTGCAGGGCGGTTGCCCGACACATGTGCGTATGTCAAAACGCGATGTGGAAAAAGCGCGCAAAGCACATCCGAACGCATTATTGCTCGTGCATCCGGAATGCCTGCCGGAAGTATCTGAACTTGCAGATTTCCGTGGAAGTACCACAGGAATTATGGATTATGCAAAGAAAAGCGATGCAAAAGAGTTTATCATCGGTACAGAGAACAGCATTGTACAGCATTTGCAGTTTGAATGTCCGGACAAGCAGTTCTATCCATTATCCAAAGACTGTGTATGCCATAACATGAAGCTTACAACGCTTGGAGATGTATACAATTGCGTGCGTGGTATTGCAGGAGAAGAGATTGTATTGGACGAAGAGGTGCGTAAGAAAGCGGGCCGTTGCATCAATACAATGCTGGAGCTTGGACAGTAAATATAGAAAAGGAACGTCTCATTCGAAAAGGGTGAGGCGTTTTTTCATAGGAACGTAAGAGAGTGTACTTCTTTTTCTTTCAAAAAATACCTCTCCCTGGCTGTCTGTGAAATCTATCCGTGAAATTCATCTACAAATCAAAATTAACGATAAACATTAATTTATTGTTGACATACATATATTCCTGCACTATAATAACCTTATCATTAATGATAAACGATAATTTTATTACGCTATTAATTAAAAGGAGGCTATTATGGAACTTAAAAAAATATCGAATCTGGCAGGGATTATGGACAGAATCCTAAAAATAGTGCAGATCATCAATTACATTCTTATGGGTGTAACCCTGTTAAGTTCAATTGCAACTATGGCATCAGCCGGTCATTTATTTCAATCTTCGTACACGGTTAACCTTGGAAACTATATCTTAAAAATGAAAAACAGTGGCAATTATGATGCTTCACAAATACGAAATATTGTTGTTCTGAAATTTTTATCTATCGAGATTTTCTGTGTCATTTATGCATATGGAATCCATGTCCTGCGTTTTATTTTACGGCCAATGAAAGAAGGTCAGCCATTCCAGAACGGAATTTCTTTAAAATTGAGAAAACTTGCACTGGTTTCACTGGTCGGTGGCGCTGTTCATCAGATTCTTGTTTTGGTTTATAACAATTACAAGATTAGTGCGTTTGATATGAAAGCTTTATTTAATTCAGAACTTTTATTAGACTACAGCCATATGTATAATATAAATATAACGTTTCTAATCATGGCAATTATACTTTATATTCTTTCGTATGTTTTCAAATATGGAGAAGCGCTGCAGAAAGAATCGGATGAGACGTTGTAAGGGGGATTTATGGGAAAAATAATACTCAGACTTGATCGTGTGATGGCCGATCGGAAAATCAGTTTAAAAGAATTATCAGAAAAAGTCGGTGTCTCAAACGTGAATCTTTCTAAAATGAAGACAGGAAAAATCAGCGCTATCCGTTTTTCGACATTAGAGGCTATTTGCGATGCGCTGGATTGTCAGCCCGGAGACATCCTTGAATATAGTCCTGAAAATAAAGACACACCTCAATCATAGAGGCCCATTGTTTTATAATAACCAATGGGCCAAAATCGTTCATGGTAAATTTATCTTGAAGAAGGAAGACTCCCTTTTTGGTGTTTCTATGAAATAATCCCCCTACTTTTGGTCTAAGGAAACGCTTGTATTTGTGTCCCCGGCAACCAAGGTATAGTCTTTCTCTTCCTTAAGATCTGCACAACTGATCACAATAGAAGAGTATTCTTTTGAAGGACTGTAAGAAACGATGGTGTTTCCGTCGGAGTCTGTCAGGGTAATATCACCGGTGATCATAGAGTCGGAAACTGTGGTGATGATGCTGCCTTGTGCAGAGGAAGAATCGAAATTCTCTGACATTCCGCTGGAACCGACTGCGATAACTGTTCCGCCGGAAATCAATGCCGTTCCGGAACAATCCAGGGCACCATCGCCACCGCTGGTAGGTCCATCGACATAGATTTCACCGCCGGTTACAGTCAGATTTCCGTTGGAGTCAATGCCGTCACCGCTTGCGTTGATGTAAATTTTTCCGCCACTGATCTGAATGAGATTGTAATCGGTTGCCTCTTCTATTCCACCGCCGGGACCACCGTTGCCACCGCCCAGACCACCGTTGCTACCGCCGGGACCTCCATTTCCGTCGCCCGGTCCGGCATTTCCGTTCGGGGGTGTCTTTTTATCCTCACCGGAAGGTGGAGTAAAATAATCTTTCTTATTGGAATTGGAGCCTTTAGTATTGGAGTCGTTAGCATTCGTATCACCAGAGTTGTTGTCAGCACTGGAATCTTTGGTATCAGAAGAGGAATCCCCGGAAGACCCATCTCCGGAGGCATTGATTCCATCGTCGGAAGATACTACAGAAATATCGCCATCTTCAATCGTAACTGTCATACCTTCCAGCCCCTCATAGCTTTTGGTTACGTTAATGGTTCCGGCGGTGATAATGAGATCATCGTCAGAATGGAGACCATCGTCTCCAGCGTAGACTTCGATATTGCCACCATCCACCTGCAGCGTTTCTTCGGCATCAAAACCGTCAGAATCGGCGGTGATGGAAATATCGCCATTCGCAATGTATATAAAGCCTTTTGTATCATCATCGGTATTCTCACTGTGTATGCCATCGGTTCCAGCGTTCAGGGTCAGTATACCATCTGCGATGCGCACACTGTCCTGACCTGATAATGCATGTTTGGCAGCCGTGATCTGATACGTGCCACTTGTAATGACAAGATCATCTTTGGAAACAATGCCATGTCCGTATTTTGCGGTGACAGTAAGGGTTCCGGAGCCGTTGAGCGTCAGATCGTCTTTGGAGAAAATAACGGCATCGATGTTATTGTCATCAATGGCAACAAAGTCGTTGGTATTGCTTAAGGTATTTTCGGAATCGGATGCAAGTGTGACGAAAACTTTGTCGGCCGCTTTGACGTACAATGCAGCGCTGGTATCACAGTTGATATCTACGGAATCAAGGACAAGCTGCACTTTTTTATCGTTCGCATTCACAATGACCTGACCGTCGCTGAGACTTCCGGTGAGAAGGTAGGTACCTTCGTCTGTGATTGTGATAGTATTATCTGAAATTGAAACGGAAGAAGAATCACAGCTGCTTGCATTGTCGGACAGTGTGATGGCAGTTGCCGTATCTTCATCATAGCCGACTTCTTTGTCACGGTCGGTGAACATATCGTCTGCATTAAGGTAAGTAATCTCGGTAGCAGAAGAGGAATTTCCCGAGGAAGTTTCTGTGGCAGTCTTTGAAAAGCTGTCGAACGAGCATCCACTGATGCTGCAGGCCAGCAGGGCATATCCCAATAATCCGGCTACTAATTTCGTGTTGTTATAGCTCATAAGCACTCGCCTCCTGTCGCGTGACGCTGATCTCCAGATTGCCGTTGCGGCAGCGGAGTGCGTCGATAAATTCTTTTTCGTTTGTAGTATCGATGAAAGTAATATGGTATTGCAGTTTGAAAAGACTGCCCATATTTGTTGTTTTTACAGAAACAAGTTCATGTTTTGATGTATATTTGGCAAAAAGATCTTCGAAGATATCTCCATAATTTAAATCTTCCGGAATAACAATGCGAAGAATTTTATCGTTTTCGTCTTTTTCTATTCCAAAGCGGCTGGTATTTAAAAGGAACATTGCGGCTCCGACCACAAGGGAAAAAAGCACCGCGTAGCCGAGGTAACCCATGCCGCTGATCAGTCCGGCTGCCATCGCAAGAAAAATGGTTCCGATTTCTTTTGCACTTCCCGGAACGGAACGGAAACGTACAAGAGAGAAAGCACCGGCCACTGCAACGCCTGCGCCGACATTTCCGTTAACCATCATGATGACAACACATACGACAGCCGGGAGCAGCGCAAGCGTTACAACAAAACTTTTCGTGTAGTGGCTTTTGTGCATATATAAGAAAGAGAGAAAAAGCCCGATTGCCAGTGATACAGCAATGCAAAGCAGAAACTGTGGAATTTGAATCGTTGTTGTGGAAGTAAAAACTCCCTGAAATAAAGTATTAAGCATATTGAAGTCCTCCGTTTTTTATAATTGTCTGATAAGCAGTTCCATATTTGGAAAAAGATGTTTTATAAATTTTCTGTTCACTGAAAAAATGCACGAGCCAGAGAGGAATTGCTCCGGCTGTTTTTACTTCCAGTAAAATCTGATTGTCATTTAAAATGGGATTTCCATAAATCCGGCTTTTTAAATCCAGATTATTGTTCCGCCAAAGAATGTTGCGGTCAAAGGTCATCCGAAAATCCGGGTTAAATTTGTCGTAAAAAGCTTCTCTTTCGTAGGAAAGAAGAACTTTTGGTGCGAGATGTCGATACGTGCGCAGGCAATAGTCAATCTCATGTGCAATCTGGGAATCATAAACCAGATGATTATGTAGCAGATAATCCATAGCCTGTGACTCTGGCATCTCAATCCGGCGTTTGTATACAATGGAATCGTATTTCTTTTTCAGTTCCACAAAGACTGGGGTCTCCGGGGATGCAATACCATAACTGCGAAGCCGGAGCTTTTCTTTGTACAGAGGCTTTTCTAGTGAATGCCGGATCAGAAGATAATCTGGTGTGTCAAAGTAAAGACTCTGGATTGTGCTGGGGCTATGTGGGTCGGCTGTCATATAGTTTTTCATGAGCGACCGCAGCGCTGTGTATTGTTGCCTGTTTAACATATATTTGATTTCATACCGTTTGAAAATCATCTGATTAGCCATAAAAATGTGCTCCTTTTTGATTATGTATGGAAACTGTTTGCTTTCCGGTATGTACACAGTATAGTAGGCAAAGTTTAAATGAACCTTAAAGGAATGCTAATGTTGAAAAAAGGTTCATTGATTGACATAAGAACGTATATTATATAAAATAGATATTGTTGTTAGTACACAAATAAAAGGAGGAATAAAACATGATTTGTCCAAAATGCGGTAGCGAGATGAATGATGGAAGCGCATTCTGCACAAAGTGCGGAGCTGCGTTAAATGCACAGAATAATGGGACTGCGCAGGGAAATCCAAACCCACAGGCAGGACCACAGATGAATGGAAATCCACAGGCGGGTCCTCAGATGAATGGAATGCCTTATGGTATGCCTCAGCAGCCATATATGGATCCAAAGGATCACACTGCTGAGTTCAATCCAAAGGATATTTCAGATAACAAAGTAATGGCTATGCTGCCATATCTGATGGGAACCATCGGTATCATTATCGCTTTGTTGGCATGCAGAGAATCTGCATATACATATTTTCATGTACGTCAGGCACTGAAGATTACTGTATGTACCATTTTAGTTACTATTATTACAGCGGTTCTTTTCTTTACCGTGATTGTTCCAATCGCAGGCGGAATTTGTGCGGTAATTCTTTTCGTTGTAAAGATTATCTGCTTCTTCCAGGTATGTTCCGGAAAAGCAAAGGAAGCTCCAATCATAAGTTCATTTGGCTTCCTGAAATAATTGCATCATGCAGAAAAGCAAAAAGCGGCAGAGACTGTAAAAGCAGTCTTTGCCGCTTTTTTTATAGAAAGTTGTTTTATGTGGAAAATGTGATCGTAAAAAGAAGAGAATTTCCATCATCGCTGCGAGCGGTAATTTTTCCCTTGTGTGCATTTACAATTGCATAGACAACGGATAGTCCGATACCAAAGCCACCGGTTTTCTGGTTACGGGATTTATCGGCGCGGTAAAAGCGCTCGAACAGTTCGTCGTGTCGACCGACTGGAATGGAGTCCGTTGTATTCCACACCTGAAGGATGAGATTGCGCCCTGCATTGTGGAAAGAAATGCGGATTTGTCCATCGTCCGTGGAATACTTTATGGCATTGTCCAAAAGCAGTGAGATCAGCTGCCGGATACTTCCTTCATTTCCATAGTAGGTGAGATCCGGAGCAATATCGCAGGTAAGTGTTTTTCCACGCGAAGCAGCAAGTCCAATAAATGGTTCTGCCGTATCGATGACAGCATCCGATATTGCAAAAATCTGCATGTCCAAAGTGGTTGTCTCCTCATCCATGCGGGAGAGAAAAACCAGTTTTTCAGTCAGGGAAGTCAGGCGGGCAATCTGTTTGCGCGTGCTTTTGGTCCACTGATTTTCGCCCTCCATCATTTCAAGCACCTCGGTGTTGGCATCAATGATTGTCAGTGGTGTCTTGATTTCATGACTTGCATCCGTGATAAAACGCTTTTGCTTTTCATAGCTTTCCGCTACCGGTCGCAGAACGATTTTTGAAAAAAAGACTACAAGCAGGAATACCACGAGAAGTCCGGCAAGACTGATGCCGACACTTGCCAGTAAAAATGCCTGAAACGTGTTCAGCTCGCGTTCACAGTTCACAAAAATGTAGGTGATATTTTCAGAATCATCCAGTGTTACCGCCTGATAGCGGTAGCAGCTGACAAATCCGTGGCTTTTTCCTTTCTTATATAAAGAAGATGCATAATCGGAAGCTTCCTGTGTGGTAACAGCGGCAATCTTTCCGGTATCAACCTGTTCGATCGTACCGTCGTCCGTCAGCGTTACCGTAAAAAAGCGCGTATCAAAATTGGCTTCCGGAGACATCTGGCGTTTGGCACCGGGGTCGTCGGCTGGTTTCTGATCTTTGGTGTTCTTGTCGTCTCCCTGTTTTGGGGGTGGTGTGTTGTCCGATTCTTCCGGGAGATGTCCGTCATTGTCGGAAATCAT
The DNA here is from genome assembly GCA_900550545.1 of uncultured Lachnobacterium sp. Classification (GTDB taxonomy): domain Bacteria; phylum Bacillota; class Clostridia; order Lachnospirales; family Lachnospiraceae; genus Roseburia. The sequence goes on along the minus strand of URSS01000015.1, from coordinate 39,861 downwards.
GGAAATACGCGCATCGGCGTTGCGACAGACATTCATGTAGTTTGCAAGGTTGATGCCGGTCATGATGATTGCCAGCACAATGCCAATGGAGCACATGGCAATCGCAATAAATTTTTTTCGCAGTTTCTTTAGCATATCATTTCTCCTTTTGCACCCGATTGGCTACTCAATCAGGGAATATCCGACGCCGCGGGTCGCTTTGATCTGTACATGGGCATGGAGTGAACTGAACTTTTTCCGGAGATAGGAGATATAAACCCATACCACATTGAATTCTGCTTCGCTGTCGTATCCCCAGATCTTGTCCATGAACTGGTCTACGGAAATGACCTGACCGGGATTGGTCATGAGCATTTCCAACATCTGATATTCTTTGTTGGCAAGTCTTATCGTTGTCCCTTCCGAATTGGAAAGCTGATATGTGCTGCGGTCCAGCTGAATATCCGAAAACTGCAAAATGGAGTCGGTTGTCTTTTCCTGCCGGCGCGTCATGGCACGAATCCGCGCCAGTAATTCCTTCATGGAAAAAGGTTTTGTGAGATAATCGTCCGCACCGCTGTCGAGTCCTGTCACACGGTCGTCGATCTCCGATTTTGCGGTAAGCAGAATGATCGGCAGATGAATGCCGTCGGCGCGGATTTTTTTAAGAACTGTAATGCCATCCATCTTCGGCATCATGATATCAAGGATCGCTCCGTCGTAATCTCCCGCTTCCAGATAATCTAAGGCATCCTGACCATTGTACACCGCATCAACCGAGTAGTTGTTATGTTTGAGCACCGTTACCAGTGCGTCTGAAAGATCTTTTTCATCTTCTGCAAGAAGTAAACGCATGGAATTCCTCCTTATTGTTTCGTTACATAATTCTCTACATATGATAACATCATTACATGAATAAGATAAAGTACGAACCTTAAATATACCTAAAAAATGTATTTTCGGGTATAAAAGGAAAGAATTGTAACGAACCTGCTCCTCCAGCTAACCTCCCTCACGCGTGCGCCCTCACACTTCCACAGTTACGGTTTAAGCCAGAATTACGAATTTGTAGCAACCCTTCCCCTGCCTCCTTGATGATTCCTGTCCGTTCAAGTTTCAACACCTCCGCCACTGTGTCTGTCTCTCGAAGATGACGTCCGAAGTATTTCGTGTTCGTCTTAGAGGGGGTATGAACAATGCCGTGCTCGCGGGTCGCATTTGCGCCCTCGTTCTATTAACAAGTAATGTAATGATTAAAGGGTCAAAAGGTATCATCGATGCATGCTTGCATGCAATTCGATGTATACCTTAGTGACCCGCACTACACCGAGAAAGTAGCAATTTACTGCTGAAACGCAGAAAATTAGCGGATTTCGAGGTGGAGTCAGATTACGGGAATGCGTAGCATGTAGTAATCTGATTAATCATAAATGAGGGGCAAAATACCTTTTGACCCTCATATCATGTAATACTATGATGGGCGACACAATGGAGAGCGAGCACAATCAGATTTGTGAATGCCCCTCTTAGACGAACTAGAAATGCTGAGCGCATCTTCGAGAGACAGACACAGCGGCGGAGATGTCGAAACGCGAGCCGGACACGAAAATAGAGGCAGGGAAAGGCTTCCGCAACTTCTGTAATTCTGGCTTAAACCGTAACTGTGGAAGTGTGAGGGCGCATGCGTGGGGGTCGGGAGGTTGGCCGGAGGAGCAGGTTCGTTGCAATTCTTTTTTATAGCCGACCCCTAACATACATTTTACATCCAATTTACATAGGAATGGTTACACACTTTACATTTGGCACGTAAGATAACACCTGTACTCGAAAAGAAATAAAATGAAAAAGAGAAAGAAAAGAGGAAAAGACATGAAAAACAGAGTAAAAAAAATGATGGCAATTCTTACCGCAGCTACAATGGTTGCAGCAGGAGTAATGGGATGCGGAAGCAGTGATACAAATGCAGATGCAAACAATTCCAATGACAATACAACAACACAGACAGAGAGTCAGGCAACGGATAATAATACAGCAGACAACATGGACTTAAGCGGATCTGTTACATTAGCAGGAAGTACTTCCATGGAGAAACTTGCAAATGCAATGAATGAAGCATTCATGGAGAAATATCCAAACGTTTCTGCTACAGCAGAGTTTACCGGATCCAGTGCTGGTATCGAGTCACTTGCAGCCGGAAGCGTAGATATCGGAGATGCGTCCCGTGCACTTTCTGATGATGAGAAGGGCCAGGGAATCGTAGAGAACATCGTAGCAATCGATGGTATCGCAGTGATCACAGATACAGACAATACAATTACAGATATCAAGTCTGAAGATCTTGCAAAGGTTTACACAGGAGAAATCACAAACTGGAAAGACCTTGGCGGAAAAGATGAGCAGATCGTAGTGATCGGTCGTGAGGCAGGTTCTGGTACAAGAGATGCATTTGAAGAGTTAATGGATGTAAAGGATTCCTGCAAATATGCACAGGAGCTTGATTCTACAGGTGCCGTACTTGCAAAGGTTGCAGCGACTCCGGGAGCCATTGGATATGTATCACTTGATGTTTTGGATGACACTGTAAACGGATTACAGATCAACTCTGTAGAGCCGACAGAAGACAATATTCTTGCAGGAGACTATGTATTACAGAGACCGTTCGTAATGGCTACCAAGGGTGAGATTTCTGAGCAGAGTAAGCAGGTACAGGCATATTTCGACTTTATCAACTCTGCAGACGGACAGAATGTTATCAAGTCTGTAGGACTGATCATCCCAAACAGCAAATAATGTAAATTAAGAAACACGTAAACAGGCAAACGAGGATAAAGATATGACAGGCGGCAAAGCAACAAAGCACATCGTGGAAACGATTGCAAAAGTAATATTTCTTATATGCGCAGCCGTTGCCATTGTAGCAGTTCTTTCCATAACGGTTTATATGTTTGCAAAGGGCACCACGGCACTGGCAAAGGTCGGGGTGATTGACCTGTTATTTGGAACTGTATGGCAACCGACAGCAGCAACACCATCTTATGGCATTTTATACATTATTCTGACTTCAATTATAGGTACTGCAGTTGCAATTTTGATCGGTGTACCGATTGGAATTCTGACAGCGGTATTTATCACGGAAGTAGCCAACAAAAAGCTGGCAGCAATTGTTCAGCCAGCGGTAGAACTACTGGCTGCGATTCCGTCTGTAATCTACGGATTGTTGGGGCTTATGGTTTTAAATCCATTGATGTACCGTTTGGAAAAGCGGGTATTTGCAGGCAGCACCATCCATCAGTTTACCGGTGGATCGAATCTGCTTTCTGCGATTATTGTGCTGGCAATTATGATTCTGCCAACCGTGATAAACATCAGTGTTTCTTCGATCCGTGCAGTACCCGGACATTTAAAGTCGGCTTCTCTTGCACTTGGGGCAACACATATCCAGACGATATTTAAAGTGATGATCCCGGCAGCAAGATCTGGTATTATGACAGGTGTAGTGCTTGGAATCGGACGTGCGCTCGGAGAGGCTATGGCGATCAATATGGTTGCCGGAGGTTCCGTAAATCTGCCGTTTCCATTCAATTCGGTACGTTTCCTGACGACACAGATCGTCAGCGAGATGAGTTATGCCGAAGGACTTCACCGGGAGGTACTCTTTACGGTAGGTCTGGTATTGTTTATCTTTATTATGATTATCAATCTGGTCCTTGCACAGGTGGAAAAGAAAGGAGCCGTTGAACAATGACAGAAAAGAATACCAGTATTCGTACCAAAACAAGGCATCCGGCGGATTTCCTCACTTATATTGCCATCTATGTATGTGCAATTATTTCCGTTGCACTGCTTCTTGGGATCATTATCTATGTATTTGCCAAAGGTATCCGGAGTGTAAATTGGGAGTTTCTTACCAGTGTGACATCTGTATTAAAGGGAACGACCGGTATTGCAGGAAATATTGTAAATACGCTTTATATTATCATTGTAACGATGCTGATTGCTACTCCCATCGGTGTTGGGGCTGCCGTTTATTTAAATGAGTATGCAAAACCGGGAAAATTAGTCAGTCTGATTGAATTTGCCACAGAGACACTTGCGGGGATTCCGTCCATTATCTTTGGTTTGTTTGGTATGATGTTTTTTGGACAGACTCTGCATTTGAAGTATTCTATCCTCACAGGTTCGTTTACCCTGACTCTGATGGTACTTCCTCTGATCACCCGGAATACACAGGAAGCGTTAAAAACGGTTCCGGACAGTTACCGAAGCGGAGCGATCGGTTTAGGCGCCGGAAAATGGCATATGATACGCACCATTTTATTGCCATCCGCAATGCCGGGAATCATTACCGGAGTTATTCTTGCCATCGGGAGAATTGTTGGGGAGTCAGCAGCACTGCTGTTTACCGCGGGAAGTTCAGGTCTCCTCCCGAAGAACTTTACCGATTTGCTGGCAAAGGCAAAAATGCCGGCGGGAACACTTACCATTCAGCTTTACCTGAGTGCAACGAAGGGTGAATTCGGGGTAGCATTTGGTATTGCAGTAGTTCTTTTGCTGATTGTTCTTGGAATCAACTTACTTACCAAAGCATTGGCAAAGAAGTTTGACGTCAATCGCAGATAACGATCATCTTTTCAAAATGTTTTTAAAAAGCAGGTGAATGTTTTCGGCTGCTTTTTTGTTGATATAAAAAACGGGGCAAAATATACATATAATAGATGAAAAAACGGGGCAAAATATAAAAAATAAGTTGTAAAAACGGGGCAAATGATGCACAATGTTATTGGAGGCGTGAATTTATGTATAGAAAAGATGCTATTGTTGTTGGAGAATGGATAAGAAATTCAAATAAAGCACTATTAGTAACAGGGGCAAGGCAGACAGGAAAAACCTGGCTTATAAGGGATGAGATAGAAAAGAGCGGATATACAAAGTTTGAATTGAATTTTATTGATCAGCCAGATATGGTTTCTTATCTGAATGCGGAAATGAGTGCGGAAGAATTTTTAATTAAATTAAAAATGATCATGCCAGAAGACTGCAAAGTACATGAAACGGTCGTCTTTTTTGACGAAATTCAAAAATGTCCGGAAATAGTAACAAAAATAAAATTTCTTGTCGATGAGGGAAGCTTTAAATATGTAATGAGCGGATCGTTATTGGGAGTGGAACTCAAAGGAATCGCTTCGGCTCCGGTTGGGTATCTGACCGTTTTAAGGATGTATCCTATGGATTTCGAAGAATTTATGGTCGCGAATAACGTTTCGACAACTACATTGGATATGCTGGAGGATAAATTTAAAACAGTAAGTCCTATAGAAGAATTCATACATCAGAAGCTTCTGGCAATGTTTTTTGTTTATCTTATTGTTGGCGGAATGCCAGATGCAGTAAAAACATATATCGAAACAAAAGATATCCGGGAGGTTGACAGAGTACAACGTGATATCACGACTCTTTATAAAGAGGATTTTTCTCAATATGAGCTTGAGGACAGAAAGCTTAAGCTGAAATCGATATATGATATTATTCCGGCAGAGTTAGACAAGCAGAATAAAAAGTTTGTATTTACGATGCTCAATAAAGAACTAAAATTTGAGCGATATGAAAATAGCTTTTTATGGCTAAAAGATGCAGGCGTAGCTTTGCCGGTTTATAATGTTGATGCACCGGTAATTCCCCTTTTAGCAAGCAAGAGCAGTAATGTGTTTAGACTTTTTTCAAGCGATATTGGCTTACTTACAAGTGCCTATCCGGCAGAAACAAAAATTGAATTAATAAATAAAAACGGGGAAGTGAACAATGGTGCACATTTTGAAAATGCGGTTGCGCAGCAATTGACGGCAAATGGTTTCGAACCGTTTTTCTGTAAAAAAAAGAATATTGGTGAGATGGATTTTGCAATAGAAATGAATGGAAAAGTTGTTCCGATTGAAGTTAAGTCTGGAAAAACATATAAATCGCACAAAGCATTGGATAATTTTATGAAGGTGCCGGATTATCATCTTGAGAAAGCATATGTTTTTTCTGTTGGAAATATCGAAACAGAAGGGAATATCATATATCTTCCAATCTACATGTGTTATCTGTTGAGAGAGCAGAAGCTGGGACAAATGATTGTAGAGTTAGATACAGAAGGTTTGTAAAAGAACTTTTTTATGGGTTTGCTTTTTATGGAAAAAAGTTTGGATTGATGGAGAATAAAAAAATGGTGCTGGTACAATAGAAGTTTGCGTTGTATCAGCACTATTTTTATCATTCAAATGATGTCAAAGAATGATTTGGAAAGATTATGAAACGGTACCATTTTTACTACATGAAATAGTAACGCTTTGCGTAAAATCTTTTGATGAACTTGGAGAAGTATGTGTTGCTGTTGCATATGCAGTAGCAGAGTTTCCGCTTTTGGAAGATGATACAGATTTAATTGACCAAGTTGTAGCAGGAGAGGAGGCATTTGGAGAACAGCTAATGCAGCAAGAGGTTGTACCATCATAGGTAAAAGTGGCAGTAATGGAAACACTCCATAATACGGTTCCAGAAGAATCACGCATATATGTTGTTTTTGTTTTGGTAATATTATGGGATGTCCGGCTTAATGCTGGAGCTAAATTAATAGAGGGAGATGCATCGGTTATGACAGTCTGTATAGTGTATGGTGTTTTGTGGCAAGTATCAAAAATGGTATCGGCTTTCGTTGAAGTAGGAATTGCGCATAATAAAAATAGAGTAGAAATTAAGCATAGTGTAATTTTTCTTTTCATAGAAATATTTTTCTCCTTATTTAATGTCTGTATTTGTAAAATAGACGGTTTCCTGCTTAAAAACTTGAAAACTTCGATAATTTGTAATGGCAAAAATAAAAGTTATACATGCAAACATAATAATTAGTGCTACGATGAAATATCGTAAATATTTACTCTTGCGAATTCGTTTTATTAATGTCTCTGTAGAAAGTGTTGAAATGTAAGAATTTACAGTATCTACAGGTGTGCCAAATTCTTGATATAAGTCATTAATTGTCTGAGGTGAGGTGTCATCACAGAAATCTTCCAGATTACTTGTCAGAGAAGCTAAATAATTTTTTCTGATTTTCCAATAGCTGGAAGTAAGAGTTTCACTTCAGAAATGTATTGTTTACATAAGTTATTCATGCGTGTCTCCTTTCTCAAGAGAATCAAAAATTGCAGACATACCAGAGACCATATTTTCATAGTCGTGTTGCAGTTCTTCTAAATAAGTTTCCCCTGCTGACTCTATGTGATAATAGATACGAGTACGTTTTTTTCCTGCCAGAACTGAGTACTCGCTGATCATATGTTCATTTTCCAGTTTATACATGACCGTATATATGGTGTTGGGGGAGATTGAGAGCAGTTCATTTGATTCGTTTGTAATGTACTTGCTTATCTCGTAGGCATAACAATCACCTTTGTTTTTTAATATTGTCAAAACTAATAAATCTGTAATACCTGTAATTAGAGTGTTTTTGTATGCCATGCAATAGATCCTCCATAAATTATAATAACTATATCATGAAATGTACGAACAGTAAATATTACGGAGCACAAAATATTGATTGACAAGACAAAGCGTCTATGATACGCTACAAATACAATGATACATGTATGGTTGTTGGGTTAAGTTATTGTTTACGAAAGAAAGGTAAATGTAATAATGATGAACAAAAAATTTGCAACAAAAGTAAAAAATTTTTTAGTAACAGTTTGTAGTATGGCACTTGTATTGTCATTTTCTGTTGCTGTTCCATATGCGAGTGAGATAGATGAAAATCAGGACATTAGTTTATTGGCTTCAAATGCGACAGCAGTATCTTTTAATAAAGTATATGTTGATAGCAATTCGGATAGCAGTATTACAACTAAAGTGATGACACAGACAAAAACATATGCAGAAGTTAAAGTGTCTCATATATATGATGCACAAGGCGTTATATCAACAGAATACAAAAAGGTAAAGGTTAAGGCCACAAAAGATGGCGAATATTATGTTGTGACGAAAGGTGCCAATTGGAAACAGATAGATATTCCGAGTGCATATCAATTTCCAGGTGCCAGCATAACAATGTATGCGATGGGCAACAACTCTTCAAAAGATTGTATGATTTCAGGTTATTGGATGGTATATTAGTTTTATGAAAAATGGGAGGAGGTAAATCATGTTCAGATCACAATGGAAATTAATTACAAAAAAGAAATCTGTACAAGTTGCGTTTGTAATCAGTATAGTATATGCGCTGGTCAGCTTCTTTATGGTGAGAGGTGAATTATCAAACGGATTCTCCGGTTTTTGGAGTTATTGTGGAATGGGATTTAACACACAATGGGATGTATATAGTATTATTATATGTTTTCTTGTGGCAATTCCGGCAATGTCTTTTCAGGATGATGTTTTAAATCAGACGGTTGCAACTGTTTGGATAAGATCTAGCAGAAAAGAGTATCTGAAAGCAAAAATAGGTGTTGTGTTTCTGGCAGATTTTTTACTCGTATTGATTCCATGTCTGGTGAATTTTTCGTTGTGTCTGTTTTATAGTGGATGCTATGGACTGATTCCTTCTCCGTTTGGACATACACTTAGTACAATCAAATTTAATCTCCTGAATGTTTCTCCAACGGACTGGTTCGTGGGAACTTATGTGCCATTTCCTTTTTTGTTTGAACATTGTCCAATTCTATATGTTTTGTTGTATATGATTTTTATGGCAGCGTTTGTTGGATTCCTTGGAGTGGTGCTGCTTGCAATTTCGTTTTGGATCAGACGATTCAAAATAGTGCTGTTTATACCTGTATTTATTGCAACCAAAATAGGTACCATGTTGGATGGGTGGTCCTATAATACTAATTATATGCGATACAATCATCGTTATGTAAATTTTGATATGTGGGATTATGTGGCTCCCGCATCATATTATGGATTAAATTATCTGGCCTTTTTCGGTATTATATTATTACTTTGTGGATTTATTTACATATCATATCGTATGCTTTGCGGAAAGGAATATGTAGATGTATAAACAAATTGGAAAGAATCTGTGTAAGATGATGGTGGCATTTCCAATTGCAATATATTGGGTTCTGCCACATCTTTTTACAGAAAAAACAGACACGGATGTTACAGGTTTGCTGATCGGCAGAGTATGGGGAATGACAGCGGGTAACGAAAATAGTAATATTCTTGAAGCGGTAGGAATGCTGTCGTATTTACTTATTTTTCATTTGCTATTTGGAAATTCGATCAGTGAATATTTTTCCTATATGGCATCTTATCGGTTTTCCCGGATTTTTCAGCGACAAAAATGGTTTATCAAAGAAAGCTTTGCATTGTTTCTTTTTGCGACAGGATATGCAGGTATTTATGTAGGGACAAATCTTTTGGGGTGCAATCAGATCAGTACCGGAAAAATCAACATGTTTACATGGAATGTGTCTTTCATGATGTTTGCGACTTGCGTGAATTTATTATTGCTGACAACAATTCTGATTAATCTGGGAACAATTTTTTGTAAAACAGCAACGGCGTTTGGAGTGTGCTGGATAGGAATTATTTTATTGAAATTATTGGATATGGTGCAGGGAGAAAACAGGTGGCTGGGACTGATAAATCCCATGTCCTATGAAAAAATGCTTCAATGGCCTGCAGAAATGGTTGTTGCAAAAATCGTGGGATTATTTTTGATTACAGTATTGATAATAGTTCTTGGGGCAGAAATGTTAAAGCGTTATGAGGTATACGAATGGAAAATGTAAAATTGAAAGTGGAGAATGTAAGTAAGAAACTGAACAAAGAAATGATATTAAGTAATATCAATTTAGAACTTCCGGAAGGGAGCATTACGGGTATTATAGGAGAGAACGGATCCGGAAAAAGTATGTTTTTTCGTGTGCTTGCAGGACTTGTAATGGCAACGGAAGGAAAAATATTATATGATGGCAGGACATTTGAAGAAGCAAAGCCTTCCATTGGACTTGTGATGGATGATGTGTCGATGTATCCGGGACTTACAGGGAGAGAAAATCTTCAAACATTGGCAGCAATACGCAAAGTAGCAACGAAAGAAGATGTTGTCCATGCGCTGGAACGCGTAGGACTGGATCCGAAAGACAGAAGAACATTTCGAAAATATTCCCTTGGTATGAAACATCGCCTTGTTCTTGCACAGGCTATTATGGAAAAGCCGGACTTTCTTTTTTTGGATGAGCCGACCAATGCCATTGACGAAGCGGGGGTTCGTTTGTTTTATAAGATTGTAAGAGAGGAAGCACTAAGAGGTGCCGTTGTATTGATTTCCAGTCATATTAATTCTGATATCCGGGAATTGACAGAGGAAATTTACAAGATGGAACATGGAGTGCTGCAACGTTATAAATATATGTAGCAAAATCAGGAGTGAAAGCTCCTGATTTTTTTTGTGGGCGGGCAAATGGACATATGCAAAAAATAAAAGAATAATGTCCACAAAAATTAGAGAAAATGGACATATACAGAAAAACAAAAGAATAATGTCCACAAAAATTAGAGTAAATGGACATATGCAGGAAAACAAAAGCATAATGTCCACAAAAAACAGAAAGATTGGACATATGGAAAATAAATGGAAAAAATGTTCCATAATCACGCATTTTTTTGGGTGAAAATATGAAAAATAAATGCATATGTCCAAATGGCGTGAAAAAATTGGCAATGCAGTTTCTTATTGAGAATAAAAGGGGTTGCGATATACCTGCTGGGGGTATATAATGCAAATGAAAAGATACCCGCAGGGGGTATATAAAGGAGAAATTGAAAGAAGCAATTGCAAGAAGCGCGATTGCGAAAGGAGGCATAGTTTGTATGGAAAATGAACATACTTGTGAATGCTGTAGGAAGAAGATGCGTTCGGAGAAGGAGCAGAAGGATTTGATTAACCGCCTGAGCCGTATTGAAGGACAGATTCGTGGCATCAAAGGCATGGTCGAGAAAGACTGTTACTGCCCGGATATCATTACGCAGGTAGCAGCAGCGAATGCGGCACTGAACAGTTTTAATAAAGTACTGCTGGCAAGTCATATTCGTACCTGCGTCGCAGAAGGAATCCGTAACGGAGAAGACGAAAAAGTGGATGAGCTGGTCACAATGCTGCAGAAATTGATGAAGTAGAGACGTAATTTTACAACACAAATATAAGGAGGCAACTATGAAACAATATAACGTTACAGGCATGAGCTGTGCCGCCTGTTCCGCCCGTGTTGAGAAAGCCGTTTCTAAAGTGCCGGGCGTTTCGTCCTGTTCGGTGAGCCTGCTGACAAATTCGATGGGTGTGGAAGGTACTGCCAGTGAGCAGGAAATTGTGGCAGCGGTGGAAGCTGCGGGTTACGGAGCGTCACCAAAGCAGAAAGCGAGTGCATCCGCAGATGCCAAAGGCCAATCAGCAGGGATGTACCAGGAGGCAGAAGAAGCGCTGAAAGATCACGAGACGCCAAAACTTCGGAAACGTCTGATTGCATCGGTGGTATTCTTACTTGTACTTATGTATTTTTCAATGGGACATATGATGTGGAACTGGCCGCTTCCGTCCGTTATGGCGGATAATCATGTGGCAATGGGACTTTTGCAGATGCTGTTGACCATTGTGATCATGGTGATCAACCAGAAGTTTTTCATCAGCGGTTTCAAAAGTCTTGTGCACGGTTCGCCGAATATGGATACGCTTGTAGCACTGGGCGCGGGCGCATCGTTTGGATATAGTACTTATGCGCTTTTTGCCATGACAGATGCACAGATGCGTGGTGATATGGATGCAGTAATGGGCTATATGCATGAGTTTTACTTTGAATCTGCGGCAATAATTCTGACCTTGATTACAGTAGGAAAAATGTTAGAAGCACATTCCAAAGGAAAGACAACCGATGCATTAAAAAGCCTGATGAAGCTTGCACCAAAGACAGCGACGGTTGAGCGTGATGGTGTGGAAACCGTGGTAGGGATTGAGCAGGTACAAAAAGATGACATATTTGTTGTACGTCCGGGAGAAAATATTCCGGTAGACGGTGTGGTGATTGACGGAAACAGCGCAGTAAATGAAGCCGCCCTTACAGGAGAAAGTATTCCGGTGGATAAAGCGGCAGGCGATACGGTCAGCGCAGCTACAACCAACCAGTCGGGCTTTTTGCGCTGTCGGGCGACACGCGTAGGCGAGGATACAACACTCTCCCAGATTATCCAGATGGTTTCCGATGCAGCAGCGACTAAAGCGCCGATTGCAAAGATCGCAGACAAAGTTTCCGGCATTTTTGTACCGGCGGTTATTACCATTGCGGTAATCACTATTATTGTATGGCTTCTTGCAGGACAGACCGTCGGATTTGCACTGGCAAGGGGAATTTCGGTACTGGTGATCAGTTGTCCTTGTGCGCTTGGACTGGCAACCCCTGTGGCAATCATGGTCGGCAACGGCATGGGCGCAAAGAACGGTATTCTATTTAAGAACGCAGTCGCTTTGGAAAATGCAGGAAGAACCCAGATTGTTGCATTGGACAAGACGGGAACCATCACAAACGGGGAGCCGAAAGTGACCGATATTGTCCCGGCAGATGGTGTGAATGAGCAGGAACTTTTGCGTTTTGCAGCCGGACTTGAGGCAAAAAGCGAGCATCCGCTTGCACGCGCAATTATGTTGGAGATAGAAAAGCAGCAGATCACATATAAGGAAGCGGAGAATTTTGAGGCTTTGCCGGGAAATGGACTGGCAGCAACGGTGGATGGACGCAGGATGCTCGGCGGAAGTGTGAAATATATCAGTGAGCAGATCACGGTAGAAAAAGATATTTTGAAGCAGACAGAAACTTTTGCGGAGGAAGGAAAGACACCACTTCTTTTTGCAAGAGACGGGGCATTGCTCGGTATGATTGCCGTGGCAGATACCATGAAGGAAGACAGCCCGAAGGCAATCGCGCAGCTTCGCAATATGGGAATCCGTGTGGTTATGCTTACCGGGGACAATGAGAAGACAGCCCGTGCAATCGGTGTACAGGCAGGTGTGGATGAAGTGATCGCCGGAGTATTGCCGGATGGAAAGGAAAGCGTGATCCGCAGCCTGAAGTCGCAGGGCAAAGTGGCGATGGTCGGAGATGGAATCAATGATGCACCGGCATTGACGAGAGCAGATACCGGTATCGCCATCGGTGCAGGAACCGATGTGGCAATCGATGCAGCGGATATCGTTCTGATGAAAAGCCGTCTGAGCGATGTGCCGGCAGCCATCCGTCTGAGCCGCGCAACACTGCGGAATATCCATGAGAATCTGTTTTGGGCATTTTTCTATAATGTTATTGGAATTCCGCTTGCCGCAGGAGTGTGGTATCCACTGCTTGGATGGAAACTGAATCCAATGTTTGGTGCGGCTGCGATGAGCCTGTCCAGTTTCTGTGTCGTAACCAATGCGTTGCGTCTGAATCTGTTTCAGATGCATGTGCCGGGACGCAGGGAGCGTGAACATGCAAAAACAGAAATGACTGCTGTCAATATGCAGCAGGAAAACAAAAACGAAAGTGAGGACAAAAAAATGACAAAGACAATGAAGATTGAAGGAATGATGTGTGGACATTGTGAGGCGAGAGTTAAGAAGGCTTTAGAGGCACTTCCGGAAGTAGAGGAGGCAGTGGTAAGCCATGAAAGTGGGACCGCAGAAGTAAAGCTTCAGGCAGAAATAGCCGATGAAGTATTAAAGAAGGCAGTGGAGGATCAGGATTATGAAGTAACCTCCATCGAGTAATAATACAATCTTAAGGAGTAGAAAATATGGGAAACAGTGTGAAGAAACGATTGACGGCAGGCTTGTGTATTCTTGCACTGGCTGTGGGAGTATTTTTTGGAAACAGTGTGCAACCGGTCTATGCCAAGAGCAAACTTTCTGCATTGCATGTGGAAGGAACGAAGCTGTGTGACAAGAAAGGCAAGGTGGTGCAGCTGCGAGGTGTCAGTACACACGGACTTTCCTGGTATCCGGAATACGTAAACGACAAGTATTTCAAGGAACTTCATGACAAATGGGGAGCAAATGTGGTTCGTCTTGCAATGTACACCGAAGAGTATAACGGATATTGCAGTGGTGATGCCAACAACCGCAAGAATCTGAAAGCATTGATAAAGAAAGGTGTCAAGCTGGCATCAAAATACAATATGTATGTCATTGTTGACTGGCATATTTTAAGTGATGGCAATCCAAAGAAGCACCAGAAGGCATCGAAGGCTTTTTTCAAGGAGATGTCAAAGGCTCTGAAAAGTTACGACAATGTGCTCTATGAAATCTGCAACGAGCCAAATGGAGGCACAGACTGGAAAACAATTAAGTCCTATGCAAAGGCTGTGATTCCGGTTATCCGTGAGAATGACAAGGATGCGGTCGTTATCGTGGGAACACCTACCTGGTCACAGGATGTAGATCAGGCGGCTGCCAGTCCAATCAGCGGATACAAAAACATCATGTATGCATTCCATTTCTATGCAGGAACACACAAAGATGATCTGCGCAATAAAATGACAAATGCAATCAAAGCGGGACTTCCTGTGTTTGTCACAGAGTTTGGTATCACCGATGCAAGCGGAAATGGCGGAATTGACAAAAAGGAAGCCAATAAGTGGATCAAAGCGTTGGATAAATATGATGTCAGCTATGTTGCATGGAATGTTTCCAACAAAAACGAATCTTCCGCAATGATCAAGAGCAGTTGTACAAAGAAAAGCGGATTCAAGCGCAGTGATCTGAGTACATCCGGAAAGTGGGTGTACGATCTTCTGCGGAAGAAAGCAGGAATAAGCTGATTTTTCATTAGGAGAAACAAAATGCGTAGAGTCAGACCGGATTATTATAAAAAATTTCAATGTATTGCTGACAAATGTACCATTACCTGTTGTCAGGAGTGGAAGATTGGTGTGGATAATGAGACGAACCGAAAGTGGAAAAAGCTTTTGCCACCGGACACAGTTGTGGATAAAAAGAAAAATCTCAGCGCCTATACAGTGAAAAAGGATGGCATGCGGGTGATTGCGTTGGATGAAAAGCATCGCTGTCCGTTTTTAAATGAAGAAAAATTATGTCGTCTCCTGTGCACATACACCGATCGCGTATTGTCAGATACCTGTACGCAGTTTCCGCGTGAGGTACATAGATTTTCCACGCATGAGGAAGAGACGTTGATGCCATGTTGTCCGGCGGTCATTGATATCTGGAAGGATGCAAAAGAAATTGTTTTTCCAAAAGTTGACAGAGAATACAAAAATCATCTCTTTGTGATACGGGAGCATATGATGGAGTTGCTGGAAGACAGTACGCAGCGACTGGAAGATCAATTGAAGCAGGGCTTTTATATTTTGCTGGAGCTTAACAAACAGGATTCGCTTACGATGCAATTGATAAACGAATATTTTTCCGGTGAAAGTGTAGCGCAGCTTCGGGAAGCGATTGCACAGATTCCAATGGATGAACTGGATTCGATGGATGAATGCAATGAATTATTGCAGGATCTGGCGGTCAATTATCAAAAAGAAGGTCTTTATAAGAAGTATCTTGATCCGATATTGTTACAGGCAAAGCAGCTTTCAGAAACTTATGTGGCGGATACAATGTGCGAGGATCTGCAGCTTTTTGATAAACAATTTCGACAATGGCAGCCACTTTTACGAAAGTTTCTGCTCAATGAATTTTATTCGGATCTGCTGGTCCCAGATGGAAATTTGGAGAGTATGATCGTTTCGATGCAATGGATCGGAATGGAATATGCAGTCATACGACACAGTGTCTTTTTGAAGTGGATGGAAAGAAAACAGTTTACGTATGAAGAATTGCGGGACTATATGGTCGTGATTACCCGCATGACCGGGTATGAGCAGGAAGATATCGTGGAGTATCTGAAAAACAGTTTTGAATCTCTGGTATGGGACTGGGGTTATTTCGCGCTGGTGACAGGTGCATGAAGGTGACGCAATGGCATATACAGAACTTGTAAAAAATTTTAACCGTATACGGGATTATATGCGGGAATTTTATATCTATGGTTTTAAGAGCCGGGACGAATATACGAAAAAAAGCGCGCGTTCTTATGACGATGAGCGCCGCAGACTGGCGAGCTGGCTGGGGGAGTATATGCAGTTTCGGCAGACGACCGAGGGGAAAAATGTATTTTTGTCGATCGACAGCCGCATGCTGCATCACAATCCGTTATACAAAGCGTGGAAGACAAAAAGTTTCACGGATGGCGATATTACACTGCATTTTATATTAATGGATATTTTTGCAACGGGAGAGTCAATGACGGTCAGTGATATTTCCGAACGAATCGATGATTATCTTGCAGCGTTTGCAAAGCCGAGGCTGTTTGACGAATCGACCATCCGGAAGAAACTGAAAGAATATGTTGGAGAGGGACTTCTTGAGAAGAAAAAGCAGGGCAAAACGATGTATTACAGGAAAGCACCGGATCTTGCTTTTTATGATACCGATGTGTTGGATTTCTTCTCGGAAATTGCGCCATGTGGTGTGATTGGTTCCTTTTTGCTGGATAAGGGAAAAAGGCAGGAAGAAAATTTTGCATTTAAACATCATTACATAACGGGAGCAATCGATAGTGAGATCGTAAGTCAGTTGTTTCAGGCAATGCATGAAAATCGGATGGTCTGTATGCGGGTAGTAAACCGAAAGGAAACGGTCTCAGAAATCAAAGTACTTCCTTTACAGATTTTTATCAGTGTACAAAACGGCAGGCAGTATGTGATGGCTTATGAGCAGAAGTACAAACGGATTTCTTCTTTTCGTATTGATAATATTGTAAAAATAACACCGGGGAATACAAGTGACCGTCTGGAAGAACTTCGCGGACGTCTGGAAAAAATGAAATCGCACATGTGGGGCGTAAGCACCCAAAGCCGGTCGGGCATGCGAATGGAAATGGTTACATTTACGGTCCGCTATGGGTATGGAGAGCAGCATATTCATCAACGGCTGGAACGGGAGAAACGATGCGGACATGTGAAAAAAATCGATGATCATACGAGCCGGTTTTATGCGGAGGTTTATGATGCAAGTGAACTGATTCCTTGGATTCGTACATTTCTGTGCAGGATCACAGAGATTCATTTTTCCAATGCCGTGCTTGAAGCACAGTTCCGGCGCGATATAGAAAATATGTATCGGTTGTACGAAGTATAAATAAAAGAATTTTATTGGGGAAAGAACGTTAAGAGGACAGATTTCAGGAGAGGATGTACCATGATTTTCAGTGAACTTTACAGTGCATATTATCGTACTGTTGCGGAAATTATCAAAGCAGCAATCGACCATCCGCTTCAAAAAGAAGAGATGCGAAACATCATACAGCATTACGCTTTTGAAGAAAGTGTGTTAAACATTGAGCCGGCGTTGACAGAGGAACGGTGGCAGCTGCTTCAGCCAGATGGAACAACGATCATACATAAGCAGCCGTCGATGCCATTGACTACGATACAAAAGCAGTGGCTGAAAGCAATTTCATTGGACGAGAGAATCCGGCTGTTTCTCGATGAATTGCTGGATTATGGAGATGTTGCGCCTTTGTTTACACCGGATGATTTTTATGTATTTGACAAGTATGCGGATGGAGATAATTATTCGGATGAGAATTATATCCGGAATTTCCGCATGATTCTGGATGCGATAAAAAATGGACAGCCGCTTAAGGTAGAGATGTATAATCACAAGGGCAAACCGATAGAGATGATTCTTTTGCCAAGATATCTGGAGTACTCGGAGAAGGATGATAAGTTCCGCGTGGTTGGCTACGGACAAAAGCTAGGGGGAACGGTTAATCTTGGCCGGATCATACGTTGTGAGCATTATGCAAATGAAGAGGGCATCCGGTTTACCAAGCGTATTCCAAAAAGAAAGCGCAGTGTCATATTTGAATTGACGGATGAAAGAAAGGCATTGGAACGGGTCCTTTTGCATTTCGCACATTACGAAAAGCAGGCAGAAAAACTGGAAGGAAACCGTTACAAAATTACCGTAAATTATGATAAGGATGATGAGACAGAGATTGTTATTCGCATTTTATCCTTTGGCCCGATGATCAAAGTGATTGCACCGGGGCATTTTGTAGATTTAATAAAAGAGCGATTGTTAAGACAGAAAAGTTGTGGGCTGTAACAGGTTCGCAACTTTTTTTCCATGATAATCCAGTTGCTTTTGCGTACAATAACAGCATCAAGAGCGAAGGAAAGGAATGATAAATATGTTGGAAATAAAGGGAAAAATGAACACAGCAATCTGTTATGCAAAAGTAATTGAGGATGAAGCAATTGAGCAAATCCGGCGAATGTGTGATTATGCATTGACCGAGGGCAGCCGGATTCGGATTATGCCGGATGTACATGCCGGAAAAGGCTGCACGATCGGAACAACCATGACCATTACCGACAAAGCCTGCCCGAATATTGTAGGTGTCGATATTGGATGCGGAATGTATACGGTAAAACTTGCGGATAAAACATTGGATTTTGAAAGAATTGATGAGGCATGCCACTATATTCCGTCCGGAATGCGGGTGTGGGATGGACGGCAGGAACGCTTTGATCTTACGACACTTCGATGTTATCGTTCGCTGCGTGATTCCAAAAGACTGGAACGCTCGTTAGGAACACTGGGCGGTGGAAATCATTTTATTGAGGTGGATCAGGCAGCAGATGGAACTTATTATCTGGTCATCCACTCCGGAAGCCGTAACCTGGGAAAACAGGTGGCAGAATTATACCAGCAGCTTGCCATTGACCTTCATATGGGAAAGGAAGAGTATTTCAAAAAGCGGGAGAAGATTATCCGCACTTACAAAGCCGAGGGCAGGAGAAAGGAAATTCAGGGAGCGTTAAAAGAACTGAAAGAATCGTTTATTACACAGGATCTGTTCGTGCCGGAAGATATCTGCTGGTTGCACGGTACTTTTCTGGAAGACTATCTTCATGATGTGGAAATCTGCCAGAGATTTGCAAAGAGAAGCAGAGAAAAAATGGCAGAAGTTCTTTTAGAGAGAACCGGGATGACAGGAGTCGAGGCATTTCACACGATTCATAATTATATTGATACAAAAGAAATGATTTTGCGAAAAGGCGCGATTGCGGCACATGCCGGTGAGAAAGTTCTGATTCCAATCAATATGAAGGACGGTTCGATCATTGCTGTCGGTAAAGGAAATCCGGAATGGAATTATTCTGCACCACACGGCGCAGGAAGGGTTATGTCGAGAACCAGGGCAAAGGAACAGTTGCATATGGAGGATTACAGAGCAGCAATGGAGGGAATCTATACAACCTCCGTCAATGAGGACACCATTGATGAGGCACCGATGGCATATAAATCACTGGAGGATATCATCGATGTGATTCAGGAGTCGGTGGATGTCATAGAAGTCATGAAGCCGGTATACAATTTTAAAGCTTCCGGCGATGGGCTGATGTTCAAAGGAAGGAAAGAAAATGCAACAGAAGATATTAAGGAAACTATATGAAATAGAAAAAACAGAGAATGTTAGAATTTTGCTTGCTATTGAATCCGGAAGCAGAGCATGGGGCTTTGCTTCCACGGACAGTGATTATGATGTGCGTTTTATTTATGTCCGGCCACAGGAAGAATATCTGCGACTTGATCCGGTGCGGGATGTGATTGAATTACCGCTGGATCCCGTGTTTGATATTAATGGTTGGGATTTGCAGAAAGCATTACGTTTGATGTATAAATCCAATCCGACATTATTTGAGTGGCTGGCATCTCCGATTGTGTATATGGAAACGGATTTTGCAGATAAACTGAGAAACAGAAGAAATGATTATTTTTCAGTGAAACATAGTTTATATCACTATCTCAGCATGGCAACAGGCAACTATAGAGAATTTCTGCAGAAGGATATGGTTAAGGCAAAGAAATATTTTTATGTCTTGCGCCCGATATTGGCCTGTCGGTGGATTTTAGAAAAACAGACGCCACCACCTATACTTTTTTCAGAATTGGCGAAGGCAGAATTGCCAGACAAAATGAAAGCAGAGGTCGAAGAACTTCTGTCATTGAAAATGAATGCGCCGGAAATCCGAAAGATTCCAAGAATAGATCGCATAAATAAATATCTCGAACAGTCGATGGCCGAAATTAAGGAAGAGGCGCAAAAACTGAAAGAGACAAAGGTCGCAACGTGGGATATACTGAATGAAATGTTTCTGGAGGAAGTAAGATTACGGGAATGTGAAGCCGGTAGTAATTTGATTAATTATAAATGATGGGCAAAAAAATTTAATCATCATATCACAAAATACCCCTGCATACAATGTAAAAACAAGTTGTAGCAGGGGTATTTTATTGAAAACTTATATTGAAGAACGTGCCATCGAAATAGCAAATTATATGATTGAACATAATGCAACGGTGCGGCAGGCTGCCAAAAACTTTGGAATCAGCAAGAGCACAGTACATAAAGACGTCACAGAGCGTCTGGTTCAGGTAAATCCGACGCTTGCAGCACAGGCACGCAAAGTTATTGATGTCAACAAGTCGGAACGCCATATTCGTGGCGGTTTGGCAACAAAAGAAAAGTATGCGCATCAGCACGCAGCAAGCTGAAATATGGCAAAGTTGAAAAATTCCGGAATTACTGAAAAAAGTGGTTCCGGAAATTTTTGTGGTAAACAGGGTACATGCAAAAAAATTTCTCATGAATACCCTATTTTCGTAAAAAATTACGCAAAATGCACCCAAAATGGAACCATGAGGGGTCTATATTCAAAAACTAATAGAAAATACCCCGTATTTAGAAAAAAGCGGGGTATTTTCATACACTTTTTTTACATAGACCCCAAAACACATCGCTTTGAACTTCCTTTGACAAAAAATGGCTCTTTTTCATGTGATTTTTTCTATAGACCCCACTCCCTCAAAATATAATGTATGTAGTGCTAAGTGTTAATAGAGAAAAAGGCAGGTTTCATAAAATACTGCTCTAAAAGAAAAACAAGGCAAAATTGCCCGTACACTTGCATTATTCATACCATCCGTTATAATATGTAATTGATTCAGAAAGAATCAATTATGTAGCATCAGCCCCAGCCGAAGGCTGTCAAAATGGCTGATGTTCCCGTAAAAAATTGATTCTGAAAGAATCAATTACATATTATTACATGGGGTGCTCGCGCAGGCGGGCTGAGAGTAAGCGAATGCTTTAACCCACAACCTGATTTGGATAATGCCAACGTAGGGAAATAACGCATAGTAAACAGATGCAGGATTCCGTGTTGGAGTTCTGTATTTTTATTGTGGAGAGTGTCAGCCCATTTGCTGAAAGTAAATTTTGCATGGGCTGATGTTCAAGGATAGTGTCAAGTTTTCTATGAAAACTTGACATGTAGCGTCAGCCCATTTGCTGAAAGCAAATTCTACATGGGCTGATGTTCAAGTTTGGAAGGAGTTCTATGAAAAACTTTAACAGAGACAGCCTCAGACTGTATGCGGTAACCGACCGCAGCTGGCTGGGAGAACAAACATTATGCGAACAGGTGGAAGAAGCGTTAAGAGGTGGAGCGACGATGGTTCAGATCCGCGAGAAGGAACTGGATGAGGCGGACTTTGAAGATGAGGCAAGAGAGATCCAGAAACTTTGCCGAAAGTATCAGGTCCCGTTGATCATCAACGACAATGTTGCACTTGCAAAGCGCGTGGACGCTGATGGTGTGCATATCGGACAATCCGACATGGAGATGAAAAATGCACGCGAATTGCTCGGAGAGGACAAGATTATTGGCGTGACGGCCAAGACGATTGCGCAGGCAAAAGCAGCAGAGGCTGCCGGCGCAGATTATCTTGGAAGTGGCGCGGTCTTTGGCAGCAGCACAAAACTTGACGCAAAACCAATGGAGCATGCACTTTTTCAGGAGATTTGTGAAAGTGTGGCAATCCCTGTAGTTGCGATCGGCGGAATTACCGCAGATAATGTGATGCAGCTTAAGGGGCGTGGTATGGCAGGAGTGGCCGTAGTCAGCGGGATTTTTGCATGCAAAGATATTGAAGCCGGAACACGCAGGCTTCGGGAACTTGTAGATTCCTGTATGTAACAGGAACGCGGAGAGTACATGCGGTGAATTGGGGGCACCACCTTTCATCGCGTAACAAAATTAATGCAAAGGAGAACAATATGAATACAGCATTAACAATCGCTGGAAGTGATTCCAGTGGAGGCGCCGGCATCCAGGCAGATATCAAGACCATGACCGCAAATGGTGTATACGCCATGAGCGCTATCACGGCACTGACTGCCCAGAATACAACCGGCGTAACAGATATTATGGAGGTAACTCCGAAGTTTTTGGCGGAGCAGCTGGATTGTATTTTTACAGATATTCGTCCGGATGCAGTCAAGACAGGCATGGTTTCATCAAGTGAACTGATTGAGGTCATTGCCGACAAACTGACAGAGTACAAAGCAAAAAATATTGTGATTGACCCTGTCATGGTGGCAACCAGCGGAGCAAGATTGATCAGCGAGGATGCCATCAGTACCCTGAAAACAAAATTATTGCCACTTGCAACTGTAATTACACCAAATATTCCGGAGGCAGAAGTGCTTTGCGGAATGGAAATCAAGACAGAAGCAGACATGGAGAAAGCGGCAGAAGCTATTTGTAATTCCTTAGGATGTGCAGTACTTCTCAAAGGCGGACATCAGCTGAATGATGCCAACGACTTATTATATGAAAAAGGCTGTGCACCGGTATGGTTCCATGGCAAACGGATCGATAATCCAAACACACATGGAACCGGTTGTACTCTGTCATCCGCAATCGCATCCAACCTGGCAAAAGGCAGAGACTTAAAGACTTCTGTGGAAAAAGCCAAGGCTTATATTTCTGGAGCGCTTGCAGCAATGCTTGACCTCGGAAAAGGAAGCGGACCGATGAATCACGCCTTTGCAATCAAAGGAGAATACGAAATACAATAGAATAGGAGAAATTACAAATGGAGAAAAAAGGAACTTCCGTTTTTAGTAACAGCCTGATCTGGTTTGGCGCCGGCGTATCAATCGCCGAGATCCTTACAGGAACTTATTTTGCACCGCTTGGATTTGGCAAGGCAATGGCAGCGATTCTGCTGGGACATCTGATCGGAGGGCTGATGATGTTTGCAGCCGGAATGATCGGTGGAAGAGAAAAGAAGAGCGCCATGGAGACCGTAAAGATGAGCTTCGGTAGCAAAGGAAGTCTGCTTTTTGCGGCATTGAATGTTCTGCAGCTTGTGGGATGGACGGCAATCATGATCTATGATGGTGCGCTGGCCGCTAATGGCATCTTAAAGACGGGTGCCTGGGTATGGGCTGTGGTGATTGGCGTGCTGATCATTGCATGGATTCTGATTGGACTGACCAATCTTGGCAAGGTCAATACGGTAGCGATGCTTGCACTTTTTGTATTGACGCTGGTGCTTTTTAAGGTGATCTTCTTTGGAGCAAACGGTGCGGAAGCACTTGTGAGCGGTGACTTGAGCTTTGGCGCAGCGGTCGAGCTGGCCGTTGCCATGCCACTTTCCTGGCTGCCACTCATCAGTGATTACACAAGAGAAGCTGAGAAGCCTTTTGCAGCAACACTTTCGAGTGTTATCGTCTACAGCATCGTCAGTGTATTTATGTATATGATCGGTATGGGTGCAGCAATCTATACGGGGGAAACTGACATTGCACAGATTATGGTAAAAGCCGGATTTGGTATCGTAGGTCTGTTGATCATCGTATTTTCTACTGTTACCACAACCTTCCTGGATGCTTATTCTGCAGGCGTATCTGCAGTCTCTATTTCCAAGAAGATTCCGGAGAAGTGGGCAGCCGTGGTCGTTACCATTATTGGAACAATTGCAGCCATTGTTTATCCGATGGATAACATCACCAACTTCTTATACCTGATCGGTTCCGTATTTGCGCCGATGATCGCGGTACAGATCGCGGACTATTTCATTCTGAAAAAAGCGGATGCAGCAAAAATATCGTTTCAGGTACGCAATCTGATCGTCTGGCTGATTGGTTTCATCCTTTACCGTGCGCTCATGCATGTAGATACACCGGTTGGAAATACCCTTCCGGATATGGTGGTTACAATCATTATCTGCCTGATTGTAGAAAAAGCTGCACAGGCAATGAAGAAGAAAAATTAAAAGAGGACAGATGAAATGAGTAATTCAAAAGCAAACATTCGTAAATTGACAGTTACTGCGCTTTTTGCAGCAGTCGCAGTGGTAGGAAGCATGTTTTCCTTCCCGGTATTTGGTGCAAAGTGCGCGCCGGTACAGCATCTGGTAAATATCTTATGTGCAGTACTGGTAGGACCATGGTGGGGACTTGCAGCAGCATTTATCGCAAGCCTGATTCGTAATCTTCTGGGAATTGGTACCCTTCTTGCATTCCCGGGAAGTATGTGCGGGGCTTTGCTGTCAGGACTTTTGTACCGGTATTTAAAAAAGCTTCCGTTTGCATATGTCGGCGAAGTTTTTGGAACCGGTATCATCGGTGGAATGCTTTCCTATCCAATTGCAGCATTACTTATGAACAGCGATACTGCAGCACTGTTTACGTATGTTGTGCCATTCCTGATCAGTACATGTGGCGGAACGATCATTGCAATCATTGTGACTTTGCCATTGAAGAAATCCGGACTTCTTGATAAAATGAAACAGCAGCTGAATGCTTAATTCTCAAAGACTGGGAGTACAGGACATGAAATTGTCAGAAGAAAAAATAGTTGAATTATATCGGACGATGGAGCAGAAACGCCCCATCGTCCATTGTATTACAAATGCAGTAACGGTAAATGACTGTGCGAATATCCTTCTTGCAGTGGGGGCATCACCGACGATGGCACATCATCCGATGGAGGCAGCCGAGATTACACAGGGGGCAACAAGCCTTGTCTGTAATTTCGGCGCAATCGCCGATTATGAGGCGATGCTGCTTGCCGGAAGAAAAGCACATGAATTGGACCACGCAATCGTTGTGGACCCTGTAGGGGTGTCTGGTTCTACCTATCGGCGGGAAAAATGCATAGAATTTATCGAGGCGGTGCATCCTACCTGTATCCGTGGAAATTATTCGGAGATACGGGCTTTGATGGAAAATTGTACAACGATAACCGGTGTGGATGCTGCACCGGAGGACGCACATTTGGATGAGCAGGAGGCTTTTCTGATGCGCATGAAGCAGTACGCGAAGGAAAAGCAGATGATCATCATTGCATCAGGGAAGACAGATCTGATGACGGATGGAAAAACGACCTGTGCCTGTCATCGTGGAGATGCCATGATGGCAAAGATTACAGGAAGTGGCTGTATGTCATCGGTAATGCTCGGGGCGTTTCTCGGTGTGGAGAAGTCATTTGCTTCTGCAGCAGCCGCCGTCACCTTTATGGGGATGGCAGGCGAGCGGGCAGCGGCGAAAACCCGGGAGACAGGTGGCGGAACAATGACATTTCGTCAGTTGTTCATAGATGAGATTTACCTGCTTACCAATCGGTAAAAAGGTATACAGATAACTGTAGTTGTATATTGCAATTTTTAAAAGAAAGGTTCCGAAAACCTTTCTTTTTTTTACCTTTCAAAAACCACAAAAAAATTTCAAAAAAAGTCGTAAAAGTTCTTTGCCGGAAAAACAAAATAATTTGGTATTTCGTAAATAAAATGTAAATCAAATATAAACTGCTCAAAAAAGCAATTTGCAATTTGTTTAAAATTTATTAATAAAGATAGATTTGATTAGTAAAAAGATACAAAAACGGAAAAGATTTTTAGTTACTTTGCTAAAATTGACAATTCCAAAAAATGGTCGTTAAATGTTAGCAAAAGTGAGGAAGGGAAGTGATAATACGGAGGAATTATCCAAAGCGCTGATGGAGGAGCTGAATTGTAAGACTTCATTTACAATTCCGATTTTCGGTGGAATCCCAGTGGCGGAATCCGTGGTAGTAACATGGATTATTATGGCGGTGATGATCGTCGCGGCATTTTTCCTTGGAAGAAATCTCAAGGTTCAGAATGTCGGCAAACGGCAGCTTGCAGTAGAGACTGTCGTCGGAGGATTGCACAACTTCTTCTATGATTTGCTCGGTGAGGAAGGAAAACGATATATACCTTATTTAATAACCGTAGCAATTTATATCGGCATATCCAATATGATCGGTCTGTTTGGACTGAAATCACCGACGAAAGATGTCGGAGTAACCGGTGCGCTGGCGCTCATGAGCATTGTGCTGATCGAATATGCAGGTGTACATCAAAAGGGAGGCAAAGGTTTCCTGAAAAGTTTTATGGAACCGATCCCGATTATGTTGCCAATGAATATTCTTGAGATTTTCATCCGGCCACTGTCACTGTGTATGCGTTTGTTCGGTAACATCTTAGGCGCATTCGTAATTATGGAATTGGTTAAAATTGTAGCACCACTTCTGGTGCCGATTCCGCTGAGCCTTTACTTTGATCTGTTTGACGGATTCATTCAGGCTTATGTATTTGTATTTTTAACATCATTATTTATTAAAGAAAGTATTGAGTAGAAAAGGAGATTTTCATTATGTCATTAGTAGCAATTGGAGCAGGTATCGCAGCATTAACAGGTATTGGAGCAGGTGTAGGTATTGGAGTTGCAACATCAAAGGCAACAGACGCTATCGCAAGACAGCCGGAAGCAGACGGAAAGATCACAAAGACATTACTTCTTGGTTGTGCCCTTGCCGAAGGTACTGCTATTTTCGGTATGGTAGTCGCAATTTTAATTATCTTATTCTTAGGATAGGAAAGGTCTGGTAGAGCATGCAATTATTAAGAATAGATTGGAATGTTGTTTGGACAATCATCAATCTGCTCGTTCTTTTTGTTGCCTTACGTCATTTCTTATATAATCCGGTCATGAAAGTCATGGACGAGAGAAAGAAAATGATCGATGGTCAGATTGCAGATGCAGAGAATCAGAAGAAACAGGCCGGAGAGCTCAAAGCACAGTATGCAAAGAAGCTTGAGGAAGCACATGCAGAATCCGCAGATATTATGGAGAAAGCAAGAAAGAGTGCACAGGCCGAGTATGAGAACCGCATCAATGCAGCAGATGCAGAGGCACAGAGAATCATTAAAGATGCACATAAAACCGTGGAACTGGAGCGGGATAAGACCGTTGCAGATCTGCAGTCTGAGATTGCAGTGCTGGCAGTCGCAGCAGCCGGAAAAGTGCTGGGCGAGGCAAGTAACAGTGAGAATAACCAGTTACTGTACAACCAGTTTTTGGCGCAGGCAGGTGGTGTAAATGACGCAAACAGCTAGTAATTATGGAACAGTTCTTTTTGAACTGGGTGTAAAAAAAGAAATTGTTGAAAAGACAAAAGAAATTTTTTCACTGACCGAAGAATTGCCAAAAATGCTGCAGAGTCCGATCGTATCCAAAGAAGCAAAGCATCGTCTCATTGAAGACATTTTTCCGGAGGAGATAAGAAATTTTCTCAAGGTAGTCAGTGATCATCAGGAGATGGATCTCATGGATGACATCTTTGTAGCATATAAGAAAGCCTATGATGAGAACCATGGTATCTTGTGCGCAGAAATGTCTTATGTGATGGAGCCGGATGCAAAGCAGGTGGAACAGATGAAAGCGTATCTTGCCAACAAATACGGCAGGCAGACGGTGGAACTTTCCATGGTGGAGGACAAAAGTCTGATCGGTGGCTTTGTCCTGCGTGTCGGAGACAAAGAAGAAGATTATAGCATGAAAGGGCGTCTGGATCGGTTAGAGAAACGATTGACGTGGAGGTGATAACGTGGGTTCCATTAGTTCAGAAGAGATCATATCTATCCTGAAATCGGAAATAGAAAATTATGACATGGTAAGCAAGGACCAGGAAGTTGGAAAAGTCATCTGGGTAGGTGACGGAATCGCAACGGTATATGGTATCGAGCATGCAATGTATGGAGAAATCGTTATCTTTGAGAACGGAATCCGTGGTATGGTACAGGATATCCGGCGTGATCAGGTAGGATGTATCATCCTTGGCAAAGACACAGAAATCAAAGAGGGAACGAAAGTAACAAGAACAAAGAAAAAAGCAGGTGTGCCGGTCGGTGATGCTTATATCGGAAGAATCATCAATGCGCTGGGCGCACCAATTGATGGAAAGGGCGAGATCCCGGCAGACGATTACCGCGCGATCGAGCAGGAAGCACCGGGAATCGTGGACAGACAGTCCGTTAACCAGCCAATGGAGACAGGAATCCTGGCAATCGATTCTATGTTCCCAATCGGACGTGGACAGCGTGAGTTGATCATCGGTGACCGACAGACTGGTAAGACATCCATCGCAGTTGACACAATCCTCAACCAGAAGGGCAAAGATGTCATCTGTATTTATGTGGCAATCGGCCAGAAAGCTTCTACCGTTGCCAAGTTAGTAAACACGCTGACAAAGAATGGAGCAATGGATTATTCCATCGTGCTTTCTTCGACAGCAAGCGAGTCTGCATCGCTGCAGTATATTGCACCGTATGCAGGAACCGCATTGGCGGAGTATTTTATGTATAAAGGAAAAGACGTTCTGATCATTTACGACGATCTTTCCAAGCACGCGGTAGCTTACCGTGCATTATCTCTGTTGCTGGAGCGTTCTCCGGGACGTGAGGCTTATCCGGGTGATGTATTCTACTTACATTCCAGATTGTTGGAACGTTCAAGTAAATTGAGCGACGCTTTGGGCGGAGGTTCTATTACAGCACTTCCAATTATTGAAACACAGGCAGGCGATGTATCTGCATATATCCCTACCAATGTTATTTCTATCACAGATGGACAGATCTTCCTGGAAAGTGACCTGTTCAATTCCGGTATGAGACCAGCCGTAAACGTTGGACTTTCTGTATCCCGTGTAGGTGGTGCCGCACAGACAAAGGCCATGAAGAAAGCAGCCGGAACGATTCGTATCGATTTGGCACAGTACCGTGAGATGGAAGTGTTCACACAGTTCAGTTCCGATCTGGATGATGCCACAAAGGAGCAGCTGCAGTATGGTAAAGGCCTGATGGAATTATTGAAGCAGCCACTTTGCCATCCGATGAGCCTCGCCGATCAGGTTATTACACTGGTGACAGCCAATAACCGTCTGCTCTTGGATGTTGAGACAAAACAGACAAAGGATTTCCAGCTTCGTCTTCTGGATTTCTTCCATGCGGAGCATAAGGACATCGTGGATGAGCTGAACAACAACAAAGTGCTCAACGAAGAGTTGACCGAAAAAATCGTAGCAGCAGTCAAAGAATTTAAAAGCAGGTGATAGAACATGGCAAACACGAAGGAAATTCAAAAGCGGATGAAAAGTATCCAGGATACCATGAAGATTACGAGTGCCATGTATATGATATCGTCCGCAAAACTGAGAAGTGCCAAGCAGAAACTTGAAAATACAGAGCCGTATTTCTATTCTCTGCAGGCGGCAATCTCCCGACTGCTTCGTCATATTCCGGATGCAAAAAGCCGTTATTTTAATCAGCATGAAGAGATACCGGACAATGAGAAAAAGCGTGGTTATATCGTGATCACCGCAGACAAAGGTCTGGCCGGAGCTTATAACCATAATGTCATTAAGATGGCACATGAGCTTTTTGAACAGGGTGAAAACAACAAGCTTTTTGTTGTGGGAGAACTGGGACGTCAGTATTTTGCAAAGGAAGGTCTCGCTGTAGATTCGGAATTTCATTATACGGTACAGAACCCGACACTCCACCGTGCCCGTGTCATCACAGACCGTGTCATGGAACTGTATGATGCCGGAGAGTTGGACGAGGTATATATCATCTATACCAAGATGGAGAATTCGGTTACAATGGAGACAGAGAAGATGCGTCTTCTTCCGTTGGAAAAGGATGAGTTCATGCAAACTCCGATTGATATTTATCAGGAGGAGATCAAGGCAGAGACATCCATGGAGGAAATCCTTTACCACATCGTTCCAAACTATGTAACCGGATTTATATATGGTGCACTGGTAGAATCTTTCGCCAGTGAACACAATTCCCGAATGATGGCGATGCAGACTGCGACAGACAGTGCAAAAGATATGTTGCAGATGTTGTCCATCGAGTATAACCGTGTGCGTCAGGCTGCCATTACCCAACAGATTACTGAGGTGATCGGCGGAGCCAAAGCACAGAAGAAAAAGAGAAAATAGGAAGGATTGTGAAAGCAGAATGAAAAAAGGAAAGATCGTACAGGTCATGGGACCTGTAGTTGATGTAGAATTTGAAGATAATGACCTTCCATATATCAAAGATGCACTGGAAGTTGACAATGACGGAAAGCGTTGTGTCATGGAAGTTGCACAGCACATCGGAAACAACACCGTGCGTTGTATTATGCTGGCAGCCAGTGAAGGACTTCATAAAGATATGGAAGTAACAGCGACAGGAAGCGGTATTCAGGTTCCTGTTGGTGAGGGAACACTTGGACGTCTGTTCAATGTTCTCGGAGATACATTAGACGGCGGCGAGAGCTTAGAGGGTGAGAAACACTGGTGTATCCACAGAGATCCACCATCTTTTGAGGATCAGAGCCCGGTAGTCGAAGTCTTAGAGACAGGAATCAAGGTTATCGACCTTCTGGCACCATATGCCAAAGGTGGTAAGATCGGTCTCTTCGGTGGTGCCGGTGTAGGTAAAACTGTATTGATTCAGGAGTTGATTCGAAACATCGCAACCGAGCATGGTGGATATTCTATCTTTACCGGTGTCGGAGAGCGTTCCCGTGAAGGTAATGACCTTTGGTCTGAAATGAAAGAATCCGGCGTCCTTGAAAAAACAGCGCTAGTGTTCGGACAGATGAACGAGCCACCAGGAGCCCGTATGCGTGTCGCTGAGACCGGACTTACCATGGCAGAATATTTCCGTGACGAAGAGCATCAGAACGTATTACTTTTCATCGATAATATTTTCCGTTTCACACAGGCAGGATCTGAGGTATCTGCGTTGCTTGGCCGTATGCCATCAGCCGTAGGTTATCAGCCGACACTGGCTACTGAGATGGGTGAACTGCAGGAGCGTATCGCTTCTACAAAGAATGGTTCTGTTACTTCCGTACAGGCCGTATATGTACCGGCCGATGATCTGACAGATCCGGCTCCGGCTACGACTTTCGCACATCTGGATGCAACCACTGTATTGTCCAGAAAGATTGTTGAACAGGGTATTTACCCGGCCGTTGATCCACTCGAGTCTAACTCACGTATCCTTGAGGAGGATGTCGTAGGTAAGGAACATTATGAGACAGCAAGACGTGTACAGGAAATCCTACAGAAGTATACCGAGTTACAGGATATCATCGCAATCCTTGGTATGGAAGAATTATCTGAAGAGGACAAGATGACGGTATACCGTGCAAGAAAGGTTCAGAAGTTCCTGTCACAGCCGTTCCATGTAGCTGAGAACTTTACCGGTGTTCCGGGAAAATATGTGCCTTTGAAAGAGACTGTACGTGGATTCAAAGCAATCATTGACGGAGAGATGGATGATTATCCGGAAGCTGCATTCTTCAATGTGGGAACCATTGATGACGTGATTGCAAAGGCAAAGGAAATGGAAGGTGCAACCGCCAACTAGGAGGAATGAGCGATGAATACATTTAGTTTAAAGGTGATAGCCTGTGATAAAGTATTCTTTGATGGACGCTGTGTGCAGGTGGTTCTGCCACTACACGATGGTCTGAAAGCCATTCAGGCGCACCATGAAAATATGGTATTCCCGGTAGAAGTCGGTGAACTTCGTATTCTTGAGGAAGATGGCAACACAATCCTTGGTGTAACGGGAACCGGATTTGCACAGATGATCAATAACCGTGCGACCGTTATCGTGGATACCTGCGAATATCCGGAAGAGATTGACTTGCGCAGAGCGCAGGAAGCCAAGGAACGTGCGGAGGAACAGCTGCGTCAGAAGCAGAGTATCGAAGAGTACCATCGTTCAAAAGCATCACTTGCAAGAGCTATGGCCCGTTTGAAAGCAGGAAGCAAAGATATTCCATTGGGATATTAGATCAGAATCTGATAACAGAAAATCAGACATAAAAAAGCGAGCACTTTGGAAATCCATTGGATTTCCAGGGTGCCCGCTCTTTATTTTATAATTTAATAATAGTAGATGGATGGGAAGGATGATGAAGAGAGCTTCCAGGTTCCATCCTCATATTGAAGGTAATATCTTGTAGAAGCGTCACTATCGTAAGTTTCTTTTTCGTATTTTTCTGTCCAAAAGTCTTTCTTGCGGAAATCTACGGTGTAATCGTAAGAAAGGATTACCTCTGCGTAGATGGTTCCGTTGCTGATTCGAAAATCAGAGAAGGAGCCGGTTACATTGTTCAAAGAAAGCTTTTTCACTGCGCTGCGGGAACCGCTGGCTGCAAAATTATCTAAATAGTAACTGTTGTAAGAATCTTTCGCGTCAACGACAGAATCGTCGGTAAAGAGATCTTCAATTGTGCTGAAATCATTTCCGGCGACACCGGCAGCAAGTTCCTTTTGAAGAATGCCGTATGCAGTATTTAAAATTTCTTCCTGCTGTTTGCTTGTGACACTCAAAGAATCATATTCCAGAGACAGATAGTCATAATCGTACTGTGCAAATACCGGTGTCTCTGGTCCGGTAAATCCGTCAAACGAGATGAAACTTGTATGTGTTCCGACAAACATTTGAGGGATCTGATAGCAGTCAGAATCAGGCGAACTGCTTTTCTTGGTTATGTATTTGTCAGGAATGACCTGATTGTCCAGGTATACATCAGCGCCCTGTGGTGCATAAATCGTAAAATCGTTTACAACATAATTATCCGGAGAAACTTTCCAGTTATCAAAGAAAAGGAATGATTTCTTTGGTTGTCTGGTCAGTTTTACCTGTAATTCGCCGGAAGCGTAATCACTGCCCTTTTCATAATAAGTAATATTTACATGTGCTGTATTTTTGTCGGCTACAGATTCTACCTTGATTTTGCTATAAGAAATTTTATCATCTTCTTTTCTCATTTCAAGGAAAGCATCTTTGTTGATGAATGCGGATTCCTTTAATTCCAATTCATTGTATACCTGATCCCAGTCACAGTCGGCAATGGATTTGAAATAATTTTTTGCAACATTTTCATATCCGAATGTATTCTGACCAACGTTGAAGAAGACGGCAATCATAATACAAAATGCAACAATCTCCACAAACGAAACAATCATAAATGGATTGACCGGTTTGTGAGGCGTACGCTGTGGGGCATATACAGGAGCGGAATAGCCGTTAGGGTCAGTGTAAGCATTTGGTTGCATTTGTGGCTGCTGCGGTGTCTGATAGAAAGAATCTGTCTGTGGGCTGTTGTAAAACGAATCGGCAGCCGTTGTTGTGGCCGGTTCCGGTTCTGCAGCTTCTGCGGTTTCTTCTTGTATAGCATTTTGTGATTCTGTGGTTTCTTCTGGTTCTGTAGTATGTTCGGTTGTGTCAGTTTCTTCCGGTTCCACAGTAACTTCAGGGACCGAAGTAACTTTCGGCTCCATCGGAATTTCTGATTCTGCGGATGGTTTTGTTGTAGCAGCTGTCTCAGCTGTGTTATCGGTTGCTTCAACTTCCGGTGTGATTTCCGGTTCGACAGCCGGTGCCGGGGTTGGCGCAAAGTTTTCAAGCTTTATGCCACAGTTACAGCAAAAAAGCGCATTTTCAATATTTTTCGTTCCACAATTTGGACAAAACATATGAGTTCTCCTTTCGTTTTCGTATCCGGTTATTTCGCTGGTTTATATTCTAAATCGTTGTCTTTCTGGTAAGCAGCAATAAATTCTGTATTTTCAGCTTCTTTCTTGGAGAGATCCTCGTCCTTGAAATCATCATTTTTTTCATACCAGTCTTTTTGATTGAAATAATCCTGCAGTTCTGACGATTTAAAAACGCGGCCATGGCGTGCATAAATCTCATTCTTTGCATAGCTCAACTGCTGTGCGGTCATACCTGCGAGATCGGATTTCTTGAGTTTTCTGGAATCGCTGTCCGGGAGAATATATCCGTTGGAGTCTTCCATTGCAACTTCGGCTGCCTCTGCATTATCAGAAGCAGAACTATCGTCCGAAGACTCTCCGATTGAAAATTCATCAAGGCTGACATCCTGAATATAATCGTCCGAATCCTGTGGTTTTACATCGGATTGTGTGCTGTCCGCATGATATTTTGAGGAGGAAGATCCTGTATTATCTGCAGAACGTCCTGTCACTACCATAAAAATCGTAAGAACGATCATTGCAACGAGCAGAATGCCTATGATGACTGCAACAGGCACCCATACATTTGTTTTCTTGTCTTTCATTTCGTAAACTCCTTTTTTGTGTATTTCATAACTATCTGCAATAGTTACCATATGAATTTATTGTAACGGATGCTATGCAAGAAAGCTAGTAGGAAAATAGAACTAGTTTTTGCATCTTGTAAAATCACACGCTCTTCTATATAATGGAGAAAGAATCAAAAGGCGCAAAAGCCTGTTTGATAAGTAAAGGAAGAACCATTTTAGGAGGAAAATACATGGATCAGGAAAAAGTCATCGTCATTGACTTCGGTGGTCAGTACAATCAGCTGGTTGCGCGCCGTGTCCGCGAGTGCAACGTATACTGTGAGATTTATTCTTACCGTACCGACATCGAACAGATCAAGGCCATGAATCCAAAGGGAATCATCCTCACCGGTGGCCCGAACAGCTGCTACGAAGCAGATTCCCCGACATACACAAAAGAATTATTTGAACTTGGCATCCCGGTTCTCGGACTGTGCTACGGTGCGCAGCTGATGAACCACATCCTTGGCGGAAAAGTAGAGAAAGCGCCGGTTCGCGAGTACGGAAAGACAGAAGTTTTCGTGGACAAGACTTCTCCATTGTTTGAGGGCGTGGCAGCAGACTCTGCAGAAGGATCTACCATCTGCTGGATGAGCCATTTTGATTATATTTCTCAGGCAGCACCGGGATTTAAAGTGGTAGCCCATACTGCAGACTGTCCGGTTGCAGCAGATGAGAACCCGGAGAAAAAGCTTTATGCGATCCAGTTTCACCCGGAAGTACTGCATACCGTAGAGGGAAGCAAGATGCTTCACAACTTCGTGCGCGGCGTGTGCGGATGTGCCGGAACATGGCGCATGGACTCTTTCGTAGAGAACGCAATCACTGAGATCCGAGAGAAAGTCGGAGACGGCAAGGTACTTCTTGCACTTTCCGGCGGAGTGGATTCCTCCGTACTTGCCGCTTTACTTGCAAAAGCGATCGGAAAGCAGCTCACCTGCGTATTTGTCGATCACGGTCTTCTCAGAAAAAACGAAGGCGATGAAGTAGAAGGCGTATTCGGAAAAGGTGGTTCCTTCGATATCAATTTCGTCCGTGTCAATGCACAGGAACGTTACTATAAAAAACTTGCCGGTGTGACCGAGCCGGAGCAGAAGCGTAAGATCATCGGCGCAGAATTTATCTCTGTATTCGAGGAAGAAGCAAAGAAGATCGGAACCGTGGATTTCCTTGCACAGGGAACCATCTATCCGGATGTCGTAGAGTCCGGACTTGGCGGAGAATCCGCAGTCATCAAGTCCCACCACAACGTCGGCGGCCTTCCGGATCACGTTGATTTCAAAGAAATCATCGAGCCGCTCCGCAACCTCTTCAAAGACGAGGTTCGTAAAGTTGGTCTTGAACTCGGACTTCCGGAGTACCTCGTATTCCGTCAGCCATTCCCTGGTCCGGGACTTGGTATCCGAATCATCGGCGAAGTTACCGCCGAGAAAGTCCGCATCGTGCAGGATGCCGATTATATTTACCGCGAGGAACTTGCAAATGCCGGCCTTGAGAAATTGCCGGATCAGTACTTCGCAGCGCTGACCAATATGCGTTCTGTCGGAGTCATGGGTGATGAGAGAACTTACGATTATGCGATCGCACTTCGTGCGGTTGAGACGATCGACTTCATGACAGCAACTGCATCAAATATTCCGTTTGATGTGTTGCAGAAGGTAATGAGCAGAATTATCAATGAGGTGAAGGGTGTGAACCGTTGCTTCTATGATATAACAAGTAAGCCACCTGGAACGGTGGAGTTTGAATGACCTTTTTGTTAAAGGGCAATATGGTTTATCGTCTTTAGGGCAAAAAACTATATCGTCAACAATAAAATAAAAAGTATCAGAGACCATAAGATGAGTCCAAGTATTCCTCATCTTACGGTCTCTTTTATTTTTATTTCATAGTAGCCGAAAGCCTTGTAAAATCAATGTTTTATGAATTATGAGAAAGAATTTAAGCAAGAGCAGCATATATTGCTTTTGATTGTTCAAGGGCAGTCACCTTTATCTATAAGAGGATAGAAGAGTTTGCCCCTGAGGGAATAAAGGGGAGTGCCCTTGGACATAGTGATATTTTTAATATTCATTTTTGGGAAAATATAAAAAGCCAGAAAAGCCCATAAATGCTGGGATTGTTTAGAATTACACAAAAACATTTAACATATGAATCTGGGTATTTTATCGTTTTTGGGATAAATCTGGGCGAAATTTGGGAAGCTTTTGGGAAAACCATAATTCATAGCACAAATACTTACAGGAGGTTACTTAAAATGCAAAAAAGAAATTTTAAAGGAAGGTGTACAAAGCGTTATGTACATAAGTGTACAGATATATGTCGTACATATGATTCATTACAGGAAGCATACGCTGATGTATTGTCACAATCTAATGATATTGAAGAATTTAGATGTAAT
Source organism: uncultured Lachnobacterium sp. (assembly GCA_900550545.1). Taxonomy (GTDB): domain Bacteria; phylum Bacillota; class Clostridia; order Lachnospirales; family Lachnospiraceae; genus Roseburia. The sequence goes on along the minus strand of URSS01000015.1, from coordinate 3,069 downwards.
GTGTATTTAGAAGGATTAGCAGAAGGAGATTATACAACGGATTTTGTCTGTACGAAAACTGACGGAACAATCATAGTCAGGGAATGTATTTATCGCAGTAGATTAATCAAGCCAATGCATTATAAGCTGCTGGAAGCAACAAGAAGCTATTGGAGACGCAGAGGTGTTACAGATTGGGGAATTGTGATAAATGACAAAAAATGAATTATTGTATCGTGATGATAAGATTATCAGAATCCTACAGGTAAATGATAATCAGCTATTGGGAATTGACTGCATCAGAATGACTATGCCTGTCTGGAAGCCATTAAAAGAATTTGATGGATATGAGCCAATGAATGAACAGAGGCTGCATCAGCAATATGGATTTGACTGTGAGGATGATGAGGTTATAGAAGCATACCGCAGGCAGATTATGTATAAAAGGTACACAATGATTGCTGGAGCTATTGCATTCATAGGAGATATAAAACAGCGTAATGCAGCTATACAGAATGCATCAGATGAATATGGCATATCAAAGCAGAGCATAAGAAAATATCTGTGTAAATACCTTGTGTTTCAGAATATGCAGGTGCTTCTGCCAAAGAAGAGCGAGAAGCAAAGAGAACTAACACAGGATGAAAAGAATATGCGGTGGTCATTAAATAAATTCTTCTACAACTATAAGAAGAATAGTCTCAAGACAGCATATACCATGATGCTTAAAGAAAAATACTGTGATGCCTCTGGAGGGCTCGTTAAAGAATATCCGTCTTTTTATCAGTACAGGTAAAGGACAGCTTCGCCTATGCTGTTGATAATTATACAGATCCTAAGGCGATATATGGCTTAATGGTAGATGGATTCCGTCTGGATAAAAAGGCAGATGAATATGTCTATATGGGGGCATTTAATAACAGGATGAAGCTTCTTGGAATGTTTGAAGTAAGTCATGGTCTGTGTGATGCAAGCCTTTTGGATGCCAGAGGTGTGTATATGAGGGCTTTGCAGATAGGTGCGAGTAATATCGTGGTGATACATAATCATCCGTCAGGTATTCCGCTTCCGTCAAGAGATGATTTTAATGTGTTCAGGAGAATCAGGGATGCTGGAGAACTGCTTGGAATCCTATTAGCTGACTTTATTGTTATTGGATGTGGTGATTTCGTGAGCTTTAAAGAAAAAGACCTGTTGAAGCTCTAAATTGTCTATATGTGTCCAGGGGAAATATGCATAACTCATTAAAGGACATCGGTAGGTTAAATTAATAAAAATATGCCGATTCTTTCTTGAAAATGTTACATGGAATAACAAAATTAAGGAAGATATCGGTATATTTTATTGTATAAGCAGTGGTACATGATAGACAAAATAATTTTGAATTTCTATATCAATGTCTACAGGAGGAGATATGCATTATGGACGATAAATTGAAAAGAACAATAGGTAATCAATTGTGGGAGTGTAGAGTTAAAAAAGGCTGGACACAGGCTTTTGTTTCCAGACAATTAGGAATTTCGATCAGAACTATTTCAAGAGTGGAAAATGGTTCAGGGATATCTAAAACATTATTAAAGAAAATGTGCAGCTTGTACCGTGTCTCTGTTAATGAATTGTATAAGCAGGATGAAACAATCATAAAAAACAGAGTTTCAGCTCAAATAGATGTTGCAGTAAAGATATTATGTCAGAGTTCGTTTGTAGGAGATATTCAGAGAGAATCCATTTTAAGATTTAATGACATCATACAAAAAGATGGTATAATGTATAAAGAACAAATAGAAGAGATATTGTCAGAAATGATTAGCATAAAACAGAACTACTCCTTATCAGATGTGGTGTACTGTTGCATGATAATTAATCAAAAGACATTAGATAAAATAGACAAAATAATAGAAGATGCTTAATTACGAATGAAAGGTGGAATGATTACGAGAATTAATGACGAATTAAAGGCTATAGAAGAAAATTTTTCTATAGAAGAGCTTTTTTTGAAACATGGGATAATAAGTCTTATGTTTTATGAGCCACTAGAGTTCCAACAGTTAATTATAAAAATTAATATGGAAAGGGATAAGCACTCTGATACTCAGAGTAGAATTATGTTTATCCCACTTTACAAAAAGGTATATTTAGCACAACGTAAAAAATTATTAGAATTATTTGATGCGGTAAAAAATAGAACAATAAAAATAATTCCAGAACCAACGAGAGAGGAAATGCAAACATATACTAATGAATCATGGGAATATTTACCGGATATTTCAAATTCAGAAAACGTGTATTTATATGCAGAAAATAGAATTAAATACGCTATTTTTAAAACGGAAGAAGAATTATATATTCTTAGAAAGTATCCTTCAGTTTATTATAATGATAGAAGCAACTATGTTGGGGGATTGTTCAGCTATAGATATGATGATGAAATAATTATTTACGATAAGGTGAATATTATATCAGATGAAATGCATCATTTTAGATTGTGTTGCAATGATAGTAGCAAGGCGAGTGATAAAAGAGCTTTGTTAAACATAATGGCATATTTAAATGGATGTCCTAATTTTGAATTTTTGGCTAACAGGGAAATAAACAATAAATTGAATGAATTGTATTATCGTTTTGATTTATTGGATTGTATCAGATTACGTCATCCTAATTATCTTAAATCAAATATTGAAGAGGCATTTCATTTAGAGTTGCCAATAATAAAAAATATTAATGCGTATAAGATGATTGCATTTGAAAAACTACCACATGAAGGAATATTGGATTTATATCATGCATCATTAAAACAATTTGAACCATTGCCACGTTGCGTTTTTTTGTATAGAGTATTTGAATATGCAGCATCGTATCATTATAAACCGACAATTATGCCTGCAACATATACACCAGAGGATGCTTTGAATTATTATTTGCCATTGGCTTTGAATTATAATTGTAATCCATTATATTACATAGACTGGAATAAACATGGAAAAAGAGAACAGTTGAGTAATTATTTTACGGTTTTGAAACATGAAGCTAAAATCATTTTAGAAGAGTGGAGAAACAGTCCTTATCTTTCAAGAAAATCACCAGGAGAAA
>URSS01000014.1 GCA_900550545.1 uncultured Lachnobacterium sp. | reverse complement strand
TGAAGCACGGGTGTATCCACCTTCTTTAAGTCTCCGGCTTTTGTGTATTCATAGGCTGCCAGAAAGCCGGTCTTCTCATCCCTTACCCCGGTCATTCTTCCAAGAAGATCGTAAGTGTACTTTGTACAGTTTCCGGTCACATCCGTACTGGCGGTCCGGTTTCCTTCGGCATCGTATGCGTAGCTTACCAGTGTCCGTCCTCCCGCAGTCTTTGCCAGCAGCTGGTTCTTTCTGTCATAGCGGTAATCATAGCGCATGCCACCGCTGATTGCAGCGGTAAGACGGCCGGTTCTGTCATACTGATAATTTTCCTGTATACGGCCACACATGTGATCCGTTCCATCCGACGAATTCCATGCTGCCTGCGCAATGCGCTCTGTCGGACTGCCGTACATATTGTAAGCATAGGTCGTACGGTTTCCGTTCCGGTCCACATGTTCTGCCAGATTTCCGGCACGGTCATAACAGAAATACTCTGTCTGACCAAATGCATCCGTCCGTTCCACCAGCTGGTTTCTTTCCCCGAAACTGTAGGTTACTGTATTGCCTTCCGCATCTGTCGCAGCAATTACATTTCCGGCATGGTCGTAGACGTAACGCTCAGTCTCACCATCTGCACGCACGACTTCCGTCGCACGTCCCCACATATCATTTATAAACTGTGTGGTTTCTCCCATGCCATCCGTTGCACACTCCACATTTCCGGCAGCATCATAGGTGAAATCCTGTGTGCTTCCTCCGGCAGATGTGATACGGGTATTACGGCCTGCCAGATCATAATCAAACTTCACCCGGTTGCCCTCCGCATCTGTCCGGACGGACAGGTTTCCGGCAGGATCATAACTGCTGCTCTCCAACAGAAATCCTTCCGGTCCCATAACGGAAAGCAGACGGTCCTGCTGATCATAATGATATGTATATCCGTGTGCCCTGTACAAAGCATTTTCTGCCACTTTTGCATTCTCATTTGCCATGACAACGGTCTTTAAACGTCCGTTTTGATCATAACTTCTGGTGGTCATTCCACCTTCTCCGTCCACGTAACGGATTTCACGGTTCATCAGATCATAGGCATGTGTCTCCTCTGCATACACCGTTTCCTTTCCATCCGTGATCTTTCGTCCGGTTCGGTTTCCGGCAGCATCATAAGAATATGCGATCTGACAGTCAATACCGGTGGCATCCCGATGCTGCTCCTCTGCTACCCGGTCATCCGCATCATAAGTGTAGATGATCGTTCCGCCATCTGGCAGAAGAATCTGTGTCACATTTCCATTGGCATCATATGTATAGACCGTTTTACTGTAATTGCTTCCGTAGGTCTTGCCTGCCTCTTTCTCCATGCGCTCCCAGATTTCGATGATGCGGTCCGCCCTGTCATATTTATATCCGGTCTCCTGTTCTACCCCTTCCGCAATACGGCTTCGACGATACCTGAGTCTTCCCCCTTTATCATAGGTATAAGTTTCTTCTGCTCCTGTACTGTCACTCACTTCCACAAGACGGTTCGATTTGTCATAACAATAATGAATTTCATGGCATCTGCCCTTGGCACTGTCCACGCTTTGATAATCCAGATAGCGCTTGACCACAGTACGGTTACCCATGGCATCATAATTGTAGGTGACCAGATAATACTGCACGTTGCCTGCGTCATCTTTCTTCACAGCTTTCCGCACAGAAGTCAGCCAGCCACACGCATTGTATGTAAACAGGTCCGGATACTCCTTTCCCTCTCCGGTGAAAGCTGTGATCCTTCCCTCTGTGTCATAGGAATATGCTGCCATGCATTTTCCTTCGGCGTCCTCAATCCTTGTCACACGATCCATACAGTCATAGATATAACGATAATACTGCTGTGTCTCCTGTCCTTCCGGCATTATCTGACGGATAAGGTTACCATTGGCATCATATTCGCGGCTCTCCATTCCTCCGTCCGGATAAAGTGTCTGAATGTTGTTTCCATAACGATCATAAGCGAATACGATTCCGTCTTTTTTGCCTGCGGCATAAGCTGCCGGATGAATGCTCCGGATCAATTCATCCTCATTTCCATACTCATACGCATAGACATTTCCCAATGGGGATATTTCTTTTATTTTATGGTCGAGACCATCATATGCATAACGAATGCCACGATACATCGTCTTTCCCTGTACCGGAAGACGTTTTTCTTTTAGATTACCGAGCAGATCATAATGATACTCCGTCCGTTGTTCTTCCGCTTCCGTTACAACACATACATCATCCATCGGTGTATAACTCATGTGTTTTGTTCCAAACTCGTTGGTTTCTTCGATGCATCGTCCGGCACGGTCATATTTTCTTATAAAGCTTTCCTTTTCCGGAAGTGTCTTATAACTCCAATCCTGATAACGATTGCTTTCCTCATAACCGTACACGGTTTTGTTTCCATTTGGATTAACCGTGGACAACAATCTGCCGTAATGGTCATAGGTATATTTTGTCAGGGCATAGGTCTCTCCCGTGATCCGCTGCCGGTATGCAGTCAAAAGATTTTTCTCATTATAGGTAAACTTTTCGCAGCTGCCACCCGAATTTTCTTTACAGATCAGATTGCCTGCAGCATCATATGCAAACTGATCAAAACTCTGATCCGGATATATAATCTTTGTAACATTTCCCTGTTCATCATATTCCGTACAGGTTTCGTTTCCGTTTCTGTCTTTATAGTAAATACAGTTTTCCTGGCTGTCATACTTTTTCTCTATGTATGTGCCATCCTCATAAATCTCCCGAACCGGAACTTTCTGATTTCCATACTCAAAAACCACTTTGCTGTCATTCTTGAGATTGGTAAAAATGGTTTTCTGATTTTTGTCATCATAGAAGATCACGTATTCTTCTCCGGTAATCAGACTCTGACGTACCGCCCGCCGGCGATGATCATATTCTGTGGTCACATAAGTCTGATTGTTCTGATCTGTGATCTGATGAATACAATGATATTTGTCATATACATATGAAATCTTTCCACCATTGGCAAGTTTTACCCACATTAAAAGCTTGTCATTGTAACCATATTCAACGGTTCTTCCAATGGTATCTGTGATCTTGTTCAACTTTCCATCACAGTATTCAAATTTCAACCACTGTCCGGATGCAAATGTCATCTGGATCAGCTGATGATTTTTATATTCAAATCTGGTCCGGTTTCCACATCTATCCTGAATCTGAACAATTTTTCCATCGGTATCATATAAGTATTTCTTTTTTGTGGAATTTTCCCAGACTTCGTAACCGTCATCCTTTTGTGTCAGAACATACGCTCCATGATTATGTTTCTCATTGATCCATTTTCCTTCCTGTAAGGAGAAATATTCAAGCGTCATGTCCATCTTCTGAAGGCAGATCCGCCCACTTCCTATCGTAAGTCTTGTCTCGATGTTCAGATACCAGCGGTTTCCAAGCATCATATCTTCGTTACTATGGATGGACTCATGCATACGCTGAAGGGTAAATATTCCGTTAATGTCATGAACCGTCAGGTCGGTATAATTTAAGGTCAGACTTCCTGTGACCATATTGATTGGATCGCCACATTTTGAATTATTCTCAGATTTTGTTGCATCTCCCTCTGATGATTTTCCTTTTTCTTCAGTATTTTCTTTACTCTTTTTGCTGTCTCCTCCCTTTGGTCCCTTTACTGCTTTATACATCTCATGCGTTGCCTTGCCTGCACCTACCGCCCCCTGTGAAGCGTTAAATATAGTGCTCCAGGTCTCTGGATCATCCCACGGATTTTCCCCATTTTTAATCTTATTGTATATTTCCTGCAGTCCGTCTTTTGTCTGATAAATTCCATAAAGTCCCTGTGCAATTCCGTAGATACCCTTTGCGTATTTTATAAGCTTCTCTGCCTTGGACATATATTTCATCGCCTTGGACACAAGCTTTGTCCCTTTTACCACAGTCTTTGCTGCTCCGACTGCATCTCCGACAATCGGAATCGCTGCAATAAGACTCATTCCACCACCTACAAAGTCTCCTCTGGCAAATGAAATTCCAGCATTAATAAGATCCGGGACTGCTCCAAGTATCGGAAAACATCCTGCAATATCAAGCGCAAGCTGCAGTCCATCGAGTGCTGTCTCCCACCAGTCCTGCAGCGGCTTTTCTTCTTTTTCATGTTCTCCCTGCTGATAACCAAGCCACGTAAATTCTTCTGCGGAAAAACTCAGATTGGAATCCAGCCGGATTCCGGTATCCACACTGTCCCCTTTTCCAACGACCAACTGTGCGGATTCATAACCATATAACGTCAATACACCGCTTTCGTAATTTTCGGATGCTATTGTTTCGGATTCTGCTTCTTTGGCTTTGTGCCAGACATCATAGAATACTGCCGATTTCAGCTGGTCCAGACCACTGTCCAATATCTTGCTTCCAGTCTGTCTTGCCGCCAGTCCTGCATAATCCAGTATTCCGGCAGATGCCACATATTCTTTCCGGCTGGCATCTCTGCGGGCTCCAAGCTTTTTCTTTCCGGCCCGGTATTGTTCATCTGCATCCTTTGGTGTTTTTGCTCCCAATACAATGTTTTCATCCGAAGTAATCGTAATATCTCTTCCCGAATTGATTGTAATTCCATCCTCATCCGACATGATAATGCTGATTTCCTGTTCGGATTGTGCGTCACTCAGATCCCTTGTAGCTGTAATCCGGAGTGCTTTTTTCTCGTGCTTGATCATTTTGTTTTTGTTCGTGAAAACACTTTCATCCGGCTTGGAAAAATCCGGATGCCCCGTATTGGTATGTTTGCTTCCCAGACAAACAATATTTCCATTATTCTCATAATAGATAAATACGGTATCTCCCACATCCGGCATACAATAGAACGAATTGGACAGAAAGCTTTCATATGGAATCCAGGTCTGTCCTCCCCCGCCTGCTTCACTGTCCATCGCCACCTGAATCTGGTTTCCAGAGACTGCTGTCACAGTTCCGGTCAGCACAGAACTTGTTTCCTGTGGTGCATTCACTGCAGTCGTATCCGGTCTGGCACTATAGGTATATCCATAGTTGAGGTCATTCTCCAGTATCCCGGATTTATTTTTGATCGTACTGTGGCGAATTACAAAGTTGCCTATGCGATCTCCGGCGGATATTTCCAGATTGCTGCTGATGCAGTCATACACATCCAGCGTATAGCTTTGTGCCTCTTCTCCATTGGCCTGCCGCATTCCCATTTCGGTAAGACTGCGGGATACTCCGGACTGCGCATTCTTTTTATCAAATTCTTCAAACGTCTTAAATCCGGTCTTTCCGACAAAAATTCTTCCACCCGGATCTCTCGCATCTACATATACGGACATCTGCTGCGTTGCCGCAACACGTTTGACAAATTCCCAGTCGGTTTCCTGATTCTGACTGATTACCTGTCCGAATGCCCGGTTCTCACTATAAGATACAGAGACTCCATATGCTTTTAATGTCTCATCGATTACATCCTTAATCGTTACGGATGGATTCTGAAAACGCCGGCTCTCCTGTTTCTGATCCATCTGATATGTCTTTGAGGCACATTGAACAATTACGTTATAGTAACCGGATAATGCCGTATAATTGATGCCGATACAGATTCCGGCAAACAGCACTTTTCCATCGATGCTTATTTTTACATTCTGATTTTTTACACTCTGTATTTCTGCGTCGGTTATCTTATCTTCCATTTCCAGAACAATATGTGCCGCCGCGTGCTTCCCCTCTTCTGCTTCAATGGATAAATCCAGCACATGACTGTATTTTATTCCAATTTCCACCTTTACATCTGCCAATGTATTTTTCATTTACCAAACTCCTTGTAAAATTCCTATCTGTTCCCAAATAATTTCGGTGCAATGCCAATTTTTACTGTGATCACATGCAAGAGTATCCACAAAGCTGCACATACAAATATTGCAGTAAACGGCTGCACCAGATCGATCATCTTCTGTCTTGTCGCCTCGGAATATTTACTTCCTTCCTCTATGTTTGTTCTTAAATCAACATAAAAGTCTGTTCGATCCAACGCATATTCTTCCTGCAATTCATCCAGAATCTCCGGTTCCGCTGTCAGATCAAATTTTTTTATTTTTCCAATATTCAGTAAATATCCGTCCCCTGTCTTTTTCAAATACTCTGCCTGCACACGGACAGCTACTCTTTCCCCTGATGCAAGCTTTACATTATAAATTTCACTCGGATCCTCATCTTTCCAATAGGCACTTCCATCAAATTTGTACTCATCCGGGTCACTCACAACAATGGCAAACGTATCATTGTTTAAAATGTCTTCTATACTGTTTGCCGGTACTGTCTGATCGTTTGCTTCCAATCCTACGTCATTTACATGTCCACTTTCCACATTGTCATAATAACTGTTCACAATACCCGGAACCGCACGCGCCACAAGAATGGCTATCAATGCCGAAATCACAAACTCTATTGCCAGATCCGGGTGTGTCATAAATAATCTCAAAAATCGCATTTTCTATCTCCATTTCTTATTTTTCTTGTTTTTCTTTTTGTATTTCCAATAAGGTACTTTCTTCCAGATTGATGTCTATTGTTTCATTTTCCAGACACAGGAGTTTTCCTGATGTATCCTGCGTGAACGAATGAAACACGACATTTCCCTCTTCTTTATTTTCTAAAGCTGACAAAAGCACTGCTCCCTGACCCATATCCGCCAGCGAATTTCTTCGGTGCGTGGTATAGCCCATAGCTTGAAAAATGTCATTCATCGCCACCATTTGCTGTGATGCTGTTGCTTTTTGGGGCATGAGAATATCGTTTGCCAGAATCATATCTGCCAGTGGGACTTCACTTTGCAATGCCACCGATGCATTATAAGACGCAATACATGCATTTCCACTTTCGGCAAGATTCGATGTCCCGCAGGAAAAACAGGACAATGCGCTGCTATTGACAAGAAATCCATTTGCATCCATTGCTGCTTCCGGTATGGATGTATTCATATTATTGACATAATTTTGCACACCCATATTATTTTTTTCTATACCTGCGGCAACCTCTGCCGGCATTCTTTCCGTTGGTGATTTTGGTGCCGTTCCCGCACCCCCGTCACCAGATGATGAACTTGTCCTCTTGCCCGATACCTTGCCGTCTTCATCTGCAGACTGTGCATCATCTGCACTTTCCTTTGCCTCGTTGATGGTTATGATGCCTCCATAAAAGCACATGACTTTACTCTCATCAGTAATTCCATCTACTCCGTCCAGATGATCCTTCTTGTTTGTGTTCTGCCACGCAGTAAGCGTTTTCGGACTGCATATGCATCCCTCACATTTCATGACAGATTTCAACAACTTTGCAAGCCCGAACACCGGAATGACACTACTTAACACATCTCCCGCCATATTTTTGGGATTTGCCTTGGATGTGCATCTGCCAAACTGTAAAATATGCTTATCTGCAACATGATCATTTGCATTCAGCAGGGGATGGTCTGTGTCCTGGAAATATACCCCATGATCTTTTGGAATATTTATATACTGATCCTTTATAGATCCATACTGACACTGCGCCGTACACAATCTTGTCTGAAATGCCTTCTCACCCATTCTAATTTTCCTCCACGCATTCTACTCTCTGAAACTCCACCCCCAAAGTTCCTCTTCTTAGCACACTTTCCATAAACCGAAGCGATACAATAACAATATTTTCGACCATGTGATCTACCAGAAATATGTCTTTGTTTTGTACTTTTGTGGAATTCAGTATCACATCCTGCACTCCACCATTCGGTAGTATTACTGCCTGTTGTGCCATGCAATCCACTCTTGGCAGATCCGGGATATGGAACATCTGCACCCCTTTATTTAAATATTTTTCATCATTTGGCATGATAAAAATATCTTTGCATGAAATCGTGCTGTCATATATTCCGATAACTTTCTGAATGATGTCCGACACCATATACGTCGGATTCTGCATGATATCCGGTATCAGAACATTCTTCTTATATTCGTAGTACCCCGCACTGTTCTCCGGCATTTTTTTGTAATTGTCTTCTGTCAGGCTATATGCGTATTTTGCTTCTTCCAGATATACAATCTGTGCCGACACTGCGGCACCCTGTTTCATTCTGTATAATTCCATTCCATCTCTCCCTGTTTTTCATCCGACGGATCATCCATAAGAACATTCTCTATCGTGCATTCGCTGACATACGCACCTTTATTCTTCATTGTCCTTGCGTCAAGATCTACGAGACTGCATTTTATAAAACCTGCGTTCTCCATCGTGCCATTTTTCATTACAACATTCTGAAATCTGCAGTTCACAAAGCGGGCATCCTTCAAAGACACCCGGTCAAAGGTACATCTCTCAAAACCACAGTTCACAAATTTAGCAGCTGTAAGATCCTTGTTCTCGAATGTTTTCCCTCCGAAGTTCAGATTCTCCACTCTTTGATAAATAAGCGGTAGTTCGCTATCCTCATCGATTTTCAGTATCGGTGGAACAAAGAATACAACATTTTGCCAGTCATTATACTCACCTACTGATATCTGAAAACATTCCGGATATACCAGTTTTTCAAAATTATCTATCTCATCTGCATCCAAAAGAACTGTCCTGATGACGTGATACAACACCATGGTAAGGTTGGTGATTTCTTTTTCCATAAACCATGTAATATATGTCTGATTTATGATATGGGATAACATCTGCTGCTTTACTTTTTTCTCAAGCATCTCTCTGTAAGTCTGCCATGTGGAAAAAAGCCAGCTGATGTCCATATCGTCTGTATATAACAGTTTTTTATCTGCCCCTGTCCTGTCAAAAGCTTCTATCACTGCCCTTGGCTTTCCTTCTCTTACACTTTGCCGTATAAGAGAAATGGTTATTTTCCCGACACGGCAGTCTTTCTTTTGCACAATATCCCCAAGTTTTCCAAAAACATCTGCGAATTTTTCTTTCAACGCTACGACAAACGAATTCATTTCTTTTGGAAATGTCTGGCTGTTTAACTGCCAATACTGATGCTTTATTTGTGGCAGACTTTCTTTTTCAAACTGTTCTATTTCATCTATTTTTATCATTTCTGTTTCTTCCTGTTAATTAATTAATACCTGCTTTGCTCCCATCTCAATGAGATCTTTTGACATATCTATGTAGGACTCTCCCGAACTCAAAAGCACCTTGTTTTCTGCCTGCATTTTTAATGTCTTTTTTGCGTATAGTGTAAGATTATTCTGTGCATTGATCGTTATATCTTTTTCCGAACAGATCTTAACGCCTTCCTCATCTGTCAGGTCGATAAAGATCTTGTCATCTTTACAGCTGATTAATAATCCTTCCGGTGTAAAAAGAATCTCTTTTCCTGCCGGTGATCTCCATTTTTTGTGCAAAGGATCATCCAACGGGGATACATTCACAGAACTTGCAGCAAATGCATCTGCTTCGTTATCCGATGGAAAAAATACCCTTACCGTATCGCCAACCGCGGGCATACAGTAAAAGCCGCTTCCATCGCTGGATGAATATGCCGTGGAATACGGAAACCAGTGTGTGCCGCCGGCATCATATTCTGCATCTATCGAAGTAAGGTGTACCTGTACCTTGTCCTTTTGCACGGCCTGTACTACTCCGGTGAACATTTTTCCAGATGCTGCAACATTGGTAATCGGACGCTGCACCGGTGCATCATTTGTTCCCGTTGCAATCTTATTCTCATTATCTTTTGACATCAGACATATTTTTGTAGTCAGTATTCCGTAGTCCAGACTGCTTTCATATTCCTGAACCGTCTCTGTCTTATTTCCTACACAAATCTTATCTCCAAGATATACATACTGCGCACTGGTAACGACTGTTCCACCATAAGATGTCTGACTTTCAGAACTGAACCCGATTTTCGCATCGGAAACATTGTATGTCTTTCCTGTTTTTGGCATTCCAACCGTAAGCAATGGTTTTTCTGTATTCACGTTTGCAGAAATCGGAGCACCAAATGTCGATGCCATTCTCTGCGCAAATTCCCAGCTTGTTTCGTTGTATCGCATAATAAGCGAACCAATTGCCTTGTCCGACACATTCATCTGAAGATCTGCCATCCCATCCAAAGCTTTTGTAATTACGTTTGTATATGTGTCTGCTGCATTCTGAAAACTCTGATTTTTCTTTTTATAGTTTAATTTATGTGCTGTCGCAAAAAGCTGAATCTTCAATAATGTATAGTCCGTTTCCCGGCTTACAGAAGAACCTGCAACGACTCCCATAAACAAAATCGGCGGCTGTCCGTCTGCGGTTGTTGTGATTTTAACAATCGTGTCGGAAGTAAGTCTCTGTACATATGCATTTCCTTTTTCACTGTCAATTTCACCCTCAATATAAGCACTCCCATATCCATTGATAGCATTTTGGATATGCAATGATAAAATTTTTGTATAGGGTACCCCTTCTACTTTTATATTCAGATATGTAATTGTCTCCACCTTATGCCTCCTTTGCATCTTCTATGAATTCGATACTATCCATCATTTCTTTTGCAACCACCGCCAGTCTTTTGACATACGGTGCAGGAAAATGAATATTTCCCATAACAATTTGTCCATTTATACTGATATTGAACATTACATTATGTACATTCCCATCAATTGCACGGGTGGCTACTTCGAGAATTCCGACATTGTGATCTTTGATTCTGACAACACCTTTTCCAAGAACTTTTGCTTTCGGTCCCTGATTTTCTATAATTTTTGAGGAAATATCCATAAATCTTGACATTCCTTCATCCGGGACTTTATGTTTTGTCTGATTCAATGTGATTTGAAAAGGTATCTCATAATCTACAAAAACATATTTGGGTGCGCTTTTTAATGGATAGAGAGCCTCTTTTACCTCCTCCTCCATCTGTTCAAATGTTTCCGGCATATAAATGCTGATTCCAAGATCAGCAAACGTTCTTCTGGAAAATCTGATTTCTTTATCATCCACATGAATACATTCATCATAAATGGATTCCTTAAGCTGAGCCTCCAGTTTCTTTCCTTCAAGCTCCTGTATTTTTTTGAGTGCAGCTGCTTTTTTCTCAGCCATGATTTCTTCATCTTTATAACCCATAGTTTTTCTCCTAATCTACAATAATTCTTCTGTTTTCGCGTGGTGCATTCCGCATGCCTCCACCGCCTCTTTGTCTTCGGATTACTTCGCACAATCCCATATACATCTCATGACTGCTCATCTCCCGATATGGATTTTCCAACCGGTTCGCCAGATAATAAAGTACCGCCTTCCGATTCATGGAGCGGCCCTCCAGCATAAGAATTTTTCCCACAAAATCCACATCCAGCGCATTGCCTGCATGAATATTTAACATGCTGTCTGCAAAATTCTGCAGAATGCGTACCGACACGGTCTCTCCCGAAAGAGATGCCCAGTGTGCAAATGTTTCATCTACGGTGTCGTATTCCGTTCCCATGTCGAAAAAATCCTTGTAATGGTTGCGCAGCGATGCCCCATGCTGTAACCGGAATCTGCACAGTTCAAGTTGATTGGCAGACAATTCAGTCTCCGGAATACATTCCAGCTGCACATCAATAACTTCGAAATTGACATCCCGGTAAGAACTTCCAATATTCAATATCAGAATTTGCCGCGCATTCGATGGCTCCACCTGTACCTGCAAGTCGTCCGTCACCGCAAGCAGCTTTCCCTGGAAACAAATCAGCCCCTGTCCCAACTGTACGATTCCATTGGACATCGTAATTCTGCAGCCACAAAGAATACCATCGGAATACTCCGCATATGGAATGGTAACTGCCTGCATAAAATAATCTTTCAGTTGCTCCAACATGTCATACGTAAGGATGCTTCCTCTTTCAAACACCGGTATTTTCATTCCTGTCATATCCGTCTTTTCCTCCTGTCTCTCCTACAATAATTTAATTTCGTCCAGCTGCATGGTCTGCTCCTGCCCGATGACTGCAAAATGCTTTTCCCAGAAAATATCCAGCTCATAACCGAGCGGCAGAAACAATTCCTGTACAAGCGCAATGACTTCTGCATCTTCCGTATTTTCGTTATTACTTACATACAAAAGGATTTGTTTCTCCCTGCATTTGTTTTTATATACAATTCCTTTTTCCAGTGTCCGTACCATCACATCCGCGAATTTGCGGATTCCAGCACCAGTCTGTTCCTGACTCCAAAGGGCGTGTGCGATATAGTATTTTCTGTCGCTGTCGAGCGAACAAAAAATTTCTGCATTTTTTTCCCCATAAGTTCCATCTGCCAGTGCATTCCACTTCTGACGGATCTGAAGCTCCTGATATGACATTCCCGTCCGAAATTCAATCGGAACAAGCGCATGCATATACACATCGAACAACCAGTCCTGTATCGCCGGCTCCACGCGCTCTTCACCAAACAATGCCTGCATGATTGCATCAAACCGATAAAAGCCGTTAACACTTACCTGCTTTGGCATGGTCTTTTCCTCCAGCCAGCGCTCCGTAAACTCACTGTATGGTCCAAAGGAATCCGCCTGCCGGATCCGTACATTTTCGATATCTTCACTTACCACTTTCCAAAAACCGTTCATTTATTCAAACTCCCCTATGCAGTTAAATTCCGGCAGTTTCCACTGTATCCGGCTGATGATGTAACTCATGATATCCCAGTCGAGATAGCCAGGCTCCGCAACTCTCTGAAATACCAGCCTGAGCACCTGGCGTGTGAAGCCGTTTCTTAATTCGTCTTCCATAAAAGCGTCCATGGAATATGTTGTTTTGTAGATATCCTGTCTCTTGATTTTCATGACTTTTATATCCTTCAGCTTCAACAGGTTGTCATATCCCAGCGCATGAATAAAACGTTTGACCTCCGCCATCGTATGAATTTCCGCATCCCGGATCTCACTGCTGTCCCGATTTCCAAAGACCGGCATATCCATTTCGCGCTCATATGGCTCATAGGATAATTCAAGCACATCCCATGAAATCGGTTCCGCACTGTCACAGATAATGCGCATATCTGCATCTGTCCGATATACATTCCATACCTTGGTTTCTCTTGAATCAATGAGATAATCCTTCCCTTTTTGAAAGCGTGATGCATAGATGAGATGATCATAGTTGACCCGGTCTACCGAAAGTTCCGGATAAATTCCGGTGCGCTCATTTCCGGTATAAATGTTCCACATCGGAATATAATCATACAAAATCACATCGGAAAGTTCCTCAAAATCTACGTCAATCCGCAGAATTTCATCATCGTCCGGGCACTCGGTCTCTACCACATATACATCATAAATTTTCTCGATATATGGTGCACATATGCTTTTCCAGCGCACATGGTTTTCCTCAAAAATACGGTACAGGTCCCGGATTTTTTCCAGATACCTCTCATTCTTCTTTATCACAACTTTCATTGGATACTCACTGTAGTCGGTATATATGGTCCCACGAAAATATCTCTGTTCCTGCTCTATCTGTCGAAGTCTGTCATATCCAAGCCTGATAAAGATACTCATAATCTTGTAGGACTGCCCCTGTTCCAGTGCTTCAATCATCTGCTGCGCTGACAGTACTTCTTTATGTGCATCTTCCGGGATCATTGGTACAAAACTGTGGTCTGTCACATCGATTTTTCCCCGCTTCATCAGGCCGGTGATCACATCACAGCTCCCCATGGAAGCTTCCGCCGATATCCGGTAACGCTCCACAAATCCCCGATAGGCTTCTTCTGTATGCCGATAAAACGGAATCATTGTATGCTGCATCAGCTCCCGCATTTCCACACGCGTTTTTTCATCGTCAATTTCTAACAGACGCTCACTGATATACTTTTCAAAATTAAAATCTTTTTCCAAAAAATCTGCTGCCATTTTTTCTCCTTTATTCATCCAGTACGATCACTTTATTTTTTCTGGTAAGTCTGCTGCCACCAAAGTCTACTGTAAACACACAACTATCCTCCTCTTCATTCATCTGATAGGTCAGTGTCTCCTCCTGCCGCAGCACCGGATTGATACAATTCTGTTCCTCACTCATCCAGTCTGCCAGTACACTTCCCGGCCGTTTCTGGAAAAACTGCAAAATCAGATTTTTCTTAAAATCCTGTGTTTCTTTCTGCAATGTCCGCTCAATATAAGTAATCGTCTGTACCATAGATACCAGAAGTCTTTTCTCTCCTGAATAAGCAAATGTGCGATCCGTCAATATCTGCATCTGTCCGTTTTTCTGTGCAAATACAACCCCTCTGGCACGTTTTTGTATTTCCTGTGTGAGCGCTTTGGACCATTCTCTGGTATCACTGAGCATATCTGATACTGTATGTTCTGCATTCGCTTCCTCTGAAAACCGATATCCTACACCGGGATTATCTGTATTAATTCCTCTTCGAAAATGTGCGCTCAGATAATCGCTGTCCTGGCATGCTGCAAACATTCCCGCAGCAACATAGGAAGCTTCCACTTCCAACCCGCGCAGCCAGATGTCCCAGTTTCCTCCCATACTGATTCCCCCGCTCATTTCATCTATGGCAACTTTTTTGCCGATACGTAGATATGCTTCAGCATCCGACAAGATTACAAAGTTTGGATAGCACGGAATAAAATAATCCTTGTCTTCCATTTTTTCATAACCCGAAAGTGTTTGTTCCAACACATCCAGCCCCTCTGATGCAACCTGTGTAAAGGTGGCTGACTGCCCGCTTCCCATACTAAGAAAAATCTGGATTTTATAGGTAACAAGAAGCTCTGTCAGTGATTGGATTTCTTCTTTCTCACAACGTATCTCCTCGAAACTTTCTTTTGCGGAAGCAGCGAAACGCTCCCGGATCTGGCGTCCGTTTTTCTGCGACTCCATTCTTGCATGCGGCAGAATCGCATACCAAAGCGTATTTTCATAAAATACTTTTGTATTGACGGAACGCAGATAGATATCCAGCTTCGCCTTGTTTCTCACATCCAGAATTTCCTCGACTGCCATATTCGCAATAATCAGCTTTGCGGGCTCTTTCGCCTCTCTCTGTTGCGCAAAAAATTCACGCACACCAAACATCGTCTCAAGCAGTGGCGCTGCACAGCTCCAAAAACGACGGATTACTGTCTCGTACAATGCCGCATATTTCCGATACAGCACACCGATTTCCTGTATCTGTTCCTTTCCAAATGTACATGGCAGTAAAAGAACATCTCTTTCTATACTTTCTTCCGTAAGCATTCCCCGAACCAATGCTTCATATTTTTCAAGTGTCTGTAACGGATACTGCAGAAATCCATTATGATAATCCGCAGCTGTCTCAACGACCTGCACCTGCAGCTTGCCATTGTCCCTTATAATGCCCCTGTTTATACGGTTTTCTTCCCTCTTCTCACAGAATTTTTCTGTGTCGTGAAGAAATACTAGCAACAGATAAAATACATCATATTTTTCCGAAATCAATTCTTTCAGCTTTCTTTCCGCTGTTTCTGCTGCATCATTTCCATCTTCATTCAAAAGTGCCAGAATCTCGTTTCTCGCCACATCAAATATATAAGGATCTTTTTTTGTCAATAACTGATCCCCCATTTGAGCAAATTCCTGAAAAGAATATATTTTATTTCTTTTTGCCGAGAGCATCTCCCAGATTCGTTCTGCCACTCCATAACTCTCTCCCAGCGAAATGCGGATCTGTCTGGAGTCTGTACATTCTCTGGTAAATCGGACAATGCCTTTCTCCGGATCCAGAAACATATATACTGCCGGTGAAAATTTTTCCACAAAATCAGCAAAACCGGACACCTCAAGTGCCCGGTGTATTGCCTGTACCTCTTCATCCGAAAGACTCTCTTTTGCATTCTGCATATGTATCAGAGACAGTATCGTATCCTTTTCTTCGTTAACTTTTTCAAATAAAATGGTTCGGTTTGTCTGTGTTTTCATCTCGTAATTTCTCCCTGAACATCATCCTTAAAACATATGGATTATTTTAATCCATCAAAAAAGTCGAGTTCCCAGTTATCGTTTTCAAATGCATAGAATTCTTCTCTGCCGATATACAGTTGGGATTCGGTTCTGCTGATTGGTACAATAAAAAATCCCCACTGATTTTTCGCCGCAAATACAAAAAATTTGACCTCGCCGTCGGTAATCGCATCCATCTCATACTGTGGAAAGCATTCTGTATATTCGGGAAATTGTGCAAGCACTTCTTTATAAGTTGTCTGTTTGCTGCTTTCCCTGTCATTTGCATAAATATACCGGTATTTGAGATCTCCGGATTCGTCCTTTAAAAACAGCTCCAGCTGACTGATTCCACTGTTACGTGACAATGTACCGTATGTCTGGGTTCTGTCGAGCGAATAAATCAGCATCTTTTCCTGATTATCATGCGTAAATCCGCTGACCGAATATGGAATGGACGGCATACGGTAGTGTAGTTTTACCTCGGTAAAGCCCATCTTTCTGGCATTAACATACTGAATGGCTCCACGCACACAGGTAAGTTTCAGCTCCGTAATATCTTTCTTTTCCTTACTCTGCTGTTTAAATTCAATACTTTTTCCCGGTACAAATTCTTTTAATGCCTCGCGGAAGATATCAATCCTGCAGGATTGTCCGGTCAACTTGATGATCGAATAGTCCTGCAACGTACGATTCTGATAAAATTCAAGAAGAAATTTATTTACAACTTCATAAATATCCGCCTTCAAAAGCAACTCTATTTCCTTAATGTTGAATATAATCTCCGGAAAGGAATGCTTATAGATCAGCTGTCCCGCTTCGCGGACAATCAGATTCCAACGTTCAATCTGTGTGATCTTTAAGTCGTCACTTTCTCTGTCATAATTATTTTGAAAACTGTTTCGTACAATCCCTTCCCGCAAATAGAACTGCTGCTTCATTTTATCTGCAATATCAAACAGGAAATAAAAATTATTCTTTACCATATAATATTCATCTCTTGTATGGTTCTCATAATTTTTAAATTTTGTCGGAATCACAGCCTCAGCATCTTCGTACATCTGCTCTAATTTTTCATATACCGCATCCTTGCCAAACTCATCTACAAACCGGAAAATATCTTCGGATGCCACCGGAATGACCTCGTCGATGCGAACCGTTGCCTTACTGCTGTAAAATGCGGCAAACATGATTTTGATATACTGCATAATGCGGTATGTAATATTGTTGCCTCCGAAATTCGTATCCCCATTTTCGTAGGTAGTCTCAATGTCCACCTTATAAGAGACACTGTCGTTTTCAATACGGAAATTGCAGGATGATAAGTCTGTCGTACCACCACCGCAGTCCATGATCAGAGCCTCAATCGTTTCTCCATCATAGAACCGCTTTTTCTCGATCAGATTCTGAATGGTGTTATAAATTACTGCGGTTCCTTCATCGAGCATATGTGCCGTATCAATATCATACTCCGGCAGCAATTCCTGAAACATAATATTGTACTGCTGCTTTAATTTGACCGGACTTGTCAGATGAAGCTTCCGAAAACGACATTTAAAGCGCTGTTCTGCACTGTGAATGACATACAGCAAATACCTCCGAATGATATCTCCGCGGTTAACAACCGCCATGTTTCCATTCTTATCATTGATTTCCTGCTGCTTATCATAACTATTGACCCATCGCTTAATCTCATAAAAAACGCTGAAAGATTCATCATAATATTTGATCTGCGTATCTTTCTTTGCATCATATCCAAAGTGATAAATGATATTCTGTGCGTCGTGACAATCTGCTACTGTAACCATGGTTGGAAGCATCGGACTCCACTTTTTCCGTTTCTTCGTGTTATCCATAAACTGCACTTCATTAATCGCATCAATCTTTATTCCACCGTTGAGCACATCATTGCTGTCATGCTGGCGGATATATCCATGATCCAGATAAGTGCCTGCTGCCGTATTGGAAGTTCCAAAATCTATCGACAGAATTGCAGGTGTCTCCTCAAGATTCCTCACTTCCAGATCTACCAATGGAATTTTATAATAGTTGATTGCAATATATTTCTTCTGTTCCTTGCCGTAATACGCATTGTACAGATAATCCGATTCCTTTTTTTCAAAGAAATACAGATAATAGAATTTTTTTTCACTTAAACGAATTGGCTGACGTCCATCTCTTGCGAGGAAAAAATGCTCCTCATCGGCTCCATCACTGACCAGATTTAAGATGGAACAGATTTTTCCGCCGTCATCCACCAAAAGGACATTGGATTCTACAATATGATTAATAACAACCTTGCTGATATCATTTTTCTTGCTTCTGTCGATACCGACCTGATAGCGGTCGAACAGAGTAAGATCCAGATCGTTATACAGCATCAGCCTGGCAGGATTATGAATCGTCCCCTCATCCCGCAAAACCGTTCCGAGTTTGCTTTTTAAAGTCTCCTCCAGCCGTTCCATTCCACCTTCTGCAACATCCCGGATAAAAAGCGCCTCTTTTTCTCCACGATAACGCAGAATTGTTTCGATCAGTTCATACCGGTTCAAAGGATCCATGATACCTTTGATAATTTTTTCCTTTGTGCAGATTTCCCGCAACTGTATGGTCGTCATCTCTTCCAATTCGCGCTTCTGGTAAGTATTTTTATGGGAACTTGCGGTCTTTTTGTTGTTATCAATATACAAAGAATATGATCTCATTCGTTTAACCTACTCCTAATGTCTTTTCTAACTGTTTCAGATTGTCGAGTATCTCATCGATCTGTGTGACATGTGCAGTATCATTTAACTGCTCATATATGCTTTTTGCCTGTTTCAAATATTTGCGTGCCTTGGAAAAAGAACCTTTGGACAGATACTCCATTGCACGGTACATTTTCTCAACAGCCATTCCTTCTGTCTTGCTTTCTGTCATTCCATCAATTTTATCTTCAATGTCTGCTACTTTATCCGCATTGCCAAGTTCCTGGTAAATCTGCTTGGCCTCATTGTATTTGCTTTTTGCGGTGTCATGATTTCCATTTCTGTCTGCTTCTCTTGCCTCTGTTTCTGCTGCGATCGCAAGCTCTAATTTGTCTCCATCCGAGCTTTCTTTCTTGGAAGAATCCGCATCACTGATCTTGATGTTGACAGAATCCAACTTGTCAGAAGCTTTACTGTCACCGGCATCTGCTGCCAGTTTATAGAAGTCCTTTGCTGTCTCGTATTTGCTTTTGGCATTTGTGTAGTCACCATCCGCAGCCAGTTTGTCCCCTTCCTGTTCTGCATTCATTCCACTGTTCATGTTTTCATTTACCTGTGCGCTCTTATCATTCGTCTGCGCAGATTCAAGGGCATCCTCTGCCTTTTTTTTGTAACTGGTATCATCAAAATCATCTACAGCATCACTCGCATTACTATATGCGGTAACGGCTTCTCCATAACTGTTTTCTACAATGAAAGCATCTCCCTGCTGCATAAATGTCGCATAGCGTTCAAATGCTGTGAGCGTATTATACAGGTCAGTGGTATCTTCCCCGAGTTCTTTTAATTGATCCAATGTCTGTGTTGCCCTCTCAACATCTTTGATAGCTCCCTTATATCCCTGGCTTGTAACATTGACAGAGGCATCATACAAATCCTCCGCAAGTGAACAATACAGTTTGACACTCTGTACCCTGTCATAATTTGCAGTTCCTTTTTTCACACGCACGGAAATGGATTCGTATTCCTCGAGTTTATCCTTTGCTGCTTCGTATTTTTCCTCCTGCAGCTTCTCCACGCCGGCTTCTTTGATTGCATCAATCTTTTCGAGGTTTTTCCGGTTCATAATATATCGGGTGACCAGAATCGTCGTCAATGCAACCGTAAGAGCGATTGCAAGTGATACCAGAAGGGTGATCAGTTTTTTATATTTTCCCTGTTTTGGGTTCTGATAGATCTTATTCACAAATATGGATACAATGGTATAATTTTCGATAATATCCAGACGCTGACTTAAGATTACATCTTCAAGTCCCGTACAGACTTCTTCCGCTTTTGACACCCCATCCGTGGCATCAAGCAATTCCGCATCTCCAATATTTTCCCATGCACCACGTGTCTCCAAAAGAATAATATCGCCATCTTCTAATGAATGTTTGGCTGATATGACCGGAGAAAATTTTCCCGGTTGTCCAAGATATGCATACAGATTGTTGCGTTCCTCGTGAGAAGATACCATATCCAGTGGAATTTCTTCACTGTCTGCAAGCCGCTGTGTGAGGGAAGTATCTTTTGTTGTCTCTATGATTGCCCCATTGTGCAGCAACGCCAGACGACAATTTCCAGCATGCGCCCACCGCGCTTTCTTATAATCCGTAACCAGCACAAGTATGCTTGCCTCCAGACGGATTTCTGCAGATTCCTCCAAAAGTGTCCGATGCGCCTCTGCCATATAACTTTTCAGTTTTGCTTTGGACATTCCAGGCATATCCGAAAATTTTGCAATGACTGCTGTAACCGCCTGCTGCGCGCTTTTTTTCATATCGTCAGTGTCGATCCCATCTGCAATTACGTAACATGCATAATCTTTCAATTCCACAAATGCAAAATAATCTGCATTATTCAGATAGCTGCCTGCTTCCGATATAAATTTCGTCTCGAAGCTTGCATTTTCTTTTCTCATAATAATCTCCTACTTTATTTTCAATACAACGATCGTCGCATTATCCTTTTTTATCTTCTTGCTTGTCACAACGGATTGAATGATTGCATCTGCCATTTTTTGGGCATTCATCCTCTTTTTCAAAATGTTTTCCAACCCGATTTGTCCAAGAATCTCTACTCCATCCGAATATAACAGAACACGATCCTTTTTCTTGAGAAGAATCGGACGGTCGCCTTCATCTGCTTTCCGGAATCCATCGTATCCCAGATAATTGACCAGACGTTTGTCTGATTTTCCGTCTAATACTTCTTCTCGTCTCGCATAGCCCGCATAATACTGATTTTCCAGCCAGTTTTTTACATTTTCCTTGCGATTGACCATGATCAGACGATCTTTGCGGAATACTGCAATATTACTGTCTCCTACTGAAGTCCAAAACATCTTGTCATCCTTGAGTACTACGGAAACCACGGTTGTTCCGCCCTTGGTTTCTCCGAATTCATCGCGAATACGCTCATTAGAAAGAATTGCTGTCTTTTGGAAAAAATAGCTCAGATTATCTGTGACATCCCTTTTATCAAATTCATCTAAAAACGTCTCCACCGTAATCTGACTTGCCAGTTTTCCATTTACATAACCACCAATTCCATCTGCTACGATTGCCTGTACGCCATATGGTTTAATGCAGGTTCCAAATGAATCATCCTGTTTTTCCCGTGTTCCGATCGTCTGTGCATTTCCGATGTCTGCATACAGATTATTTCCGATTGCAAAACTTTTGATTTCCTTTATCATCCGAAGAATTTTATTCATCCTCTTCTCCTGTCTCACCACTTCCATCATTCCACTCAAAATGTTCTCCACATAATGGAATAAAAATAAATTTACTGTGTCCCATTTCAATTACAGAAAATGCCTGCAGTTCCACCGGCGTATATACAGCCTCTCCGTTGTGATATGCAAGTCCTGATGAATCTCCCGGCAACAGATAGGTAGAACGATTTTTTGCATCATAAATGATTGCTGCATGATTGACTCTTGAAATTGCATTATCTCCAAGAATCTGAATATGCATATTGTCTGCTCTTCCAATAAAGTTCTTGCCGGAATGGATCTTGTAATCCTTTCCATACTGTGTTCCTTCAATACATACCAGCCATCCGGTTACCGGATCGGCATTCTCTTCTGTTCCCATGATCGGCATGGTTTTGTCCGGATCATCAATCATTGTCCTGCGTCCGGTATTGGAATACAAATTTACTCTTTCAATTTCTGTGTTACAATATGGACAAGTATCTCCATATTTTCTTGCACTGTACATATGTCCGTTTTTACATCTGTTTAATGCCATAATTTTCCTCCATTGATATGTTCTCTGATTATCTGAGCTGCAGCATTGTGCTTGCTATATAAATAATGTCACCGGCTGCCAGCTGTACACTTCCCACAAGTTTTACATCCATGATTGCATTCTGGGAAAGCTTTCGTACTCTTGTTCCATTTTTTGAATCTATATCATCAATACACCATCCGTCATTCGTATAATTTAATACAGCATGCTGCTTGGATATCATCTGGCTCATTGCTGACATAGATAAATCTATATCCACCGGTTCTTTCTGGGTACTTTTTCCAATGACCAATGAAGTCTTTCCCCGGATGTCCCACGTAAACAGCACATCCCCCTCCTCATTGATCAACACCAATTCCCGAACCGGTTTCTTTCCTGTCTCAATAGCGGTCTTTGGCTCGGCACGTGTAATTCTTGCACCCTCTCCATTGGCCGTTGTCGTTATTGTTTGTTTTTTCTGCTCCACGTTATTCGTTTTTTTCTCTTTTTTGTCTGTTTTAAAAATCACAGACAAGAGAATCAAAATAACCAGTGATACTGCAATCGCAATTGCCTGTATCCTCCAGTCATCGGTCGATTTCATTTCAATTCCAAGTGCAACTCCTATGATTGCACATGTCAGACATTTTATTAAATCATTCATTTTTACTCTCTCATTTTTATCGGATTTTAGACTTTAGAAGGGCGTCAGCCCCTATGGTTTCCCCTTTGGAAAGGGCTGACGCTATCTGTCAATTTTCAAAGAAAATTCACTTTTTAGGATGCATAGCCTCCGTTTACAGCAGTAGAATTAATTGCATTCTTCTTCTGTCTGATAATCAGTTTGAAAGTTCCAACACCCTCAGTATCACCATATGTTTCGCTGTAATCTACTACGAATGCATTCGGTAATGAATACTCTCTTACAACCTGACCTGCTGCTGTTACGCTGACGGTAACTTTCTTATAGCAGTCTGCTGTCTCTGCGGAGATCATAGACCATAAAGCAAGGTCTACAGTTCCCTCTGTTCCATCGTCTACCATAGTAAGTACTTTACCTGTGATTGTCATTGTGACACTTACATCTGTTGTTCTTGCATCTGAATCCTTTGGTGTATCAATCGCAAAATCTACTGTCTGGATTGTGTCTACTCCTAATTTAATGGAATCATCCACATTTAACATAAAACCCATTACGCTTTTTTCCTCCTTTCAATTAATAAGCAAATCCGCCCTGGTATGCTACAGAGCTGTTCTTGTCTTTCTTCTGACGCAGCTGGATCGTAAAGGTACCAACACCGCTTTCATCCGAAAAGTCTTCCTTGTATGAAACAACATAAGCAGTATCCATAGTGATCTGTCTTACAACTTTACCTGCTGAAATTACTTCAACGGATACGTTTGCATAACACTTTGCGTTCTCTGCCGGTGTAAGGGCAAATGCAGGAAGTTTGATAGAATCATCTGCAATTCCCCCAATATTTGCACGAATCTTTCCCTTGATGGTAATTCCCATTCCAAGATCTGTTGATCGTGCATTGCTGTCGTCAGGCGTATCTGTATCAAATATTACAGATGTAACTGTTTCCAGGCCTAACTCGATTTTTTCGTTTGCTTCAATACTTACTTTGAAACCCATTTTTAGCCTCCTATGTTTTTTATTTTATTAAAAGGAAGTTTCCTTCCTAATAACCGTTTTAGTCACTGCTGGCTGCCCGTTGTACCTTTTGTAATAGATACCTTGAGGTTCTTAACATTTCCGTTAAAGCCAAGCTTAATGTTACAGTCATTTGTGGTCTCATCAATGACAAAGTCGAGTTCGTCTCCCTGCTGGGTAATACCATTGATATACTTTTTGTCTGCTTCCCACAAAGATTTCTGACTCTTTGGATTATTACTAAAGAAGTTTGTAACATTCTCCTGTTTGAAATCGTTACTCAGATAACGGAGCATACGCTCTACATAAGTACTTACCATTGTTTTATATAATGAATCGTATGCATCATCCATCATTGCCATGGTTCTTGCCTTATAGACGGTGATGTTACGTACTTCTTTTCCCTGAATCTGGCTGCTTTCCGATGCGAAAACAAAACCAAACCCCTTATTGTTAATCACATTTTTAATGGTATTGGTAAATCCTGTAATTTCTTTACCCATTGTTGTGACTGTCTTTAAAGAATGATCTCCGGCTTCGATGTCGTAACGTACACCCGGATATTTGGAAGTCACATTGCTGTAAAACTCCTTTAAGTATTCCGGACACTGGTATGCTGCTACCATACCTGCCGCAACATAAGCAGCTCCTACATACACACCCTCAATCCAAAGTTTCATAATGTCTTCACGCTCTTTGGAAAGCTCAACGCCGCCCTCTTCCGAAATGAGCATCTTGTTGTCAAGCACAACTTCCGACTTCTCTTTTGGAACAATCGTAAAGTTTGGCAGACAGCAGGATACATACTCACTGAAATCGCGCTTTGCAAGAATGGAAGATTTTTCAATAAAGCTGTCCACTCCGGAGGTTGCCACATAATTAAATGTCGTGTTTTCTCCTGTCTGATAATTGAAAAATACCTGGATCTTATATTCACGAATCGCATCCATAAGTGTCGTAAGTGATTCCATACTGTTACCATCTGTCTTGACTCTTGACTGGTTGCCTTTAAAGCGCATACGGGATACAGTCTTCTTCTTTGCAGATTCCAGTTCGATATCCGGAACGATACCAAGCCATACGGTATTGGTATAGTCATTCTTTGTATTAACCGTGTTCAGGTATGTCTTTAAACGATCGATATTCATGCTGCTCACAAGCATGTCCAGTTTCGTGTTTGTGACAAGCAGAGATGGAACCATTCCCTTTTCCTTTGTGTTATACTGCTCGAAAAATACCTTAACACCAAGCAGCTTTTCTACAAGCGGCTTTACGGTCTTGATAAAATCATCCTTAGCATTCTTATAAAATGCAAGATATGTATTATAGTTCTCTACTTCCTGTTCTACATTCACATCACTGTTTACGACTGCTGTCATCGGACAGAAGGTTCTTACTACAAGGCTTCGAATATACTCAGAAGGTTCCTCATTGATGCTGTCGTAATCCTCCTTGAAGGTTTCTGCCAGTTCGGTATTTGTATCCGTCGTTGACAGAGCAAGTAACTCCTGTTTCTCTTTCTGTGGGATCTCAAGCACCTTGAGTTCTCCATTTTCCCCCATCTGCAACATTCCGAGTGCAAGCTGCTTTTCGTTTTTCTGTGACGGAGACTGTGTCAGAAGCAGACGTGTCTTGATGTCCTCAATTGCCAATGGCAACATTGCCATGACATTGTTGTAATTCTGACTTGCTTCCTCAAACTTGTAATTCAGCTTATCTCCTAAATCCAGTTTCTTTGGATCTTCATCATCAAGTTTTTCATATTCTCCATAAAGATAATGAATTTCTTTTCGTACCTGTTTGATATCACGCATGATCTTCTTCGGAGAAATCATGTCCAGAATCTTTTCAAATTTGAAATCCACATTAATGATTCCCTGTGCGCGCTTGGTATCCATCAATGTAAACAGCATGTTTAAAAAGTCATTCTGCTGATTTAACGGAATCTCTGAGATGTATTCCTCTGGAATTCCTTCCGGCTTCTCAAGTGTATATGCCACACTCTGATTTGCCGCATTGAAATAGGAATAAACAACCGGCTCAAATTTGTTCAAAAATTCATCAAAACTTCTGACAAGCAGAGCTTCATGAATCTCTTTGATTTTTGCATCATCGAGACTCTCTACATCCTTTGCATCTCCGACAAGTGTCAGCAGATTAAGCTTTTCCGGATTGATTTCCTCGAATAACATCGTTCTGTTTGTCTGTGTAATCACTTCCATTACGTTACCTCTTTTCTTTCCTTGTTTTTATCTTGTAAAATATAATAAGAATACGCTTTTCAGCCTTTTCTTTTTATCCTTATCAAGCATCCTCATAAATAATTTTTCTTTGTATCCGGATATCTCCACAAATTCTGAAAGTCTGGGGATTTCCCGGATGTCCTCAATATCTTCTGCCTGCGGGAGCTGATATCCCGTCAGCATGTTATAAATCACGGCACCCACACTATAAATATCTGTTGCCCGGCTGATCTTCCCTCTCTGGTACAATTCCGGCGCGGAATATCCACGACTGACATAGACTGCTCCATGTGGTCTGCTCCCCATTCTTGCGGCCGATCCAAAATCAATTAATGTAATATGACCATCCGGACGAACAATGATATTGGCCGGTTTTATGTCGCAATGCAACAGTTTTCTTTTGTGAATCTGTCTTATAATCTGTAACAGATCCCGAATGATCCTGTATTTCTGTGAAACCGTCAGTTCTCCCACACATGCATCAAGTGACCGTCCTTTTGCTTTTTCAATCACAAGATACCATGTGTCATTTTCTGTAAAATCATCTACATAAACGGTTGTGCATCCGCTGTATGGTCTTTTAATGTCCTGAACCATATGGGTATACTCACATTCTTTCTGAAAGGCTTTCCCAAATTCTTCAAATTTGTTTTTGCAACTGCTGCCTCTGCACAAAACCGATCGATGATCCAGATCCCGGTTTGCAATCCGATAGGGCATAAATTCTTTGATGATAACATCCTTTTTCCGGACCTTGTCATATCCGATATAGGTAATGCCCTGCTCTCCGATATAATGTACTTCCCGGATTTGAAATCGCCCATGCAATATGGTCTGCGCCTCAAGCGCAATGTCTTCTACTTCTATATCCATCTATGTATAACACTCCTATTTTGGACGGAAGCCAAAGAAACTTGCAAACTGGCTGCTCACATCCGCCATGTTCACACCGGCACTCTTTTTCTGTGTTGCTTTTTCATTTTGCAATTCTTCAAACATCATATCGCCAAAATCCATTTTAAAACCGCCTGGTGTAAATCCTGCGAATCCATTTCCACCGGACTGTTTTTTCTTTGCCCCTGCATTCTGCTGTGGCTGCGGGCCAGGTCCCTTTTTGCGGTCTATATCATACCGCTGTCTCTTTCCGGCATCACCAAGCACCGAATATGCCTCATTAATTTTCTGAAATTTCTCAGCCACTTCCTGATTCCCGGGATTCGTATCCGGATGATACTTTTTCGCCAGCTTTCGGAACGCTTTCTTAATTTCCGATTCGTCTGCCTGTTCTCCTACCCCCAGAATCTGATAATAATTCTTTTCCATCTATTTCTACCTCATGACCAGACTCTGTCCGCAACAGCTACAGAATTTATTTGGAAGCTGCACCGGGCGATAGCATTTTCTGCAGATCATAATCCCCTTTGTGTACATGCCTGTCTGTGGAACCGGGTTTGCTGCAACCGCAGTATAATTGCTTTGTACCGGTGTCGGAGCAGGTGCCGCCTTCTCCTTCTTTATTTTGCAATTCATTACGATCAGCATAATAATGACAACCAGCTGCTCGATAATCACAATTCCCAGTAATAGAATGAGTAATCCAGTAAACGTAATCATATTCTCTTCCTCTCCTTTTCTTATTGTTCAATGCGAAAACTAAACTCGACATTCGAAAACTTAATTCTTGCACCGTCAAAAATCTCAACGGATGCTTTCGGTGGAATCTCCTTGTTATTTACAAATGTCTTGTTTGTGGATCCGTTGTCGCACAAAAAATAATGGTTGTTTTTGCACATAATCGATGCATGTTTTCTGCTGACAGTCTCATCCAGAATCCGAAGATCACAGTCTGCACCTTTTCCAATCCAGAACAGATCCTTATCAATATCTGTTATACTTCCGCTCTTTGTATTGACCAGTTGCAGACATTTGTGTTCTCTTGCAGCAGCCGGCTCATAAAGCCTCGAAGAAGCACTGCTGTGCAATGCCTTTTGCAGATATGCCGGATCCAGTACACCCGTCTCATCTCCCGACGGCATGGATGGCATCTGCTGCATGTTTCTATCCTGCATTGATGCCGCATACCGGTCGGTATATGCTCCGGCTACGGTATTGTTGGCTGCACCGGATGCTTCATCACAATAATTCTGTATATCCATAACATTGGTACAGCGGCTTGTATCATCAAGGAACTGCAAAAACTCTGTGATTCTTGTGCAGTTTTCTCCAAGCGCGAAAATTGTCTCAAACACGGTCTCCTTACAAAAATTCCGGATTTCGGCAAAATTCATAATTGCACTTCCGTTTTTTCTTAAAAGAATCAGATTTCCATTTTTAATTCGGATGGTCGCTGTATCCAGCTGCAGAACCTGTTGATTACTCTGCCCCTGATAAATATTTTCTGTGACAAGACTCATCAGTTCAAAAAAGTCATCCACCAACAGTTCTTTTCTGATATACATTTTTAAGCTTTCATCCACATTTGCTATATTCAGCATTTTTTCCTCCTTCTTTATGCGTAATATATAAACCGCTCATCAGCCAGAAAAATAACATCTTTGTTCTCCAGGCGGTTTGCTATATTTCCAACCAGGCGTTCGCCATTTTTATAGGTACCATTGAGTGAATTTAAATCTATCAGATTCCATTCCCCATCCAGTTTTTCCAGTTGGGCATGTCTTCTGCTCACGGCCTGATTCTCTGCGATACAATAGTCTGACTGTTGCGGATCTTTTCCCATTACCAGCCCCTCATCCGGCAGATAAATTTTTTCTTTGGTACTCTCCCGAAACAGATATGCTCCTTCCGGCACGGCAGGTTCCTGCTTTGCAGGCACATCTTCTGCTGCGAGCTCATGAATCAAAGCGCAAAAATGAGTCGCATCAAATTCGGTTCTGGCATTCAGCTCATTCATAATCCGTACAATGTAGGAACTGTCCTCATTTGGATCATATCTGACCAGGAATAGTATCTGGCGGATAAATTCCACAATAGAAATTTCTTCTTCACACGCAAGGTCCGGTAGATAAATCAAACGAAGTTCCCCACTTTCCGGATCCATATATATCTGTCGGCAATCCAGTAGAAGTTGATGTTCATCCAGCAGAAATCCCGCCATTCCATCTATAATTGCAAAGTAATTTTCAAATATTCGAAGAATTTCCGCACGTGTCAGCTCTCTTTCGAAATATACTGGCAACGGAACATAGGCTTCATTCTGATAGCTCACTAACACATCGTTTGCCTGTTCTTCCACTGAAAAATCAATGATTCCATATATTTCATTTTCAGAAATCATACGGTAGGCAATTTCGTCAAATTGTCTACGCCTGACTGTCACCACAAATTCCTTTGTTTCCATCTTTTTATCACCTCTGTTCCATTTCTAAATCCATGTGTCGAAGATTTCCAGTTCCGCGAGTCTGTCGATCAGCTGCCCCGGCTCATAGGTACGAAACAGTGGTATTCCTTCTAAGTGATTGCCTGCCGTTTCCTCTTCATCCAATTCCATTCTATTTCTTATCACCCGGACATTTGCCTGATCCTGCAGCATCTGCTTTAGCTTTCCAGCACGCCACTGTGCTCTGCTTTCACCGGTTTCCACAATAATCAGCTCCTGCAACAGCGATACAAAATCCCTGTACTGCAGCATGGCATTCTGTACATCCATCACAATAAAGTCATATTTTACTTCCTCAAGTAGTTCTTTGAATTTCACATAATCATTTTCTTCATATAGATTATGTATTCCTATCTGACTTCCGAGTACAATTCCCAACGCATTCGCATCTCCCAGATAATCGGTCTCTAATGTAACCGTCTCTCCGTCGATATACAGAACCTTTTTCTTTTTTGCTGCAATTGCCTTTGCACATGCCGCTGCGAGAACTGAAGTTCCACAATTTCCACATGCCCCTGTAAATGCTATAATTCTCGCATTTCCATGATGCTCCTCATAGATCTGTACCATATTTGCCACCAGATCATCGACATGCTGGAATTTGTAGATTACGCCATAATCATTACTCCGGTCATATCTTCTTGTCCCAGATAGGATCGCTATCGCACAATATCTGGAAAGTTCCTCATAAGCTACGGGTATCGTTTCATCTACCAGCACCAGATCCAGTTGTTTTCCTTTTGCAGCCTTATATACCTGCTCCAGATCCTCAAATACAATCAGTTCGGTATCTTCGGCATATTCTGTATTTATCGCTTTCTGTAATCTTCTGATATATACCTTGTCTTTCAAGAGTATTCCTGTTTTTAATTTCTTCATGTTCTACTTTCCTGCTTTTTTCTTTCGCGCGACTCCGATCATCAGTGCGATCACACATATAAGTCCTGCTCCGATTCCTACAGATGCTCCAAACACTGGTTTATTGTTATACCAGCGGACAATTGCATTCGAGGTAACCAGCAGATTTTTGATCTGATACTCTGCCACATTACCAGCTGCATCCTCAGCCGTCACATAAATTTCCTGACGTGCAGAAGACTCTGGAACATCGATAATATAATTGTCACCATCCTGCACATAGTCCACATTTTTTCCATTTAACAGGATCTTTACATTCTTCAAAAGAAGATTGTCTGCCACTGAAATGCTTGCTTTTAATGTTGCTGCTGCATATGTTCCAGACTCTTCTACATCAACTGGCATAATTACCGGCTTTGTTGCATCGATTCCAAATGAAATTTCTGCTTTTTTATCTTTTGCATCATTTTCATTGATATTTCCCGCATGATCTTTGGATGAAATTACAATGGAATAACTTCCATCTCCCTCAAAGTTCTTTTTGTCAATATGATAATGATATTGTGACCACTTACCATTTCCGCCTGTTTTTTCTATCACATAATCCTGATTTTCCACGAGATCCTTTGGTACACCATTTTGAAACAATGTTACTTTAATGGATTCCTGCTCAAGTTCATCCACATTGGTTTCTGTCAATACTACATCCTGTGTCTTCTGCTGATAAGTTCCATCCATCTTTTTCAAATTATCATCAAATGTGTACACCGATCCCAGACGGTTGATAGAAAATCGAATATCTTTTTTAACTTTATTGCCTGCGCGGTCTGTTCCTTCCGCTGTTAATGTGTAAATATCATCTGCTATCTTTTCCTGTGCAAAATCACTCAGGTGAATTGTCTGTTCTGATTTGGTTTTGACAATCACACAGTGTCCATCCAGTTTTACTTCTCCGCAGTTTGCACCGACCAGTTTCACATGAACCTGGTTGGTGTCCAGATTATCATCTTTCACACGGATAATTGGCTGAACAGCATCCTTATAACTCTTGGAATCGTCTATTCCGGAAATATCTACTTCTGGTTTTGTCTGATCCACTCGAAACTCTTTCACATTAATTGTTTTTGCCTTATTTCCGGCCTTATCGGTTGCAGTCACAGAGAAATTGTATGTACCATCTGCTGTAAACGTCACAGTTGCCGTGTAGGTGTCATCCTGTTTTTTCCATCCGGAGATACCCGGAAACTTCTGTTCCTTCTGATTGCTGTTCTTTGCATTTCCTGTAATTTTCACCTGCTCAGGATCAAAATTCTTTTCTTTGATACGAATCGTTGCTGTCGGTGCCTTGGTAAAATAATCATTATTTGCCATATCCACCTGAATTTCCGGTGCAGTCTGGTCAATGGAAAATTTATAGAGATCTGACTGCTTTGCTTTATTTCCCACAACATCTTTATAAGTTACCCAGAAGATGTATTCCCCATCTTCCTCAAATGTAACTGTTGCTGTATGCGTCGAATTATCTGGGTCTTCTCTGTTATAGTCGGTTCTCCATTTTGATACTTTATATGCTGCATTCTTGGAATCCTGTGCCTTTTGCACATGCAGCACTACCTGATTTTTCTGAAAATTACGTTCCGTGATCTGTATGGTTGCTGTACAATTTTTTGAACTGATTTTATTTTTTATCTGCTGACCAAAATTAACGTTAATTTCTGGTGCTGACTTATCAATTCCAAGAACAAGTTCTTTTTCCGTTGTATTTCCTGCATTGTCTGTCATACAAATTTCCACAAGAATATCATTGCTATTATTGCGAATATTCAATTCCCCCTGCATCTTTGTTACAAGATTCCGGTCTGTTTCTTTTACTTCCCAGCTATTATTTGAGACATTACCAGAACTTGAGACCTCACATTTTCCCTCATAATTATTTTCCATGTCATAGGGAGCCGTAACTTTCCATTCAATACTTTGAATGCCTGAATAACTGTCCTTAACAGCTACCTTAAGTTTTACATTATTCCGGTATAGTCCATCGCCATCTTCATCGACCGCGTCCGGCTCCAACATGCCCACTTCAATAGTTCCGGCTTCTTCATGCTTCTTGCTGCTCTCTGCAACCATACCGCTCATTGTATATCCATAGTTTGATGTATTTCCAAGTTGGTCCGTTCCTCTTGTACAGATAAATCCTTTAAAATTTTCCGGGATTTCAAGTTCTACCTGATTTCCGTCTGCTTTCTTTTTGCTAATCTTCTTTCCGTGCTCATCTACAAGATAACACTCCGTCTTCTTTACTCCTGCGCCATGTTTCCCATCTGTCATTGTAATAATTGTATTTACCTGTTTGTTTGTAAAAAGATAATAATTGTCTTCTTTCATTGGATACATCTGTCCAGCGTTCTCTGCAATTTCAGGAATCACAATACTTTCCAGTTTTGGTGCCTCTGTATCTCGATAGAGATAATATGTTTTTTGATATTCTTTTCCTGCTACATTTTTTACGCAAACATGAATTTCATAAGTGTCGGTCTCTGGCAAGTCATCCATTGACAGCGCATATTTTTCTTTTGTGGGTATGCCGATATATTGTGTATTATTGTATAACCCAAATACTTTTCCATATTTATCTTTTTTTATTTCCTTTCCGTTTATCTGCAGCTTTACTTTTTGAATTCCGGAAATCCCGGTTGCTACTTCCAAATTGAAATCAATATTATTCTTCGTATAAATATAATTTTTTTCCTGATATACGGTATCATCTGTAGTAAAAACAATCCGTGGCGTCTTACTGTCATATAAAATCCTTTTTCCATCTACAAGCATCTGACTTTTTTCATTTATCTCATTTCCGTCTGCATCTACCGGCACTGCACAGATCTGATTTGTAGCTTTCTTTCCTTTATCCAAAGGTACCAAGAAAAAGAGTTTTTTACTTTTACCAATCTTCTTTTCTTCAATCAATTTTCCATCTCGATAAATTCGAATTGTTTTAAATTGATTTTGTTTTGAATTGGAAATAGCGACTTCTACCTGTACAGTCTCTTCTTTTGCATAATAAATATCATTTCCCTCTGTAAGATCCTCGGAAATCACCCATAATATTTCTTCTGCTGTCTGTCCGCTTTCGGATGTGGTCACATTCTCTTGCTCTTCTGACTGTGTCTCCGCAGCGTCCACTACAACATTTGTGGCCGGCTGGATTCCAATTGCAATGATACCGCTTAGCATAAGTGCGACAATTCTTTTCCCTAACGTATTTCGATTATTCTTCATCATTCTTCCTCTCTTCCCTGAACATCATTTCCTTTTTCAACATGTATTTCCATTTCATCCTGTAATAAAATCAACTCTCCGGATGGCTCCTCTTGTGGAACATTCAGCAAAACTGTCTGACAGCTTCCCAAAAGCGTAGTTTTTTCATCATCCAAAAGCTTTGTCTTCTGATCCTCCAATAAAACAGTCTCCATACTGTCTTCAAGTATCTGCGTCGTATTGTCCGTATCTACACCATGATCAAACACATAATGTACAGCATTGCTTTTCGTGGCTCCAATATGACCACGTATTTCTCTGATCTGCTGCGCCTCCTGCTTTCCTGATAATTTTGCAATCAATTCCCTGACCCGAAAACGGAAAAATAAAATAACAGCGATCAACAGAAAAAGCACAGCGAATCCAAAACAGAAATATGAAATTATTTTCAACATTTGTGCATCCATTGTTCTCTTCCTCCTATGTCCCGCCATATGCGCGCATAACCGCCTGTTGTGTTTGTGACACACGATCCAAAATGTCTCTTTTCAATTCATCCGTTTTATCGGATGTCGTCTGTGTATTTTGTGTACTTTCAATTACTGCCTGCAAAAACTCATGTATGTCGTCCTGAGGAACTTCATCTGACTGAAACTTACGTACATACTGCTCGATGGAAAACAGACAAATCCGATATACCTCTAAATCTACGATTTCATCCTTATCCTGGTTTTCTACCATCTCATACAGTTTTTTCAAATTCTGATAATAAGGTAAATACATTCCCTGGTCAGATGCCTCTGCCACCTTGATTGTCACATCCTGATTAAACTTTCCAATTTCTTTATAAACACTTGCCATACGATAAGCATCGTTCTCTTCTGTTGCATAAGTACATGCATCTTCAAACCACTGTATGGCACTTTTCATTCTTGTCACCTGATTATCCTGCTCCGCAGTCTTCCCATAATCATAAAAATACCAGTACAGCTTTCCTGTCTCAAACGCAAGATCTGCATATCCTTTACTGTTAGATAACTCCTTTAAATGACTGTTGATTGCCGACTTAAATTGTGCTTCTTCGTCTACCGTAAACACGGCATCTTCCTTATATGCCTCTATCAGCTTTTTGTATGCTTCTATTTCATTGGGTTTTACATAAATTGCATCAAGGCAATTCTGAACGCGTTCCTGATAAGTTGCGGATTTTTCTGCCCGAAGCAGATAACTCTCATAATCATCATTATTCATCTTGGTGCTGATTGCCTGACATGTCACTCCCGCCAATACACACACAACAGATGCAACCAATGTTCCTACAAAAATTTTCAGTTTTCGCTTCAGTTGCTTTTTGTATGCCTCGTCTTCCTCTTCATAATGTTGCAGTGCGTAGAGCAACTCCGCGCATGAACTGTAGCGATCCTGCGGATTCATCTGTGTGCATTTTAAAATAATACTTTCCAGTCCAGCCGATAGTTCCGGTTTCCAATGACGAATCGGGTACAGCTCATATGGTGGTTCACACGGATTTTGTCCAGTTACCAAATGATACAATGTCACCCCAAGACAATAGATATCTGTCCGTGGATCTGTCTGTCCCTTTCCTCCAAACTGTTCCGGTGCTGCGTAACCCTTAGTTCCTAAACTTACCGTATCCTCTACATTCTGTTCCTTGTATTCACGCGCAATTCCAAAATCAATCAGTTTAATATGTCCATTCGGCTGTAACATAACATTTGCCGGTTTCATATCCCGGTAAATAATTGGTGGATCCTGCATATGCAGATATTCCAAAACTCCTGCAAGCTCCTTTGCCCATTCGATAACTGTCTCCTGTGGCTGAGCACCATACTTTTCCAATATCTTGCTTAATGGCTCTCCCTCAATGTAATCCATCACAACATAAATTACATTTTTTCGGTCTATGATATCCACAATACGGGGTAAACATGGATGATCCAGCTTTTTCATCATATTTGCCTCTGCAATTGCACTTTGTATGACTACCTCATTATTTTTGTCGCGCGCCTTCTTTTTGATTTCTTTGACCGCCCACTGTTTGTTCAGATTCCGATCCATGGCAAGATAGACTTCGGACATTCCGCCTTTTCCTATCCTTTTAAGTATTTCATATTTGTTTTCAATAATTTGTCCTATATTTGCCATTTGCCCCTATTGTTCTTTCTGTTCAATATAGATTACAGTAATGTTATCTGTCTCACCACGTTCCATCGTCTTCTGCACACGTTTATACATATTTTTTCTGATTTGTTCCTCTGTTTTCATCAAGAGCTGCCAGCTCTGCACCAACGCCACCTCATCTTCTGTTCTCCAGAATCCATCCGTGCAAAGTATAAACCTGTCATCCGCTCCTACATGTCCCTGATAAAATTCCGGATGTACCGTTTCTGAAGCTCCAACACATTCCAGTAACATGTTTCTCCGCGGATCCTGTTGCACTTGCTGTATTGTCATGTTTCCAGACTTTACAGCGTATGCCGCAAATGACTGATCTTCTGTAATCTGTTGAAGCTTATCCGTTAATCGATAAATGCGGGAATCTCCAACCTGTACCGCAACATATTCATCCCCAGCAAGCAAAATTGCTGATAAAGCAGTCCCCATTGGAGTTCCTTCCTGTGTTCCGTATTCATACAGTTTCTGATTCAATTCCACAATATATCGATACCATTGTTTCTTAATCCCTTCCCAGTCATCCTGCACTGCTAACGTTGCAATTTGCTTGACAAAAGCTTCTGCAAACACGTGTACGACAACAGCACTGGCCTCTTCTCCACTGGTTAATCCTCCCATTCCATCACACACGATTGCAAACATCAATTGTTTTCCCTTATACACTGCCTTACGAATGCACAAACTATCTTGATTAATCCTCTTTTTAATCCCCTTATCCGTATAATATCCTGCTATATATTCCCTCATTTTCCCCTCACAATTTTGTTGTTCTACACAAAACTATAGACATTTGGCAAGTTCCCGTCAATTGTACATAAGTCCTAGTTTTGTCACATTTTTCCTATTTTCGGGCAAAATAACATTAAAAAAGATGTATTTTGTCATTTAAAATAGTCCTATAGTATCTTTAGATATAATTTTCCACAAAAAAATCCGTGGCATACGCCACGGATTCAATCACGTTTTAATTTCTTTTTCTTTTATGAAACTTTCAATATAAACTTTTGAATTTCTTTTTCATCGGACACTTTCTCAATCTGTGCACCTACTCCTCTGAGTTTGCGCTCAAGTTCCTCGTATCCTCGCTCAATATAATAAATATCATCAATCACTGTAATACCTTCTGCGACAAGTCCGGCAATCACTAATGCTGCTCCTGCACGCAAATCCGGCGCATTCACACGCGCTCCGGTATAACGTGCAACACCTCTGATAATTGCAATATTGCCTTCTACCTTGATATCCGCTCCCATTCGAGTCAGCTCATCCACATACTTGAAACGATTCTCAAAGATGCTTTCTGTCACAGTACTGGTTCCCTCGGCAATTCCAAGAATAACTGCCATCTGTGGCTGCATATCTGTCGGAAATCCAGGATAGGCGAGTGTTGTCACCTGTGTATGACGCAACTTTCCATCGGAAATGATACGAACCGCATCGTCGAACTCTTCTACCTTGCATCCAGCCTCGACCAGCTTGGCTGTGGTTGCTTCCAAATGCTTCGGAATGACATTTTTTACAAGTACATCACCGCCTGTTGCTGCAACTGCAAACATGAAAGTACCTGCTTCGATCTGATCCGGAATAATAGAATATTCTGTCTTGTGAAGTTTCTCCACTCCCACAATTCGAATCACATCCGTTCCTGCTCCACGAATGTTTGCGCCCATACTGTTCAGAAAGTTTGCCACATCAACGACATGCGGTTCTTTCGCCGCATTCTCAATGACCGTCTTTCCTTCTGCCATCGCTGCTGCCATCATAATATTGATGGTTGCACCAACGGATACTTTATCCATATAAATGTGTGTTCCACTCAGGCGCTCAGCTTCTGCCACGACAAGTCCATGAGCAATATCAACCGTTGCTCCCATCGCACGGAATCCCTTGATATGCAGATCGATTGGACGGCTTCCGATATCACATCCACCCGGAAGTGCCACTTCTGCTTTCTTATATTTTCCAAGTAACGCACCGATCAGATAATACGATGCACGAATACGACGAATGAACTCATTGTCCACACTCACGTCACGTATAAATGAACCATTGATTTTTACTTTGTGCGCATCGACGCGGTCTACTTTTGCGCCGATCTCTTCAATTGCCTGTAACAAAACATTGATGTCCCGTACATTCGGCAAATTCTCTATGGTAACGGTCTCATCCGTCATAATTGATGCCGCAAGAATCGCAAGAGCCGCATTCTTTGCTCCACCAATCTCAATTTCACCATTCAGTCTGTTTCCGCCTTTGATCACGTACTGTTCCATATCTCACCTCAAAAATGAAATGCCCCTACTAATATACTATTCGTTACTTTTGCGATTGTTATTCATTAATTCCAGTTTCTCAATAATTTGTTCCACTGTCTGTTCAACATTCAATCCTTCTTCGGATATCCGGATATCTGCATACTGCTCATATAACGGGGTGCGCTCCAAAAACAGGTCATGAAGATCCTGACCTTCTTTTAAAACAACTCCACGCCCCTTTATATCGGCAAGACGCTTCTCCAAAGCAGCATATGGTACTTCCAGATACAGGATTGTTCCAATCTCTGCAAGGTGTTCCATGGCTTCTTTGCCATATACAACGCTGCCCCCCGTCGCAATAATTGCATGATGTGCTTCTATTGACGCATTCACACGATTCTCAACTTCAATAAATCCATCTGTGCCCTCCTGGGCAATAATTTCACGTAAAAGTCTGCCTTCCTGCTCCTGAATTACCAGATCCGCATCTACAAACTGATATCCCAATACCTTGGCAAGGATAACGCCGACGGTGCTTTTACCCACCCCCGGCATTCCAATTAACACAATATTATCTTTCAACATTATTCTGTGCTCTCTTCGCTCTCTGTGGAAGCATTTGGATCCTGCTGTGTGAGGGAGTTACTAAATTCAATTTTTGCTAATGCTTTCTTCACTACCTTCCAGCCGTCATCTTTCTGCCAGCCGCTCAGTACTTTCTTGTATAAATCGTCCTTTCTCTGGTCGATAATACTCTGACGGTTCTTCTCGGTTGCATCCTTGTCCGTATCACTGTCAATACGAACGAAGTACTCTGCATCATCTGTCTCGATCAGTCCGGAAGTCTCTCCTTCTTTCAGATCATCAAGTGCCTTCTTTACATCGTCTCCCAATGTATCGTTATCGGCATCATAAGTTCCGGTCGTTGTCTCATAATCATGTGCTTTTGCAACACTCTCAAGTGTGGCACCGTCTTCTTTCAGCTCATCTGCCATCTCAGATGCTGTCTTCTTGATCGCAGCGACTTCATCATCGGTATAATTAACAAACTGATTGTTTTCATCGGTATGTCCGTTGGTTGCAATCTTGATCATTGTATAGGCACGCATATTGGCCTCATCATCGGAAACCTTGGTATCTACATCTGCTTCGATTGCATCTTTCATCTTGTCCCTTACTGTGTAAAGTGTAAGAATCTCTTCTACGATATCTTCCGTTGCTCCCATCTCCTTGATTGCTTCTTTGGAGTTGGAATCCATAAACTTCTGTGCTGCTTCTTTGACAGCCTTCTTGTCTGCATCGGTAAGCTCCACATTGTAATCTTTCATGTGTGCCTGCAATGTGTACATCTCATGCAGTGTCTCCATTGCCTGATCCTTGACGGTTTCCTCTAACGTGGTACCGTTTCCGGAAATGTCTTTGCTCCAGATGTCACTGGTCTGAAGGTATGCCTTATATACATCCTCCATTGTTGCCTGCTCATAACGGCAGTAAAAATTTGCAACCCCGAGTGTAACGGTCTGTCCGTTCATGCTGGCTGCTTTTGCGTCTTTATTTATACCGCATCCGCTAATGGATGTAGCGCACAGTGCGGCTGCTAATATAAAAGCTGTAATTTTTTTCGCTCTCATAGTTCCTCCTAAAAATATGCTCTATTCTGAGCATTTGCTCATATATTATAGTGCTTTTTCCCTTAACTAGCAAGAACTTTCTGCATTTTCTGTGCATAAGACCGTTTTCATCTGTTCCAAAAGCCGGCGCAGTGTATCCAGCACATCATTTGCAGCCTGTCTGGAATTTACTTTCAGCAGATAGGTAAAATAAGGGCCTTTGGCGTCTGCCACAAATTTCAGTGCCGGTGCATTTGCCTGCACAAGCTCCGGAATCCTTGCAGCATCTACCTTTGCATGCTCATACATCACAAGTTTTAAGGAATCCTCTTTCTGTATCACTTCTTTAATATATGCACTGTGTGCAAGACTCTTCAGCCGGGCAATCGTAAGAAGGTTCTGTACCGACTTCGGCGGCTCCCCAAAACGGTCGATCAGTTCTTCTAACATTTCCTCTGCCTCATTATCTGTCTCCACACCTGCAATCCGCTTGTAGATATCCAGCTTCTGGGATTCATTTGCAATATAAGTTGCCGGAATGTAAGCATCTGTCCGAATATCCACAGATGTATCAAAGCTTTCCTCCGTCACATCGCCCTTTGCCTCCCGTACAGCTTCATGGAGCATCTTGCAGTACAGGTCATATCCCACAGCTTCCATATGTCCACTCTGCTCTGCGCCGAGGAGATTTCCCGCGCCACGGATTTCCAGATCACGCATCGCAATCTTAAAACCACTTCCGAGATCCGAATATTCTTTGATGGCGGCAAGTCTCTTTTCTGCCACCTCTTTGAGCATTTTATTTCTGCGGTACATAAGAAATGCGTACGCCGTACGATTGGATCTCCCCACACGTCCACGCAACTGATACAACTGGGAAAGACCCATGTTATCCGCGTCATGAATAATCATTGTATTCACATTTGAAATATCAAGTCCTGTTTCAATAATTGTCGTAGACACTAGTACATCAATCTCTCCATTGATAAAACGATACATGATATCTTCCAGCTGAGTCTCCCGCATCTGTCCATGTGCAAACGCCACATTTGCCTCCGGCACAAGTGCCTGGATTTTTGTTGCCATCTCATCGATATCTCTTACACGATTGTATACATAATACGCCTGACCGCCTCTGGCAAGCTCACGGTTGATTGCTTCCCTCACCAGCTCCTCGTTATACTCCATGACATAGGTCTGTATCGGCACACGGTCCATCGGCGGCTCCTCTAACACACTCATGTCACGGATACCGATCAGACTCATGTGAAGCGTTCGTGGAATCGGTGTAGCTGTCAGTGTCAGTACATCCACATTGTTTTTCAACTGTTTGATTTTTTCTTTATGTGCCACTCCAAAACGCTGCTCCTCGTCAATGACAAGCAAACCCAGATCTTTGAACTGCACATCTTTGGAAAGCAGCCGGTGCGTACCGACAATAATATCCACCTGGCCTTTTCGCAGATCTTCGATGGAACGTTTCTGTTCCGCTGCACTCCGGAAACGGCACAGCAAATCCACGCGGACCGGAAAGTCTTTCATGCGCTGTGAAAAGGTATTATAGATCTGCTGTGCAAGAATCGTGGTCGGTGCCAGATAAGCAACCTGCTTGTTCTCCTGCACAGCCTTAAATGCAGCCCGGATGGCAATCTCTGTTTTGCCATATCCCACATCGCCACAGATCAGACGGTCCATAATCTTGTGGCTTTCCATGTCCTTCTTCGTTGCCTCGATTGCAAGTTCCTGGTCTTCGGTCTCTTCAAACGGAAACAGTTCCTCAAACTCCCGCTGCCATACAGTATCCGGGCCATAGACAAATCCGTCCTGTTCCTCTCGTGCCGCATACAGTTTCACAAGATCCTGTGCAATCTGTCTGACCGCGCCACGGACACGATTCTTTGTCCTGCCCCATTCCTGTCCACCCAGCTTGTTCAGCTTCGGTTTCCGCGCATCCTTGCCTGCATATTTCTGAATCAGTTCCAACTGCGTTGCAAGAATATAAAGATTCGAACCTCCGGCATACTCGATTTTAATATAATCTTTTACTTTATGATCTACCTCAATCTTTTCAATTCCTTTATACACGCCCAATCCATGATTCTCATGTACTACATAATCGCCTACGCTTAAGTCCGTAAAGTTCTGGATTTTCTCACCCTCATAAGTACGGTGACGTTTTTTCTTTTTCTTCTCTGCACCGAAAATATCACTCTCTGTGATCACCGCGAACTGCAGTACCGGATACTCATACCCTCTGTGTACTTTTCCATAGCAGACCATAATCTGTCCCGGAAGCAATTCATGGTCATAATCCTCTGTGTAGAAACAATTTAAACCTTCATTTAAAATATCCTCTGCGAGCCTTGCCGCCCTTGTTTTCGAACCGGACAACAGAATCACTTTATAACCATTCTTTTTATAATGGTTCAGATCCTTAATAAGAAGTTCAAAACTGTTATTGTAAGAGTTGACGCTTTTTACATGAATGCCATAAGACCCGTTTAATTTCAGTCCACAGCTTTTGGTATCCAATGCCGCCAGCGCGATACAGGAAAAATGCTCCAGCCGTCCCAT
The DNA here is from genome assembly GCA_900550545.1 of uncultured Lachnobacterium sp. Taxonomy (GTDB): domain Bacteria; phylum Bacillota; class Clostridia; order Lachnospirales; family Lachnospiraceae; genus Roseburia. The sequence continues at coordinate 13,224 of URSS01000014.1, read as the reverse complement.
GATTTCTTTGTACCCGAACAGTTCTTTCATCTGTCCGGGCAAAATATAGCCCTTTTCGAGTCGCTGCTTCATACTCTCCGAAAATTCAAGTTCGGTCTGCTGGCCACGCTCGGTACTGCGGCTGAGTTCATCGATAAACAGATAGGTTTCTTTTGGATCAAAATAATCCAAAAGTCCCACCCGTTCTTCGCAGAAATAGGACAAAAAGGCATCCATTCCGGCAGTGACAGCCAGTTCTCCCCACTCTTCTGCCAGTTCCTGTGCCTGTGACAGCGCACGATGTGCTTCCTCCGTCTTCATTTCTTTCCGTAGCTTTTTCGAAAAAGATTCTGCCTCTTTTAGCAGTTTTTCGATGCCTGCTCGCTTCGCTGCTTCTGTAAGCACCAGCTCGCAAGCCGGATATATCACTACTTTGTCCAGATTTTCAATCGACTTTTGACTTTCCACATCGAAAGAACGAATCGTATCTACTTCATCTCCCCACATCTCGATACGGACCGGATTGTCTTCTGTCAGCGGAAAAATATCCAGAATACCGCCACGGATAGCAAATTGTCCCATGCTCTCCACCTGATACTCTTTTTCATATCCCATACAGACCAGAAGATCCTTCATCTGTTCTAAATCAATGGTATCCTCCGGCGCAATCCGACAGATGCTGTCCCAAAGCTGCTTTGCAGGTGCCATGGTATTCATAAGCGCATCGAATGTCGTGATAACCGTTACCTCATCCTGCTCATGAATGGCACGCAATGCCTGAATACGCTCCGCCGTCAACAGATTTCCCCGGATATCGGACTGGTAAAACAGAACATCCTTTGCCGGATAGTAGACAACCGCCGGATCAAAAAAGCGGTAATCCTCGTATAATTCTTTTGCTTTCTGCTCATGAAAAGTGACAATGATCTTATTTTTACGACCATTGCCAACTCCATAAATCATATGTGGTTTTTGCGCATCGATGCAGCCTGTAATGGAAATCAGGCCCTCCTGCTGCATGTTGTGCGTCATTTCTTCAAATCCGCTTAATTCTTCTAACGGTTCTACAAATGCTCTCAATTCGTTCTACTCCTGCTTTTTTGCATTAAAATCATTCATGGCTTTGTCCACCTGCCCCTGCATCATCAGCACTGCTGCCGCCTCTGCATCCTTTATGGCATCTTCCACGAGCGCACGGTCCTCCCTGGAAAAATGTCCCAGCACATGATCTGCCAGATCCCATCCGGCCGGTTTCTCGCCCACACCGACTTTGATCCGCATAAAGTTCTGGGTTCCTGTACGGGCAATGATGCTCTTGATTCCATTATGTCCACCTGCGCTGCCTTTCTTGCGCACACGGATATTTCCCGGTGCAAGTGAAATATCATCGAATATGACAATCATTTCCTCTTCCGGATCGATCTTGTAGAAATTGACAATCTCCGCAACACTGTCTCCGCTCAGGTTCATATAGGTCTGGGGTTTTGCCAGCAACACCTTCACGCCATCAATCACACCGGTTCCGCAGAGTGCTTTATGCTTTTTCTCATTCATGGAAATGTTGTATTTATCCGCCAATGCATCAATGGTGTCAAAGCCAATATTGTGTCTTGTCTTATCGTATTTTTTCTCTGGATTTCCCAGACCAACAATTAAAAACATAGTATATCCTCTCTTCGCTCAAAAAGGGCTATGGATTACTCCACAGCCCCTATTTTTATTCTTCTTCCTTCTCCTGCAAGACTTCTTCGTATTTTTTCAAGATCAGATTCTGTATCTGTTCTCTTGTTCCGGAATTGATCGGATGTGCAATATCGCGATATTCTCCATCACTGGCCTTTCGGCTCGGCATTGCGATAAATAATCCCTTCTCTCCATCAATCACCTTGATATCATGTACCACGAACTCATCGTCAATCGTGATCGATACCACTGCTTTCATCTTGCCTTCTTTATCCACCTTACGGATTCTTACATCTGTAATCTGCATATGTGCCCCCTTCCAAATCCGTAGATCCCATCTCCTAAAGAAACGTGTGATCCTTACAACATGTATCTTTCGTTATCTTCCGATACGATTAGGACGCCTTTTTCACCGCAATAGTATGTATTTGCTTTCAGAGTACCCCTACTCTCTACAATACAATTTTCTACATGTGTGTTGTCCCCGATATAAGCATCATTTAAAATAATGGAATTCTTGATAACACAATTCTTTCCAATAAATACCTTCTTAAACAGAACCGAATTCTCCACACGGCTATTGATAATACAGCCACTGGAAATCAGACTGTTACGGATTTCGGAACCTGTGTTATATTTTGCCGGCGGAAGATCATCCACCTTCGAATATACCTTTGGTTCCTGACGGAAGAAGTATTCTCTTACATCCGGCTTCAGGAAATCCATGTTTGTGCGGAAATAATCATCCACACTGGCAATATTGCTCCAGTAATTGTTCATTTTGTATCCATAGATGCGCTTGATATTTTTGTAACGGATCAGTACATCTGTTACAAAGTCAAATCGATTCTCTTCTGCGGATTTCTCCAGAATCTCAATCAGCTGTCTTCTGCGGATCACATAAACGCCTGTTGAAATAGTATTGGACTGCGCAATAATCGGCTTTTCCTCAAATTCTACAATGCGGGCATCCTCATTCATGCGCACAACACCAAACCGGCTGACATCCGCATCTGCAGGCATATCTTTGCATGCAACTGTGATATCCGCTTTCTTGGCAATGTGATAGTCAAGAAGTTCATTATAATCCATTTTGTAAACACAGTCACCACTGGAAATAATTACATATGGCTCATGGCGTCTCTTCAGGAAATCAATATTCTGGTACATTGCATCTGCAGTACCGCGATACCAGTCACTGTTCTCTGCTGTCACCGTTGGTGTGAACAGATATAATCCTCCCTGCTTACGTCCGAAATCCCACCATTTGGAAGAACTTAAATGTTCATTTAAGGATCTCGCATTATACTGTGTCAGGACCGCAACGGTCTGTACATGGGAGTTACTCATGTTGCTGAGTGCAAAATCGATGCAGCGGAAACTTCCGCCCACCGGCATCGCCGGGATTGCACGCTTTTTGGATAATTCGCCCATCCGGTTGTTACTGCCACCGGCTAAAATAATACCTACTGCTTTCATTTTCTGTCACCTGCCTTAATGATTACTTCGCCGCTTGCCAATATGCCATCCGGATAATCTTCACGCTCAGTTACTCCTGAAATTGCAGTATTCTTTCCTATGGAAACATTCTCAGGTATTACCGAATCATCGCCTATCGTCACAAGTCCAAATGAATATACACTTTCGTTAAGTTTATTCGGTGCTTCTTCTCCAATGCCAAGTGTTACGCCATCTTCAATTCTGCAGTTCTCTGCAATAATGGATTTGTCCACCGTAACGTTTCTGCCGATGCTGGTGTCTTTCATGATGATAGAATCACGTACGACGGTTCCCTCACCAATATAAACATTCGGTCCAATGACAGAATTGATAACTTCACCATGAATCTCTGATGCCTCACCAATAATACAACGCTCGACGTGTGCGCCCGGTGCTATGTACTGTGGCTCAATCGTATCACACTTGGTATAAATCTTCCAGTACTCTTCATAGAGGTTGAATTCCGGAATCAGATCGATCAGTTCCATATTAGCTTCCCAGTAAGAACCTAAGGTACCGACATCCTTCCAGTATCCATTAAATTCATACGCAAATAATCTCTTCTGCTTTTCGAAACAGTATGGAATAATATGTTTACCAAAGTCACAGCTCTGCTGATCTTTCAGATCGATCAATGCATCTCTTAATACTTTCCATGAGAAGATATAAATTCCCATAGATGCCAGATTACTTCTCGGCTCCTTTGGTTTTTCCTCGAAATCCATGATTTTCTTATTTTCATCTGCAATCACAATGCCGAACCGGCTTGCTTCTTCCAACGGAACCGGCATGGTGGCGATTGTAACATCCGCATTGTTTGCCTTATGGAAATCAAGCATTACTTCATAGTCCATCTTGTAAATATGATCACCTGATAAAATCAGAACATATTCCGGATTATAACTTTCCATATAGCGCAAGTTCTGATATATCGCATTCGCTGTTCCGGTATACCACTCACTGTTATTGCTGCGCTCATATGGTGGAAGAACCGTAACACCGCCGTTGTTGCGATCCAGATCCCACGGAATACCAATTCCAATGTGCGTATTCAACCGCAGAGGCTGATACTGTGTCAATACACCCACCGTATCAATTCCTGAGTTGATACAATTGCTGAGTGGGAAATCAATAATTCTGTACTTGCCGCCAAAAGCCACTGCCGGCTTAGCGACGTCCGATGTCAGAACTCCAAGTCTGCTGCCCTGACCGCCTGCTAAAAGCATAGCTATCATTTCTTTCTTAATCACGTCATCACTCCTCGTCTGTTCTAGTTTTATGTAATGTTAATTTTTACTTGTTTTTGATTATAGCATATCATAGGTATATTTACAACATTATTCACAATTTTTCAAAAATATTTTTCTGTATTTTGGCACATTGCACAATACTTTTTCAGGTGCGCGAATTACCCCAGAGTGGTATAATAGTTAAAAACTTATAAATAGGTAGGTAATCTTCATGTATAAATTAAATTTTAACGAACCAATTCACGTTCATTTTATCGGCATTGGCGGTATCAGTATGAGTGGACTCGCTGAGATCCTTCTTGAGAAAGGCTTTACGATCTCCGGTTCCGATTCCAAAGAATCCGATTTAACCGATATCCTTACATCCAAGGGTGCTACCATATTCTATGGACAGAAAGCTGAAAATATCATTCCAGGTATTCAGCTTGTTGTTTACACGGCTGCAATCCATGAGGATAACCCAGAATTTGCAGAGGCTAAAGCCCAGCAACTTCCTATGCTTTCCCGTGCGCAGCTTCTCGGACAGATTATGGATAACTACGAGAAATCCATCGCTGTCGCAGGTACACATGGTAAAACAACAACCACTTCCATGATCAGTGAAATTCTTATGGCTGCCAAAGCAGACCCGACGATTTCTGTCGGTGGTATTCTTCCATCGATTGGTGGAAATCTCCGCGTAGGAGCTTCTTCTGTCTTTGTATCAGAAGCATGCGAATATACCAACAGTTTTTTGAATTTCCGTCCAAAATACAGCATCATCTTAAATGTAGAAGCAGAACATCTGGACTTTTTCAAAGATCTTGATGATATCCGTCACTCTTTCCGCAAATTTGCCGGCAATACTTTAGCAGATGGCGCAACGATCATCAATGGCGAAATCTCTAACTATGAGGAGCTGACCCATAATCTCCCTCAGGAGATCATCACCTACGGATTTGACTCATCCTTTGATTTCTATGCTACTGATGTAACTTACAACGAGAAGGCCTGTCCGGCTTTTACTGTTATGCATCATGACAAAAAAGTCGCAGATATTCAGTTATCTGTTCCGGGACGCCACAATGCAAGCAACGCACTCGCTGCAGTTGCCCTTGCGGTAACCATGGGACTTGATACCGATGCAATCGTTCGCGGACTGGATGCCTTCAGTGGTGCCAACCGCCGTTTCCAGTATAAAGGAACCGTTGACGGTGTAACCGTTATCGATGATTACGCACATCATCCAACCGAGATTCGTGCAACACTGTCCGCTGCCCAGAATTATCCGCATCAGCGTCTCGTTCTGGTATTCCAGCCACATACTTACTCCAGAACTAAGGCTTTCCTTGATGACTTTGCAGACGTCCTGTCCATGGCAGATGTCGTAGTACTTGCAGATATTTTTGCAGCCCGCGAGAAGAATACCTACGGGGTAAGTTCCAAAGATATTCTCACCTGCCTCAAGGCAAAAGGCACAGAAGCTTACTATTTCCCATCTTTTGAGGAAATTGAGAAATTTTTATTAAAAAAATGTGTAAACGGTGACCTGTTGATAACTATGGGTGCCGGAAACGTTGTAGAAATAGGCGAAGCCCTTTTAGGGAAATAAGTTATCCACTTTATCCACATAGAAACGTTGATAGTTATTCATCGTGCTATGTGGATTTTTGTTTTCATCATCAACAATATCATCCTATGCTTGAACCTTGATTTTATGCCTGATGCAGAAATATTTTAAATGAACGATTGATTTTTCAACGGAGTTATCCACGTTATCCACAATTTGTCCAATGTTCGTAAAAGCCTTTATTCTTCGGTACTCTAGGACTTTTTTCATCTTCCATTTGGAAAATTCTTGTGCTATAATCACAAATGCACGAAATCGTGCCTAACTATCGGAGGTCCAATTATGGTAAACATAGAGATATTACGTGACTATACATGCACAGATACCATAGTTCCAAATGAATTCATCGATTTCTTCATGCCTGAAGCAAATGGTGAATTTGTTAAGGTATATTTATATTTATTACGAAGCATGCAATCTCATGCATCTAATTGCACAATTTCTGCAATTGCCGATTGCTTTAACAATACAGAAATGGATGTTATCCGCGCTCTGCGCTACTGGCAGAAGACCGGATTACTTCATTTAGAAGAAGAAAACGGTGAGATCTGTAAAATACACCTTCTTCCTATTCCAAATACAAATGCAGATACAAACACAAACGTACCAGAAGCACTTGTTGCATCACCGATTACCGAAAGTCTTGCACAGAATGTCCGTGCTCTGCACAGTAGCTCTTCGGAAATGCCAGTTTCTGCATCTTCCGCCCAGCCTGTCGCTGTGCAGAAGCATTCGTATACAGCAGACGAAATTGCCGGTTTCCTGAAAAATGATGATATTTCTGAATTATTCTTTATTGTAGAGACTTACATCAAACATCCGCTGAGTGAGAACGACATGAACACGGTTCTGTTCTGGCATGAAGATCTTCGCTTTTCGAATGATCTGATTGTTTATCTGCTTGAATACTGCATCAGCAAAGGGCACTCGAGCATGCGCTATCTCGACAAGGTAGCCATGGGCTGGCACGACAACAACATTACAACTGTGACACAAGCCAAGGAAGATGCCGCTATCCACAGTCAGGCATATTATGGTGTTATGAAAGCTTTGGGTATTACCGGACGCAGTCTTGTGGAAGCCGAGACAACCTTTATCCGTAAATGGACAAAGGAATTCGCTTTCGACCTCCCGTTAATTCAGGAGGCATGTGCCCGTACCATTACCGCCACGCATCAGCCAAGTTTTGAATACACGGATTCTATCCTGACCAGCTGGCATAAGAATCATGTACATACATTGGAAGATATTAAAACTCTTGATGCAGCATATGTGAAAGCCAAAAAGACTGCTCCACAGCCAAACGCTTCCGATTCTGCACCAGCTTCTGCACCTCGGAAGAACAGCTTCAATAATTTTAAGCCTCGCAGCTATGACTACGAGCATCTGGAAGGAACATTGCTTTCTTCCACCAGCCACTAATTCGGGGAGGATATTATGCCACTTTCCAATTCACAATATGATGAAATCATGCGGGAATATGATCAGCGTCAATTGCAGGATCGACGTATCCTTGACGAGCGACGCAAGGAAGTGTTTCAAAAGATTCCAAAGTTAAAGGAACTGGAATCAACCGTAGCATCCCGTTCTGTCAGACAGGCACGCCTTTTACTCGATGGAGACACATCTGCACTTGCTTCCTTAAAGGAAGAACTTGCTGATCTAAGCCGGCAACGCGACATGCTTTTAACCGCTGGGGGCTATGCTTTAGACTATCTTGATCCGGTCTACGAATGTCCGGATTGCAAAGATACTGGTTATATTGATGGTCAAAAATGCCATTGCTTCAAGCAGGCAATCATCAATACCGTGTATGCACAGTCCAATATCCGGGAAATACTGAAGAGGGAGAATTTTGATCATTTTTCCTATTCCTATTATTCGGACGAGGACATCAGCCCGACAACCGGTCTGTCTGCCCTTGCAACCGCCCGTCATGCGGTGGAAGAGTGCCATCGCTTTATCGATGCTTTCGACAACAAACCACAGAATCTGTTTTTCTATGGTGGAACAGGCGTGGGAAAGACTTTTCTGACCAATTGCGTGGCAAAAGAATTATTAGACAAAGGCTATTCTGTCATATACTTTACAGCCTTTCAATTATTTGATATATTAAGCAAAGGTGTATTTGAAAAAGATGCAGATGCTATCGCTGCGCACCAGAATATTTTCGATTGTGATCTTCTTGTCATTGATGATCTGGGAACAGAATTGAGCAATGCTTTTACGACATCACAATTGTTTTTGTGCGTAAACGAGCGCTTGTTGCGTCATAAATCAACGATTATTTCAACCAACCTGAGCTTTCAGCAGATTGCTGATATTTACTCGGAGCGGACTTTTTCCCGCATTTGCGGTGACTATACAATGATTAAGCTTTTTAATCAGATGGATATAAGGATTCTCAAACAACAGAAACCTTGATTTACGATAATAACCCTGTTTATTTTGCAGGTTATTACATATAAATATTGTTACATATTTTAATGGAGGACAAATCATGCCAAACGACGAAAGAATTTTGGAAACTATGCCAACCGGTACCCTTGGACTAATTCCAACTGCCAGCTGCATGGAATTAGGAAAGAAAGTAGACAGTTACCTGGCCACATGGAGAGAGCACCGCGAACATGAGCATCAGGACGATATCGCATTCAAGGAATACCACAAAGAGAGCTATATCATCGAACCTCACATTCCACGTTTTGGTTCCGGAGAAGCAAAATGTGTCATTAATCAGTCTGTCCGAGGCTATGACCTCTATATTATGGTAGATGTTACGAACTACAGCATGACCTATTCGCTCTGCGGACAGACCAATCATATGTCGCCGGATGATCACTTTGCAGACTTAAAGCGTGTCATTGCCGCTGTTGGTGGTAAAGCCCGCCGTATTACGGTTATCTTACCATTCCTGTATGAAAGCCGTCAGCATAGAAGAACTGCACGTGAATCCCTTGACTGTCCATTAGCATTACAGGAGCTGTACAATATGGGAATTGACAACATCATCACATTTGATGCACATGACCCTCGTGTCGTAAACGCAATTCCACTGAATGGCTTCGAGAATGTAATGCCTTCTTATCAGTTCATCAAAGGTATCTTAAAGAATGTAAAAGACTTAACTATTGATGCTGAACACTTAATGATTATCAGCCCGGATGAAGGTGCTACGAACCGTGCAATCTATCTTGCAAACGTACTTGGTGTTGACATGGGTATGTTCTACAAGAGACGTGATTTCAGTAAAGTTGTTGACGGACGTAACCCGATTGTAGCTCATGAATTCTTAGGTTCTAACGTAGAAGGCAAGGATGTCCTCATTATTGACGATATGATTTCTTCCGGTGAAAGTATGATTGATACCGCAAGAGAGTTAAAGAAGCGTAAAGCAAACCGTATCTTCGTTGTTTCTACATTCGGTCTCTTTACAAACGGACTTGCTTCTTTCGATAAGGCATATGAGGAAGGTCTGATCTACCGTGTTGTTACCACCAACCTGATCTACCAGACTCCGGAACTCTTAAGCAGAGAATACTACATCAGTTGCGATATGAGTAAGTATATTGCTTATATCATTGATACTTTAAATCATGATTCTTCTATCAGCGATCTTCTTAATCCATACGATCGCATCAAGAATTATGTACAGAAGTACAATGATGAAAAGAATGCATAGTCTTATTTTCGCAATTTTATAACTTTAGTGATTCGGAAATAATTTATATGAAATAATTAATACGAAATAAATTTAACGATTCATGCCACAAGGCACATAAAAAACTCACGGAGCATTATTCATACTTCGTGAGTTTTTTAGTCTTCTATAATATGTCCATTATCAAGATGTGGCTGTATGAAATTTTCATATGCATAATTCCACAAAACTTCTGATCCTTCCGCTGTATGTGCATTCCGTCCCAGAATCTGTGCAAGATGTACCTGATGTTCCTGCCATGCTTTCCCATCTGTGGAAGCATTTAAGTACATCGGTTGTATATTGTCCATCGTGCGTGCAAACTTCGCTTCTGGCGTCTCCTGCGCTTCAAATTCAAGCCAGAGGTCATATAACTTTCTTCCTTGATCTTCCGGTAATATACCATAGATACGATCAGCAGCTTTCCGTTCTCTCTCCGCCTGTGTCTTTTTTCCCTCTTCATCATATGCATAGGTATCACCTGCGTCAATTTCTACCAAATCATGAATCAGTAACATACTGATTGTCTTTAAGACATCAATTTTCTGATTGGCATATTCACTCAATAAAAGCGTCATGATTGCCATATGCCATGCATGTTCCGCATCGTTCTCTTTGCGTTTTGCATCTGTAAGGTAAGTCTGTCTCCCGATAAATTTCTCTTTATCAATTTCATGGATAAATGCAAATTGCTGATTTAACCGATTGATTTTTTTCTCATCATGATTCATCATAATCCGCTCCTTTACGCAATATATGCTAAATTGGCCTGCAATGAATTGAATTGCAAATCATTATTTCATTCTCATTGTAAACACAAACTCCTTCATCTGATGTTATAAATAAATCAATTTATATACAAATTCAAAATCTTTGGTGTATTCCAAAAAAGTCCTCTTCTGCTTTCGCAGAAAAGGACTTCTATACCGATTGGATTATACTAACTCAAGAAGAACTTCAAGAGCTCCATCACCCTTACGCTGGCCAATCTTTACGATTCTTGTGTAACCACCGTTACGGTCTGCATACTTAGGAGCGATCTCATCAAATAACTTAGCTACAAGATCAACATCCTTTGTACCCTTCTTAGTTCCATCTGTAGTCTTTACAGAATAAAGAACCTTGAGCATCTCTCTTCTTGCATGAAGACGTGAAGGCTGATCCTTCTTGATTGTCTTCTCTACTTCATCGTATACAGTAACTTTCTTACCATCTACAACTTCTTTTACTCTCTTGCCATCTTTGTCCTTGCGGGCAACCTTAGCTGTTACAGTAACTTCGTCGAAATTGTCTTTTTCACGAACAGCAGCTGCAATAAGACCTTCAGCGATCTTACGAACTTCTTTAGCCTTAGCTTCTGTTGTTACGATCTTACCGTTTGCGATAAGAGCTGTTACCTGACCTCTTAATAATGCCTTTCTCTGGCTAGAGGTTCTGCTTAATTTACGATACTTTGCCATTTTATTTTCCTCCATTTGTGGGGTATCCGGCCACGCTCATCGGACTTACTTACCGAACCCAATCTTTATTGTGCAATGCATTTCATACACTACATTAGCCACAAAGAGTAAGACGATCATGCTCCTTCGGACTTACTGATCTGCCTCTCTCTTCTGTAAATCGGTAAAAGGAGAAGAAGCAACTGCTTCTTATTCCTCTCCCTGATTCAACTCTAAACCTAACTCTTTTAATTTAGCTAACACTTCTTCTAAAGACTTGCGACCAAGGTTACGAACCTTCATCATGTCTTCTGGTGTACGGTTGATCAACTCAGCAACTGTGTTGATTCCTGCTCTCTTTAAGCAGTTGTAAGAACGTACAGACAGTTCCAGTTCGTCGATATTCATCTCAAGAACTTTCTCCTGTGCATCATTCTCTTTTTCAACCATAACTTCTGCCTGCTGTGCAGCATCCGATAAATCGATGAAAAGATTTAAGTGCTCGCTTAACACCTTAGCAGCAAGGCTGACAGCCTCGTCTGGCTCTAAGGTTCCATTGGTATATACATCTAATGTAAGCTTATCATAGTCTGTAACCTGACCAACACGTGTATTCTCGATTGTAACGTTTACACGATCAACCGGAGTATAGATAGAATCGATTGCGATTACACCAATTGGTGTATCCTCAGTCTTATTCTTGTCAGCACTGATATATCCTCTACCCTTTGTGATGGTAAGTTCCATATATAACTTGCAATCAGCACCACCATTCAGATGTGCGATAACCAACTCAGGATTCATAATCTCGATATCCGAATCAACCTGGATATCTGCTGCAGTAACAACGCCTTCACCTTCGAATTCAATGTAAGCAACTTTTGGTTCATTTGTAGAACTATTATTGCGGATAGCGAGGTTCTTGATGTTCATGATAATTTCAGTAACATCTTCCTTTACGCCTGGGATTGAACTAAACTCATGAAGAACTCCGTCAATCTTAACCTGACTAACAGCTGCTCCTGGCAATGAAGAAAGCATAATTCTTCTCAATGAATTGCCAAGTGTTGTACCATATCCTCTTTCCAAAGGTTCTACAACAAATCTACCATATGTCTTGTCTTCTGAAATTTCAGCGATCTCAATTTTTGGTTTTTCAAAATCGAACACTACAAAGTCCCTCCTTCTCGGGTTTACGATGCGCTAAACTAATTACTTAGAATATAACTCGACGATAAGCATCTCATTTACTGGTACGTCGATCTGCTCACGTGTAGGTAATTCCTTAACAGTTCCCTGAAGCTTCTCAGCATCAACGTCTAACCACTCTGGAACAATTCTTCCACCAGCAACTTCAACGATGTCTTTCATACGCTGAATGTTCTTCTTGCTCTCTTTGATTTCAATAACATCTCCAGCCTTAACTAAGTAAGAAGGAATGTTTACAACCTTACCATTAACGGTAACAAATTTATGATCTACGATCTGTCTAGCTTCCTTACGGGTTCTTGCGAATCCAAGACGGAATACTACATTGTCAAGTCTTGACTCAAGGATTGTCATAAGGTTAAGACCTGTTAATCCTCTCATCTTATCAGCTTTCTTGTAGTAATTACGGAAAGGTTTCTCTAATACACCATAGATGAATTTAGCCTTCTGCTTTTCTCTTAACTGAAGTCCGTACTCAGATACCTTACGGTTTGCTCTCTGAAGATTTCTCTTAGACTTCTTATCATATCCTAAATAACTTGGCTCTAAACCAAGGGATCTACATCTTTTCAGTACAGGTACTTTATTAACTGCCATCTTAATCGATACCTCCTAATTAAACTCTTCTGCGCTTTGGTGGACGGCATCCGTTATGAGGAACTGGAGTTACGTCTCTGATGGATGTAACTTCAAGACCGCAAGCGGAAAGGGCACGAATAGCTGCCTCACGTCCTGATCCCGGACCTTTTACGAATACATCAACTGTCTTTAATCCGTGAATTAATGCTGCCTTTGTAGCAGTTTCTGCTGCCATCTGTGCAGCATATGGAGTAGATTTCTTTGAACCTCTAAATC
>URSS01000013.1 GCA_900550545.1 uncultured Lachnobacterium sp. | reverse complement strand
CATATGTCCACTATGGAATTCCACTGTTTTTTGTTTCTGTTGCACAGCCTATAATGATGAATACATTATTTCATAAACATGCGCAGGATTGGATGGAACATTTTGATGTAGGATTTTTTATGTTATGTTTATGTACAATTTTGTTAAAGGGAACAATATGTAATCGAGATTACGTAATTGTGGTAGGTGTTTGTTTAATATTATCATTTTTAGAAACCATATATCATAACAAAAGTTATAAGTATTTGGCAAAGGATGATTTAAAATGGGCGTTAAGGAGTACTTTACCGATTGTTATGGCTTAGATAATAACATTAGGTATATATTTACCCAATGAGTTATATTTGAATAATTATGATGAATTCCCGGGTTCATTTATTAGTTTTACATTAATAATGCTGCTTGGTAGCATTGCTATTGCCTTTTTGTTTATTGCGCTTGAATGGACATTGCTTCCGATTAGGCTTATAAAATTAATGAATCTAGCATTAGGGGCATTAATCTGTATGGGATATATTCAGATTATGCTTTTAAATGGTAATCTTCATGCATTAGATGGCACTGGACAAGTATGGTCTGGTTCGACCACAATCGTTAACTCTCTTATATGGCTGGTGGCTATTGTTATTGTTACTGAGGCAGGTTACCATAAAGAAATAGTAGAAAAGATATGTAAAGGTGCTTGTATATATATAGCTTTGATTCAAATGATTACATTATGTGTGCTATTAGTTACAACGGATTATTCACAGAATCGACAACGGGAAGCTATGACGACAGAGCATAGCCTTGAACTGGCTCAGAAAAACAATGTATTGGTATTTGTACTGGATTGTTTTGAAGGAGACTGGTTTGAAGAGATAGTAGCAGATAATCCTGATTTTATAGAACCATTAAGTGATTTTACATATTATCGTAATGGTACTTCTCAATTTGCTCATACCTCAATGGCAATACCGTATATGTTGACAGGAGTCACATGGAAAAATGATTTGGAAGAAGACTATAAGAGTTATGCATATAGGAATAGTTCAGCACTATATGAATTGGCAGAATCGGGGTGTGATGTAGGTGTCTATACAAATGTATCTTATCTCTCAGATGATGCAAAACTATTAACCAGTAATTATAGAACAGGAGTAAAAAGAAAATATGATATTAGTACTACTTTGAAATTAATGTGGAAAGCTTCTATGTATAAAGCTATGCCTTTTGGATTAAAGGTTAAATATGAGTATTATTCTGGAGATATGTCTAGTATGGTGTTGTCGGAAAATGTATGGAATATAGATAATGATATCCCATTCTATAATACAATTGAGCAGACAGGACTTTCTGTTTCAAAAAATTATGATAAGGCATTCAGATTTTATCATATGAGGGGACCACATGGACCCTTTTATCTATCAGATGATATTAAGTATGAACCAACAGGCCGGGAGGTAACTGTACAATCTCAAGGACGAGGAAGCTTAAAAATTGTATATGAATATTTACAACAATTAAAAAATATTGGATTGTATGATGATGCAACAATTATAATTACTGCAGATCACGGACAGGGATATATTTTGGATAGTGATAAAATAAGTGGAAAACCAGATAGAACATCTCGCCCTATTTTTCTTATTAAGAAGCCACAAGAAAAAGGAACTGGTATGAATATAAATAGTGCTCCGGTTTCGCAAGCTGAACTGCTTCCGACTATAATGAGTGCATTGGGACTGGAAGGGGAAAAATATGGACGTTCATTTGATCAAATTGGAGAAGATGAGCGCAGAGAAAGAACATATTTAGATATATATGATTACTTCAATGTACAATATACAATTAATGGAGATGCTGCTAAGATTGACAGCTGGAGTATTACGAAGGCACAGTATGACAGATAGCCTTTTGCAGAGCCTAAAAGATGCTATGTACAATACAAAATGGTGGTCGATTTATTATCGACTTAATGAACCGTCGAAAGGACTTGGACGTAAAAAATATTAGAACTGATTTCTGTAATTTATGATAATATTAAGGAAAAAGGAAAAACTTTTGTTGTTTCTGAACATAATCCTGAATTTTATAAATAAAAACAGCTAGAAAAATAATTGACACCATATGCGATACCACATATAATGTAAGTAGGAGGTATACAAATGTCAAAATGGGATAAACTGATAACACGTATATGCAATTTATCAAAAGACCTCCGGTTTGATGAGTTACGGAAGGTATTGGAAAGCTATGGTTACGAAATGAATGCACCAAGAAGTGGAAGCAGTCATTACACTTTCAGAAAACAAGGGTGTATGCCAATTACAATACCAAAGCACGAACCAATCAAGAAAGTATATGTAGAAATGGTAAGGCAGATTGTAGAAAGCGAGGCGAAGAATGATGAAGACGCTGAATGATTATATGGCAATGTCCTATCGTATGGAAATTGTGGAAGACAAAGATGAAGGCGGATTTGTAGTTTCTTATCCGGATTTGCCTGGTTGCATTACTTGTGGTGAGACAGTGGAAAGTGCGGTAGCAAATGCACTGGATGCAAAAAAAGCATGGATTGAAGCTGCATTAGAAGAAGGCGTAGAGATTCATGAACCAGATAGTTTGGAAGATTATTCTGGGCAGTTTAAATTGAGAATTCCACGAAGTCTGCATAGATCACTGGCAGAACATTCTCAGCGGGAAGGAATCAGCATGAATCAATATTGTGTGTATCTACTTTCCAGAAATGATGCAGTGTTCTCAAAATAAATTTTGTCAAACTTATCTACACCATTTACAATAAGCGGGCAACAAATTGGCAACAGAAAATCAGCGAGCCAAAATAATATATGCAACAGAAATAAAATAACGGCAAAAAAGATACAAAACCTAAACAAATATATTTAAGAATATCTTTGAACTTGCCGAGTTTGAGTAGTACCACAAAAGCCTGAAACCCAGTAAAATCAAGGACTTCGGGCTTTCTTTATGCCTTCGTGATACACTTTTTAGGTAAACGCTCCATAGTGGGTACACCCACATAAGCAACAGCTCCGAAGAGTAGCATATCATTCCAGTTGCTTTCTGCATTCCACTGGCAGCGTATCTGACCAGGGAAGCAGATCTTCACAGAAATCCACACCATGTTCATCTATGTGCCTAGGAATTTCAAAGTTCGGCATATTGCCTATACATACAAAGATTATATGATTGATATGGAAGGCGATTCCTACAGGCTCCGTGAAAATCTGCGGAACAACGGAACTGACTTCGAAACAGTAGTAAAATAGTAACTGCACCTGTGGCAGTAATGCTGCAGGTGACATACTTGGTCTAAAGTGACCTAGTTTTCAATGAGCGGTTGACCGAATTTTCGGTTGACAAATACATTATGATGCATATTCACAAAATAATGATATTTGCACAGTTGAGGTCTTCGCCAAGCGCATAGACTTTACCGCTGGTCAGGCCAACGACGGTAGGACGAAGAATGTAGTGTGGTATATTTTTTACAACGCGCGCTTTTTCACCATTGCTTAATTCGACAATACTGTCAACAGGGTAGAGAATCATACTTTCCAGGAAAGCTTTCATCGCATTGATATCCAGTTCACGTGTCATCGACATGATAATTTCCACGGCATCTCGCTGTGAATATGCCGCTTTGTATGGACGTTCCGTAACGAGAGCATCATATATGTCAGATACTGTAAGAATGCGTGCGTAAGGACATATCTGCTCAAGTGTGATTCCCATAGGATAACCACTGCCGTTAATTTTTTCGTGGTGTTCGAGAATGGCGAGACTTACTTCTTCTGAAACATCTGGACGATCTTTGACCATCTGGTAACCAAAAAGTGAATGCTGTTTCATAATTTCGAATTCCTGATTGTTCAGTTTGCCGGGTTTATTTAAAATATTGGTTGGTACTTTTGTTTTTCCGATATCATGCAACAGACCGGCTACACCAATCTCACGAATCTGATTTGTATTCATGCCCTGCTGTTTGGCAACAATCATGCTGATGGTTGCGACATCAACACTGTGCTTAAATGTATATTCGTCGCTTGTTTTTAAGGCAGAAATGTCAATGGCAATCGCATTGTTATGATTGATGGAATCCATGAGATTGTCCGCAATATAATTTGTTGCTTTGTCTATCTCCGGGGATTCCGGATTGTTATATATAAATTGAATACCGGTGGCAACACGTTCTCGCACGCTGGCAGAGAGTGTGACTTTGGCACGGTCATCTGTACGAAGTCTTTCAATGTTCTCCTGGGCAGCAGGTGAGACGGAAAGCGTGTTTTTTTCCTCCGATATTCCGTCATCTACCTGAATGTAGACACTCATGATTCCCATTTGAATCATAGAGGCAATCATATATTCATCTAAGACAGCACCTCTTGCAACAAGATTGCGACCGAGTCGGTCAACTACAGGATGATCAAGTTTCATTCCTGGTCGAAGTTGTCGTGTGCGCATGTATTTTCGTTGAATCAATTTGGAACCTCCGTATAGCTAACTGTATCAATATATTTTACAATATTTCTGCAATTTTGCCAATAGATTTCAATGACTTTTCGGTTTTCTATCAAAAATGCACAAAAACAGATACCTTGGGCTTGTCGAAGCTATGCAGGAACAGTATAATGAAGCACAGAGAGAAAAAAGGGGGAGAGCACGATGCTTCCGGAACAATTTTTAGACAGAATGAAACAGATGCTTGGGGATGAATTCCCGGCATTTTTGGAAAGTTATGAGCAGGAGAAATATCAGGCGCTGCGCATCAATCCACAGAAAACCACAATTGCTTCGTTTATAGAAAAAAGCCCGTTTTTAAGAAAAACTGTTCCATGGGAGAAAAATGGCTTTTATTATGACAAGGCAGATGCACCGGGAAAACATCCGTATCATGCTGCTGGGGTATATTATATTCAGGAACCGAGTGCGATGGCACCGGCTGCTTATCTGGATGCACAGCCAGGCGAGCGGATTCTTGATCTATGCGCGGCACCTGGAGGAAAAAGCACACAGATCGCAGCTGCAATGGGTGGAGAAGGCTTGCTGATCAGCAATGAGATTCATCCGACGAGAGTCAAAATTTTGTCAGAGAATATCGAGCGTATGGGCATTCGCAACGGAATGGTATTAAACGAAAGCCCACAGTCTTTGAAAAAAATATTTGAGGCATATTTTGATCGGATTATGGTAGATGCACCATGCTCTGGAGAAGGAATGTTTCGAAAGAACACAGATGCATGTGAAGAATGGAGCCTTGAAAATGTGGAAAACTGTGCAATGCGTCAGCAGGAAATTCTGACCTGTGCGGCATCTATGCTGCGTCCAGGTGGAAGAATTGTATATTCTACCTGCACATTTGCACCAGAAGAAAATGAAGGAACGGTCAGTCATTTTCTGGAAGAACACCCGGAATTTCATATGGTCGAGGCACCGTTATATGAAGGTATGTCACCGGCTAGACCGAACTGGACGAACCAGCCGGCAAAGAATCTGCAGTTTGCTATCCGCCTGTTTCCACACAAACTTCAAGGGGAGGGACATTTTCTTGCAGTTCTCGAAAAGGACGGCAAAGTATCCAAAGAGTACAAAGGATACTGTGCCAATGGTCCACAGAAGTCCCTGAGTGAAAAGGACATCTGGGAATATTTGGACTTTTGCAAAGAAAATATTAAGAAAGCACCACAGGGCATTTATTTGAAATTTGGTGATCAGTTATACGTGGCACCGGGAGGTATGCCGTCAACCAGAGGAATGAAAGTGTTAAGACCGGGATTACATCTTGGAACCATGAAAAAGAATCGATTCGAACCGTCGCATGCACTGGCACTCGCGTTATCGGCAGATGAAGTTGTGCATTCGATGGATTTACCGGTGGAGGATCCGCGTGTGCAGGCGTATCTCAATGGCCAGACTTTTTCCGCAGAAGGAGAAAAGGGCTGGTATCTTATTACGGTTGATGGATATAGCATCGGCTGGGGAAAACTTGCAGGAGGCGTAATGAAAAATCATTATCCGAAAGGTTTGCGCATACAGTATTAAAAATTATAAATGGATTTAAAAACCCTCGGACATGCTGCCGAGGGTTTTGTATAGAATTGAAAATGTTTTTATGAACAGTAAGCTGTTAAGCCGGCATTAAATAGAGTGGCCACCACCGCCTCCGCTGTGACCGCCGCCACCACCACCGCTGCTGCCACCGCCACTGCTGGAGCTTGGTGGGCTGTATGTCTTCGTCTGATGAGAAAAAGAAACCCGTGGGTTGGTGATATTGGCATTGGCATAAATGCCGGAAATAATATTTTTGATATTTGCTTTTCTCTGTCTTGAATAGAACATCGCAATGAAATAATTGATCAGGAGTGCCAGAATAATTGCGAGCAGAGCACTGCAGATATACTTCATTGGCTGTGCAATCCGACGTCCTTCCATTAAGGCGAGAATCTGTTCCAGAGTTTTATAACTGCAGGTATAATAATCCCTTCCGTGTGATTCCGTTGCATAGGTATATGTGTTATCCGTAATGCTATATGCACGGGAGTTGGTAATGGTCTTGTGCGCTTCACCGTCACTGTAAATATAGATTTCATTTAAGTCACGATCAATGACAAATATGGTTCCGTTTGCGTGTGCACCAAAAGTGGAATTAAAATAATCAGCTGCGAAATCCTCTGTGGAGTAAAAACGGTGGCTCATTGTTGTGACCAATGCAACATTGCAGTAGTCGGTAATCTTTGCCATGATCTCAACCAGAGAATCTTCATCTTCATCGGTTAAAAAGTCTGCATCATCATCCAAAATTAAATCGTAACCGGAATCTGAATTGTGTTCGGTTGTGGCTGCTTCTACGATGACGGTCTGTGGAAGAAGCAGAAATAATGCCAGTAAAAAGGCGGTAGCAGATTTTAAAAGTCCTGTTTTACGCACGGTCATCACCTCCCTGTTTATCAAATTGTGGAAGCCTTCTTGTAGATAATACGTTATAAAATCGTATGACATCGATGATAGAGATTAGTACGGCTGCCAGACAGAAAATTGCACCGGCATAATAAAATATATCAGAGACCGGATTTATAATTAGAATTAACAAAGAAACAATGGCTGCAATAACGCACAATGCGCGGGCATTTTTTCTCTTTGGGGGTTCTTCTTTCTGCTCTTCAGAGGAAGTGACAGGAGGAACCGGTGCACCAGACACTTCTTTTATATATTGCTTTCCACGATCATTGGCATCGGAATCCTTTGCTTTGATTTTGTAAAGTTCCACAGAAGTCAGGACTATTGTGGCAATTGCAAGTGTCATGGAGATTCCGGTCAGCCAAGAAGGCAGTAGCGTGATAAAAGCTACAAGAAACAGAAAAATCGGCATTGCTAGAAAAATTGAACCTAAAATATATTTTTTTTGGATCGATTGGAAGGTCAGCAACGAGTTTTCCAGTCTGCCCGTTTACCGTGATATAGGCAACGCGGTCTTTGTTACGATATGACATAAACCACACAGGAAACATCGTACTGTCGACTTCTTTTGTTTCAGTGTGGAACGAATCATTTTTACCCATGGATGCAGAAATATCATAAGACTTAAAGTCAGGGATGTTTTTTATCTGCTGCAATGTCTGGTCCTGTGCAGTTGTTTTTGCATTTCCCTGATAAATTGATGGCGCAACATCTGCGGTGTCTGCATAGAAGCCACTGAGAAAGGAAGGAGTAAATGCTTTCATTCCTTTGACATCGTAAGGCGCTAGCTGCTCGCTGATATTATCCGCAAAAGAGGAAGAGGCATCATAAGACAGACCTTTGTAGTAAGCATCAATATTACCGGATAAATTATAATAATCTTTGTAAATGTAATCGCCCCGGCGATATTCTTTTTTCCCTTTCACACAGAAAGAACCCTGCTGGGTTACATAATAGGCCCAGTATGGCATATAAATACCGCGGAAACTATCTATGTATTTCGGGTCTTTTAACTCTTTTGGGGCAAAAATGGCACGGCGCATCAAATTGCGATAGGCATTTTTGCAATCTTCTTTTGATTTTTGGAACGGTATAATGTAATTTGGGCGTCGCTCATGACTGATACGACTGTAAAGAATTGTGGATGCACCACAAAAACTGCAGAATCCTGCGGCTGCATTGTCGGTACTGAGAATTTCTCCGCCACACTGAGGACAGGTGAAAATGGTAACTTCGTAGTCGCTTTCGTAGGATTTTTCCTCTTCCGCGTCGCTTTTCTTGTCTTCAAAAGCGTAAGGATTAAACAGTTCATGGCAATACTCACAGGACAATTGCTGGGATGGAATATCAAATTTCAGATTTCCACCGCAATTTGGACATGAAAACATGAATTTTCCCTCTCTTTTCTTTTGTATTATTCTATAAACTCCGATTCTATGTTAATACATTTTCGTTGATTTGTCACACAAAATAAACTATGATACAATAAGAAAAGCAGTGTCATTGTATTGACACTGGTTAAGGAGAACATCATGCAGGACTTTTTAAAGGCAAATTATCATGCGCATACATGGCGCTGCCAGCATGCATATGACGCAGAGAGAGAATATATTGAAGCAGCAATTGAAATGGGAATAAAAGAATTTGGTTTTTCGGATCATGTTCCATGTCCGTTTCGGGATGGCTATGTGTCTGCAATCCGTATGACGATGGAACAGGCACCGGAGTATGTTGCGACAATCCGTAATCTTGCGGCAGAATATAAGAATGATATCAAAATTTATGTAGGATTTGAGGCAGAATACATTCCGGAATACTATGAGGAGCAGATGCGTCTGTTCCGAAATCTCAGATGTGATTATATGATTATGGGACAGCATTTTCTGCAAAGTGAACAGAATGGACCATATACCGGTACACCGACGGATGATGAGAGCCGTATCCGGGATTATGTGGATGCTGTGATCGAAGGAATGAAAACAGGCAGCTATCTATATCTGGCACATCCGGATCTGATGAATTATCAGGGAATGGATTCGGTTTATGACTGGGAAATGACGCGCTTATGCAAAGAAATGAAAGAGCTGGATATTCCTCTGGAAATCAATATGCTTGGTATGGGGGAAGGA
The DNA here is from genome assembly GCA_900550545.1 of uncultured Lachnobacterium sp. Lineage (GTDB taxonomy): Bacteria > Bacillota > Clostridia > Lachnospirales > Lachnospiraceae > Roseburia. The sequence continues at coordinate 46,905 of URSS01000013.1, read as the reverse complement.
CAAAAACACTATCCGACGGAACGTTTCTGGAAAATCCCGGGTGAAGTAGGAAACAAAGTAATCCTGGGACTGGATGCACATTGCAAACGCCAGGTGCAGGATGTGGAATCGTATAACAAATGCATGCATATCGTGGATAAATATAATCTGAATTTAATAGATAGAATTGAAATGTAAAACAGAGGAGTAAGTCATGACACAGGATAATATGAATTTTACGACCGGAAGTATTTTCAGAAAACTGATCGGTTTTATGATGCCGATTCTTGGCGCCTTACTTTTACAGACAATGTATGGTGCTGTGGATATTCTGGTAGTCGGATGGTTTGGAACAGATGCTGGAATATCAGCAGTTTCCACCGGAAGCAGTTTTATTAATATGATCGTCTTTATTTTAAACGGACTGGCCATGGGTGTGACAGTGCTGATGGGACGTTATATTGGGGAAAGGAACGAGGAACGGCTCGGAAAAGTAATTGGTGGAGCAATCGTGACGTTTCTTGCAATTGCAGCAGTGATGACTGTATTACTTCTCGTTTTTGCACCAGAGCTTTCTAACGTGATGCAGGCGCCAAAGGATGCGATGGACAAAACGATAGTGTACATTCGTATCTGTGGCGGTGGCATTGTATTTATTATAGGATATAATTTAATCAGCAGCATCTTCCGCGGAATCGGAAATTCACGACTCCCTTTGCTGTTTGTGGCAATTGCATGTGCAGTAAATGTGGTTCTGGATTTGGTGTTTGTTGCAGTCTTTCGCTGGGATGTAGCAGGCGCTGCTTTTGCAACGGTAATTGCGCAGGCGGTAAGCCTGATCCTTTCGGTTCTTGTATGTACAAAAATAGATCTTCCGTTTCATATTCAAAAAAGCAATCTGTGTTTTTCGGGCGAAGTGCAGAAATTCCTGGCATTGGGACTTCCGATTGCATTTCAGGAGTTTTTGACACAGTTTTCATTTATGTGTCTCCTGTCCTTTGTGAATGGCATGGGATCGACAGAGGCAATCCGGCTGGCTTCTTCTTCCGGATATGGAATCGCAAATAAGATCGTAGCAGTTGTAATGCTGGTTCCGTCAGCCCTGATGCAGTCGATGTCTTCTTTCATTGCACAGAATGTTGGCGCAGGAAAGGAAAAGAGGGCGCAGAAATCGATGGGATATGGAATGCTGATTGGTGGCTGTATCGGAATCGCCATGACAGCAGCTGCATTTTTCGGGGGACAGTTCCTTGCATCTTTCTTTACAGACAATGTACCATATCAGATGAAAGCAGCAGAGTATCTGCAGGGATTCAGTCTGGAAGCAATTGTGACATCCGTGCTGTTTTCTTTCATCGGATATTACAACGGACATAATAAAACTGTGTTTGTTATGTTTCAGGGAATGGCACAGTCGTTTCTTGTTCGTCTTCCGATGGCATACATAATGTCAAAAATGATGCCGGATTCGCTTGTGTATATCGGTGCAGCAGCTCCGACTGCGACCGTTTTTGGAATTGTCATTAATTTTGCATATTTTATGTATTTTTCAAAACAGGAATTAATTAGAACAGGAGAAATGTCCGTGAGGAACTAACTCATTTTTGTGATTTCGTCAAGTGAAAAATTTGCCAAAAGATTACTGCCTATTTGTAAGAATTGCCGTATAGCCTTACACTACCATATGTTGTATAATGAGTCTCGTTGGTTTACAAAACATAGTAATGACTAAGGAGTGTATAGATTATGTCAGACGAAGTATTAGACGATGTAATGATCAAGGGAAATTGTAGGGGGAAGGCAGATGCAATTGTGAATTGCCAGTGCAATATCGAGAGCGCACCGAGCCGCTGTGATCAGGCGGAACATTGCATGTTTTATTCATATTATAAGTGTAGTAAACAATGGAAGAGACTTGCATAACGTTACTAATATAATGTTATTTGAATTTGGGGACTTCTGCTTGCGGCAACGATGCCACGGCAGGAGTCTTTTTGCATAAAGCATAAATATAGAGAAAGGAGTGCCATACATATGAAGAGAGTTCTGGTATTGAGTGATTCCCACGGAAACGTAAATAATATGATACTGGCCGTTCGGCGGGAGAAGCCGGAGATGATCATTCATTTGGGAGATTGCTGGGCGGATGCAGAACAGTTGCAGAAAAAATGTACGGGAATTCCATTTGAGCAGGTACCGGGAAACTGTGACTGCCGGCAGGAATTTCTGGAAAGAATTCTGTTAATTGAAGGAAAGAAGATTCTTATTTGTCATGGGCATACTTATAATGTAAAAGCCGGATATTTGAATTTACAGTATGGTGCTCAGGAAAAAGAGGTGGATGCGGCTCTTTTTGGACATACACATCGTGTTTTTTACGATACTTATAATGGCATTACCTATATCAATCCGGGAAGCATTGGTTCTCCGCCTTATGGAGTTCCACCTTCTTATGCAGTCCTTGAAATTGACGGGTCTACCGACACGATTACTTACGAAATAAAATATATCGAATGATTTTATAGAAAAAAATTGACGAAAATATGTGAATAGAAGTATAATAACGAAAGTTATTAAACAAAGAGGAGCAGAAAAATGGTTAAGGTTGTTAAGTTTGGTGGAAGCTCTCTGGCAAGTGCAGAGCAGTTTGCAAAAGTAGGAGATATTATCCGTGCGGATGAGTCTCGAAAATATGTTGTGCCAAGTGCACCGGGAAAGAGAAACGCAAAGGATACAAAAGTAACAGATATGCTTTATGCATGTTACGCATTGGCAGAGGCTGATCAGGAGTTTCGTGTTCAGTTGATGAAGATTAAGGAACGTTATGATTCCATTATCAATGGTCTGGGATTAAAACTTTCTTTGGATGAGGAGTTTAAGAAGATCGCGGAGAACTTTAAGGCAAAGGCCGGTGAGGATTATGCTGCATCCCGTGGTGAATATTTAAACGGTATCATTATGGCAAATTACCTCGGTTATGAGTTCATTGACTCTGCAACCGTAATTTTCTTTGATAAAGAAGGAAATTTTGACAGTGAGAAGACAGATAAGGTTCTGTCTAAGAAACTTGCGTCATGTGAACGCGCTGTAATTCCTGGATTCTATGGAGCAAAGGCGGATGGAACAGTTAAGACATTTTCCAGAGGTGGATCCGATATTACAGGTTCTATTGTATCAAAAGCATGTCACGCAAGCATGTATGAGAACTGGACGGATGTATCTGGATGTCTTGTTGCAGATCCTAGGATCATCAAGAACCCACAGCCAATCAAAGTAATCACATACCGTGAACTTCGTGAGTTGTCTTATATGGGCGCATCCGTTCTTCATGAAGATGCAGTATTTCCGGTACGTAAGGCAGGTATTCCAATCAATATCCGCAATACGAACGATCCGGAGGCAGACGGAACACTCATTGTTGAGAGCACATGTCAGAAGCCGGAATATACGATTACAGGTATTGCCGGAAAGAAGGGCTTTGTCGCTGTCAGCATCGATAAAGACATGATGAATGCAGAAGTAGGTTTCTGCCGCAAAGCATTACAGGCATTTGAGGAAAATGGAATTTCCATCGAGCATATGCCTTCCGGAATTGACACAATGACAGTATTTGTACATCAGGCAGAGTTTGAAGGCAAGGAACAGCAGGTCATCAGCTCAATCCGCAGACTGACACAGCCGGATATCATTGACCTTGAAGCAGATCTTGCATTGGTCGCTGTTGTAGGACGTGGAATGAAGTCTACCAGAGGTACCGCAGGAAGAATCTTTTCTGCATTGGCACATGCAGATATCAACGTAAAGATGATTGACCAGGGATCTTCCGAGTTGAATATTATCATCGGTGTAAGCAACGATGATTTTGAACAGGCGATTAAAGCTATCTATGATATATTTGTTGAAACAAGATTATAAAAATATACTGTCTGCATAAGGCTGTAAAATACGAATAGTGAGAACCACACAGCGCTCCCTTTCATATTCTATATGGAAGGGAGCGTTTTATTATGACCGGAAATATCGCAATTTTTGTGACGGATCAGCGACAAAAGAATCTGGCAGAGTACCTTTCGGGGAAAAAGGTATTGTTAGACTGGCATAAAACACCGGAGAAGGGGGCAGTAGAAGAACTTGTGAAAAACTGCAGGTACTTTATTTTCCCGACACCGGTTTCCAAACTGAACCGGTATCCCAAAATAGAAGATATGTTAAAACACGAATTGATAACAGAAACAAATAACGACAAAACAGTAATTGGAGGAGCGTTTACAGATAAATGGACACAATATTTCCAACAGCATGAAATCATGTACTTTGACCTCATGAAAGAGGAAACCGTGGTGCAGAAAAATGCCTATATCACGGCGGAGGCAACCGTGGCCGAAATTTTAAAATACAGTGATTACTCCATATGCGGACAGAAGATTATTGTCTGTGGATATGGAAGATGCGGACAGAGTGTGGCGGATTTGCTGGCGGCGATGGGAGCGAAAGTTACGGTTCTTGCACGAAACGCGAAAGCACGCCGGGCGGCAAGATGCGATGGACATGAGGCTGTGGATTTTTCTTATGGTCCGGAGGAAGTGTACGGCGCTCACACGGTTGTGAATACTGTGCCAGCGCAGGTGATAAGAGAACCAATGATTCAGGAAATGCATAAGGATACGGTAATCATTGATATTGCATCGAGGCCTGGGGGCGTGGATTTAGTGGCAGCAGAACGCTGGGAGATAAAAGTAGTGGCAGCATTGGGGCTGCCGGGAATTTATACAACGAAGAGCAGTGCGAAAGTGTTTGCGGATGCAATTATAGATCAGATGCAGTTGCAGCAGTGCAAAGGTGGGGGAAAATCGTGGATTTATCAAATTGTAATATAGGATATGGAATAACCGGATCATTTTGTACGTTTACAAAGACAAGAAAACAGATTGTACGATTGAAGGAGATGGGGGCAAATGTGATTCCCATTTTTTCTTATCAGGCGCAGAGTTGTGATACACGATTCGGAAGCGCAAAAGAATTTGTCGAAGGAATCTGTGAGATTACCGGAAACGAAGGAATTATGACGATGCAACAGGCGGAACCGATTGGACCAAACAATTTTCTTGACATTATGGTCATTGCACCATGTACGGGAAATTCAGCGGCGAAGATCGCAAATGGAATTACCGATACACCGGTTCTGATGGCGTCAAAAGCACATATGAGAAATGGAAAGCCACTAGTGATCGCGATTTCTACTAATGATGCACTGGGCGTTAATTTTAAGACGATTGGTATGTTGATGAATATGAAAAACATATATTTCGTGCCATTTGGACAGGACAATTATAAAAGCAAACCGAATTCTATGATTGCCCGGATGGAATTGCTGCCGGATACGATTGAGGCGGCAATGCGCGGAAAACAGATTCAGCCAATTGTAGTTGCAGAATCATAGAAGGCGGGCAATGAAAGCCCGCCTACATAGTATTATTAATCATTTTTCTGAGCTTCGTATGCTTCGCGGAGAGCTTTTGCAAGCTGGTCGCCGCAGGAAGTATTCTTCATGCCACAGCGGATTCCCGAAATGCGTCGCTCCACTTCTTCTACGGTCATGCCTTCTACCAGGCGTGGGATTGCCTGAAGATTACCATGGCATCCACCGGTAAATTTCACGTTTTTTACAATATTCCCGTCCAAATCTACTTCAATCTGTGTGGAACAGGTTCCTTTTGTTTTGTATACATAAGACATAAATATTATCTCCTTCCCTGACAGGTAAATCTTGTGTAACCGACATTATAGCAACAGAATTTACATTTTACAACAGGCTGTTAATAAAAAGTTCATAAAACGTTTACGGCTTAGAGTTGTGAAAAAAACCAGAAAGTGGTACAATACGAATATTCTATGCGAGTTAGGAGCTATTTTATTATGAGTAAATTAACCAAAATTTTTGGTACACACAGTCAGAGAGAGTTAAAGCGCATTTATCCGATCGTGGACAAGGTAGAGTCCTATAGAGATCAGATGGTTGCACTTTCTGATGATGAGTTACAGGCAAAAACAAAAGAATTCAAGGATCGTCTTGAAAAGGGGGAGACGCTGGATGATTTGCTTCCAGAGGCTTATGCGACTGTTCGTGAGGCTGCGCGCCGTGTCCTTGGAATGGAACATTACAGAGTACAGATCATCGGTGGTATTATTCTGCATCAGGGACGTATCGCTGAGATGAAGACTGGTGAAGGTAAGACACTTGTTTCTACTTTACCGGCATATTTGAACGCTTTGGAAGGAAAAGGCGTATGTATCGTTACCGTCAATGATTACCTGGCAAAACGAGATTCCGAGTGGATGGGAAAAGTTCATGAGTTCCTCGGCTTAAAAGTCGGTGTTGTTTTAAATGAGATGGACAACGATGAGCGTCGTGAAGCATATAATTGTGATATTACATATATTACAAACAACGAGCTTGGATTTGATTATCTGCGTGACAATATGGTGATCTACAAGGAGCAGCTGGTGCAGAGAGGCCTGCATTATGCAATTATCGATGAGGTCGATTCCGTATTGATCGACGAAGCGAGGACGCCTCTTATCATTTCCGGACAGAGTGGAAAGTCCACAAAGCTTTACGAAGCATGTGATATTTTGGCAAAACAGCTGATAAGAGGTGAAGATGTACCGGAGTATTCCAAGATGGATGCTATTATGGGAATCGAGCAGGAAGAGACCGGAGACTTTATCGTGAATGAGAAGGACAAGATTGTCAACCTTACCCAGCAGGGCGTACATAAGGTTGAGCAGTTCTTCCATATTGAAAACCTCGCAGATGCAGACAACCTTGAGATTCAGCATAATGTAATCCTTGCACTCCGTGCACATTATCTGATGTTCCGCGATCAGGATTATGTTGTAAAGGATGATCAGGTTATGATCGTTGATGAGTTCACCGGACGTATCATGCCGGGACGTCGTTATTCCGATGGTCTGCATCAGGCAATCGAGGCGAAGGAGCATGTAAAGGTTAAGCGAGAGAGCAAGACACTTGCAACCATTACGTTCCAGAACTTCTTCAACAAATTTGACAAGAAAGCCGGTATGACCGGTACGGCACTTACCGAGGAAAAAGAGTTCCGTGATATTTATGGAATGGACGTTATCGAGATTCCAACGAACCGTCCGGTAGCACGTGTCGATCACCAGGATGCCGTATACAAGACAAAGAAAGAAAAATTCAAAGCCGTTGTAGAGGAAGTAAAGGCTGCACATGCAAAGGGACAGCCGGTTCTCGTTGGTACGATTACAATCGAGACATCTGAGCTGATCAGTGGAATGTTAAAGAAAGAGGGCATTCCTCATACGGTATTAAATGCAAAGTTCCATGAGCAGGAAGCTGAAATTGTCGCACAGGCAGGACAGCATGGTGCGGTTACGATCGCTACCAACATGGCTGGTCGTGGTACCGATATTAAGCTTGATGACGATGCAAAAGAAGCCGGTGGATTAAAGATCATCGGTACAGAGCGTCATGAGTCCAGACGAATTGACAACCAGTTACGTGGTCGTGCCGGTCGTCAGGGAGATCCGGGTGAGTCCCAGTTCTTCATCTCACTGGAAGATGATCTGATGCGCCTGTTCGGATCGGAGAAGCTTATGTCCGTATTTAATGCACTGGGTGTTCCGGAGGGTGAGCAGATCCAGCATAAGATGCTTACTTCTGCCATCGAAAAGGCACAGGAAAAGATTGAATATAACAACTATGGAATCCGTAAGAATCTTCTTGAGTACGATCAGGTTAACAATGACCAGAGAGAGATTATTTACAAGGAGCGTATGTCTGTACTGAACGGAGACAGCATGCGTGATGCGATTTTTAAGATGATTCAGGATCAGGTGGAGAAAGCAGTAGATACCTGTATTTCTACAGAGATTCCAAGAGAAGAGTGGGATTTACACGAACTCAACGAATTGCTGCTTCCAATTATTCCACTGGAGCCAATTACAGAAGAAAATATTTCAGATGTAAAGAATGTCAAAGAATTAAAGCAGGATTTGAAAGAAAAGGCAGTGCTTCTGTATGAGGCAAAAGAGACAGAGTTTCCTGAAATCGAGCAGTTCCGTGAACTTGAGCGTGTCGTACTTCTGAAAGTGATCGACCGCAAGTGGATGGATCATATCGATGATATGGATCAGTTGCGTCAGGGTATCGGTCTGCAGGCATATGGTCAGAGAGATCCACTTGTAGAATACAAGATGGCAGGATTTGATATGTTTGATGAGATGATTTCTGCAATTCAGGAAGATACCATTCGTCTTCTGTTCCACGTACAGGTTGAGCAGAAGGTAGAGCGTGAGCAGGTGGCAAAGGTTACAGGAACCAACAAGGATGAGACTGTACAGAATGCACCGAAGAAGCGTGAGCATGCAAAAGTTTATCCAAATGATCCATGTCCATGTGGCAGTGGCAAGAAGTATAAACAGTGCTGTGGACGTAAGCCAGTCTAAGATAAGCAGGATTTAGTTTTACAAAAATAATTGCGCGAAGAATGTTCGTAGGGAATGTTCTTTGCGCTTTTTTTGCAATATGCATTTCTGGCATAGTCACGAAAATAAAAAATAATAGGAAAATCGCTTTTCATATGGCTCGAAAGCATGTATGATTAAGTCATTATTAGATTTCAAAAGAAGAGAGGATGGGTTTGAAAATGGATGCTTCAATGTTTATTGGAACGTGGTGGTCGCTCGTGCCGCCGCTCCTTGCCATAGTGCTCGCGCTTGTGACAAAGGAAGTATATAGTTCCCTGTTTATCGGGGTGGCGACAGGAGCACTTTTGTATACGGGATTTCATCCGTGGAATGCATTTAATGCATTGTTTGATATCATGAAGGACAGCATGAATCTGAATATTTTGATCTTTGATGTGCTGCTTGGCATGATTATTGTGCTGATGTCAAAGTCTGGCGGTTCTGCCGCTTATGGTAAGTGGGCAGGAAGCAAAATTAAGTCGAAAAAGAGCGCGATGCTTGCAACGACAGGACTTGGAATTTTGATTTTTGTGGATGATTATTTTAACTGTCTGACGGTTGGTTCTGTGATGAGGCCGGTAACGGACCGTTACAAAGTTTCCCGTGCAAAACTGGCTTATATCATCGACGCCACCGCAGCTCCGGTGTGCATTATTGCACCGATTTCGAGCTGGGCAGCAGCTGTGAACTCTTATGTGCCGGAAGATGCAGGAATCTCCGGATTTCAGCTGTTTCTGCGAACAATTCCTTACAATTTGTATGCCATTCTTACACTTGCAATGGTATTTTTTGTGATTGTTGCAAATTTTGATTTTGGACTGATGAAAAAGCATGAACAGAATGCGGCAAAGGGAGATCTGTTTACGACAGGTGCGGAGGAATTTGAACAGGTAGAAGAGAGCGAAGTGTCTCCAAGAGGAAAGGTTATCGATCTGATTCTCCCAGTTGCTGTGCTGATTGTATCAGCAATCGGTGCCATGATCTATACGGGATTTCTTGGTGGTGCAGACAATGTGGTCAGTGCTTTTGCTGGATGTGATGCGGAAAAGAGTCTGATTTTTGCAACGATGATCACAGTGTTTGTTATGCTGTTTTTGTATTTGCCACGCAAGGTTGTGACCTTTAAAGGATTTATGGACAGTTTTATAGAGGGATTTAAGCTGATGATTCCGGCAATTGGAATACTGATCTTTGCATGGACTTTAAAGGGTATGGGTGATGCACTGGAAATCGGTACATTTGTACAAAATATCGTTGGCTCAAGTGCGTCCGCAAGCATTTTGCTGCCAGCAATCCTGTTTGTTGTAGCAATCTTTCTTGCTTTTTCCACAGGAACGAGCTGGGGAACGTTTGCCATTCTTGTGCCGATCGCAATTGCCATGTTCCCGGGAGCAGACAAACTGGAAATGATGATCATTTCTGTTTCCGCGGTGCTTGCCGGTGCGGTATGTGGTGATCATGTTTCGCCAATTTCGGATACAACTGTTATGTCATCGGCGGGAGCGCAGAGTAACCATATTAACCACGTAACCACGCAGATGCAGTATGCGGCAGTGGTTGCAGTCGTATGTTTTATCGGTTACATTATCGCAGGGGTATCGCAGAGCTGGTGGATTGCGCTGGGCAGCAGTCTTGTGATCTTACTTGTTGTGCTGACCGTGATGAAGCGCGTGTTTGCTGCGCGCGAGAAGAAAAGCGTGGCTGCGTAATCATATAGTGATAAAATACAGAATCAAAAATGATTTCACAAATGATGTGTCAATGCTGTAAATGATGAAAATTTGCATGCGGCAGTGAGGCAGGAGTGGAAGCGGCATGCTTTGGGAGAAGAAGAAAATAACATGCGAAAGATAATAGAGGTACCATATATCGATCAGAGTGTTTCCTATCCGACCGGATGTGAGAGCGTGTCGGCAACGATGCTTCTGCAGTATCTCGGATATGAGATCACAGTGGATGAATTTATCCGGAATTATGTTCCGTGTGTGCCGATGCAGGAACGGGACGGACAGTTGTACGGACCGGATCCGCGCAAGGCTTTTTGCGGAAGCCCGTATGACAAGGATTCGTTTGGGTGCTACGCGCCGGTAATCTGCGAGGCGCTGCAGAAAGCGGTCGGAGATCAGTATACGGTGGTCGATGAGACGGGAACATCGATGCAGACTCTGATCGAACACTATATTGACCGGGACATGCCGGTCGTATTCTGGGCATGCATCGATATGAAGAAAGAAATCATCGGTCCTCAGTGGAAGCTTTTGGACAGTGGTGAGTTATTTGCGTGGCGGTCAAACGAGCATTGTATGCTGCTCGTCGGATATGATGAGGAAGGATACTATTTCAATGATCCACATGAAAACCACGGATTGATCCGTTATCCGAAGGCTCTGGTTGAGGAGCGGCATAAAGCACAGTATGAGATGGCTTGTAGTATGAGGGACAGCTTGTAGGGGATAAAAACAGATATCCATTTAGAAAATAAGTTTGTGGGGCTGCACAGGCTGCCCCTTATTTTAGATGGTTCCGGAAATCGTGAGGGTGGTGACTCCCGGATCGGTGCTGATCGTACCGGTTGCCGGATTTGTGATAAAGGTTGCGGCCGGCACGGTGATACGTCCGGCGACAGTTGCAAATTCGCCGGTCGTTTCATCGTAAGTATAGTCGGTATTCAGTACAAGCGCTGTGCCGTTCAGCGTTGCAGTCAGGTTGGACAGGCGAGGCGTGAAAGTATCAGTGACAACAATTCCGGCTGCGGCATCGGCAGCGGTATTACCGGAGTTCTGAATCTGGAACGTGTAGGTCAGAGTTCCGTTTTCAGTAACCGGGACCGGGCTGACAGACTTGGTGATTGCAAGAATTGGAGCGGCGACAACACCGACGGTTTCTTCTGCGGTGATGGAAGTGATTCCTCCGCCCTCCGCAGTGACGATATTTGTGATTGCTGATTCACTTTGTAGAGGGGCAAACGCATTTGTCTGTGTTTCATAGGCAATGATCGCATTGCCTCCGGCAGGAACATTGATTCCCGTAATGGAGAGCGGCGGTCCTGCGGTAACGGTTGGTGTGGTCTGCAAAACCCCATTTACATAATATTTTACAGAGTCAGCAAGATAGTTAAGAGGAGTCAGCGTGGCTGTCCCGGAAGCGTAAGCTCCAAGGTTGTCGGTCAGAGTAAGACCGTTTATCGGGAGTGTGCCTGAATTCAGAATGCTGATGACATAGGTGATAGGTCCGTTTGGATCATATTGGTCCCGTACAGCAGTCTTGGTCATGGAAAGTACTTCAAGAATTTCCCCTACAGCAATGTTTGAATTTGTTACGGAATTGCCGTAACGCAATTGAGCCTGATTTGTAAATCTTGGCATAATTTTTCCTCCTTTTCATATATGCGGGTACACTATAAGATATGCATGAAATTTCTTAAGTGATATTAAGAAATTCTTTAACAAAACTTGATGGTATTCCGGGGGCGCTTCTTGTATGATGAACATAGATAGTTAGAGGAAAACCACCGAACCATCTGACCGACAGAAGGTAAGTATCATTTCGGTCAGGCAAAACAGAGGTGGAACAGGGGGATACGTATGAGAAAAATCATGCAGGGATTGGTTATGGTATTGGTATTGGCGTTGACACTGATCAGTCCGCTTGAAACGGTCAGCAGTGGAGCTTCGGAGACGGTCCGTGCTGCCGAAGCGGGAGGAGAGAATTACACAGATCCGATGATTCCGGATATCGAAGATTCCAATCGTGAAAATACGGATACAGAAATGCCGGATAACGAGAATCCGGACGCGGATGAGCCTGATACGGAGGAACCACAGCCGGTATTGCAGGGGCTGATTCGTGATGAGAACGGTCATTTGTTTTACTATAAGGATGGCGTTAAACTTAAAAATACATGGAAGACCGTAAACGGAAGTAAGTATTATTTCGGCAAAAGCGGCAAGGCCTATGTTGGAAAACGAAAAGTCGGCAAGGCAACCTACTATTTTGCGGTCAACGGAAAGCGCAAGACCGGATGGCGCACGATCAATGGAAAAAAATATTATTTTTCTCCGAAAAACGGTAAAATGGTAACCGGAAAGAAAACAATATCCCACTATTTATGCTATTTTAATGAAAAAGGCGTTTTACTGCGAAAAATCGACAAAAATAAGAAGATGGTTGCTTTGACTTATGATGATGGACCGTCAATCTATACACCACGCATTTTAAAGACACTTAAGGAAAATAATTCGGTTGCCACATTTTTTGTCGTGGGAAATCGTGTACCGATGTATTCCGATACCGTAAAGAAGGCATATGGAATGGGCTGTGAAATCGGTAATCATACTTATGAGCATAAAATCCTGACACGGGCGGATGCTGCTGGGATAAGAAATCAGGTCAGCCGGACAAATGTAGCGGTAAAGAAGATAACGGGGACAGCTCCAATCGTGATGCGTCCACCAGGAGGTGCCGTCAATAATATGGTAAAAAGCCAGACCGGTATGCCGATGATTTTGTGGTCGATCGATACACTCGACTGGAGAACACGCAATGCGGCAAGCACAAAGACGGCGGTTCTGGATCATGTAAAAGATGGAGACATTGTTTTGATGCATGATTTATACGAGGCAACAGCCAATGCTTCCACGACAATCATCCCAACGCTGGTGGAGCGAGGATATCAGCTTGTGACAGTTAGTGAACTGGCAGAATGCAGGGGTGGAATGAAAGACGGATGTCTTTATTATAGTTTTCGAAAGTAAAATAGAGGTACAGAACAAAAGTTCGATTTTGTTCTGTACTTTTTTTTTATACTTTGCTATAATCAAGGGAAAGATAAAATGGAAGTCAATAATAGCAGGAGAGCATATATGGATCATTTTGTTTTGCACAGTAAGTATCAGCCAACCGGCGATCAGCCACAGGCAATTGAAAAATTAGTTAAAGGATTTAAAGAAGGCAATCAGTTTGAGACTTTGCTTGGTGTTACCGGTTCCGGTAAGACATTTACGATGGCGAATGTTATCCAGGCACTGAATAAACCGACGCTGATTATTTCACATAATAAAACACTTGCAGGACAGTTGTATGGTGAGATGAAGGAATTTTTCCCCGAAAATGCAGTAGAGTACTTTGTATCTTATTACGATTATTACCAGCCGGAGGCATATGTGCCGCAGTCGGATACTTATATAGCAAAAGATTCTTCGATTAATGATGAGATTGACAAGCTGCGTCTTTCGGCGACGGCTGCTTTGGCGGAGCGAAAAGATGTTATCATTGTCGCATCGGTATCCTGCATTTATGGAATTGGTAGTCCGGATGACTATATGAATATGATGGTTTCCCTGCGCCCTGGTATGGAGATTGATCGGGACGATGTGATCAAGGGATTGATCGATATGCAGTATACGCGTAATGAGATGGATTTCAAGCGCGGTACGTTCCGGGTGCATGGAGATGTTTTGGAAATTTTTCCGGCAAACAATACCGATACGGCAGTGCGCGTGGAGTTTTTTGGCGATGAGATTGACCGGATTACCGAGGTAGATGTTCTGACAGGGGAGATTAAATGTCTTCTGCAGCATATTGCAATTTTCCCGGCATCGCATTATGTGGTTCCGCAGGAGAAAATGAACGCGGCATGTGACCGCATTGAAGCGGAGCTCGAGGAACGGGTGAAGTATTTTAAAGGTGAAGATAAACTTCTCGAAGCACAGCGCATCGCAGAACGGACAAATTTTGATATCGAGATGATGAAAGAAACCGGATTCTGCAGTGGAATTGAGAACTATTCGCGTCATCTTGCCGGACGTGCCGAGGGGGAGATGCCAGAGACGTTAATTGACTATTTTCCGGATGACTTTCTGATTATTGTGGATGAGTCACATATCACGATTCCACAGGTGCGGGGAATGTATGCCGGAGACCGTTCGAGAAAGACAACCCTTGTGGATTATGGATTCCGTCTTCCGTCGGCATTGGACAACCGTCCGCTTAACTTTGAAGAATTTGAAAGCAAGATTGATCAGATGCTGTTTGTTTCGGCCACACCGAATGTGTATGAACAGGAACACGAACTTCTGCGGGTAGAACAGATCATTCGACCGACAGGACTTTTAGATCCGGAAATCTCCGTGCGGCCGGTAGAAGGACAGATTGATGATCTGATCGGTGAAGTAAATAAAGAAACAAAGAATCACCACAAAGTGCTGATCACGACATTGACAAAGCGTATGGCTGAGGATTTGACACAGTATATGGGAGAACTGGGAATCCGTGTAAAGTATTTGCACTCCGATATTGATACATTGGAACGTGCGGAAATTATCCGTGATCTGCGTCTGGATGTATTTGATGTGCTTGTCGGTATCAACCTGTTGCGAGAGGGACTGGATATACCGGAAATTACACTGGTCGCAATTCTTGATGCAGACAAAGAAGGATTTCTGCGTTCGGAGACTTCGCTGATTCAGACGATTGGCCGTGCAGCGCGAAACAGCGAGGGACATGTGATCATGTATGCGGATAAAATTACGGATTCCATGCGCGTGGCAATCGACGAGACAAAACGCCGGCGCGAAGTTCAGCAACAGTACAATGAGGAACACGGAATCACACCGACAACGATTCAGAAATCGGTACGTGATCTCATTGCAATATCGAAAAAGGTTGCTGCGGAGGAGATGGAATTCGACAAGGATCCGGAATCCATGAGCCGGAAAGAACTGGAAAAACTTATTGGAGATATTCAGAAGAAGATGAAGAAAGCGGCTGCAGAGCTGAATTTTGAAGCTGCCGCAGAATACCGTGACAAGATGGTAACATTGAAGAATATGCTCAGGGAGATTGACTGATCATAACTTTGTTATGATTGATAAGGAGAAATACAATGCCAAAAAAGCAAAGAAAATATATAAAAATACGAGGTGCCAATGAGCACAACCTGAAAGCGATTGATATTGATATTCCAAGAGACGAATTTGTGGTACTGACAGGATTGTCCGGTTCCGGAAAATCTTCGCTTGCTTTTGACACGATTTATGCAGAGGGACAGAGACGCTATATGGAATCGCTGTCTTCCTATGCAAGACAATTCCTTGGACAGATGGAAAAGCCAAACGTGGAATCGATCGAAGGACTCCCGCCGGCAATATCCATCGACCAGAAATCGACCAACCGTAACCCACGTTCTACGGTCGGAACTGTGACTGAAATCTATGATTACTTCCGTCTCCTGTATGCACGTATTGGTATTCCACATTGTCCGAAATGTGGCCGTGCAATTGAAAAACAGACGATCGATCAGATGGTAGATGCGGTAATGAAACTGCCGGAACGCACAAGGATACAGATTCTGGCACCGGTTGTCAGAGGTCGCAAGGGAGAACATCAGAAGCTGTTTGAAAAAGCCAAGAAAAGCGGTTATGTCCGCGTGATCGTAGACGGAAATATGTATGAATTGTCTGAGACGATTCCGATGGACAAAAATATCAAGCACAATATTGATATCGTGGTGGACCGGCTTGTGATCAAAGAGGGAATCAAAAAGCGTCTGACGGATTCTCTGGAGAATGTGTTTGATCTGTCGGAGGGAAATGCCATTGTGGATGTGATCGATGGAGAACCGATGAACTTTTCCCAGAATTTCGCCTGCCCGGATTGTGGAATCAGTATTGACGAGGTGGAACCGCGAAGCTTTTCTTTCAATAATCCGTTCGGAGCCTGCCCCACCTGTTATGGACTTGGTTATAAGATGGAGTTTGATGAGAATCTGATGATTCCGGATAAGAAGCTTTCCATTTCCGAAGGAGCGATTCAGGTGATGGGCTGGCAGTCCTGTACGGATCCGTCCAGCTACACCTATGCCACGTTACGGGCACTGTCCGAAGGATATGGTTTTTCTCTGGATACGCCGTATTGTGACCTGCCAAAAGAAATCCGTCATATGCTGATTCATGGCGGGGATGGAAGAATTCTCAAGGTACATTATAAGGGACAGCGTGGAGAAGGCGTGTATGATCTTAACTGGGAAGGACTGATTAAAAATGTGGAGCGTCGTTACCGGGAGACCGGCTCGGATACCATGAAGCAGGAGTATGAGCAGTTTATGCGTATTACGCCTTGTGCATCCTGCCATGGACAGCGTTTGAAGCAGAGTTCCCTTGCAGTTACTGTTGCAGATAAAAATATTTATGAGATGACCAACATGGCGGTAAAGGATCTGTGCGTCTTCCTGGATGGAATGGAATTGACACAACAGCAGCATTTTATCGGGGATCAGATTTTAAAAGAAATTCGTGCAAGAGTTGGATTTTTGAAAGAAGTTGGATTGGAATATCTGACTCTGACACGTGCGACAGGTACGTTATCCGGTGGAGAAGCGCAGAGAATTCGTCTGGCAACCCAGATCGGTTCCGGACTGGTGGGTGTTGCCTATATTCTTGACGAGCCGAGTATCGGTCTGCATCAGAGAGACAATGATAAGCTTTTGCGGGCGTTGATGAATCTGAAAGATCTGGGAAATACATTGATTGTTGTTGAACATGATGAAGACACCATGCGGGCGGCTGATTATATTGTGGATATCGGACCGGCAGCGGGCGTACATGGTGGAGAAGTTGTGGCAGCAGGTACAGCAGCAGATATTATGAAATGTAAGAAATCCATTACCGGTGCGTACCTCAGTGGACGCATCAAAATTCCGGTACCACAGGAACGTCGGAAACCGACGGGATTTCTTACAATAAAAGGTGCGAGGGAAAACAACCTGAAAAATATTGATGTGGATATTCCGCTTGGTATCATGACCTGTATTACCGGAGTGTCTGGTTCGGGAAAAAGTTCCCTCACAAATGAAATTCTCTATAAGCATCTGGCGAGAACATTGAACCGCGCACGATGTGTGCCGGGGGAACATGATGATATACTTGGAGTTGAACAACTGGACAAGATCATTGATATTGACCAGTCGCCAATTGGCCGTACACCACGCTCAAATCCGGCAACTTATACCGGTGTGTTTGATATGATCCGTGATCTTTTTGCGGCCACAGCAGATGCAAAAGCCAGAGGCTATAAGAAGGGACGTTTCAGCTTTAATGTAAAAGGCGGACGGTGCGAGGCCTGCAGTGGTGACGGCATTATCAAGATCGAGATGCATTTCCTCCCGGATGTTTATGTGCCGTGTGAAGTATGTGGCGGAAAGCGTTACAATCGTGAAACACTGGAAGTGAAATATAAAGGAAAGAGTATTTACGATGTGCTGGATATGACGGTGGAAGAGGCATTGGAATTTTTTAAAAACGTTCCAACAATCCAGAGAAAAATACAGACATTGTACGATGTGGGACTTTCTTATATTAAGCTTGGCCAGCCTTCCACAGAATTATCCGGAGGCGAGGCACAGAGAATCAAGCTTGCTACAGAACTGAGCAAGCGGAGCACAGGAAAGACGATTTATGTACTTGATGAGCCGACGACCGGTCTGCATTTTGCGGATGTTCACAAGCTCGTGGAAATTCTCCGTAAATTGTCTGAGGGTGGAAATACGGTAGTTGTGATAGAACATAATCTGGATGTGATCAAGACAGCAGACTATATCATCGACATGGGACCGGAAGGTGGAGATGGAGGTGGAACAGTGATTGCACAGGGCACACCTGAAGAAATCTGTGAAGTCCCGGAGTCTTATACAGGAGAGTTCTTAAAACCATATTTAATGAAATAATATGATTTTGCCTATCCATTATATAGAAAATGTACAACCTGTTTCGTGATAAAACCGCGTATTCCTTAAAATTTACTTAAATTATTGTAACCTGTAAAAAAACGTTTGAAAAATGCCAGTAATTGTATATAATGTTACTGTATGTTTAAAATATGAATAATTCCGGTAGTTTCGCAAAACGATATTACTGTAGCTTTTATATAGAAAAAGCTGAATTGAAATAGATAAATAACGACAGAACCAAATGGAAAGGGGCATTTTTGGAATGATAGGATCAGATATTGGAATCGATTTAGGTACTGCAAGTATTTTAGTATATATTAAGGGCAAAGGCGTTGTATTAAAGGAGCCTTCTGTAGTTGCATTTGACAGAGACACGAATAAGATTAAGGCCATCGGTGAGGAAGCAAGATTGATGCTTGGTCGTACACCGGGCAATATTGTTGCGGTTCGTCCGTTACGTCAGGGTGTTATTTCCGATTATACTGTTACTGAGAAGATGATCAAGTATTTTATTCAGAAGGCACTTGGTAAGAAGAGCTTTCGTAAACCGCGCATCAGTGTCTGTGTACCAAGCGGTGTAACAGAAGTAGAGAAGAAAGCCGTTGAGGATGCAACTTATCAGGCAGGTGCCCGTGAAGTAGAAATTATCGAGGAGCCAATCGCAGCAGCAATCGGTGCAGGAATCGATATTTCCAGACCATGTGGTAACATGATCGTAGATATCGGAGGCGGTACTTCGGATATTGCTGTTATTTCCCTTGGAGGATCTGTTGTAAGTACTTCTGTTAAGATTGCAGGAGATGATTTTGACGAGGCGCTTGTTCGTTATATGAGAAAGAAACACAATTTATTGATTGGTGAGCGTACCGCAGAAGATATCAAGATCAAGATTGGTACATGCTATCCGCTGGCTCAAAATGAGACAATGGATGTGCGCGGACGTAATCTTGTAACAGGTTTGCCTAGAACAATCACGGTAAGCTCCGAGGAGACAGAGGAAGCTTTACGTGAGTCAACTTTGCAGATTGTGGAAGCTGTACATTCTGTATTGGAGAAGACTCCGCCAGAACTTGCAGCTGATGTCGCTGATCGAGGAATCGTACTTACCGGTGGTGGTGCATTACTGCGTGGTCTCGAGGAACTGATTGAAGAGAGAACCGGTATTAACACTATGACAGCAGAACATCCAATGACCTGTGTTGCAATTGGAACAGGAAAATATGTAGAGTTCCTTGCAGGAAAAAGAGATGACGATTAATAAGTAATTATAAAAAGTGCGCATATTTGCGCACTTTTGTTGTAAAGTATTTTAGATAAGTGCCGATATATAACATAAGGGTTAGAATACAATTGACTTTCATATCGATAGAAAAGAAGAGGTAAGGCATGGTAAAAGGTTTATATACAGCCCATACAGGCATGGTCAATGAAATGAAAAGACTTGATGTCCTGGCAAACAATCTGGCGAATGCAGACACAACTGGATATAAGAAGGAAGGTACGACATCCCGTACATTTGCAGATGAGATGTCGCTTCGGCTGAAAGACAGTTCAAATGCCTATATGCCAAAGAAACTTGGAGATATTACATATGGTGTGCATCTGGGACAGGTGTATACGGATTATTCCACAGGAAGTTTCAAGGTTACAGATAACACAACCGATTTTGCAATCGACGGAAACGGATTTTTTGCAATTGCTTTTACCGATAAACAGGGAAATACTTCTGTGAAATATACAAGAGACGGTTCTTTTACAGTCAATACGGAAGGCTACCTGGTTACAAAAGACGGTGATTATGTATTGAATGCGACTGGCGCGATGAACGGTGATCCGAGCCGAAATAATTTTATTCGGGTAGACCCGAATGAGACAGTTACCGTGAATAAAATGGGATATGTCATCCAGAATGACCAGGTAGTTGGAACCTTAGGAGTTGTTGACGTAGACAACTATGATTATCTGGAAAAATATGGGGAGAATATGTACAATCTGCTGGATGGTGGTAATCGCATTGCCACAGACGCAAAAGTAGAGCAGGGAGTACTAGAGACTTCGAATGTCAATGTCGTCAATGAGATGGTCAACATGATTACCATTCAGAGAGCGTATGAGGCAAATCAGAAGGTGATTACTTCTATTGACAGTACTTTGGACCGAGCTGTGAATAATGTCGGCAGGGTACAATAGTGAGAAATAAACAGATACGGATACCGAAAGGAGAGAGTGCCTTATGATGCGTGCACTTTATACTGCTGCCACAGGAATGATTGCGGAGCAGACAAATGTAGATACAATTTCACACAATCTGGCAAATGTGAATACGAATGGATACAAGGCAGAACGGACAGAGTTCAAATCATTGCTGTACCAGACATTGCAGACAAAGACAACATCTGCGAATGGAGAACAGAAGCCGGTTGGCGCACAGGTCGGATTAGGAACGCGTGTAGCTGCTACCACTTCCATCTATAAGCAGGGAGCATTGCTGGAAAGCGACAATGATACGGACTTCGCAATCGAAGGAGACGGATTTTTTGCAGTCCGTGGAGAGGATGGTCAGACCTATTATACGAGAAACGGTAACTTTACCTGGAGTATCGATGCGTTCGGCAATACGATTCTCACGGATTCGCAGGGTTGCCCAGTATTAGATGCCCGTGGAAATGAAATTATGGTTCCAAAGGGAACGACATCTCAGAGCATGGTGTTCAGTCAGGATGGTTCCATTGGTTATAAAGATGCAAAGACAGGAAACGTCGTTTCGTTAAATCAGTCTTTCGGCATTTATCAGTTTAACAATCCGGCAGGTTTGGAGAAACTTTCTTCCAGCCGTCTTGCTGCAACATCTGCGTCAGGAAATCCAATGCTTGAAGGAGCAACCAATGGTGTGAAAGCCAGCAAGGTTTGTCAGCATTATCTGGAAGGCTCCAGTGTGCAGGTTGCGGATGAGATGGTCAATATGATTATTGCGCAGCGTGCCTATGAATTGAATTCAAAGGCAATCACGACCGCAGATTCCATGCTGGATACAGCAAACAATTTGAAACGATAAGGGACATTTCATGAAAGATGGACTTCTACGATAGTTTTTATCAGCGTATGACTGATATTCGAAAGAGAGGAATGGCGAATGGATTTATCTGGATTATCAGGACTTAACTCTACCTACACATCGGCAAAGACAGATGCCACATCTGCGACAGGTAATGCCTTACAGAGTTCATTAAAAAACATCTCATCAAATTCTTCGGAAGAGGAATTAAAAGGTGTGATCAAAGACTTTGAATCGTATTTTGTAGAGCAGATGATCAAAGAAGTTAAAGATACCTTTACATCTGAAGATGAAGATTCCACAATGTCACAGTACAAGGATATGTATATGGATCAGGCAATTGAGTTGGTAGCGGACGAAGTGGTAGATCAGGTTGGAGAAAATTATACCCAGCAGTTGTATGAGCAAATGAAAAGAAATCTTAATATGACAGAGTAAGACAGAGGTGCACCCGAAAGACGGGTGCATTTTTGCTGTATAGGAAATTTCTCTGGAATACTCTATATAGCAAAAGCAAACACACTCATTTACTCTTGCAACGAATAGAAAACTGATTCATAATGGAACATAGAAAAAAGGCCAACAGCCGGAAAAAGAGGAAGACGTGTTGGAAAACAGGCAACAGACAGAAGATGAAGTGATTAATGGTTATGTAGACCATATTATATACAGAAATGCAGATAATGGATATACCGTACTTGTAATGATCTGCGATGAGGAAGAAGTGACCTGTGTGGGAACTTTTTCAGACATTGCAGAGGGAGAAAATATAGAAGCACATGGAAGTTATATGGATCATCCAATGTATGGACGACAGTTTGCGGTAAAAAGTTTTGAGGAAAAAGCACCAAAAGACGAGATGGCAATCGAGCGGTATCTGGGCTCCGGTGCGATCAAAGGTGTTGGTATTGCTTTGGCAGCCAGAATCGTGCGTCGTTTTAAAAGTGATACGTTCCGTATTATCGAGGAAGAGCCGGAACGCCTTGCAGAAGTAAAGGGAATCAGTGAGCGCAAAGCCATGGAAATTGCAGATCAGGTAAATGCCAAGAGGGATTTGCGACAGGCAATGATCTTTTTACAGCAATATGGAATCAGCACGACGCTAGCTGTGAAAATATATAATACATATGGACAGGAAATTTACGGCATTTTAAAGGAAAATCCTTATCGGATGGCGGATGATGTGGATGGTGTAGGGTTCCGAACGGCGGATGAGATCGCATCCCATGTGGGAATCCGTACGGACTCCGATTTTCGTATCCGAAGCGGAATTCAGTATGCACTGCTCCAGGCCTCTAATGAAGGGCATACATATCTTCCGATGCCGGAACTGACACAGCGTGCCAGCAATCTGCTGCAGATTGAACCGGAATATATAGAAAAGCATTATATGAATCTGGCGATGGACCGTAAAATTATTATGCGCCAGGTTGATGATACGACACAGATTTATGCCAGTAGCTTTTTTTATATGGAGGCAAATACGGCAACGATGCTCAAACAGCTGAATGCCAGCTTTGAGGTGCCGGATATTGAAATTGAAGAGCGGCTTCGACAGATTGAAAAGCAGACGAAAATGGATCTGGATGAACATCAGGTGGAGGCAGTCAAAGAGGCAGTGCGAAACGGACTGCTCGTCATTACGGGAGGACCTGGTACCGGTAAGACAACAACAATCAATACAATTATCCGTTATTTTGAACTGGAAGGCATGGACATCTTTCTGGCAGCACCGACGGGGCGCGCAGCAAAAAGAATGAGTGAGACAACTGGATTTGAGGCAAGAACCATTCACCGCATGCTGGAATTGAACGGAGGCATGGAAGGCAACGCCGGTTTTGAAAGAAATGAGCAAAATCCTCTGGAAACAGATGTCATAATTATTGATGAGATGTCTATGGTCGATATTTCCCTGATGTATGCGTTGCTGAAAGCCATAGCGGCAGGTACCCGCCTGATTCTTGTGGGAGATGTGAACCAGCTTCCGAGCGTCGGACCAGGAAGCGTGCTCAAGGATATCATTGATTCCAACGAATTTCATACCGTAAAGCTGACGAAGATTTTTCGACAGGCAAGCACCAGCGACATTATCGTCAATGCTCACAAAATCAACCGTGGCGAACCAGTAAGTCTTGACAACAAGAGCATGGATTTCTTTTTCTTAAAGCGATATGAGGCGGATAAAATCATCAATGTAACCCTGCAACTGATCAAACAGAAACTGCCAAAATTCGTAGGGGCGAGCGAATATGATATTCAGGTACTGACGCCGATGCGTAAAGGTCTGCTTGGTGTGGATCGACTGAATGGAATTTTGCAGATGTATTTGAACCCGGCGGATAAACGTAAGCGGGAAAAGGAACATGGAAATACGATATTCCGCGAAGGGGATAAAGTTATGCAGACGAAGAACAATTATCAGCTGGAGTGGGAAATACGAAGCAAATATGGCCTGTGCATTGACAAGGGAACCGGAATTTTTAATGGCGATATGGGAATCATAGAGGAAATCAATGATTTTGCAGAGACGATGACGGTATCCTTTGATGAAGGCCGTATGGTAGAATATCCATACAAACTGTTAGATGAATTGGAACTGGCTTATGCGGTCACGATTCACAAATCACAGGGATCGGAGTATCCGGCAGTTGTGATTCCGCTGTTATCAGGACCACGAATGCTCATGAACCGGAATTTGTTGTATACGGCAGTTACACGTGCTAAAAAATGTGTTACGATAGTAGGAAATGATACAACCTTCAATCAGATGATCGAAAACAATTCACAATTAAAACGATACAGCGGATTGCGGGACCGGTTGACAGAAGATTCTTTATAGCATTCTTTACAGAGATGAAACTGGTTATGGTTCTTTTGAAAAAGCAGAAAGCAATATGGAAGAAGGAAATAATAAAATGAAAATAAAGATATTACAGACAGAAGAAGTGCCGAAGGCAGTTCAGCTTGCGCGGGGCATTTTTGAATATTGCCTTAGAAATACAATCAACGAGGCACAATTGATCGAGTCTTTTTACACGTATGTGAGGGAAGAAAATATAAGACAGCTGATGGAAGCGCAGAAACTGATACTTTGGGCAGCATACGATGAGCAGAATAATATGGTGGCAGTTTCAGGTATGCAGAGCGAAGGGCATATTACATTGCTTTATGTTCTGCCATATTTCCAGCGACGGGGATACGGAAAGAAACTGCTTCTTACCATGCGGGAATACGCCCGCGAAAAGCTGGAGCTTGCACAGGTGACAGTCAATGCAATGCCGGCATGGACAGCCTCTTATTTTGCTAAAAATAAATTCAAGGCAGTACAGAACCCACAACCGGTTCCTTATGTATTTATGCATGCAAAGTCGGTGGAATCTACAGATTATCCGAAAAAAGAGATTCCAACAGCTGCCATACTTGCAACCTCACTGGGAGGACTTGCAATCTGTACAGCGATTGCAATTGCGTTTATTATGCAGCTACTGTAGGACTTTTTACTGTCTTTTCAGGCACTCTGAACAAAATGTATAAAATATGCATATTTATTAATAAAATCTCGGCACTTTTTTCTCCAC
Source organism: uncultured Lachnobacterium sp. (assembly GCA_900550545.1). Lineage (GTDB taxonomy): Bacteria > Bacillota > Clostridia > Lachnospirales > Lachnospiraceae > Roseburia. Next base: position 22,058 of record URSS01000013.1, on the reverse strand, counting down.
CGAAAATGGTTGAAAAAAGTGTCATATTATGATAAACTTTTTACAATTTAGGCAGAAAGGATAATTCTGTCGAAAATGGATGGTATGAAAAAGAGATTCCCTCTTTTTTTTTGCCAAGATGAAGGAAAACACACAGAAAGGCAGGACACAGAATGAAAGCTTTTTTGATACTTGAAGATGGAACCGTTTTTGCAGGACAAAGCATTGGTTCTACGCGCGAAGTAATCAGCGAAATTGTATTTAATACCTCTATGACAGGATATCTTGAGGTTCTCACAGATCCTTCCTATGCAGGACAGGCAGTGGTTATGACATATCCTCTGATCGGAAATTATGGAATTACACCGGATATGGAATCCACTCGTCCTTGGCCGGACGGATACATTGTAAGAGAACTTTCCCGCAACGCAAGTAATTTCCGCTGTGAGGGAACGATTCAGGATTTTCTGACAAAACATGATATTCCGGGAGTTGCAGGCATTGATACCCGTGCACTTACAAAGATTCTTCGTGAAAAGGGAACCATGAACGGAATGATCACGACCAATGAGAATTACGATCTTGATGAGATTCTTCCAAAGCTTCAGGCATACACAACCGGAAATGTGGTTGATAAAGTAACCTGCAGCGAGAAAAAAGTATTAAAAGGCAGCGGAAAAAAAGTTGCACTGCTTGATCTGGGTGCAAAAAATAATATTGCAAAATCTTTGAATGCTCGTGGATGCGAGGTGACCATTTATCCGGCACACACCAGCGCAGAAGAAATTCTTGCGACCAATCCGGACGGCATCATGCTCAGTAACGGACCTGGAGATCCAAAGGAATGTACAGAGATTATTGCTGAGATCAAGAAGTTGTATGACAGCAATGTACCGATTTTTGCAATCTGCCTTGGACATCAGCTGATGGCACTTGCGACAGGTGCAGACACACATAAGATGAAATACGGACATCGCGGTGGAAATCATCCGGTGAAGGATTTAGCGACTAACCGTGTTTATATTTCTTCCCAGAACCATGGATATGTTGTAGATACAGATACACTCGACCCGGCTGTGGCAAAGCCTGCATTTGTCAATGTTAACGATGGTACGAACGAGGGTCTTGCATATATTGGAAAGAACATTTTTACTGTGCAGTTCCATCCGGAGGCTTGCCCTGGACCACAGGATTCTGCGTACTTGTTTGACCGTTTTATTGAGATGATGGAGCAAAGCACATTATAGACGATGGGAGGAAATCAATAATGCCAAGAAATCATGACATCAAAAAAGTATTAGTTATCGGTTCCGGTCCAATTGTAATTGGACAGGCTGCAGAGTTCGATTATGCCGGAACACAGGCATGCCGTTCCCTGAAAGAAGAGGGTGTGGAAGTTTGTCTTGTAAATTCAAACCCAGCAACCATTATGACAGATAAGCAGATTGCAGATCAGGTATATATTGAGCCATTGACTGCAGATGTTTTAAAAGAGATTATTATCAAAGAAAAACCGGACAGCATTCTTCCGACACTTGGAGGACAGGCTGGCTTGAACCTTGGTATGGAGCTGGCAGAGTCCGGTTTCTTAGAGGAACACAATGTAAAGCTGATCGGTACGACTGCTGAGACAATCTTTAAAGCAGAAGACCGTCAGGCATTCAAAGATACGATGGAGAAGATTGGAGAGCCGTGTGCAGCTTCTCAGGTCGTAAATACTGTAGAGGATGGTATTAAATTTACAAATACCATCGGATATCCGGTTGTGCTTCGTCCTGCTTTCACGCTTGGCGGAAGCGGCGGTGGTATTGCACACAACGAGCAGGAACTGATTGATATCTTAAGCAATGGACTTCGTCTCAGCCGTGTGGGAGAAGTTTTAGTTGAGCGCTGCATCGCAGGATGGAAAGAAGTCGAGTACGAAGTAATGCGTGATGCAAATGGTAACTGCATTACCGTATGTAACATGGAGAATATTGATCCGGTCGGTGTGCATACCGGTGATTCTATCGTAGTTGCACCATCCCAGACATTGGGGGACAAAGAGTATCAGATGCTTCGAAGCTCCGCTTTGAACATTATTGATGAATTGAAGATTACGGGAGGATGTAACGTACAGTACGCATTGAACCCGGACTCTTTTGAATATTGTGTTATTGAGGTTAACCCGCGAGTATCCCGTTCTTCTGCACTTGCATCAAAAGCAACTGGATATCCGATTGCAAAGGTTACCGCAAAGATTGCATTGGGTTACACTCTTGATGAAATCAAAAATGCAATTACACAGAAGACTTATGCAAGTTTTGAGCCAATGCTTGACTATTGTGTAGTTAAGATCCCAAGACTTCCATTTGATAAATTCCTGACTGCAAAGAGAACGTTAAGCACACAGATGAAAGCGACCGGTGAGGTTATGAGCATCTGTGACAACTTTGAAGGCGCACTGATGAAAGCCATCCGTTCTCTCGAACAGCATGTAGACAGTCTTATGTCCTACGATTTCAGCGGATTGTCCGATGAAGAACTGGATGCACAGCTTCATGTAATAGATGACCGCAGAATCTGGGTGATCGCAGAAGCATTACGCCGTGGCGTATCTTACGATCACATTTACGAGATTACAAAGATCGACCGCTGGTTTATTGATAAGCTTGCAATTATTACCGAGATGGAGCAGCGCTTGAAGACCGAGGAACTTACCGTTGAACTGCTGAAAGAAGCAAAGAGAATTGAGTTCCCGGACAATGTGATTGCAGAACTTACCGGAAAGACGGAAGAAGAAATCAAGCAGATGCGTTACGCAAACGGCATTGTTGCTGCTTATAAGATGGTAGATACCTGTGCAGCAGAGTTCGCAGCAGAGACACCATATTATTACAGTGTTTACGGAAGTGAGAATGAGGCAGTAGAGACCAATCCGCAGAAGAAAGTTCTTGTTCTCGGTTCCGGTCCAATCCGTATCGGACAGGGTATTGAGTTCGATTTCTGTTCGGTACATTGTACCTGGGCATTTGCAAAAGAAGGCTGGGAGACCGTTATTATCAACAATAACCCGGAGACGGTTTCTACCGACTTTGATATTGCTGACAAACTGTATTTTGAGCCTCTTACCGCAGAAGATGTGGAGAGCATTGTAAATATTGAGAAACCGGATGGAGCTGTTGTTCAATTCGGTGGACAGACCGCTATTAAGTTGACAGAAGCATTGATGAAGATGGGCGTTCCGATTCTTGGAACAAAGGCAGAAGATGTCGATGCGGCTGAGGACCGTGAGCTTTTCGATGAGATTCTGGAAAAGACGCATATTCCAAGAGCAGCAGGTGGAACGGTATTTACCGCAGAAGAAGCAAAAGAAGTTGCAAATCGTTTGGGATATCCGGTACTTGTTCGTCCGTCTTACGTACTTGGTGGACAGGGTATGAAGATTGCTTTCAATGATGAAGAAATCGAAGAATTTATTGGTATCATCAACCGTATTGCGCAGGATCATCCGATTCTTGTAGATAAATATTTGCAGGGTAAGGAAATCGAAGTTGATGCCGTATGTGATGGAACAGATATTCTTATCCCTGGTATTATGGAGCATATTGAGCGTACCGGCGTGCACTCCGGAGACAGTATTTCCGTATATCCGGCTCCTACGATCAGTGAGAAAGTAAAAGAGACGATTGTAGAATATACCAAACGTCTGGCGCAGGCACTGCATGTTGTCGGATTGATCAATATCCAGTTTATCGCGATGAACGAAGAAGTTTATGTTATCGAGGTAAACCCTCGTTCATCCAGAACAGTCCCTTACATCAGTAAGGTAACCGGAATTCCAATCGTAGACCTTGCTACAAAGGTGATTATTGGAAATACAATCCGCGGACTTGGCTATGAGCCAGGACTGGCACCGGTTGCAGATTATATTGCAATCAAAATGCCGGTATTCTCATTCGAGAAGTTGCGTGGTGCGGAAATCAGCCTTGGACCTGAGATGAAATCTACAGGCGAGTGTCTTGGCATTGCAAAGAGCTTTAATGAGGCACTGTACAAAGCGTTCCTTGGCGCAGGCGTACAGCTTCCAAAGCATAAGCAGATGATCATGACTGTAAAAGATGCAGACAAGCCGGAAGCCGTAGGTGTGGCAAAGCGTTTTGAGGCACTTGGATATAAGATCTATGCAACAAGAAGCACTGCAAAATACTTGCAGGAGCATGGTGTGAATGCACTTCGTGTAAACAAGATTTCACAGGAATCACCGAATGTAATGGATCTGATCCTTGGACACAAGATCGACCTTGTAATCGATACACCAACACAGGGCAATGGAGACAAGACAAGAGATGGTTTCCTGATTCGTCGAAACGCAATTGAGACTGGTGTTTACTGTATTACAGCAATGGATACAGCAAATGCGTTGGCTCGTTCTTTGGAGACAGCAAACGGACAGCTTACCCCGGTAGATATTGCAACAGTTAAGAATATATAAATGTATTTCATAGGCTGTCGTGCTAAGACTTCTTAGTACGGCAGCTTTCTTATTTTGATAGAATGTGAGCGGTTATGAACTTCGGTTAGGCTACAGATATTCCTATCTGTTATGCTAACGTTAAGGAAGTCTTAACTTGTAACGATTATGCGTGTATGTTAAAATAGCATAGTATGAAGGAAAAAAGTTTTTTACAGCAAAATAAAAATAAAATAATCTGTTTCATTGTCACGCTGATTCTTGCTGTATTTACAATTTATGCAGTGTTTAGTGGCGGTGGGATTTCGGTTGAGGAACTGGTTGCCTGCGTGAAGGATTCTTCCTGGCAAGGACTTGCACTTGCAGTGCTGAGTATGCTCGGGTTTATTTATTTTGAAGGAGAGGCAATCCGTGTGATTGTGGCTCATATGGGATATCCTGCGAAACGCAGTCACGGTTTTTTGTATTCAGCAGCGGATGTTTACTTTTCTGCAATTACACCTTCAGCGTCCGGTGGACAACCGGCCAGTGCCTTTTTTATGCTGAGAGATGGGATGCCGGGAGCGGCAGTTATGACTGCACTTTTGGTAAATCTGATTATGTATACACTGGCGGTCGTTACGATTGGATTGGTTGATGTGATTCTGTTCCCGAAAATATTCTTGAATTTTACATGGGTAGGGAAATTACTTATCATTGGAGGGGGGCTGATTCTTTCTGGACTTGCACTTCTGTTTTATCTGCTTCTTAAGAAACCACAGATCATAAGAGTCGCTGGAATGGGTATAGCATCGTTTCTGCGGAAAATAAAATGCCGGAAGCTTGCAGACAAGATTGAAAAGAAGATGGAATCTGCATTAGAAGAGTATGGACTGTGTGTGGAAGTTGTTCTTGGCGGAAAGAGCATGATGCTAAAAGCATATTTGCTCAATTTGCTGCAAAGACTGTCACAGATTGTGGTGACATTGTTTACTTATATGGCGATGCATGGAGATTGGCACAAATTGCCGGAGCTGCTGGCAACGCAGATTTATGTGGTGCTTGGTTCGAACTGTGTGCCGATACCAGGAGGCGTAGGAGTCGCTGATTATCTGATGCTGAAAGGATATAAGGAACTGATGACAAAAGGCGAGGCATATCGTCTGGAAATCCTGAGCAGAGGAATATCCTTTTATGCCTGCATGATGATTAGTATGGTGGCAGTTGCAATTGGCTATGTTGTAATCAAAAGAAAAAAGAGTTTGGAGAAAAGAAAATGATTGGATTTTATGACTACACGGTGATTTTGACGTATTTGTCAATATTATCGGGAACGACAGGAATAATATTATGCCTGAATGGAATCGGACATCCTTTTTTGGGAATGTTCTTTTTATTGTTTTCCGGATTGTGTGATACGTTTGATGGAAAAGTTGCCAGAACAAAGAAAAATCGAACAGAACAAATGAAAAAATTTGGAATACAAATTGATTCTTTATCGGACCTTATTGCATTTGGTGCGCTCCCTGCATGCATTGGAATTGCATTGTTGCGTTGCGGATTGCGCACAACACTTCCGCTCGGATTTACCCGTTATATTTTTGAAAAAAATCCAATGTTAGTACAGATCATTCTCACAATTATTGCGGTGCTGTATGTACTTGCCGCAATGATTCGCCTTGCTTATTTCAATGTTTTGGAAGAAGAAGGCGAAAACAAGGATGAAAAAGGCGAGAAGGTTTATATGGGACTTCCCGTGACTTCTGCAGCACTGATTTTTCCGGCAGTACTGCTCATACATATTCTAGTTAAAGCAGATCTGACTCTGTTATATTTTGGCGTAATGATTATGACAGGTTTGCTGTTTATCTGCAAATTCCGTATCAGAAAGCCGAAGGGAAAAGGCATTGCATTCCTGGTATTACTGGGTATTGCAGAGTTCGTTATACTGATACTAGTGCTGGCAAAGATTAAAGGTTAGAGGAATGTGAATAAGATGGGCACACTTGAATTTTTATATCATACGGCTGTTGGAAGAACGATATTAAAAGGACTGATACAGCCGGAAATATCCTGTATATGTGGCAGATTTCTGGATTCGCCGATTTCAAGATGTCTGATCAGGCCGTTTGTAAAGGAAAATAATATTGATTTATCAGATTATGAATTGCAGGATATTCATAGTTTTAATGATTTTTTTTCCCGGAAAATAAAACCAGGGAAAAGAACGATTGACGAAAATCCGTCACACATGATCGCACCGTGTGACGGACTTTTGTCTGTATGGAAAATAAACGATAAAACCATACTGCCGGTAAAGCAGAGTCATTATACGTTAGAATCACTCCTCCGTAATAAAAAACTTGCGGAGCAATACAAAGATGGCTATTGTTTTGTGTTTCGTCTCTGTGTGAACCATTATCACAGATATTGTTATGCGGATTCCGGTAAAAAAAGTCAAAATGTATTTCTGCCGGGGGTTCTTCATACGGTCCGTCCAATTGCACTTGCACAGGAAAAAGTATTTTGTGAAAACAGCAGGGAATATACATTGATCCGTACAAAGAAATTTAAAACAATTCTGCAGATGGAAGTTGGAGCAATGCTTATAGGGCGGATTGTAAATTATGAAGATCGTGGAGTTGCGGTCAGAGGAAAAGAGAAGGGAATGTTCCAGTATGGTGGCTCTACGATTATTGTTCTGGCACAAAAAGATGTAGTCAATGTCCGGAAAGACCTTCTTTTGCAGGCGGAACAGGGATGGGAGACAGCAGTGAAAATGGGAGAGACGATAGGCTATGTTAAAGAAAATTGAGAAAATATTACCAGGATATGCATTTGTGCCACTGCTGTCAGCGTTGTTGGTTAATATGGCAGTGTATGTGGGCGTAGCGCAGCTTCGTGGTTTTTTGAAGTTTTACTCACTGGAACTTCCAATTGACCGGCAGATTCCGTTTGTAGCACCATTTGTGTTGTTTTATGTGCTTGCATTTGCACAGTGGGTAATTAATTACGTGTTAATCGCAAGAGAAGGAAAAGAATTTTGTTATCGGTTTGCAATTGGTGATATTGTGGCAAAAATCATCTGCTTTTTCTTTTTTCTGTTCTATCCGACGACACTAGCACGGCCGGAGGTGAATGGAACCGGTTTTTGTGAATGGTTGGTGCGTTTTATTTATCAGATGGATGCACCGGTAAATCTGTTCCCGTCGATCCATTGCCTGGAGAGCTGGTGCGCGATTCATGCGGCTTTTACCATGAAGAAAATGCCGAACTGGTATCGTCTGGTTACGGTCGTGATGTCACTTGGCGTATTTGCATCGACACTGTTTATTAAGCAGCATGTTATTCTGGATATGTTTGGAGGAATTGCAGTTTTTGAAGTTGGATATTTTGTTGCAGGAAAAATTGTTCCACATTTGCGAAAAAAAGTATCATAGCATCTGCTATGATACTTTTTTATTTCGGCGTTGCAGTTCTTCACGAATCTGTACCGTCAGAAGTTTTAATTTGTCGTCTGGGAAAAAGTGGTTTAGAGTCTCTTTATCCATCTGGACACGATTATCCATAGTTTTCATAATGTCTGTAATTTGCAGGTACTTGTAAACATGATCCTGGCTGAGGTCATAGACCTGATTATCCGACAGACGTAAAATAACCGGACGCATAAAATCATTTGTGTTTTCTATAAGGACAATTCCCTTGTCTCCGGAAGAAAGATCAATGCTGGCGGCCTGCGGTACAATGTGAATGCACTCGGCAAGTACTGAAGTGATTTCGGCAGGAAAATGCTTTGTATCTTCTTCAAAGGAACGCATAGCCATAATTTCAGAGACTGGATCATGTCCGACACTCATAGCAGTCAACTGGTCAAATTGGTCGGCAATTTTTAAGATTTGAACCATCTGCAACAGTTCATCGTCCGGTCTGGCAGTAAATTTTTCTGGAAAATCGGCATATACGTAAGCCTGCATCAAGGCTAGTGACCGAGGAAAAAATTCGAAATCATTACGATACATAGAAAGTGGTTCTAACCCACGCTCCAATGCTTTTTGAATAATATCCCGGTCTGCGGCAGATAATTCGTTGCTTTTTTCTAATGTTGCTTTTGGTACATGCAGATAGCCGATATCATACAGCAATGCGGCAGTGATAATAGCCATCTGTTTTTGTGGAGCAAATTTCAATTGTGCAGACATCATGGCAACAAGAATTGCAGTGCTGATGGCATGCTTGTATACAAAATCTTCACCACTTCGCAGATTCTGGTTGAAATTTACGCGATGGTTCAGGTTGCAGTAATGCTTCATGATATCTGCAAGAAGTGCAGGAAGTGAAGCAATTTTTTTGCGCTTTTCGATTGTTGAAAAACACTCGCGTAGTTTGAACATGTAAATAGTCTGTAATTGTTCGAATTCCAAATCTTCACGGGAAAGTGGTGGAACCGGCTCCGCAGGTTCGAGAATATAGATGCCAAATAATCCAAAGTTCCGAATGCTGACAATACCAGGCGCAGTCAGAGCGGAATTGCGGTCGTAGAGAAGTACACCATTTTTATTATAGATTGGTTTTGCAAGGCGCATGCCGGCTTTTAAGTCATCTGTTTTTACAAATTTCATAGTTTATACCTTCCCTCTAATTAGCTGCTGCACCCCCATGCGGCGCTCAAAAAAACAGTCAGAAAATAACGTTTATAACTATCTCTAATATAGCATATAATGGTAAATTATGCAATGAGAGTAAAAGAGGGCATCTTTTTTCGGTCATAAGACGAAAATAGATTGATTTTAAGCGAAAAATGTGGTAATATAGACATTGTTAAAAAATTAACAGCATCCACGGATGCGAGTTTGATTTAAAGGAGAACGAAGAATGGCAAAGAAAGTTGTATTAGCAGGTGCTTGTCGTACAGCAATCGGCAAGATGGGTGGAGCATTAAGCAATACTCCAGCAGCAGATTTAGGTGCAATCGTAATTAAAGAAGCTTTAAACAGAGCTGGTGTTAAGCCGGAGATGGTTGACGAAGTTAAGATGGGTTGTGTAATTCAGGCAGCTCAGGGACAGAACGTAGCTCGTCAGGCTTCCATCAAGGCTGGTTTACCAATTGAGGTTCCAGCAATCACAATCAACGTAGTATGTGGTTCTGGTCTTAAGTGTGTAAACGATGCTGCAACAATGATCATGGCTGGCGAGGCTGATATCGTTGTAGCTGGTGGTATGGAGAACATGTCCATGGCTCCTTACGCTATGACAAAGGCTCGTTTCGGATACAGAATGAACAATGCAACAATTATCGATACAATGGTTAACGATGCATTAACAGATGCATTCAACCACTATCATATGATGATCACTGCTGAGAACGTATGTGACAAGTATGGTATCACAAGAGAAGAACTTGATGAGTTCTCTGCAAACAGCCAGCAGAAGTGCGAAGCAGCTATCGCAGCTGGTAAGTTCGACGATGAGATCGTTCCGGTACCGGTTAAGGTTAAGAAGGAAATGGTTGACTTCGTAAAGGATGAGGGACCTCGTCCAGGAACAACTGCTGAGTCTCTTAGCAAATTACGTTGCTGCTCTGGTAAGGAAGGTGGACTGGTTACAGCTGGTAACGCTTCCGGAATCAATGATGGTGCTGCAGCAATCGTTGTTATGAGCGAAGAGAAGGCTAAGGAGCTTGGTGTTACACCAATGGCTACATGGGTAGCTGGAGCTCTTGGCGGAGTTGAGCCAGAGATCATGGGTGTTGGACCAGTTGCATCTACAAAGAAAGTTCTTGCTAAGACAGGACTTACAATTGATGATTTCGATCTGATTGAGGCTAATGAGGCATTTGCTGCTCAGTCTATCGCAGTTGCAAGAGACTTAAAGTTCGATATGAGCAAGGTAAACGTAAACGGTGGTGCAATCGCACTTGGTCATCCGGTAGGAGCTTCTGGATGCCGTATCCTTGTTACACTGCTTCATGAGATGCAGAAGCGTGGATCTAACAGAGGTCTTGCTACACTTTGCATCGGTGGTGGAATGGGATGTTCTACAATCGTTGAGAAATACTAATTTCTTTGTCAAATAAGATACATAGAGGGGATGCATTGCATCCCCTTGTAATGTGAATATATTTATATTAGGAGGAACAAAAATGAAGGTTGGAGTTATCGGCGCTGGTACAATGGGCCAGGGAATCGCTAAAGCATTCGCACAGGTTGATGGATATGAAGTAGCACTCTGCGATATCAAGCAGGAGTGGGCTGAAGGCGGAAAAGACAAGATTGCAAAAGGATATGCAAGACTTGTTGCAAAAGAGAAAATGACACAGGAGAAGGTTGATGCAATCCTTGCAAAGATCACTCCAGGTTTAAAAGAAAATCTGTGTGCTGACTGCGATCTTATCGTTGAGGCTGCTTTCGAAGATATGCAGGTTAAGAAGACAACATTTTCTGAGTTAGACAAGATTGCTAAGCCAGAGTGTATCTTCGCTTCTAACACATCTTCTCTTTCTATCACAGAGATCGGAAATGGACTTACACGTCCAATGATCGGTATGCATTTCTTCAATCCTGCTGACCGTATGAAGTTAGTAGAGGTTATCGCTGGTGTTAACACACCTGCTGAGACTGTTGAAGCAATCAAGAAGATCGCTGTAGAGATCGGAAAGACTCCAGTTCAGGTTAACGAGGCTGCTGGTTTCGTAGTAAACCGTATCTTAATTCCAATGATCAACGAAGCTGCTTTCATCAAGATGGAAGGTGTATCTGATATCGCTGGTATCGATGCAGCTATGAAACTTGGTGCTAACCATCCAATGGGACCATTAGAGTTAGGTGATTTCATTGGTCTTGATATCTGCCTCGCAATCATGGATGTACTGTATAATGAGACAGGAGACAGCAAGTATCGTGCATGTCCACTTATCCGTAAGATGGTTCGTGGTGGTAACCTTGGTGCTAAGTCTGGTAAGGGATTCTACATCTACAATGCAGACCGCACAAAGACACCTGTAGACGCACAGTAGAAAAGTATAAATAAAAATAAATCATAATTAAGGAGTGTTAAAATCATGGATTTTACTTTAGACAAGAAACATGAGATGGCTCGCGGTCTTTTCAGAGACTTCGCTGAGACAGAAGTAAAACCTCTTGCACAGGAGACTGACGAGACAGAACAGTTCCCGGCTGAGACTGTTGCAAAGATGGGAAAATATGGATTCATGGGAATTCCAGTACCAAAGGAGTACGGCGGACAGGGATGTGATCCTTTAACATACGTTATGTGTGTAGAGGAGTTATCCAAGGTTTGTGCTACTACCGGCGTTATCGTATCTGCACATACTTCTCTTTGTATCGATCCAATTATGACATTCGGTACAGAGGAGCAGAAGAAGAAATATGTAGTACCGCTTGCAAAGGGCGAGAAAATTGGTGCTTTCGGTCTTACTGAGCCAGGCGCTGGTACAGACGCACAGGGTTGCCAGACAAAGGCTGTATTAGATGGTGATGAGTGGGTTCTGAACGGATCTAAGTGTTTCATCACAAATGGTAAGGTTGCAGATGTTTACATCGTAATCGCAATCACAAGCATTACCGAAGATAAGAGAGGCAGAAAGAAGAAGAACTTCTCCGCATTTATCGTAGAGAAGGGTGCTCCTGGATTCTCTTTTGGAACAAAAGAAAAGAAGATGGGTATCCGCGGATCTTCTACATACGAGCTGATCTTTGAGGATTGCAGAATCCCAAAGGATGCATTACTCGGTCAGGAAGGAAGAGGCTTCCCAATCGCTATGCACACACTTGATGGTGGACGTATCGGTATCGCTGCTCAGGCACTTGGTATCGCAGAGGGCGCTTTGGATCGTTGTATCGCATATACAAAAGAGAGAAAGCAGTTCGGTCGTTCTATCGCACAGCAGCAGAATACACAGTTCAAGATTGCTGATATGGCAGCAAGAATTGAAGCTGCTCAGCTTCTTGTTTACAAGGCAGCTATGGCTAAGGCTACACAGAAGACTTATTCTGTAGAAGCAGCTAAGGCTAAGTTATTCGCAGCAGAGACTGCAATGGCTGTTACAACAGAAGTTGTTCAGTTATTCGGTGGTTACGGATATATCCGTGAGTACGACGTAGAGCGTATGATGCGTGATGCTAAGATCACAGAGATCTACGAGGGAACTTCAGAAGTTCAGCGTATGGTTATCTCTGGAGCATTATTAAGATAGTATCACTGATACATCAAAGAACAAGATTGAAGAAAAGGAGATAGATAATACATGAATATCGTAGTATGTATTAAACAGGTTCCGGATACAAAGGGCGGCGTAAAGTTCAACGCAGACGGAACACTCGATAGAGCTGCAATGCTTGCTATCATGAACCCAGACGATAAAGCTGGTCTTGAGGCAGCACTTAGAATTAAAGATCAGAACGGTGCAAAGGTTACTGTTCTTACCATGGGACTTCCAAAGGCTGATGCCGTTCTTCGTGAGGCTATGGCTATGGGCGCTGATGATGCAATTCTTGTTACAGATCGTGTTTTAGGTGGAGCTGATACATGGGCTACTTCTACAACAATTGCCGGTGCACTTCGTAACTTGGATTACGATTTAATCATCACAGGTCGTCAGGCTATCGATGGTGATACAGCACAGGTTGGACCACAGATCGCTGAGCATCTTGGACTTCCGGTAATCTCTTATGCTGAGGATATCAAGGTTGAGGGAGATTCTGTAATCGTTAAGCGTCAGTATGAGGACAGATATCATGAAGTTAAGGCTAAAATGCCTTGCCTGATTACCGCTCTTTCTGAGTTAAATGAGCCAAGATATATGACTCCAGGTGGAATCTTCGATGCATGTGACAAAGAAGTAACTGTATGGGGCAGAGCTGACCTTAAGGATGTAGATGATTCTAACCTTGGTCTGAAAGGTTCTCCAACAAAGATCGCTAAGGCATCTGATAAGGTACCTAAGGGAGCAGGAGAGAAAGTAAACCTTGACCCAGCAGAGTCCGTAAATTATCTGATCGGTAAGTTCAAAGAGAAACATATTATCTAACATTATATAGAAAAGTGGTGAAAAAAATGGGTTTAGAAGAATATAAGGGCGTATATATCTACGCACAGCAGGTAGACAATGAGCTTAGCTCAATCGCTTTCGAGTTAATCGGAAAGGCAAAAGAATTAGCAGCTGATTTAGGTACAGATGTAACAGCAGTTCTTCTGGGATCTAACGTTAAGGGATTAGCTGATGAATTAGGCGAGTATGGCGCAGACAAGGTTATCGTTGTAGATAATCCTGAACTTGAGACATACCGCACAGAGCCGTATGCACAGGCTCTTGCAGCAGTCATCAATGAGTACAAGCCAGAGATTATGTTAGTTGGTGCAACAGCAATCGGTCGTGACCTTGGTCCTACCGTATCTGCAAGAGTTGCTACAGGACTTACCGCTGACTGTACAAAGCTTGAGATTGGTGATTTCCCAATCAATGCAGTACCTGGTAAGGAAGATGAGCAGAAGCACAACCAGTTACTGATGACCCGTCCTGCATTCGGTGGAAACACAATCGCAACCATCGCCTGCCCGGACAACCGTCCTCAGATGGCTACCGTTCGTCCTGGTGTTATGCAGAAGCTTCCAAAAGAGGCTGGACGCAAGGCAGAAGTAATCGAGTTCAATCCTACACTTGAGAAGAACAACCGTTACGTTGACATTCTTAACGTTGTTAAGGCAGTTGGAAACGTAGAGAACATCATGGATGCAAAGGTTCTTGTATCCGGTGGTCGTGGAGTTGGAAGCAAAGAGAACTTCAAGATGCTGCAGGATCTCGCTGATGTATTTGGCGGAATGGTAAGCTGTTCCCGTGCCGCTGTAGAAAACGGCTGGTTAGCACAGGATTATCAGGTAGGACAGACAGGTAAGACGGTTCGTCCACAGATCTACTTTGCAATCGGTATTTCCGGAGCAATCCAGCACGTAGCTGGTATGGAAGAGTCTGACCTGATCATCGCAATCAACAAAGACGAGGATGCTCCAATCTTCTCCGTAGCTGATTACGGTATCGTTGGAGATCTGAACAAGATTGTTCCAGCTCTGACAGAAGCTTTAAAAGCTGAAATGAAGAATAAATAATTTCATCTTACATAAAGAGGTGAAAAGAGACCGCCGCGGATTTCCGCGGCGGTTTTACTATATTTGTTGCAACTTTGACGCTTGAATGTTATACTTTTCTCAAAGCAATTACATATTTTTCCATAGTCAGGACGGACAGTACTTGGCGAGCCGTCTGTATCACATATTCTATTTTATCATTTCAAATTATCTCGGAAAATCTTGCTTTTATTTTCAACTATATTTTAATTTAAGCAGGATTTGTACGGATAAGGGACTCGTTTTCATACAGATTCTGCGGCTTACACAAGGAGGAAACTGTATGGCAAACAAAGAGTACAAAAGTGATGTGTTCAGCATGCTTCTTCAGGACAAGAATCGTGCGTTGGAAGTGTATAACGCAATCAATGGAACGGACTATGACGATCCGGAACTGGTTGAGATGACGACTTTGGACGACAAAAGCTTTTCACTTACGGTAAGGAATGATGCTTCTTTCATTCTTGATGCGAATCTGAGTCTGTATGAGCATCAGTCAACCTATTGCCCAAACATGCCGCTGAGAGATTTGCTTTATTTTGCAAGTATTATTCAGAAACGAATCAAGGCGCAGAAGCGTGATATTTACGGTGGGAAAATCTTGAAGATTCCGGTTCCGCATTTTGTCGTGTTTTATAATGGCAAAGAGGAGGCTCCGGAGCAGTATGATCTGCGGCTTTCGGATGCGTTTGAGCAGGAAACGGAGCATCCGGAGATAGAACTTGTCTGTCATGTTTATAATATCAACAAAGGTAAGAACGCCCAGTTGCTGTCCAAATGCCGGACATTGCGCGAATATATGTATTTTGTGGATAGGGTGCGGAAAAATAATGAGATCAGTGGAAACCTGGAAGACGCGATCAGGCAGGCAATCGATCACTGTATAGAAGAAGATGTGCTCAGGAATTTTTTGGATGAGCACCGGGAGGAGGTAATGCATGTGATGACATTAGATTATACGTTTGAACGAAGGCTGGAAATGCAGCGTGCCGAAGCAATTGAGGATGGCGAAAAGATTGGAAGAAAAGAACAATTATCGGAGCTCATTCAAAAAAAGATACTGAAAAACAAACCTTTGGATCAGATCGCGGATGAACTGGAAGAATCTCCGGAAACCATCCGTCCACTATACGAAAAAATCAGGCAAGAAATGCAGCAATAACGCCAAAGGAGTGTGGGATATCCATACTCCTTTTTCTGTTGCACATGAAATTGATGAAATATATAATGATAGTAAAATCAACAATAAGCATATAGGATAAACTTGAAAATTTTATGAGTACAATACTTAGATATGGAAATGGGGGCATATGGAAAAATCAGAAATGACAAAGGAGGAAGCATTACAAAACTTTTTATTAGATATAGAATGTTTAGACGAATTGCTTCCGTGGACGGGAACATTTAATTTATTTGATGTTCTTAAAATATCAAGGACGGAAATCCGGCATAGTAATATGCTGGGATGGCTTTTGAACCCGAATGAGAATCATGGAATGGGAGATGCTTTTTTTAAGGCGATTCTTCAAAGGCTGGTAGAAAATGATGTAGATGGCCGCTATGAAGTGTTTCGTATTTTATTGATGGATTTCTATAGTTTTTCTGTTTTGAGAGAGTGGAGAAATATTGATATTCTACTGATATCGGCAGAAGAAAAAACAGTAATTGCTATAGAAAATAAAGTTGGTGCACATGAGCATAGTAATCAGCTTAACAGATATAGAGAAATTTTAGAAAAAGACTACCCTGAATATAATCGCTTGTTTGTATTTCTTACGCCAGATGGTGAAATCCCAAGTGATATTGAAAATTGGGATGTACTTACATATAGTGATGTTGTAGAAGTGTTGGAAAAGGTAAATGAAAGAATTAAAGTACAACCGGATGCGGAATTGATGATTAGGAACTATATTGATATTGTCAGGAGAGATATTGTGGAAGATCAAGAGTTAATTGGAATTTGCAATAAAATATATAATAAGCATAAGAAAGCGTTGGATCTTATTTTTGAAAACAGAATAGACGGAAAGACGCAGATGTTAGATGCGATGAAAGATACCTTATGTAGTATAGCAGATGAAGGTTTGATTATCTATGACAGAAACTGGGGATATAATTTTAGAACAGAAACAATGGATGATTATCTTCCGCTTTTGGACGAGCCGGTCAGTTCCTGGAAAACGACAAATATTTATTCGTATTGGTTTAGTATCAGTGAGCATAGTTTCTATGGAATATTTGAACTTGCCGGCAAAAATGTTCCGGAAGAATTGATGGACAAGATGCAGGTAATCACAGACATATTGAAACCCAATGATAAGAGAAAATCCGATTTTGTATATAAACGTATTTTTACGACAAAGCGATATGAGATATCTGATGATGAAGATGGGGAACAGGCGATAGAGAAGGCTGTTCGAGCGGCAGTTAAAGATATTTTGGATATGGAAAAGAAAACTTTTTCTAAGTTGAATTTGGGATAGAATATGAGTCAAAAAGAAATGATTGTCAATTTATTGAAATCGAATGAGTCGATGACGCAAGGAGACTTGGCGGCTGCTATATATGGAGATAAAAATCATAGCTCAAATATATATGCGTCGTTGACAGGACTTGTTAAAAAGGGAATTGTGCTTAGAACAGGCAGCAGTCCGTCATATTACTCCTTGACTGGAGTGAAAGTGATAAGATCTGAGAATTCTGTAAGAGGTCCTAAGAAGTATCGAGATGTATCTGACGATGTAATTAGCAACGAGACGATGGAAGAGATTGAGTTGTTAGTTCATAATACGGAAAACTATGGTCCTGAGAATGAACTTATTACCAGATGTCTCAGAAAATTTCCTGAGAATACAGATCCAGATATTGTAGCTATGAAAATTGGATTGATAGATATAACGAATTCGACGCATTTATCTCAGCATAAAAGCAAAATTAGTATGGTTGAACTCGCAGATATAATCTCCTCTATTCCAGATATAGATGCGAGGATAGCGATTGGAGATCCGGAGATTGTCAATAAAATCGCAAAAAGCAATGGAAAGGTAAATCTTTTTTCCTTTGCGTCCAAGTATTGTTGCTATCATAATAGAAATCTTTACGAAAGAGATGATTATTCTATTTTAGATACTGTTCTAAAGGAGTATCTGCCACGATATTTTGATGATATTACCAGAGGACAAATTCAGAAATGGCAGGATAGTTTTAATTATCAGGCTTATAATGATTATATTTCAAAAAAATTGGACGAGTATGGTATAACTGTTTCTTATAGAAAGAGAAAGTTTGATCATTTTGTCTGGTATAAAAACAGATAAGTATGGGCGTCTTCGGACAATACTTTAAAAGGACTTGATGCGTCGAGTCCTTTTTATATTTGCAACAAGTCCTCTGTCTTACAACCCAATACGCGCGCAAATTTTACGACATCAATGGCTTTCGTGTGGTTGATGTCGCGCTGGCGCTGTTCGAAAGGCAAAACTGGACATTATGGGATAAAGGGTGTAAAATTGCGTAGGCATATTGGATGCAAAGACTTTATTTCGTAAGAGGTGTCGAAGTTTGAAGAAGAATAAATATGAGATTGATATGTGCAATGGAACGATCATGGATAAACTGATATCCTTTGCATTGCCGCTTATGCTTTCAGGAATGTTGCAGCTTACGTTCAATGCGGTGGATATTGTTGTCATTGGACAATTCAGCGGAAAGCAGTCGCTGGCGGCAGTCGGTGCAACAACTGCACTCATCAATGTGTTTACGAATCTGTTTATCGGAATTTCGTTAGGAGCCAATGTTATTGCAGCCCGTTTCTATGCAGCAGGCAGGGATAAAGAAATGTCAGAGACAGTACATACAGCGATTTCGCTGGCTTTAATCAGTGGAATTGTTATGGGGATTGTCGGCATTGTTTTTTCCCATGGCGCATTACAACTGATGGGAACACCGTCGGATGTCATTGATCTGTCTACCCTTTATATGCGTATTTATTTTATTGGAATGCCGTTTTTTATGCTTTATAACTATGGCGCAGCAATTTTGAGGGCGGTAGGAGATACCAAGCGGCCGCTCATTTTCCTGATCATTTCCGGAGTGGTAAATGCGGCGTTAAATCTGACACTCGTAATAGGTGCGCATCTCGGCGTGGCGGGTGTTGCCATCGGAACAGTTGTCTCACAGTGTCTTTCCTGCATTCTGGTTTTGCGCTGCCTTTATCGCACAGAGGGAAGTTATCAGCTTCGCTTTTCAAAATTATGTATCAAAGGCGTTTATGTAAAGCAGATTTTTCAGGTTGGTATACCGGCAGGTCTGCAAAGTACGGTTATCAATTTTTCCAATGCATTGTTACAGTCATCGGTAAATTCGTTTGGTTCTACAGAGATGGCAGGATATACGGCTGCGAACAACCTGTTAGGCTTTTTGTACATGTCCATCAACTCGGTGACACAGGCATGTATGAGTTTTACAAGCCAGAATTTTGGTGTCGGAAAGTATAAAAGAATGGACCGCGTGCTGAAAGACTGTCTGATCCTGACGATGGGAATTGCCTTGGTTTTGGGATGCGGATTTTATATTTTCGGACCGCAGATTCTTAAGATCTATACCAAGAGCCCGAAGGTAATCGAGAGTGCGATGGAGATTCTTTCGATTACGACGGTTCCGTATTTTCTGTGTGGAATTATGGATCTGTTTCCGGGTGCGTTGCGTGGAATGGGATATTCCATGGTGCCGATGATCCTTTCGGTTATTGGTACGGTAGGAACAAGAATCATATGGATCTATGGACTGTTTCCAACACATAGATCACTGTATTTTCTGTTTATTTCCTATCCGGGATCGTGGATTGCAACGATCGTGATGCAGGTGATTTGCTATTATTTTGTGCGGCGCATGGTATACCGGAAACGTGCGGATTATGCAGAGGAATAAATACAAATTGATTGGAGTATCATGCAGATTCCAAATGGATGAAATTTATTTTGCGGCAGATCATCACCAATTCGATGAAATATCGCAGTGGAGAGACTTTACAGCTGGTTTTTCGCGGAAGAAGGGAAGAAAAAGCAATAATTCTTGACTCTCACCCTGGTTCATGGTTTATATTCTGACCAGAATTCTGGAAATGGAGGTAACTTATGAACCGGTGGTCAGAGAAAAAACAGAAAAATAGAATAAAAACGCAATTCGGAAAAAATCCAATGGATATGGAAACCTGGGAATCTTTACAGCTTCGCATGCACGAAATTGAAATGTATGAGCAAAGGCGAAGAAAAGATTCCAACCAGGAATGGGTCGATGATGTGACATGGAATGATCTGGAGATGGATCGTGTATTTGCACGGATCAATCATACGAGAACATACATGGGAGAACAGATTTTATATCATCGGCTTCATGGCTGTAAAAACAGACAGGAACTCCAGAGGATGGAAAAACGAATTGCGTTTTTTTCGTGTCAGGAATCATCCCGCATCAAAGTGGAAGAAAAGCTTTCACATATCGGGAAACAAAAAGAAAATTATTATTTGCCATTGTTTCTGATGGATGAAATCAATTGGCCGGTTACTTCCTGTATCGGGCTGTACTTGCAGCAGGTGCTGCTGGTCATTTGCCTGGCAGGAACTGTTTTGGCGAGAAGCAATGTATGGGCGATAGGACTTCTTGTCATTGCCACAGTCAATTTGCTTATTTATCTGCATGCCAAAAACAAATATGAAGGAAATCTGTTTGCAGTGGCAAATATGAAAGTAGCATTGGATTTTTGCAATTGGATGATAAAAAGCTTCGAAGGTAACCAATTGTATGCAGACGAAGAAATTTTGCAGGCGCTGGAGAAAACAAGGAAGCTGGCGAAACAGATGGGGCGTTGGCAGGCAAGAAAATATCAAAGTGTCACAGGAGATCTGACTGCTATTGTGCAGGATTATCTTGCAGGTGTTACATTATATGATATTGTGGCATTCTGCCATATAGAAAAAGCCCTGAGAAAGTGCAGAAAAGAAACTTTACAATTATATGAATTTGTGGGGGATGTTGATACGGACATTGCAATCGCTTCTTTCCGGAAAAGTCTGACAAACTGGTGCAGCCCCATGATACAGAAATCCGGGTCCATAAGGCTGGAGAAAATTTGTCATCCGCTTATGGACGATGGTGTTGCAAACAGCATAGAATTGCGAAAAGGCGCTATTTTTACAGGAGCGAACGCATCCGGCAAATCTACCTTTATGAAAGCTGTCGCGATCAATGTCATATTGGCACAGACGATCCATACCTGTGTTGCAAAAAATGTAAAAATGCCTACAATAAAAGTAATGACTTCTATGGCACTTCGGGATGATGTGGTGCAGAAAGAAAGTTATTATATGCGGGAAATGAAATATCTCAAACGGATGCTTGATGAGATCGAAAAGGGAGAACCGGTACTGTTTGTAATCGATGAAATATTAAAGGGAACCAATACGCGGGAACGGTTGGGAGCGTCGAAAGCGATTCTTTCGTACATGGCGCAAAAACCGGGATTTTTGTTGGTCGCAACACATGATCTGGAATTGGTGAAAGCTGAAGAAGATCTGTATGAAACTTATTATTTTGACAGTCAGATATGTGGAAAAGATATTATTTTTCCCTACAAAATGAAACAGGGAATTGCTGTCAGAACCAATGCAATCGATCTCATGGAAATGATGGATTTTCCGAAAGAGATAACAGACAAAGCCAGGATAGTGTCAGCCAGATGAATAGTGTCAAGTTTTCTATGAATGGAAGTGTATATATGAAAATTGGAGAAGTAGCGGAACAGACCGGATTAAGTATCAGCAATATCCGGTTTTATGAAAAAAAGGGACTGATTGAGCCAAAACGAAATGAGCAGAGCAAATATCGGGATTATACGGAAGAGGATGTAAAGCGGCTGAAGCAGATTATTCTATATCGAAAGATGGATATGCCACTCGAAAAAATAGCATGTGTGCTGGATGGACAGAACTCTTTGGAGGAGATGGTCCAGCAGCAGTTGTTGGAGTTACAGCACAAACAGCAGGAAATTCAGGGATCTATGGATTTATGCCGAAAACTGGTCGCAGACCATGCGTATGATGGAAAAAATATAGATTTTTATCTCAGTTATGTAAAAGAAGAAGAGAAAAAGGGACACCGCTTTGCCGAGTTGGAGGAACTTGTCTGCGATTTCTCAGAATACAGTGAGTTTTATAAAGTGAGTGGAGATCCGCTTTTTCAGCTTTTGTTTCATAAGGTCACAAATCAAAAAGTGTTTTTGTGGGGCTGGTTTGGGTTGTGGATTGCAATATCACTGTTTTTTGTTATAGAGTTCGGATTGGGAGATGGGCATATGCCATTGTTGGTGAGGGCATTGGTTTTAGGACTAGTGCTTGTGCTTTTGTGGTATGATTTCTTTTGGTACTGCAAGAGAAAACGGCATCCATAAGTGGTGGGAGTATCCTAAAGTTTGTGTAAACCTCCAAACTGATGTAAGATAAAATTACTC
>URSS01000012.1 GCA_900550545.1 uncultured Lachnobacterium sp. | reverse complement strand
TAATCTGATTAATCATAAATGAGGGGCAAAATACCTTTTGACCCTCATATCATATCATAGCATAATATCCAGGGGGATTCTATGATTTTTGTGTGTATTTTGCAGCACATATTTACATTTATATTTGCTGCACAGCGGAAAAAAATGTTGCGATATCAGTTTTTTGCGCTTATAATTTTTAATGAAAGAGTAGAAATTTAGAACCAATTACAAAAAGGAAAGAAAGAGCAGAGGTTATTATAAATGAAGATGAAAAAAACATGGAAGCGGGTTGTCGCTGCGCTTTTTGCAGTGACCATGGTGATCACAGGAATCCCGCAGACCACATATGCCAAGGAATACTGGCCGAAGGGACCGTCCGTAGAAGCAAAGAGCGCTATCGTCATGGAAGTCAATACGGGAACAATTCTATATGAGAAAAAGAGTCATACCAAGCATTTTCCGGCGAGTATTACGAAAATTATGACAACGCTGCTTGCCATAGAAAATTGTGATATGGATGAAAAGGTAACTTTTTCGGAGGATGCCGTATTTAAAAATGAGGGAAATACATCACATATTTCCAGAAATCTTGGGGAAAAATTGACCGTTGAGCAATGTATTTATGCAGTCATGCTTGAGTCTGCAAACGAATGTGCCTATGCACTCGCGGAGCATATAGGCGAAAAGCTTGGTGGTGATTACCGCACATTCATTGATCTGATGAACAAGCGGGCGAAGGAACTCGGATGTGTCAATACACATTTCAACAACTGTAACGGTCTGCCGGACGAAAACCATTATGTGTGTGCTTATGATATGGCGCTGATTTCTGCGGAGGCATACAAGAATGAGACATTCCGGACGGTATGCGGCAGTACAAGCTACACGATTCCAAAGACGAACAAATGCAAGGAACCCTATTACTGTCATAATCATCACAAGATGATTTATCCATGGCAGGGAGACGATTCCCAGCTATATGATTATTGTACCGGTGGCAAGACAGGGTACACGAATGTGGCACGAAATACCCTGGTTTCTTTTGCGGAAAAGGATGGAATCACACTGGTGTGCGTTGTGATGAAGGATGAAAAACCATATCACTACACAGACACCCGCAAGCTGTTTGAATATTGTTTTGACAATTTTAAGGCGCTGAATATTTTGGAAAATGAATCCAGCCTTACCAGTGATACGAAAAGTACCGGATTACAAAATACAAATTCCTCTTTTGTAAAACTGGACAAGGATGCTTATATTATTATGCCAAAGACTGCGGAATTTTCGGATGCAAAATTCGAAGAGGATAAAGAAATTGCAGGCACAGGCACGGTTGCAAAGCTGAAATATACGTATGCTGACCGTGTGGTTGGAAGTGCTGCAATCGTGACGACCGGAGCAAAAGTCGATAACAGTTATTTCGCACAGGATAAGAAAAGTAATCAAAAAGGCGAGGAGCGTGTGATATGGATCAAACCGATGCATATCGTGTTGGGAATTTTAGCCCTCGCATTGTTGATCGTGTTGATTTATTTTGCAAAAAGGTTTTATGACAATTTTTACAGAATTCAGCACAGATGGGAGTTGCGCAGAGATGAAAAAGAACGTTTTCGTGAAGTAAAGAAAAAGCGCTACCGCCGCAAAGACCGTATTTTTAAATAAAAAGATACAAGATGGAGTAAACGATGGCTTTGAGCAGTAAGAGAACAAGATTAACAGAGGAAGCTCTGGAAAAAGTTCATAAGTTAATCGATTCCCACGGAGGAATCGTGAAGAAAGAAGAGTTTGCAGATATCGATGTGGATTATCGCCGCATTCTGGATTTTGTGGAATCGGGAGAACTTGTAAGAATAAAAAACGGTTATTATACGGACCGCATGGACCGTTTTTCCGAGGAGGAGCTCATTGCACGGCTGTTTCCGGATGCGTGCCTGTGTATGGAAAGTGCGTTGTATGCGTATGGTTATATCCGTCAGAAACCATATGGATGGCATCTGGCTGTCGATAAAAATACGTCAAAATCCCGCTTTAAGATGGATTATCCGAAGGTGATTCCGTATTATACGGAGCCGGAGGCACTGGCACTTGGTGCAACCAAAATAGAGATCAACGATCTGACGTTTGGCATATATGACAAGGAGCGTGTGATCTGCGACTGCCTGAAATACGAAGGAAAACTGGAGCATGAGATTTTCAAGGAAGCGCTTCAGTCATACATAAAGGATGAGGAGAAAGACATCTCCATGCTCATGGAATATGCAAGGGCTCGCAAAGTTGTCAGTAAAGTGCAAAGCCTGATTGGAGTGTGGCTGTAATGAAAGTGGGAAGTGACGCGGCTGACACATTAAAAAAGCAGAGTGAGCTGCAGCAGATTCCGTTTGCCAATCTATTGTGGATTTATATGGCGGAGGATATGATGCAGCGCTTTTATCAGTCCTCTTACAAAGAGATTCTGTGGCTGGAGAATGATGAGTTTCTGGAAGAACGGGAAGACCTTACCCGTGCAGAAAGGCAGATCCGCTTTTTGTACAAACAAAGCGAGCGTTCCTGGCCCGAAGAAAAACTGGTTCCGGGACAGAAATTATCCATTCCGATGATGGCGCATCTGATTGAAGAAGTATTTGGAGAAAAGAATGTGCAACAGATTCGCTGGCAATGGGACATAGCGCAAAAAAGCGCGGATTATGAGGTGCATCTGACCGGAAATTACAAGGACATGGAAGTACCGTTTGTACTGGGTTTTCATACGATCACTACGGAGAACATTCATCCGGTTTCACGGGAGCGAAAGTATCTGGCAATCAAAGGAAAAGGAATTTCATATCTTACATATTCCATGGAAAGCCAGATCAGCCTGGACCTGTATGAAATCATGGCAAAGCTGGAACTGATTCAGGATATGGGATGTTATTACCGGACATATGAAATTCTGTGCACGCAGTCGCTCAGTGGGCGTTATGTGATCGATGAATTGCAGCGGCTTACGGAAAAACAGACAAAAGTGCGGAAAGAAACCCGCATTGCGCAGATTGCCGGTTATGCGGAATATGGATATATGCGCAAACGCTGGGAGCGCTACCTGCGAAGTCAGGGAGCTGCGGCAGTGCCATGGGCAGAAGCGCTTGCGCGCATTCTGACATTTCTTGAACCGCTGTGGCATTGCCTTTGTACCAATGAAATCTTCTTTGATGACTGGATGCCGGAGCTTGGAAGGTTCCTCGGATAATGAAACAGGAGTAAATGATGCTGGAAGAAAAGTTAAGAGAACTGGCACAATCGAATAGATATCCCTTTCATATGCCGGGACACAAACGTATGCTGGATGGCACGAATCCCTATGCGATTGATATTACGGAGATAGAGGATTTTGATAATCTGCACCACGCGGAAGGCATTATCAAGGATGCAGAAGATGCAGCTGCAAAAATGTATGGCGCAAAAAAAGCCTATTATCTTGTGAATGGAAGTACCTGTGGCATACTTGCTGCAATCAGCGCATCGGTGAAACGTGGCGGGAAAATTCTTGTGGCAAGAAATTGCCATAAGTCAGTCTACCATGCAATCTTTCTCCGGCAGTTATCGCCGGAATATGTGTACCCGGAGAATACGCATTATGGCATCCAGGGACAGATATTGGTAAAGGCAATCGAAAAGAAACTTGCGGAGTGCCCGGACATTCAGGCAGTAGTGCTCACATCGCCGACCTATGATGGTCTGGTGTCGGATGTAAAAAGCATTGCAGAAGTTGTACATCGGCGTAATATTACGCTCATCGTTGATGAGGCGCATGGCGCGCATTTTGGCTTTCATGAGGCTTTTCCGGAAAATGCGGTGGCATATGCGGATGCCGTCATTATGAGTGTACATAAGACATTGCCGGCGTTTACCCAGACAGCCGTGTTATGCCTATGTTCGGACCGAATCGATGAGAAAGAAGTGGAAAAGTATCTCGGAATTTATGAGACAAGTTCTCCGTCCTATGTGCTCATGGCAGGCATTGAACGAAGTCTTCGTATGGTTTCGGACGGTGGAAGAGAACTGTTTGCAACATATGTTGAAAAACTTTCCGGTTTTCGTGCAAGTGTCCGCGACCTGAAACATCTGGCTGTACCGGATGCAGGGGATTTTTTCAGGGAAGAAGCATATGCTTTTGATCCGGGGAAAATTCTGATTGTGACAAAGAATGGAATGAGCGGGCAGCAGTTACAGGAAATTCTGCTTCGGGATTATGCGTTACAGATGGAGATGGCAAGTGGAAATTATGTGGTGGCCATGACTTCGTTTATGGATACCGAGGAAGGTTTCCGGCGTTTGTCTCATGCGTTGCACGCGATGGATGCCCGCATGGAAGATACGGGAAAGGCGGCTTTTTCGCCGAAGGACATTTACCGGCAGCCAGAGAAACAGATGGAACCGTATCAGGCAGAAGAAGCAGCACATGGAAGCGTCAGACTTGAAGAAGCGGCTGGAAAGGTTTCCGCAGACTATATTTATCTGTATCCGCCGGGAATTCCGATGATCGTGCCGGGTGAGATTTTCACAGAGCCGATGATACAGATCGTACGACAGTGTCAGGAGGCAGGTCTTGATGTGGAAGGATTGCCGGAGACGGACACTATAAACATTGTGAAAAATGCGAGAATAGATTATAATTAAAAAGAGTGACTATTCAGGAGTCCGTGAAATAAGAAAAATTGATATGTCATGCTTGCATGTAAGTAGCAGTTTTTCTTATTTCACAGTGACTCGAATAGAGTCACCGCCCCACATATGAGCAAAATTAGCTGTGCAACAGCGAGAAAGCACGAGTATCGTGCGGTTTTGCGAATATGTGGGGCGGCCTGAATAGTCACCAAGAGGAGAAAAAATGGGCCGGATTTATTGTGTCATGGGAAAAAGTGCATCTGGAAAAGACAGCATTTACCATGAAGTTATGAAGCAGGAACCGGAGCTTTTGCCGATCGTTCCTTATACGACACGGCCGATTCGTCAGGGAGAAATCGAGGGAAGAGAATATCATTTCTGCGATGAAGCCAGGGTGGAGGAGCTGGAAAAAGCACATAGAATTATAGAACTTCGCGCCTATGATACGGTATACGGAATCTGGAAATATTTTACGGTGGCCGATGAGCATATTGATCTTGCCACGCAGAATTATCTGTATATTGTGACATTGGAAGGTTATGAGAAAATGCGCAGCTATTTTGGTACGGACAAAGTTGTTCCGATTTACATTGAAGTAGAAGACGGACAACGACTGATGCGTGCCATCGAGAGAGAGCGCAGGCAGGGGACACCGAAATACGAAGAAATGTGTCGGCGTTTTCTTGCGGATGCAGCGGATTTTTCAGAAGAAAAGCTCAAAAAAGCAGGGGTAGAGATCCGTTTTGTGAATGAAGATTTTGACACAACGGTGCAGGAAGTTGCTTCGTATATCCGAGGTGACATTGCTGCAGATTGAGAGGTTTCCCTATGGAGATGAAAGTAAACGATATCAGTCAGATCAGTCAGGTACCGGAAGCGGCAAAGACAGTGGAAGGGGATGGATCCTTTAAGTTTACACTGGCGAGTGCCATCACGGATGCGGATCTGCAGGCAAAAGTGGATGCGTTGTTAAACGATATTACCGCGCAGGGCAACCGCATTGCGCAGCATATGGATATCCGTGATATGAAGAAATACCGCGGACTGGTGAAAGATTTTCTCAATGAAGTGGTCTATCGTTCCCACAAATTTTCGCGTGAGAATTTTCTGGATCGCAGGGGAAGACACCGTGTATACGGAATCATTCGGCTGATCGATAAGAATCTCGATGAGCTGGCCAGTGAGCTGGTAGAAGATGAAAAGGATCATATCGCAATTCTTGACCGTATTGGAGAGATCAAGGGATTGCTTCTTGATATTCTGACATAACGGAGGTTATAAAATGGCAGGTTTTCATGATATTTTAGGACATGAGCAGATCATCGCACATCTGCAGAATGCAATTGAAGAAGATAAAGTGTCCCATGCGTATATTTTTAATGGGCCGGAGGCATCAGGAAAAATGATGCTCGCGGAGGCGTTTGCCATGGCACTGCAATGCGAGGGAGAGGGAAAGCGGCCATGTCTGGAATGTCGTTCCTGCAGGCAGGCGGCGGATCACAATCAGCCGGACATTATTTATGTGTCACATGAGAAGCCAAATACCATTGGTGTAGATGACATACGAACACAGATTAACAACGATATTGATATCAAACCATACAGCAGCCGCTACAAAGTTTATATTGTAGATGAGGCACAGAAAATGAATCAGCAGGCGCAGAATGCATTGCTCAAGACAATCGAAGAGCCGCCGGCATATGCGATCATCCTGCTTTTGACAACGAATGCAGACAGTTTTCTGCAGACGATTCTTTCCCGTTGCATTACCTTAAATTTAAAGGCGGTGAAGGAAGATAAAATAAAAGAATATCTTATGAAACATTATCAGATTCCGGATTATCAGGCCGATATCTGCGCGGCTTTTTCACAGGGAAATGTCGGAAAAGCCATTCAGCTTGCCTCTTCCGAAGAATTTGGTGAATTGAAGGCATCGGTGCTGCAGCTGATGAAGCGGCTGGAGGATATCGATCTCTATGAGATGACCGGTGCGGTAAAACAGATCGCAGAATACAAACTGAGCGTAAACGATTATTTTGATCTTATGATGATCTGGTTCCGTGATGTATTGTATCTGAAAGCAACGAACGATGTAGATGGCCTTATTTTCAAAGATGAGGTTTATGACATAAAGAAACAGGCAGCGAAGCGTTCCTATCAGGGAATTGAGACCATTCTGGAAGCGCTTGAAAAAGCAAAAATCCGCTTGAATGCGAATGTAAACTTCGATTTGGTCATCGAGCTGTTACTATTGACGATTAAGGAGAATTAGAATGATAAAAGTAGTAGGAATCCGTTTCCAGCGAGCCGGAAAAATATATTATTTTGATCCGCTTGATTATGATCTGGAGACAGCCATGCATGTAATCGTAGAGACCGCCCGCGGCGTAGAGATGGGGACGGTTCTGATTCCGCCGAAAGAAGTGGAGGATGACAAGGTGATTCAGCCTTTGAAACCGGTTATCCGTGTCGCGACGGACGAAGATGAAAAAGTCATGGAGCGTAACAAAGAAAAAGAGGCGGAAGCCTATGTGATCTGTAAAGAAAAGATTGCAAAACACGGATTGGAAATGAAGCTTGTAGCGGCAGAATATACGTTTGATAATAATAAGCTTCTGTTCTATTTTACCGCAGACGGAAGAATTGATTTCCGTGAACTGGTTAAGGATCTGGCATCTGTATTTCGCACACGTATTGAATTGCGTCAGATCGGTGTGCGTGATGAGACAAAGATGCTGGGAGGAATCGGTATCTGTGGAAGAGAGCTTTGCTGCAAATCGTATCTTACAGACTTTGTTCCGGTATCGATCAAGATGGCAAAGGAACAGAATCTTTCATTGAACCCGACCAAAATTTCGGGTGTCTGCGGACGTCTGATGTGCTGTCTGAAAAATGAACAGGACACCTATGAATATCTGAACAGCCGTCTGCCATCGGTAGGAGATTATGTAACGACTCCGGGTGGAATGAAAGGTGAAGTACAGAGTATCAATGTGCTGCGCCAGCTGGTAAAAGTCATTGTGGACAATGGCGAGGAAAAAGAACTGATCGAATATCCGGTGGATGACCTGCAGTTTACACCTAAGCGCCGTAAGGATGTGAAAGTGACAGAGGAAGAATTAAAAGAACTGGAAGGACTTGAAGATAGCGGAACAGAGACAGCAGAGGAAGAAAAACCGGAGCGTCCGGCACGCAATAATTATCAGCAGCGGGATAATCAGAACCGTGGAAACCGTTATAATCAGAATAATCGTGGGGACCGCTACAACCAGAATAACCGTGGAGAACGGGAAGACAGAAGACAGAACAACCGGGACCGAAGAAATGATTCCGAACGTTCCAACGATCACGGAAATCAGGGAGAACGCAGCGAACAGAACCGACACAGAAATAACGGACGTTACCGTCGAAATTACGACAGAAGAAATAATCAGGATGGACCAAACCGTGGAGAACAAAACAGAAGTGACAATTCATAGCCAGGAGAGGCTGGACGAACTGCATAGAAATGGTTACCATATCATTCAGGACCCGGGCAGATTCTGCTTTGGAATGGATGCCGTGCTTCTTTCCGGTTTTGCAAAGGTAAAGCGGGGAGAGCGGGCACTGGACCTTGGAACAGGAACGGGAATCATACCAATTCTTCTGGAAGCAAAGACAGCAGGAGAGCATTTTACAGGGCTGGAAATTCAGCCCGAGAGTGCGGATATGGCAGAACGCAGTGTCGCTTACAATCATCTGGAAGACAAAATTGACATTGTAACCGGAGATATCAAAGATGCTTCAAATATATTTGGGGCATCTTCTTTTGATGTGATTACGACAAATCCACCATACATGATTGGAAGCCATGGAATCAAGAATGACCGGGATGCCAAGACCATCGCACGGCATGAAGTACTTTGCAGTCTGGATGACATATTGCGGGAAAGTGCAAAAATGTTAAAGCAGGGTGGGCATTTTTATATGGTACATCGTCCGTTCCGTCTGGCAGAAATTTTCAGCAAAATGGTGGAATACCGCATTGAACCGAAACGTATGTGCCTTGTATATCCATATGTGGATAAGGAGCCGAACATGGTTCTGATCGAGGGACTTCATGGTGGAAAATCCCGACTTACGGTGGAAAAACCACTGATCGTATACAAAGAGCCGGGAGTCTATACGGAAGAAATCTATGAGATTTATGGGTATTAAAAATGCCGCGATGTATTCGAATTACATCGTGGCATTCATTCATTGTAAAGTTCCGGTTTTGCTACAGGAGATTGAAACAGTGCGATTAGAAGAGGTAATTTCAGAACCAGAAAGGGTATGAGTAGCTGTTGCGGAAGCATATCCTGTATTTCCTGACTTCCAACTGGATTTGTTTGTAACTTTCCAAGCAGATGAATTACTCTCTGCAGTTACAGAAGCAGTTGTACATGAAGAAGAACTTCCATTATAGGTAAAGGTTGCATGTACAGTAACATACCATAAGGTTGTGCCATTACCATTTACATAACGTTGTGTTTTACTTCCGCTTTTGGTTTGAGAAGATGAAAAAAGATTAATTTCAGAATTTGGAGTTTCACAAATTTCGGTTATACAGTAGAGATTGTCTGAAACAATTTCTTTAGAAATAGTAATTGTTTGGGCATGAATTATTTCATGCGGTATTATGGTGCATATAATTGATGATGAGAGTAATAAAGCGGTAATAAATTTGAAAGTTCGTTTCATTGAGAATCCTCCTCAAGTATAGTAATTTCTTTTTGAATAAAAGTATCTAATTCTTGTTTATGTTGTTGATGCATTTTAAAAACATATATGGAACAACACATGAGTACCAAACAGGTTATGATAATGCAAGCGGTTTTTATTTTCCAGGAAAGTTGTAAGTGTTTCTTTTGTTTGTCTAGTGATTGTTCGGAAAAGTAATTGGCAACTAATTCTTGTGGATCTCCAAATTGTAAAATAAGTTGTTCATAATTCAAAGGATTTTGTTGTTCTGCGAAACAGACAACAGCATTACGCAAATCGGAGATAAATCGCTCATCCTTTGTATGGTATTTTTTAAATTGCTTTTTTACCAATTTTAAATATTGGTTGATAATTTCATTTTTATTCATTATTTTCCCCATTTTCTTTTGTAATAGTATATTTTAATACTTTTTGGACAGCATTGGCGGTTGCATAGTAATCTTCTAATAGTTGTTTTAAATGAGTACGTCCAGAATCTTCTAAATGATAATATACATTTATTTGGCGACGTCCAACTTGTTTTTTGTAGTCTGAAATATAACCAGAATCAATTAGTTTATAGAGGGCGGGATATAAAGAACCAACGGGAATATTCAAATAGCCATCGGTTTGTTCTCTGATTAATGTTGATATTTCATAGCCATAATAATCTTGTTGATTAAGTAAATGTAAAATTAGTAATTCGACAGATCCACGTCGAAAGTTACTCTTGTTATTCATAAAAATCTCCTTATATATAGACCAAATTAAGAATATCTTAAATCGATTTAAAAATCAATATATAGAAAAACTAAATAGTAGTTGACGAAGATATATGCGTGTGATAATATTAAAATGTAACAAATAACTATATTAATACGCGGGAGGGTTGTCTATGAAGGTAAAAAAATTTTTGAGTAAGGTTGTTTTAACAGGAGTTTTAGGACTTAGTCTTGCAGTGCCAACATTTGCAGCTGCTAATGGAACCGACGAAGGGGCATTAACAAGAGGAACGACATCGTATATTGAATATGATATCCAACTGTATAGTGGAGTAGAAGCATATACGAATAGTACTGGAAACAATACTTATAAGGCAAAGGTTACGATGAATGAGTTTAGCGATTCAAAGGCAACAGGAATTGATGTATATACCTGTGATTCTACATCAATGAACCAAATTTCTAAATCGCGTTTGATAAGTAGGGGCGGAGAAGCAAATCTTGAAAATGTAATAAATTATCCTAATCAAACAATTCGAGCTGCATTTATGAAAAAGAACTTTAATGGTACAATTCATATTGAAGGTAAATTTTATGGAAATGGAATTTGATGATGTTTAGGAAATACTATGAAATTGTTTCGTATATCGGCCCGTTTACATTTGCAAATGGGCCGATATGCAAATGAGGTGATATCGAAAATGAAAAAACAAAATTCAGTGGGTTCTATGGTTTGGATCGATATAAAAAGAGGAATATGTAATAAGCGTTTTTGGATTGTAGAAGGAATTTTTGCAATTGTTTTTATAGCGTTGATCTTTTTACAAGCATATTATCCTATTGTTCGTTATCAAAAAGGATATGGATCTTTGGACTGGTTTGTAGATGGATTAACTATTACGGCAGAATCGGAAATAATATCAATTCTAGGACTACAACTTTTTGGAAATTTTTTCCCTTTTATTGGTGCACTTGCTTTTGCATATTCCATAATAGATGATTGGAAAGACAAATATTATCAGCAAATTATACAAAGGAATACATTAAAAAAATATTATTGGAGTCGTTTTTGCTCAAGTGGTATTATGGGGGGAATTTTAGCGGTTTCTGTATTTATATTGTTGATTTTTCTTGCCGAGATTGGAATTGATTACAATCCATTTATACATAACACAATACAATTTTTTAAAAAGGATATGCCAATGGAATACTCATATTCTATTTATTTTGGTGCTGTGTGCGTAACTGAAAATTGTGGTTTTATGGTATGGATGATACTTGGTGCCGTAAGCTTTTTCTTAGTAGGGACATTATTTGGTATGGTTGCAGCGCTTGTTGGTTTTCGGACAGACAATCGTGTCATGTTGTATGCCTCACCAGTAATTTTCGTTATGCTCTATGAAAAATGGATTTATGTAATGACTCTTTTACTGCATAAATGGTCTTTCATTTCAGATTTATTATCTTATTTTTACATAAGAGAAAATTATTCCTTTTTTGGATACGGAATATACTATTTTGTGCTTATATTCTTAATTGCTTTAATGGTAGTCATAGCAAAACGTATGGAACATTGTGTGAGCAACAGATATTTGGAGGAGGAAGAATAGGATGCTGATGAAACAAATAAAAATTATTCTCCAAAAACCCTCGCTACAAATAAAAATAGCACTTATTACGGCTCTTTTGATTGCGGCTTTGATTGAACAAATAGATATTACAACGGGATACATAAGTTCTACATATATGAATCAGGGAAGTATGACGGTTTTAGTATTATTAATGCATATACTTAGTTATTATGATTTTTATCAAAGTATCCTTTTCGTGGGATTTATATTGTTGATTCCAGATATTGTAAAAGGTGATTACCTTGAGAAAAAGGAACTTTTATGTTATGGCTCACGTATCAAATGCGCCAGATATGCAATTGAAAAAATAGTGATATTTTCTGCTTTATATGTATTTTGGTTTTTGTTTGTTGCAATAATTGTGGGAGGAATTGGTTTACACAATTTTTCTTTAGAATGGCCCAAATTTGTTGAGGTTATGCAAAGACAAATAGCAAGACTTGGTGTGGGGGCAAATGCATTATTAAATTTTCCGATTGGGATAATAGATTACCCGGAGCCAGTAGTCTTTTTACTTATGGTGATTCGGTGTATATTAGGCTTTTCTTTTCTTGGTTTATTTGCAGGTTTCATTACATATGTAACAAAAAAAGTACGCAATGGAATTGGAAGTATAATTATTCTTGCGGCAATTTCCTGTTATGTAAGATTGGATATGGGTGGCGTTTTTTATTATTGGAATAATTTAAAGCCAGAAGGTCAGAGAAAAAGTGCATTATATTTGTCAAAATATACGATTCAACCGCTTTTTACAACGTGTAAAATAGACGATAGCTTCATGCCATGGATGAAGTATGGCATTGTTGCCGGAATCGTATTATGCATACTGGCAGCCATTGGAATTCTATTTTATTATAAGAAAGGAGATTTGGGCGATGCGGATCGAGATGAATAATATAAATAAAACAATAAAGGGAGTTCCGCTTCTGTTGGATATTAATCTGACCTTGGAATCTGGTCATATATATGGTTTTACCGGGGACAATGGCAGCGGTAAGACTGTATTGTTTAAGGTGTTATTAGGATTGATGCACAAGACGTCCGGAACTATTTTAGTGGATGGCGTGGAACAGAAAGATTTGATGCAGGATGTTGGCTTTATTATTGAACGTCCAGAGTATATTCCATATTATTCTGCAAGGAAAAATTTACAAATTGTGGCATCATATCATAAAATAGCGGATAAGTATCGGATTAGCACAGTATTACGGATGTTTGGCTTGCAACCAGAAGACAAAAAAGCAGTTGGAAGATATTCACTTGGTATGAAACAAAAATTGGCACTTGCAATGGCGTTTCTGGAAGATCCAAAGGTGCTTGTGTTGGATGAACCATTAAGTGCGCTAGACGCAGATTCTGTTGCTGATGCTCGAAAACGTATTTTGAAGGAAAAGGAAAGGGGAAAACTGATACTTATTGCATCACACTATTCGGAAGATATTAAAGAATTATGTGATGAAGTATATTGTATGAAAAAAGGTCGAGTGGAGGAAAAGCCACAAGAATAATATATAATTCAAAAAGAATTATGAAAAGCATAAACAATGTATGAAATCTTGCCCGAATCCCTTGACGCAAAACGGTTGCCGACTTACAGTTATTAATAGGATAAATGTACCTGCAGGACTGCAAGTACAAGGAAATGGAGGAAGCGGCCTTGGGTAAGGTAATAGGAATAGATTTAGGAACAACAAACAGCTGTGTTGCAGTTCTGGAGAATGACCAGCCAGTTGTGATCACAAATGCGGAAGGCTCACGTACGACGCCTTCCGTTGTTGCATTTACAAAAAATGGAGAACGTCTGGTAGGGGATACGGCAAAGCGTCAGGCTGCCGTCAATGTAGATCGGACCTTTTTTTCCATCAAGAGAGAGATGGGCACCAATTATCGTGCGAAGATTGATGGGAAACAGTATACACCACAGGAAATTTCTTCCATGATTCTGCGGAAGCTGAAAAAGGATGCAGAAGAGTATCTGGGAGAGACGGTTTCAGATGCGGTCATTACGGTTCCGGCGTATTTTAACGATGCGCAGAGACAGGCAACAAAAGATGCCGGACGAATTGCAGGATTAAATGTACTGCGTATTATCAATGAGCCGACATCTGCAGCGTTGGCATATGGACTCGACCATGGACAGCCACAGAAAATACTTGTGTATGATCTTGGCGGAGGAACATTTGATGTTTCGGTGATCGAGATTGGAGATAACCTTATCGAAGTACTTGCGACAGCTGGAGATAACCATCTCGGAGGCGACGATTTTGACGCTCGTGTTACAGATTATCTTGTGATGGAATTTCTGCATACACAGCACATTGATCTGCGCAAAGATGCGACAGCGATGCAGCGTGTCCGGGAAGAAGCAGAAAAAGCAAAGAAAGTATTATCGTCCTCTTCGACAACCAGTATCAATCTTCCTTTTATCACTACGGTAAAAGGAGAACCAAAGCACATGGAAATGACACTCACACGGGCAAAATTTGATGAATTGACAAGAGACCTCGTGGAGCGTACACGCGGTCCGGTGCAGCAGGCGTTAAGTGATGCCGGAATTACGGCAGCAGATCTTGGCATGGTTCTTCTGGTCGGCGGATCTACCCGTATGCCATCCGTATACGAGGAAGTTACAAGAATCACGGGCAGGGAACCATCAAGGAATCTGAATCCTGACGAATGCGTAGCTTTAGGCGCAGCCGTACAGGGTGGCAAGTTGGGAGGTGCACTGGTTGCAGGTTCCTCCGCAGCAGAAATCATTCTGATGGATGTAACACCGCTTTCGTTGTCAATTGAAACGATGGGTGGAATATCCACAAAACTGATCGACCGTAATACAACAATCCCGACAAGGTACAGTAAAGTGTTTACAACTGCATCAAATTTCCAGACTTCTGTGGATATAAAAGTTCTACAGGGAGAGCGGCAGTTTGCCAAAGACAATAAATTACTGGGACGTTTCCAGTTGCGGGGCATTAAGCCGGCACCGGCAGGTGTGCCACAGATTGAAGTGACATTTGATATTGATGCAAACGGAATTGTGCAGGTGTCTGCAAAGGATTTGGGTACCGGAAGACATCAGGAAATCACAATTACTGCAAGTTCCAATCTGTCTGATGCGGAGATTGAGCGTGCCATCCGTGATGCAGCAGAGTATGAAGCGACCGACGGACAGCGTAAGGCTTACATTGACAGCCGGAGTGAAGCCGACACCTTGATTCGTCAGGTAGAGAATGCTTATAAAGAAAAGAAAAAAGGCATGGATGGAGCCAAAAAGCGTCAGATCAAGAGCAGCCTTTCTTATCTGAAGAAACTTGTGAGCCACACCAAGCCCGGTAATGTAACAGAAGAGCAGTCCGCAGAGATCCGCCGCGCCACGGCAGAACTTCGTACGGCTGCAACAGAAATTCTGTAATTTATTCCAGTTGTCCGTCGACAACGTGAACTGCATATTTTTTTAAATCGACTTTACCATTAAGAACCTCGATTCCATCTGCCCTGAGGCGGTTTGCCTGTTCATCAGCTCCGCCAAACGCAAATGCGCCGGATAATTCGCCTTTGGCATTTACGACGCGATAGCAAGGGATTTCGGATGGATTGGGGTTTTTGTGTAATGCATTTCCGACAGCGCGGCACATCTTTTTATTTCCGGCGAGTTCAGCAATCTGACTGTAAGTGGCAACTTTTCCTTTCGGTATCTGTTTGACGGCTTCATAGATCCGTCTGGTAGGATTGTTTGTCACGATCGCATAACTGTCGGCAATCATATTTTTAATCGCATCATCCGGAACGGTGCCGTCGAGAATGATGGTATTCCAGTTGTCTTTATTCTGGTGCCATCCCGGTATGACGGACGCAAATGCATCTCTCCAAAAATCACGCCATGCAGGGGAGACTTTTACATTCAGGTTTATGAAACCATCCTTCTCATAGGTCCATAAGAAGGCTTTATTACTGCCTTTTACCCGCACAAGCTGCCAGTTCGGATCATGAAAAGGCGCCTGCTGATAGGTGTCTGGAAATGTAAGTGCATAAGTTAATGCTTCGGATCTTGTGCGCATAGTTGCCTCCCGTAATTGATATATTTTTATTAACTATTATTCAGTTACTGCTTTTAGTATAAGTCGCCGGTAGCCCAATGCGCAACAGGATCGACAAATAAGATTACCAATTTCATTATCTTGCACATCGGGAATGCATTCGTTATAATGATTTGTAGTGCATTTAAGGAGAAAGAAAATTATGAAAATGAGGAAATTTTTGATGACAACTTTATGTGTGACGATGCTGGCAGGATCTCTTTGGGGATGCGGCTTTGGCACAAAAACCCGGGAAGCGGATATTCCTGTGGAAGTTCAGGAATCCCAGGAGGAGACAGAGGAAAATACACAGATTGAAATAGAGACGGAAACACAAGTCCCGACGGAGACAGAAACTGAGACACAGACACAGGCCGAAACAGAGGCACCGGAAGAAACGGAGAGCGAGACGGCGGATAATGCGCATACAAAACATTTGATCGCAATCGATGCAGGGCATCAGAAGACCGCGAATACCGATAAGGAACCAGTGGGACCGGGCGCAACGGAGAAAAAGGCAAAAGTTGCAGGCGGAACACACGGTGAGACCAGTGGACTGGCAGAGTATCAGCTTACCTTGCAGGTAGCATTGAAATTACAGAAAGAATTGGAAAGCAGAGGGTATGAAGTGTTGATGATTCGTACCTCAAATGATGTTAATATTAGTAATGCGGAGCGTGCACAGATGGCAAACGATGCCAATGCAGACGCTTTTATCCGTATCCATGCAAACGGTGCGGAGAATACTTCTGCCAATGGTGCGATGACGATCTGTCAGACGTCTTCGAACCCATATAACAGTGCGTTGTACAGTCAGAGTAAGGAGCTGTCGACGGATGTACTGGATAGTCTGGTAAGTGCCACCGGCTGCAAAAAGGAGCGCGTGTGGGAGACCGATACGATGAGTGGAATCAACTGGTGCCAGGTGCCGGTTACGATTGTTGAGATGGGCTATATGACGAATCCGACAGAAGATGCGCTGATGGCAACGGAAGATTATCAGTATAAAATTGTAGATGGAATTGCAAATGGAATTGATCAATTTATGGAGCAGTAAGGAGTAGAGATGGGAGTACAGGATGATACAGAGAAAGTGCTTCGTGCACTTCATGTGATGTTGGCGAAAGGCGAACAGTATCCGAAAGAGCCGAGCAAGGTAATTGTTGATAAGCAGCAAATGTTAGATTTATTGAGTGCGTTAAATCAATGCATGTATCAAATGCAGGAGAAGTACGAACTGACAAAAAGCAGTCGCGACAAAGCAGAGAGAGATTTCCGCAAGCAGGGAGACACTATTATCATGGATGCCAGCCACAAGGCAGAAGATATCTATGCGGCTTCGGTAATGTATATGAATGAAGCCTTGAATCATATGCGCGATATTATGAAAGAATCAAATGAGAATGTTTCCAAAATCTATGCGGATCTGAATGAAAAAATGGATATAGAACAGCGCCGTATCAAGACAAATCAGCTGGAGCTGAAAAGTCAGATGCAGGATCTGGTCGATACAGAGAAATATCTGAAAATCATAGAGGAACGTAATAGGGAACTTGAAAAGCAGAAAAATGAAGGCAAACCAGAAGAAGATGAGGAAGTTTCTATTTATGCGAACCGTCAGACGGAGATCAAAATTAATCAGGAATATCTGGATAAGCTGGGACTGTCAGTAATTGATGAGACGGAAAAAGAAGTGGAAGCGGACAAAGGTGTAAGTTATGCGGACGATGACGACGAGGAAGATGAAGAATTGAAAAAACTTCAGGCAGAAATCCGTGTAAATCTGGATGCTGATTATTTCCAGTGGAAAGAGGAGCAGGAAAAGGGAGAAGAAAGAGCGGATTCCGGCAAGACAAAAGAGAAAACAGATGGAATACAGAAGGTGTGGAAAAATCTGATAGGAGGACATCAGCATGACGATTCTGGTATGTGATGACGACAAAGAAATTGTTGAAGCAATTGAAATCTATTTACTGCAGGAGGGCTTTTCGGTAGAAAAAGCATACGACGGGGAGCAGGCGATTGAGATATTGAAAAAGAAGTCCATTGATCTGATGATCATAGATGTGATGATGCCGAAACTGGATGGTATACGTGCAACATTTCAGGTGCGGAAAACGAGCAGTATTCCAATTATTATCCTTTCAGCAAAGACGCAGGATACGGATAAAATCCTTGGTCTGAACGTAGGAGCGGATGACTATGTCTCCAAGCCGTTCAATCCACTGGAGCTGGTTGCAAGGGTCAAATCCCAGTTGCGCAGATATACAACATTGTCGAATGGTGCACCGGGAGAGACGATATATGAAGAGGGCGGCCTGGTCATCAATGATGATTTAAAGAAGGTTACCGTTGATGGTGAGGAAGTAAAGCTCACACCGATTGAATATAACATCCTTCTTCTTTTGATGAAAAATAAAGGAAAGGTTTTCTCTATCAGCCAGATATATGAGGCAATCTGGAATGAGGAGGCAATCGGAGCAGACAACACGGTTGCAGTACATATCCGTCATATTCGTGAGAAAATCGAAATCAATCCAAAGGAGCCACGTTACCTGAAAGTTGTGTGGGGCGTTGGATATAAAATAGAGGCGGGGGTATAGCCGCCTATGAAGGAATATTCAAATGGAATCAAAGGCGCGGCAATCGTGATCCATCAGATGTTCTTTGTGTTGATGGTATGTTCTTTGTATGGGGTCGGATATGATATCGCACACCATATCAAAGGAATAGCGGGACTGAGTACGTTGATCGTTATTGGATTGGTGGGCAGTTTTGTGATGCTGGCATATCTGACAAGTGTTACGGGAAGGCATGGAGCCGATGACCCTGAGGTGTATCTGAACTTTGCGGATCGGATTTATACGGATATTCAGTTGCTGGTATTTGGCTTTTTACTATATAGAGCAATTTATGTATGCCGGGGAATTGGAAGAATGGATTTCGAATTTTCCGGACTGCTTGTGGCGGTGGGAACTCTCGGCTATTTGGCTGACGTTGTCTTTCTGTTTTTCTATCTGAGCATTGTGCGCAAGGCAAAAAGCAATACACTTTTGACACACAGCCTGATTTATCAGGGGATTGTATTTGCCCGGGAAGTGATATCTTCCAAACAAAATCCGCGCTATTATACCCGTAAGGCAAGAGAGCGTTATGAGATACAGAATGCAATCGAGGAGATCTCCAAAGGCGCATTGGATACCACATTGAATGTGGATGATTTTCAGGGGCAGGAACGGGATATTGCCATCGCGGTAAACAGTATTCGTGAAGGACTGAGTGAGGCCGTCATGGAGCGTATAAGAAATGAGCGCATCAAAGCGGATCTTATTACTAACGTATCTCATGATATCAAGACGCCGCTTACCTCGATTGTCAATTATGTGGATCTGCTCAAACGTGAAAACTTGGAAAATGAAAATGCACGGAATTATATCCGCATCTTAGATGAAAAGTCCCAAAGACTCAAGCAATTGACAGAAGATCTCGTGGAAGTGTCCAAGATTACTTCGGGAAATGTGCATCTGGAGATGCAGACAATCGATATGGTGGAACTGATCTACCAGACAGGCGGAGAATTTAACGAGCGTTTTGAAGCAAGAGGCCTTACGATTGTGACAAAACTTCCGAAGCAGGCGGTACTTGTCAATGCGGATGGGCGTCAGCTGTACCGTGCAATTGAAAATTTATACACAAATGCTGCAAAATATGCATTGGAGAACACGAGGGTGTATGTGGAGCTTGAAGTTGAAGATACCACAGCTGTATTTACCATAAAGAATATCTCAAAGAATCCACTGCCGGAGAAGCAGGAAGGTGGGAAGGATCTGACAGCCCGTTTTGTCCGGGGGGATGTGTCACGTACCACGGAGGGAAGCGGACTTGGCTTATCCATTGCCAAAAACCTCACGAATCTTATGGGTGGCGAGTTTAAGATTCAGACAGATGGGGACCTGTTTATTGCAAAAATTCAATTTGAAATTCTGAACAACTTATAAAATCTGTGGGAATGCTTGATTTCAGAGCGGGCAACAGATATAATTCAAACTAACTGGTTTAGATACGTACAAGGAGGAAAAAAATGAAACTTTATGAAAATGGCGCATATCTGATTCAGGGAAAAGACATAGTAATCAATTCCCCGGAAGCTGTTGCAGCAGTAGCAAGTAAGACCGGAAAGCAGATTTCTGCAGAAGAAGCAAAGAAAGAAACCATCGCTTACGGCATTTTAAAAGACCATAATACATCTGGGAATATGGAAAAACTCCAGATTAAATTTGATAAACTGACATCTCACGATATTACATTCGTAGGTATTATTCAGACAGCACGTGCATCCGGACTTGAGAAA
Source organism: uncultured Lachnobacterium sp. (assembly GCA_900550545.1). GTDB lineage: Bacteria > Bacillota > Clostridia > Lachnospirales > Lachnospiraceae > Roseburia. The sequence goes on along the minus strand of URSS01000012.1, from coordinate 42,221 downwards.
TTCCCGATTCCATATGTACTGACAAACTGTCATAACAGTCTTTGTGCGGTAGGAGGAACCATCAATGAAGATGATCATATGTTTGGACTGACCTGTGCAAAGAAATATGGCGGAATCTACGTCCCACCACATCAGGCAGTTATCCATCAGTTTGCAAGAGAGATGCTTGCCGGCGGTGGAAAGATGATCCTTGGATCGGACTCTCATACACGTTATGGTGCACTTGGAACCATGGCAGTCGGAGAAGGTGGACCGGAGCTGGTTAAGCAGCTTTTGAACAAGACATACGATATTGATATGCCAGGTGTTGTAGGTATTTACCTGACTGGTGAGCCAATGAAGGGCGTTGGTCCACAGGATATCGCACTTGCAATTATCGGTGAAGTATTTGCAAATGGATTTGTTAAGAATAAAGTCATGGAGTTTGTCGGACCTGGTGTCGCAAACTTAAGCGTGGATTACCGTATCGGTGTTGACGTAATGACAACAGAGACAACCTGTCTTTCTTCTATCTGGAGAACAGATGACAAGGTAAAAGAGTTCTATGAGATTCATGGAAGAGAAGAAGACTATAAGGAGTTGAATCCGGGTGAAGTTGCATTCTACGACAGCTTTATCGAGATTGACTTAAGTACCATCAAGCCAATGATCGCTATGCCATTCCATCCAAGCAACACTTACACGATCGACGAGCTGAATGCAAACCTTATGGACATTCTTGATGACTGTGAGAAGCGCGCACAGGTCAGCTTTGATGGAAAGGTGAAGCTGGATTTGAAGAGTAAAGTAAAGAATGGAAGACTTTATGTTGATCAGGGAATTATTGCCGGATGTGCCGGTGGTGGATTTGAGAATATCTGTGATGCTGCTGATATTTTAAAGGGAGCATCTATCGGAGCTGATGAATTTACGCTTAGCGTATATCCTGCATCTACTCCAATTTATATGGAATTAGTAAAGAATGGTGTTGTAGCAAACCTTCTTGCTACCGGAGCCATCGTAAAGACTGCATTCTGCGGACCATGCTTTGGTGCCGGAGATACACCTGCAAACAACGCATTTTCTATCCGTCATTCTACACGTAACTTCCCGAACCGTGAGGGATCTAAGGTACAGAATGGTCAGGTGGCTTCTGTTGCACTTATGGATGCACGTTCTATTGCAGCAACTGCAGCAAATAAGGGATATCTGACATCTGCAGCAGACATGGATGTAAACTTCTCAAAACCAAAGTATTTCTTTGACAAGACAATTTATGAGAATCGTGTATTTGACAGCAAGGGTGTTGCAGATCCAAGCGTTGAGATCCAGTTTGGTCCAAACATCAAAGACTGGCCGGCAATGAGTGCATTACCGGAAAATATGGTATTGAAAGTTGTTTCTGAAATTCATGATCCGGTTACAACAACCGATGAACTAATTCCTTCCGGTGAGACTTCTTCTTTCCGTTCCAACCCATTGGGACTGGCAGAGTTCGCACTTTCCAGAAAGGATCCGGAGTACGTTGGCCGTGCAAAGGAAATCCAGAAGGCACAGAAGGCTGTAGAAGCAGATACCTGCCCTGCAAGTGTTGTACCGGAAGTTAAGGCTGTCATGGATACCATTAAGACAAAGTTCAGCGATGTAAGCCGCAAGAATGTTGGATTTGGTAGCACAATTTTCGCTGTGAAGCCAGGTGATGGTTCTGCCCGTGAGCAGGCTGCATCCTGCCAGAAGGTACTTGGTGGCTGGGCAAATATTGCCAATGAATATGCAACCAAGAGATATCGTTCGAACCTGATTAACTGGGGAATGCTTCCATTCATCATTGACGAGGGAGAACTTCCATTCAAGAATCTGGATTATCTGTTCCTTCCAAATATCCGCACTGCGGTAGAAGAAGGAAAGAGTGAATTTGAAGCCTATGTAGTAAAAGACGGCGAGCTGAAACCATTTACACTTAAGATGGGTGCGCTTACTCCGGATGAGAAAGAGATTATCCTAAAGGGTTGTCTCATTAACTACTATCGCGGTTAGGAGGATTCTGTGTTGAATGATACAGAAAAGGAAAAAGTAACACAGACGCAGGAAAAAGAAAAAATGGACGGCAGACGTGAGAGCATCCATCTTGCCAAGATTGGGGTGATGGTGTTTATCACATTTGTCTGCTGTATTCTGTTTTTCTTTAGTGTTTTACGATATCAGGGATTTGCAAACGGATGGCATAAAGTGATTTCTGCAGCGCAGCCAATCATCATTGGTCTTGTGCTGGCATATCTTTTAAATCCGGTGATGAAATTTTTTGAACGGCATTTGTATCGGCTGTTCAAAGACAGGATGAAGACAGATCAGAAAGCAAGGAAGGTGGCACGTGGAATTGCGATTACGTGTTCCATCATTTTCCTGATTGTCGTGATCGTGCTTTTGATTGCAGCCATTGTTCCATCGGTAATTAACAGCATTATGGGAATTGTAGATACTTTGCCGGCAAATGTTGCCAATCTTGTTAAAATGATGCAGGAAGGCCATCTTGGAAATTATGAAGTGGCAGATACGATTGGTGATGTTCTGACAAAATTGACAGATTATGTAGAGAACTGGGCAACAAAGACCTTGTTACCGCAGGCACGGACTTATCTGATTCAGATTACGTCCGGTGTCATCAATATGGTAAAAGCAATGTTCAATTTTGTTATTGGAATTATTGTGGCAGTTTATGTCCTGATGATCAAGGAGCGCCTGATCGGGCAGAGCAAGAAAGTGGTCTATGCGGTTTTTAAGCCGAAGCAGGGCAACATTATTGTAGAGACCATGCATAAGGCAAATGATATTTTTGGTGGATTTATCATTGGAAAAATCATTGATTCGGCTATTATCGGTGTGATCTGTTATGTGGGATGCTCTATTTTACGAATCCCGGATACGATGTTGGTTTCTGTTATTATTGGTGTGACGAACATTATACCATTGTTTGGACCGTTCATTGGTGCGGTGCCTGCATTGCTGCTGGTAGTGATTCAAAGTCCATGGCACGCACTGTATCTGCTGATTTTCATCATTGTACTGCAACAGGTCGATGGAAACATTATCGGGCCAAAGATTCTTGGAAATTCTACAGGACTTACCTCTTTCTGGGTCATGTTCGCAATTCTGATCGGTGGCGGTATGTTTGGATTCCTTGGAATGCTCCTTGGAGTTCCGGTGTTTGCATTGATGTACTATATTGTGCGTAGACTGGTAAACCATGGCGTTGCCAAAAAGCAGCTCCCGGTAATGACTGCAGATTATGTGAAAGTCGCAAGAATCGATGAAAATACAAGAGAATTTCAGTTATATAAGGAGACAAAAAAGAAAAAACAAAACACAGCGAAGAAAGAAGACGTTGACAACAAAAATGTTGAGAAATAAACGCTAAAAAGAAGTGTTGGAGAAATGCAGAAATTGCATTTTCCCAATGCTTTTTTTGTCTTTATTTTTTGACACTATATGGTGCCTATGGTATACTAAAAATTAGATAGCAAGACCTATTTTGACTAGAGAAATCCAAGTTGTGAGAGGATTTGGAAGATATTTCGAGGTGCTAATGGATAAATATGAATACAATTTGAAACTGGATCAGATGAAGTCTCTTTATGCAGAAGAGAAGTATGAAGATGCAGCGGATATTGCAGATACAATAAACTGGAACAAAATAAAGAATGTAAACGCTTTGGTGAAAGCCGGAGAAATTTACGAGAAGACAGAAAGATACGAGGACAGCCGGGAAGTATTGCTGCTGGCATATGACCGTTCGCCGATTGGTCGTATGATCATCTATCGTCTTGCAGAAGTCGCAATCAAGATGGGTGATTACGAAGGTGCAGAAGATTACTATCAGGAATTTGTGGAGATTGCTCCGCGGGACAGCTTGAAATACGTGCTCCGTTATGATATCAAGAAAGCGGAGGGGGCTTCTTACAAAGAACTGATTCCCATCCTTGAGGAACTGAAGGAACAGGAATACACCGAAGAATGGGCCTATGAGTTGGCTTATCTGTATCACAAAGCAGGTATGAGCGACAAGTGCATTGAAGCCTGTGATGAGCTGATACTCTGGTTTGGCGATGGCCCATATGTGGAACGGGCTTTGGAATTGAAGATGCTTTATCAGCCACTGACGAAAGCGCAGGAAGACAAATACCGAACGTTCCGCAAAGAAAAAGAGTCCAGAGATGGACTGACACATATCGATGTGGAGGAGATGAAAAATGCTGGAGAGTACGAACATGAACCAGTAGTAATTCCACCGGTCAAAGTAAATTCGGAACGCTTTAACACAGTAAATCTTCAGCAGGAAATTGCCAAGGGCATGCAGCAGATCATGGAGGCTACGGAGAAAGAAACCGTAACCGATACCATGGACAACATTAACAAGATCGTGGAGGAAATTCCATATCTTAAGCTGCCAAAAGAGGAAGAGAAACAAGAACAATCCGATGAACATATTGAGACAGATGAGGAGATCGATGGCTCCCTCAAGATGAATTTCAAGGAGATGCTGGGAGAGGATTCCGATGGTCAGATGAGTATGGTCATGGATGATAAGACATTGGTCGAGCATCAGATTACGGGTCAGATCACGATTGAAGAGGTTCTCAGTGAGTGGGAGAAGACCCGACGTGCAGCAGAGGCCGCTTTGGAAGAGGCAAAGCAGAGAAAACTCGAATCAGCAAAGGCAAGAGCATTGCAGCAGGCGGGCGATATTATGGATCGTCTGACCGGAGTGATTCCGAAGCTGGATGCAGGTGTCACGCCGCGTGAATTGTTGGAAGAAGAGTATTTACAGGATCAGCCGGAGACAAAAACTTCGGAAGTTCAGACCGCTGAAACAGTGACCGAACCAGTCGCTGAAGAAGATGTGGAGGAAGTGCCAAAGACCGATATTTCGACTGAGGAGATACAGGAAGAAGTGTCAGAAACGGATATTCCAACGGAGGAGATGTTGGAAGAAGTGTTTACAGAAGACATGGTAAACGATGAGGATGCAGAAACAGAAGGGGATACAATAGAACAAAATGAAGTGCCGGCAGAAGAGAACGTTATGCCGGAGAAGCAACTGGAAAGTGAGGCAGAATCAAAACAGGATATGCGTAATTTTGACGAAGAGGACATAGACGAGGCAGAAGAAGAACAATTAATTGTAAAACGCAAAAATCAGATAGAGCGTTCTTTCTGGAAAGGAAAGACAACAAAGCTTCCGGAGATTTCAGAACCGGAGAATTTAGGAAAACAAGGTACGGTTCAGCCGGAGACACCGCTTATGACATTGACGGAGAAAGAGAAAACGATATTCTCCTATTTTATGCCAGTCAAGGGAATGGAAGCGCAGCTTCGACAGGCACTTACTGGAGCAACCAGACATCTGGAACAGGATAAGACAGCATCTACCGGAAATCTTCTGATTTTAGGTGGACACGGAACTGGAAAAACAACACTTGCGACATCAATCATCAAGGTATTGCAGCAGGAAACCGGACGGATTGAAGGAAAGGTTGGAAAGATTCAGGCAGAGACTTTGAATAAAAAGACCGTTGGGGAAATTATCCGACAGGTGGAAGGCGGATGCCTGATTATCGAGAATGCAGAAGAATTGACCAGGGATTCTGTGGTAACACTTTCCCTGTTGTTGGAACAGGAATCCAGCGGATTATTTGTGATTCTTGAGGGAACATCCAAGGGAATCCGAAAGCTGATGGCATCAGATGAAGGATTTGCAAGAAAATTTACAGAAAGCATTTCCGTCCCGATTTTTACCAATGATGAGCTGGTGACATTTGCCAGATCATATTCGAGGGAGCTTGGATACAAAATTGACGATATGGCAGTACTTGCTTTATATAACCGGATCAGTAATATCCAGAGACTGGATCAGGCAACAACACTGACAGAAGTAAAGGACATTGTCGATGAAGCCATTGACCGGGAGGCGCATGGAGGTATTAAGAAAGCAATCAGTATTCTGACTGCGAGTCGTTATACGGATGACGATCGCATCGTACTACGAGAGAAGGATTTTGAATAACATATAACGATTCACACAAACAGCATGGATCGGTTATCATAAAATAGAGAATGTGGAGGAGAGTATATGAGTAATTTTACAGAAATGGATTGTTATCTGTTCGGACAGGCAACTCATTATGATATATATCGCAAAATGGGTGCACATGTGATGACAGAAAATGGGGAATCCGGTGTGTGCTTTGATGTATGGGCGCCACATGCAGACAGAGTATATGTCATTGGAGAGTTTAACGGATGGAATGAGACTTCCCACGAGATGCATCGTGTAGAGCCGGATACTATGGGTGTGTATGAGCTTTTTGTACCGGGAGTAAAGCTCGGATGCATGTATAAGTATCTGATTATTGCAAGAGATGGAAGACGTTTGTATAAAGCAGATCCATATGCCAATTATGCACAGCTTCGTCCGGAGACAGCTTCGATCGTAACGGATATTTCGCACTTTAAGTGGACAGATACGACATGGATGAAGCACAGAGCATTGCTTACAAAGGAAACGATTTATGAGCAGCCAATGGCAATTTATGAAGTACATCCGGGTTCCTGGATGCGTCATCCAGGCAGAGAGGACGATGGTTTTTACAGTTACCGTGATCTGGCAAAATCTCTGATTGCATATGTAAAAGAGATGGGGTATACACATATTGAGTTAATGGGAATTTCGGAGTATCCGTTCGATGGTTCATGGGGATATCAGGTAACAGGATACTATGCACCGACTTCCCGCTATGGAACACCGGAGGATTTTGCTTATCTGGTAAATGAATGCCACAAGAATAAGATTGGTGTTATTCTTGACTGGGTTCCAGCGCATTTCCCAAAGGATGCACATGGTCTGGTTGAATTTGATGGAACTGCAACTTATGAGTATGCAGATTCAAGAAAAGGCGAGCATCCGGACTGGGGAACGAAGATTTTTGATTACAGCAAGAATGAGGTTAAGAATTTCCTGATCGGAAGTGCTCTGATGTGGGTAGAAAATTACCATGTAGACGGATTGCGTGTAGATGCGGTTGCGTCCATGTTGTATCTGGATTATGGTAAGGAAGACGGTCAGTGGGTTCCAAATATCTATGGTGGAAATAAAAACCTTGAGGCAATCGAGTTCTTTAAGCATATCAATACATTGATCCTCGGCAGAAATCCGGGCGTTGTAATGATTGCAGAAGAGTCTACTGCATGGCCGAAAGTAACTGGTCCGGTCGAAGATGACGGATTGAATTTCAGTTATAAGTGGAACATGGGATGGATGCATGACTTCCTGGATTATATGAAACTGGATCCATATTTCCGTAAGGACAATCACAATAAGATGACATTTGCCATGAGTTATAACGAGAGTGAGAAGTATATTCTTGTTCTCTCACATGACGAGGTTGTACACCTGAAATGCTCTATGTTGAACAAGATGCCTGGACTTGAGGGAGATAAGTTTAAGAACCTTATGGCAGGTTATGCATTTATGATGGGACATTCCGGCAAAAAGCTTTTGTTTATGGGACAGGAATTCGCACAGGTACAGGAGTGGAGCGAAGCGCGCGAACTGGACTGGTATTTGTTGGAAGATCCGAATCATAAGAAAGTACAGGATTGGGTAAAAGCGCTCCTTCATCTGTACACGTCAAATCCATGTATGTATGAGCAGGATACGAGTTGGGCAGGATTTGAATGGATCAATGCAGATGACAGAGACCGCAGTATTTTCAGCTTTGTTCGAAAAAGCAAAAATGGTAAGAATAATTTACTGTTTGTTATTAACTTTACACCGGTGGCACGTGAGGATTATCGTGTAGGTGTACCGAAAAATAAGACATATAAGCTGGTATTGAACAGCGAGGATCCAAAGTTTAATGGGACTGATAAGGATCGCAAGGAGTCTTATAGGGCAGTGAAAAAAGAGTGTGATGGAAGACAATATTCAATCGCTTATCCACTTCCTGCATATGGCGTTGCAGTTTTCAAATTCTAAATTCGTTTGAGTAGTTAATTAGAGGGAAGAAGAAACCGTACTGGTTTTATCAAAGGATAAAATTGGTGCGGTTTCTTTAGTTTTATGGAGAATTGGCCGATATAAAACATAGAGTGTCAGTCGACAAGAGCACAGATAGGGATTGACGCGTAAGGATGGTGGAGAAATGCAGGTTGAACAGAAAAATTTGTGGGATAATGTAACACGCAGTCTGAGTGACGATGCGGCAGCAAAAGGAATCGCGGCATATCAGGCGAATGCTGCAGAGTATAGTAAATCTACAGTAATACAGCAGGAACGTTTTGAAAAGACAGTAGGTGTTTCTGACCGTGGAACAATCGATATGGCAACCTATGAGAAACCGGGAACAAATCGCACAACTTCGCAGGAAATCGATCAGCATAAAGAAAAGACCGCTGATGATCGTAAGAACGAGATCGCTGTGCTTGCAAACACAACTTCCGCCGCAGATTATAAGGCGATGGAGGAAAATGGTTTTTCCGTTAACGATACAGACAGCTACACGATCATAACGGTTACAGACAAAATCAAGGCTGTACTTGCAAAGGCGGGCGTTGACATATCAATATACGGAGATCAGCTGACCGAGGAGCAGTTACAGGATATTACAGGAAATCCGGCAGTGGCACAACAGATTATGCGTACCTTAGATGGCAATGATCTTCCAGCTACAGCTGCCAATGTCCAGGACAGCATGGATGCACTTTCGCAGGCGGTGTCAGTGGATGGAATCAGTGATAAAATGATGAGCTATCTGTTAAAGAATCAGCTTGAGCCGAGCATCAGCAATCTGTATATGGCGCAGTATAGTGGTGCAGCCAATGGGGAAACTGTGGAAATCGATATAATTTCGGACAGTGATTTTGTGGACATGCAGGACCAGATTTCTGCAGTCATTGAAAATGCAGGATTTGAACTCAATGAGGAGACGCTTGCAAACAGCAGATGGCTGCTTGAAAACCAGATCCCTTTGACAGAAGAAAATTTACAGTCGTTGCAGGATCTGCAGGAATTGTCACAGCAAATACAAAATGGTGAAATTGACTGGAATCAGTTGATAGATCATATGGCAAAAGCGATAGGGGAAGGAAAACGGCCGGGAGATGCCAGTATGATTACTTCTCAGCGGCGCATGGAAGAGAATCGTCTCATCATGACGACAGAAGCAGGTTCTACCATGAAGAAACTTGGAGTGGAAGCCGATATTCAGTCTATGGAAGATACGGTCGAGTCATTAAAGGAGCAGGAAAAACAGTATTATCGTAATCTGATGGACAGTATGGGGATTCCATCTACAGAAGAGAATGTAGATAAAGCGGTAGATACGATAGCTGTTTTTGATGCATTAAAGGGACAGCCGGCGTATGTAATTGGCCAGATGGATGCAGAGACAAGTATTCAGGAAATTTATGATCATGGAAGCCAGATACAGCAGGCACTTGAAAAGGTAAATGAGCGATATGAAACGTTGATGACTGCTCCGCGTCGTGATATGGGAGATTCCATACAGAAAGCTTTTTCTAACGCGGCAGAGTCGCTGCTTAAGGACATGGATCTGGAAAACAGTGCAGCAAACCAGCGTGCAGTAAGAATTCTTGGATACAATGGAATGGATATTTCTGAGGAGAATATACAAAATGTAAAAGCGTTGGATGAGCAAATGCAGCGTGCGTTTAAAAATATGACACCTGCAGTAACCCTGGAGATGATTCGCCGCGGAGAAAATCCACTGGATATGTCAATGGAACAGTTGAATCAGGTCGCAGAAGATATTAAGCAGGAAACCGGAAATGAAGATCAGGAACGCTTTAGCCGTTATCTGTGGAAGTTAGAGCAGAATCATGAAATTACGGAGGAAGAAAGAAGCGGATATATCGGAATTTATCGTTTGATTGCACAGGTCGAGAAGACGGATGGAGCTGCGTTAGGGGCATTGATGCAGCAGGGAAGTGGCATTACCATGCGCAATCTTCTGACAGCAGTGCGTACCAGTAAAAAGGGTGGAATGGATTATGAAATCAGCGATGACTTTGATGGTGTGCAGGCAAAGAATAATGGACCAAAAATTGATGATCAAATCGAAGTTGCATTCCAGACCAATTGTGTGCGGGATATTTTAGATAACATAAGTCCAGAAAAATTGCAATCTCTGGGAGAGGATAAGTGGCAGAATATGACGCCGGAACAGTTGGCAGAAGCACTGTCACAGATGGAGGAAACGCCGGAAGTACAACAGGAAGCGCAGCGTTATGTACAGGAGCAGTTACAGGAAGTGCAGCAGGCACTGCGCGCATCGCAAGAGGTTTATGAATATCTGGATCGGTACGATATCAGTAATAGTGTGGCAAATATTCTTGCTGTCAACAATATGTTGCGGCATCCGAACCAGATGATGGAGAAATTGTGGAAAGACTATAATTTTTCTACAGAATCTGTGGATAAAATCGAGGATTTAAAGCAGCAGGTTCTCGATGCATTTGGAGAAGCTGTAAAAACACCAGAGGAACTGGCGGAGGCGCAGGAGACACTTGCAGAAGTGGCTGCACATGTGATGGAAACAATGATCATCGAAGATCCGCAGGTTAATACGGTGGATGTGCGTGCGATGAAACAGGCAACCATGCAATTTCAGTTATGTGCAAAGAAATCCAAAGAGGAAAGCTTTATGATTCCGGTGCAGACCGGAGATGGGGTTACAGCGGTATCCCTGAAAGTTGTCCGGGGCAAAGAAGAAAAAGGCTGGGTGGACATATTATTCGACAGTGACCGACTGGGCAAAGTTGCGGCTTCCTTTCAGGCAAAGGATGATGGGGTATCCGGCATGATTGCAGTGGATGACGAAGAGACACAGAAGTTTTTGTCCGAGCATCTGGATATGCTCACGGAAGCATTCCATGAAGATACCGATGCCAGAACAAAAACGGCAGATATTAAAATTGCATATGTAAGTGATCTTTCATTGGAACATTATGAAACATCCCAGATCACCCGGGAGGCAAAGAGGAAAAAAGAAGGAGAACTTGCGACAAATACCGACAATCCGGTACAGACAAAGCGACTGTATCATATTGCGGAAAGTTTTATTCTGTCGATGCAGCAGTTGCAGAACTCGTAAGATAATCCCAGGTACCGGAATAAATTGCGCGGGCAAGTTTTTCCTGATAGGACTCATCGGTTAATTGTTGCGCTTCTGTTTCGTTACTTAGGAACCCACATTCTACGATAACGGTAGGTGTGGGTGTTTTTTTGAGAATATAGTAGTCATCGTTTGCTTTACAGGCTCTGGGTTTTGGTGGATTGAGTGAGGAATTTAAACTCTCCTGTAGTACAGAAGCGATTTCTGCACCTTCTTTTGACTGTTCAAAATAAAAAACCTGTGGACCGGAAATGGATGCATCCGGAAAGCTGTTCTGATGGATGCTGATTGTCATGACCGGCATGTTTTCTGTGATGAGTGCGACACGGTTTCGCAAGTCTTCTATTTTGACATTTTTGGAATTTTCATCAGCAAGAACTGTGTCATCTTTGCGGGTAAGCACAACATGGAATCCTTTGTTTTCAAAAAGAGTTTTCAACTTGAGGACAATGGACAGATTGACATCTTTTTCTAAGATATCATTACATCCGACTTTGCCAGGATCAGCGCCTCCATGACCTGCATCCAGGACAATACAAAGATTTTTTGTATTGAGATTTTTGGCGCATACATATGCAGCACCGGCTCTAGCAAGAAAGAATGAACAGATAAAAAGACAGGCAACCATGAGAATTTCAAATTTTTTTTGCATACCGCTCCAAATAATTGAATGAAAAAGCCTTTTGCGTGTTTGCAAAAGGCTTTTGTATTAGTTAATTCAATTTATGCAGGAAAGCTAGTTCGTATACTTAATAATTGTATTCCAGACATCGCTGGTTTCGAAACCGAGCTTCCAGAAAGATGCGCCTGCAAGTTTATTATCCTGCATGACCTTCAGACGTTCTTCTGTAGAAGTGGCATCTTCCAGCCATACTTTAAAAGTGGAATTTCCACTGGTAAATTCTGCGTAATTCTGACCACTTTCTTTGTCCCAGGTCTTGGTTACACCATTATCTGTAAGCAACGTATCAGCAGCGCGCATGCCATAAATTTTGGAGGTAACATCGTAGTCACTGTCGCTGTTAGAGTCTTTTTCATCGTTGTTATCTTTGCTGTCAGTGGAATCTTTGGAAGAAGTATTCTTTGTCAGTTGCCATACTCTTGTATAGAATGGCATACCAAGGATTACCTGATCTGCAGGAACTTCTGCAAGTGTATCCGCTACACCCTGTTTTACCCATCCGATAGAAGATACAGAACCGGCATCACCACCGGCATAATGTTCATCATATCCCATGATTACGACATAGTCCGCAAAGTTTGCCTGTTCCGCGCGGTTGTAAAAGGCGGTGTAACTTGTTGGAACATAATTGTCGACGGAAAGAACAATTCCATTGTTGGCACATTTGATGGAAAGTTCACGTACAAATTCGATATATGCATCCCCGACTTTTGATTGGTTCAGAGATTCAAAATCAAGATTGATACCGTCAAGATTGTATTGGATTGCCATTGATACAATCTGGTTTACAAGATTCTGTCGCTTCGAAGTGTGTGTTAACACTTCGGCAGAATCCGCATCTTTATTCTCAAGATTGCTGACAAGCGCCCAGACTTCCACACCTTGTGAGTGACAGTAATTTACATAGCCAAGACTTGCCAGGTTCGCAAGATTACCATTGTTATCGTTTAAATAGAACCAGGTCGGAGAAATTACATTGACTCCCTTGGTAGATGATAGTACAGATGCAATATTTGCATTTGCTGAAGTGTTGGTTACCTGATGCCATGCCATACAGATATTAAAGTCTTTGGTAATATGAGCAAAAGTATCCGGCGTAAAATCACTGGTACGTGTTTTGGTAGAAACATCAGACATCCGTTTGTTCTGTACATAACCAATGATGCCGTCATCGGTCAGAACTTTTGACCAGTTATCACCCTGTTCAATCACAGTAACATCGCTGGTTTCTTTGATATCCTTTAAAATAGGACTTTTGATTCCGCCTTTGACACGAACAGCTGTATTTTTTTTGATGGAAGCTGTATTGTAGTCTCCCCATTGGTTGGTAATGACAATGCGGTTTGGGTCCTTAATATACTCGTAAGTCATATCCGTATATTCTTTTACAAAATCCAAATCAATATATGCAGAATCGGAATTGGCCTTTACAACAGGTCTGCCATAATCTACAGATGATTTGGTAATCAAATATTTGTTGCTGTCTGCTTCAGCCGAGATCAAATCCCGGGAGGTAGCATAAAGAAGAATATTTTCGTTATGATCCCAGTAAAAACGGGAGTTTAAAGTGTCGTGAACGAAATTGTAATCCACGTAAATATGGCCATCAATTAAAGTGGCATACGAGGAGGTAAGTTCATTGTTCAATACAATTGCAACCTGATTATCTGCGGTAATATTATAATAAGAGGTTAAATCTTTGTGTTCTTTGCTTGGTGTATATTTGCGAAGAAGCACAGAACCGCCGATGATGGCTACAATGATTACGATAAGAGCACAAACAGTTAAAATCGGTATAGTTTTTTTCTTCATATGTAATCCTTCCTTATGTGTAATCAGTTTCCAATCCGATTATAGCATTGTGCTTATATAGATTCAAATGATATAAGGGAAAATTAAGAAAAGATAAAACAGTTCTTTCTTAACATATAATTATAAATGTATAGGGGGACAGGGCATTTACAAAATACGCCGGTCCCCGGTATCTTTTTTCATTCAAACGGTTAAGAGTCTGAGTTGCATTGAGACCCCAGTCTGAATCTTTTCCATGTTTATATTTTTGTTTATAATTTTGAGGACCAATTGTAATTTGTTATTTTGTATCTGGTAAAGGCACATCAGAAAGTGTAATAACAAGTGCCTGATATACCTCTGGCCGAAATTCAATAAGCAGCTGAAAGTTATTGTTTAACATTGTGATAACTATTCTCCTTTCATAAGTTGTTCAAAAAAGTGAAAACATCCAGAGGTAATGTGAAATGGATCACAGAGAAGAGGGGCAGGATCAACCCGGATACCGTATTTTTTGTAAATTTGTTCCTGATTTTTCTTTAATATATCCCCATATGCATTTACAAATATAACCTCCTCCAAAGGTATTTTATATTTTATAAGTTCGTGAACAAATTTATCAAATTGTGTGGCTTTCCATGGGCTGACATTGCACAAGACAATCCGTTTGTCACAATGCAGAAATTCCAGCCGGGTATGTGGCGTCAGGACTCCGAAATCCAAAATGGAATATTCGTAGTCTCTGTGAAGAAGTTCTGTCATCTTACGAATGGTAACGTCTGGGTAATAGTCGACACCTTTTTTCCGGAAATAGAGCTTTGAGTCGCTTATGGTTTCTCCCCTTTTATTGAGAAGAGCAATTTCGTGACTGGCATTCATTTCCATATAGGCGGTGGAAACAAGGTATCTGCTATGTAAAAAATTAGACAACGCAATACATAAGTGCGTGACTCCGGCATTTGCACTGACACCACAGATTCCTATGGTAGCAGGTGTCGGAAAAAACGGTTTCTTCTTATTAAATGTAATAATGAATATTTCCTGCCTTTCTCTAAAGATAGCCAGTGGACAAAATCCAATTTATTCTCATTTGCCTGAAATATCCCAGTATCAAACGGATACGGATATACAGGAGCTGAAAATTTTCTGGCATAATAGACAGCAGAATTGCGATCACATAAATTAGCAACGAATTTCAGACGTGATCCCAAATGTTTTATTATCTGATCTTCAATCATTGCATCGGCCCTGTGCCAAAGTGCGCCTCCACAGACATAAAGGATGAGGTCTGCAGAGATAAGCTCCTCAAGAGTATAAGTACATCCGTAATCCATTATACAAAGTGCACTTTCCGGAGAGGGAATCTCGATGCCCGTATCATATTTGGGATAGCCTTGAAAGCATTGATAATAATAGCATCCGTCGTGTTCCTGAATGTGTTCCATTTCAATCAGCGCTTTTCTCAGACAATTGGTCCAGTTTTCTTCCTGATATACAGCGGGATGACCGAGATAGTTCAGCATGGAGACTAAGGATATTGCTATATGTGTGCAACCGCATCCGGAATGGCTTCCGATCACGGCGATATTCTGCGAGAGATGCGTTTTACCCAAACTTTCTTTTATTTTATTGAGTGTATCAGACAGTTCACAAACGGTCTGATAACGGAACGCAGGTTCCGGATTTGTTGCTTTTTGGGTAATATACAGAATATTTCGGGAAAGAGGGGCATTTACAAAGGGGAGCATAAATTGAATTATTTTCCCAATGCTGTAAATATCAGACACGACTGTAATGGGCTCACTGAGTGCAAGCTCAGGAGCCGAAAACGTGTGATTTCCCAAATGATTGAAGTCATTTCCAGAGTTGGTAATAAATGAAGCAACGCTAAAATCGATTAATTTAATTTGTAATCCACATACTATAATATGCTCTGGTTTCAAATCCTGATAAACAATTGGGTTTGGGCATAAAGTGTGCAGATATGCAAATATATCGCAAAGCTGTTTACAAAAATTAAAAAATAAATTCTGGGAAATAGACTGTTGATGGAGCAAAAATTCTTCTAAAGAAACACCTTGGATATATTCTTCCACAAGATAGAAAAAAGATTCATCTTCTTCAAAATCATAAATGGTTGGAATTCCCGGATGCTGAATAGCCTTTAAAATTTTTGCTTCCGAAATAGCGAAGAGTGAAGGTGCGTCTTTTTTGGGAAATTGTTTTAGCGCACGGTTCAACTCTAAAGATCGATGTCTGGCAAGATAGACAATTCCGTCACTCCCATGGCCAAGGGTATCTAGAATTTCATATCGTCCAGACAAAATTAAATTTTTATTTTGCATACGTTTTAATGGGGGTAAAACGCATCTCATGCATAAACTTATAGCATACTTGTTTTTTAAAAGCAAGCATTATTTTAAAAAATCTTTTTTGACTTTATAAATTTTTAATGCATGCAAACTTTACAACATAGAATCATTTGATTATAATAAGTGTACAATTTACAAGAGATTTTCAAGGTAAGGATGTGATTGTGATGAAAATTGAAAAAGTAAATGAAAATCAGATTCGTTGCACATTAACGAAGCAGGATCTGGCAGAAAGACAGATCAATCTGAGTGAGTTGGCATATGGTTCTGAGAAAGCAAAGGGGCTTTTCCATGACATGATACAGCAGGCCAATTATGAGTTTGGCTTTGAGGCAAATGACAATCCATTGATGGTAGAGGCCATCCCGTTGTCTTCCGAATCTCTTATTCTTGTGATTACAAAAGTGGAATATCCTGAGGAATTGGATACGCGCTTTTCGAAATTCACCGAATCGGATGATGATGAAATGTTTGCGCAGTCTTCCGGCAATCAGGGTACTGTGGAAAATAAGGGCGCAGATGACATTATTGGTCTTTTCAATAAAATTCGCGAGAAGAGTGAAGCTGCAAAGGAAGAAACAGAGACGGATCAGACAAAGAATCAGACAACAGAGGTTCCAGCTGATCTGAAAAAAATGTTTGAATTTGTAAATATGGAGCAGGTGGAAAGACTTGCCCATGTGCTGGAAGGATATTATGAAGGTCGCAATGACCTATATAAGAATGAGCAGAAGAATCGCTTTTTCTTAGTGATTCATAAGGACGGACACACGCCGGAGCAATTTAACAAAGTATGCAATATTATCTGTGAGTATGCAATTCAGCGGAATTACACTCCAGCAGCTGGCGCATATTTAGAAGAACATGGAAAATGGATTACAGGACCAAGTGCACTTAAGACAATTGCACAATTGTAATAACCCAATAATAAAAAGACTGCACAGTTCGTGCAGTCCTTTTATTGTTAAGCTAAATCATGCTCTAAGAAATCGTTAATATCATTCACCAGATCATCAGGCTCAATTCCGTGAACCATAGCAGCCTCAGCGATAGTTTCCATCTGTGAAGATGGGCATCCGAGACAATGCATGCCGATATTTAAAAGCATAGGTGCAATATCTGCGTCGATCTGAAGAAGTTCTCCAATCATAGTATCCTTGGTAACCTTAGCCATTGGATAAATCCTCCTTTGCAATTTGTCTTATTAATGGTGCTATTATAATACGATTTCCCATGAAATGCAAATTATACGCGTTATGTGGTTAAAAAAATACAAAAAACGGACGATATAACAAATAGATGAATTGACAGGGATGGTCAAATTCTGGCATGGAAGCCAAATTTTGTACGGAAGGTAAAAATTTATGAAGATTAATCGTAATATGTCCGCGGTAATCACAAACAGACAGTTACTTCGGACGGAAAATAAGCTGAGTGCTTCTATGGAACGTTTATCCAGTGGTTACAAGATCAATAAGGCAGGAGATAATCCAGCAGGTATGGCCATTTCGAACAAGATGAAAGCACAGATTGATGCTTTAGATCAGGCAGAATCCAATGCGGCGGATGGAGAATCCGTACTTAACATTGCAGATGGCGCATTAAATGAAGTGAGCAGTATTTTGCAGCGAATGCGCGAACTTTGTGTGCAGGCAGCGAATGGAACAAACGCACTAAGTGATCGTGAAAGTATTCAAAAAGAGGTTGATAAACTCAAAGAAGAAGTAGATCGTATTTCTGCGGATACGGAGTACAATACAAAAACGCTTCTGGATGGTTCTTGTGATGTGCGTGTGTATTCCAAGGAAGTGAATCGTATGGATATTTCAGACAGCGTGACACCGGGCACCTATACATTGCATGTTGATCAGGAAGCACAGGCTGCCACTTATGATATTCCTCAGCCAACCGGAAATGTAGATGGAAAAATCACCATCAATGGCATAGGTGTGGATTATACAAAGGGAATGTCTGAGGATGCTTTTTTTGAGCAGTTGCGGAAATCTGCAGAACAGGCTGGTTGTACCGCAGAGCGAAATGCCAATGGCGGTTATACAATTACAACTGTTGAATACGGATCCAGTCAGGCAGTCAAGGTTTCCATGAATAAAGAATTTGCTGAAGACATCGGAATGAATCAGAATGCAGATGCAAAATATGATGATAAAACCGGCAATTATATATTGAATAAAGTTGGTACGGATGCAAAAGTATCACTTATGGATGGTGCAGGTTTTTCCAAGACAACTACGGTTTCTGCGGATGGAACACGCATCAAAGTAACGGATATCGGCGGTTTTTCTATGGATTTTAAACTAAAGGAAAATGCGCAACAGGACGTTACGATTGATGTGACGGACATCGGTGCCATGTCAATTCAGATTGGTGCTAATCAGTATCAGGATGTAGATATTCGTATCCCGGAAATTTCTACGGAAAGCCTGTATCTTGATACCGTTGATGTAACGGTTTCCAATGGACCGGAAAATGGTATGCGCACATTGGATGATGCGATTGCAAAATTAAGTGATGCACGTTCAAGAATCGGTGCTTTTACTAATCGTCTGCAGTATGCGCAGAACAGTCTGGCAGAGACACAGGAAGATCTGACGGCTGCATATTCAAATATTCTTGATACAGACATGGCAGAGGAAATGACAGAATTTACCCAGCGTAATGTACTTGAGCAGGCATCCATTTCTGTATTGTCACAGGCGAATGATCTGCCACAACAGGTACTTTCACTTTTGCAGTAATTGGAGGCTGAAAAAGAATGAAAAACGAGCTAAAACAGGACTTTACCAGGCGGCTTAGTCAATGTAATGCAGGGGAAATGATTGTGATCATTTATGATATTCTGTTCGCATATCTTGATGATGCAAAGGAGGCTTATGAAGCGGACAGTCACGAAGAAATGAAAGTGGCAATCCGCAGAGCACAGAATGTGTTGGATGAGCTGATTCATAGCTTGAATTTCGCGTATCCATTGTCAAAAAATCTGCATTCGCTTTATGTGTTTGGCAAAAACGAGCTTGCACGCACCATGTATGAAAACCGGTTGGACGGATTGCTGGAAGCAGAAAAAATTCTGCGGTGCCTGTATGGCTCCTTTGTGGAAGTTGCCAGACAGGACACCAGCGAACCATTGATGCGTAATACGCAGCAGGTTTATGCAGGTATGACGTATGGTCGCGCTTCGCTAAATGAAAATTATATGGATGATGATCAGAGAGGATTCTTCGTGTAAGAATCCTCTAATTTTTTTACGCATCCAAGTAAAAATTTATATCGCATCTGTACGGCTTTTGCCTGGTAGATATAGTAGTCGATCAAATCAGGTTCTACTACATTTTGTAGATTTTCATATACAATTTGTAAATCGGCGCTCGTCTGGTGGAGGCTGTCGATCAGCATGTCATAACCGCTCAGAGGTTCGGGTGTTGCCTTAAAAAGTTTCAAAAAATCACCTGCTTTCCTAAATGCTTTTTTTACAAGTATAAGCATAAATGGAAAAGTTATACAAAAAATATTTATAAAAATTTTTTCTTGACAAATAAAATAGTCATTGCTATAATCCGACTTACAACAAAAGAGGTGATGCAATATGAATGAGATGCAGACAGCATCCATACTGACACTGTACATGATTTTATTTACTGCAGTGATTCAGGATTTTATGTGCATGAAGATCAGTAACCGGCTGATTCTCATGGGACTGTTTTGTTCGATCGCATTTGGTATATCAATAGGCGGAGTACCACAGATCATCTATATTCTTTGGAATATATCTTTTCCGGTTATCATTTTATATCTTTTATACGTTCTCGGTATTTTGGGAGCCGGGGACATCAAACTTTTTTCCGTAATAGGTGGATTTACAAATTTCAAAACGTTGACAGACTGTATACTTGCTGCATTGCTGGTGGGGGCGATTATCTCAGTTGGGAAGATGTTGCATAATCGTAATTTGCAGTTCAGCTTATTCAAAGGCAGTGTGTTTCTTCAGGAACTCTTACATGGAAATTTTATGTCGTATCGAAAAAGTATGGCTCAGAAAGAAAATCTGATGCATTTTTCGGTGGCAATTCTTTTGGGATTTATGGTGGTGAGAGTTCGTATGTATATGTAGCAGATACAGTTGGAAAGGAGAAGCTATGAAGAAAGTTCGGTTAGGGCTTTGTATTGGGGACAATGAATACAGTTTACGATTTACGAACTGCATAATGAATCATTATCAGGAGCAGGTAGAACTGCATATTTATTCAGAGAATGCGGAATTAAAGAGAGACAGGAAATCTTATGATATCGTGTTGATGGATGATGTGAAAAATGCAGAAAACTGGAGTGGAGAAATTCCCGTAATATGCTTATATGATGGGAAAGAAGATACAGAAAAACAAGAGGAAGGAGGCGTGTATTGGGTGGAACGGTATCAGGAAGTAAACCGCATTGTGGATGAGATATTAAAACAGGTGGGAGAAGAAATACAATGTGTGTGCCAGGGAAATCGGTTGCCGGGAAAAGCACAGATTTTAGGGGTATATTCTCTTGCAGAAAATGAATATCAGCTTCCGTTTGCAGTTACACTTGCAACTTTGATCGGGGAACATGAAAAGGTTTTGCTATTGGATCTGCAGGAGAACAGCGGAATTTCACAATTGGCAGGTGAAGATTGCAGGATGGGTTTAGAGGAATTGCTGGTGATGGCAGAGAAGGGAAGATATGCTACGAACCATTTGGTTTCCTGCATTTCTCACCTGGAAAATATTGATGTAGCCTATCCAGTGTACAATACCGAGTGTCTATGCGAAGCACAGATGAAAACTTATCAGAAATTGTTTCATATTCTTGCAAAAGAAATGGGATATGAGACGATCGTTTTAAATTTTGGAACGCGTTTTGTTGGTTTTTTCGAGATACTTGGCATTTGTCAGGAAATTTATCTTATGAAAAGCCGGGGTGGAATTGGTCAATGGAGAGAAAAGGAATTTTTTGAGGAACTTGAAAAAAGAGATTTGGAACGGGTTCGACAGAAAATTCAAAGCGTGGAAATTCCGTTGATGGCAACGCCGGTTGTATCCTGTGAACGTCTTGTGGAACAGTGGAAATGGAATGAGTTCGGGGACAGGATTCGAAATCTGATGCCGGGGGTAAGATCTGTTGGATGAGTATATAAGCCAGATCAGAGCCAGGGTTCTTCAAAGAATGGATTTATCCCGCGATATGCTTGATGAGGAAATCGAAGAGTTTATCGCAGAAGAGACGGCGCAGATGTTGCAGGGAAGGATTATTTCCCTGCGGGAAAGAGTACGGATTGAGCAACAGGTTTTCAATTCGTTGCGAAAACTGGATGCGCTTCAGGATCTGGTGGATGATCCGGAAGTATCCGAGATTATGGTAAATGGGCCACAGAATATATTTTATGAGAAATTTGGATGTGTTCATAAATGGGAGCAGAGTTTTGCCAGTGAAGAAAAAATGCAGGACATTATCCAGCAGATTGTAGGCAGACATAACCGAGTTGTTAATATGTCAAATCCTATTGTGGACACACGTTTGAGTGATGGTTCTCGTGTAAATATTGTATTGTCACCGATTTCACTGGATGGATCGGCAATTACGATACGTAAATTTCCGGAGCATCCACTGGACATGGATGCTTTGATCGAAAAAGGGGCTGTTTCAAAAGACGCTGCAGATTTTCTTAAATATCTGGTGCAGGCCAAATACAGTCTGTTGATTTCCGGAGGTACAAGTTCCGGAAAAACAACATTTCTTAATGCATTATCGCAATATATCCCAGAGGATGAAAGAGTAATTACAATTGAAGATTCCGCAGAGTTACAGATACAGGGAATCCATAACCTTGTGCGTCTGGAGACTCGGAACGCGAATATGGAAGGCGTTATGCCGGTGACAATTCGAGATTTGATACGGAGTGCGTTGCGAATGCGACCGGACCGGATTATTGTCGGAGAGTGCCGTGGTGCAGAGGCTTTTGATATGTTACAAGCTTTAAATACTGGCCATGACGGGGGACTTTCTACGGCACATGGAAATTCCAGCCGTGATATTTTAAGCCGTTTGGAAATGATGGTACTGATGGGGATGGATTTACCATTGCATGCAATTCGTCAACAGATTGCATCGGGAATTGATGTTATTGTTCACCTTGGAAGATTGCCGGATCGCAGCCGGAAGGTTCTTGAAATTACAGAGGTAATCGGGTTTAAGGATGGGGAAATATTGTTATCTCCGCTGTATCAGTTACAACAGGATGGAGATAAAAGTGCACTTATTGCGATGGAAAAATTAAAGTGCACAAACAAACTTATAATGTCAGGTCTGGAGGATATAGCAATCAGGGAAGGAATTATGCATGGATTACAGACAATATAAATTAGTGTGGAAAGAAAAGGGAAAGTGCCTTTTATTGTCAATTGGAATTGGAGTGGTCATTGCATATTTGTTTTATGATCATTGGCTGGGTCTTGTCCTGATTTTTCCACTATTCGTTTTCTTTTACAGAAGCGCAATGGCAAAGGGGAAAGAGGAAGTACAAAGTAGGTTGGCAAAAGAATTTTTAGACGCGCTTCGAACCATTAGTGCGGCGCTTCTTGCTGGATGTTCTATAGAGAATGCATGGAGAGAAGCGGAAAAAGAAATAAGGGAGTTATATGGAGAAGATGCAGCAATGTATCAGGAGCTTGTTCAGATGAATCAATCTGTGCGATACAATATGCCGATTGAACGCTTACTGGAAGATTTTGCCGTTCGCTCTGGAAATGCAGATATCTCCAGTTTTTCAGAAGTGTTTTCGTTTGCAAAGCGAAGTGGAGGAAATTTTCAAACAATCATAAAGGGAACGGAAGGACATATGCGTATGCGATATGAGACGGAACGGGAAATACAGGTTCTGGTTGTATCTAGAAAATTGGAACAAAAGGTAATGAATTTTATTCCTATATTGATACTGGCCTATTTAAAACTTACATCGGCAGATATGTTAGACAGTATGTATGGAAATCCAACAGGAATTTTGTTTATGACAGGATGTCTGGCAGCCTATGCAGGTGCCATTGTGCTTGCAAATCGCATTCTCGCAATACATATGTAAATAGATTGAAAAAGGAGAATGGAAGGGGGAATTTAATTGCAGAAGAAAAAATGCGCGGAAATTGCAATCGTATGTGTACTATTGCTTTTTCTGGCAGGCTATGTTGAAGCCTCTGAGCAGAACATCAACAGCAAAAATCAGGTAATCCGGGGGAGCCCGGGAGAATATGATCAGGAAGTGGAGTTACAACTTGACGCAGGTGATGTGGTGAAGAATTATGATTATACACTTGTGGTTCCAGCCGTTGATGTAACAAAAGAAGAGGCGGACAAGTATTTTGATGCTGCGAAAGAAGAGATTTCAAAGTCTTTTTATGCAGAAGGTGATAATGAAAATGCAGTGACTTTGCCGGTAAATATGCAAACCTCATACCAAAACGGAATGGTCAAAGCAGAATGGACATTAGACAGTTACAGAATCGTGGATGTGGACGGTGTCATTATAGAAGAGGCTGTGCCACAGAATGGTTCCTTAGAACAGGCAACAGTGCAGCTTACCTGTGGAAATTACACACAGGAGTATGTGTTCTCTTTTATGGTATATCCAAGAACTTTATCAGAGAGTGAGAGAATTTTAAAAGATGTGAAGGAAGCCATTGATAAAGATGCAAAAAAAGAGGGAAATCAATTGCTGACACTTCCCAAAGAAGTAAATGGTGTTTCTCTGCACTGGTCAGAAGCAAAAAGGCATTTGGTAATCAAAATGCTCTTCTTTGAGATAATTGTGCTTGTTTTATTGTATTTCGTTCGTATAGAGCGAGAAAAAACAAAACGCAAGGAAAGACAGGATCAGATGATGCTGGATTATTCAGAAGTTGTCAGTAAATTGCTGATTTTAATGGGTGCTGGAATGTCTTTAAAACAGTCATGGAATACAATTTCCGCTCGATACTCTGATAAAAGGAAGAAAAAGGAAATTTCAAAGCGTTTTATTTATGAAGAAATGGTTTACACAAATCATGAGATTCAGGATGGAGAAACGGAATTGGCAGCATATCAGAAATTCGGAGAAAGAACTGAAGTTGGCGATTATCAGCGCCTGGTTCGCATCTTAATACAGAATGTACAGACCGGTAGTCGTGGGATTTGTCAATTATTAAGTCAGGAAGCAGAGGGTGCTATGGAGGAAAGAAAGGCACTTGCAAAGCGAATGGGGGAAGAAGCAGGAACAAAGATGCTGTTTCCGCTTTTGCTTATGCTTGGAATTGTCTTTGCAATCATTATGACACCTGCATTGCTTGCATTTCAAATATAAGGAGGGAAAATTATGTTAGGATTTAAAAATTTTTTGATGGAAGAAGATGGCGTTGGAGTAGTGGAAATGGTGCTTATCGTGGTGGTTTTAATCGGTATTGTCATCATTTTTCGCGATAAATTAAAGAAGGTTGTGGGCGATATTTTCGAAACAATTGAGGAGCGTTCAGGAACAGTGTAATGAGAAAACAAGACATAAAGACAAAACAACAAAAATATAAAGGAAGTATTACCGTATTTGCTGCTTTGTCATTTATGCTGATTGCGCAGTTTATTTTTACAATGTTGGAAGTTTCCCGGACCATTGAGGTGCGAAAAGCATTGCAGATGAATACAGAATCTGTTTTAGAATCGATATTTGCCAATTATTGTAACCCTCTCTGGGAAGAATATCGTTTACTCGGGACCTCAGTTGTCAATTCGGATGGAGATTTGTCATTCAACAATGTACAGGCACAGCTGCAAAATCTGACAGCTGTAAATCTTGGGGGCAGAGAGAAATCTCTGCTCGCAGGAACATCTCTGCTGACAGCAAAAATGACAGATGCAAATTTTGAAGAGTTTTTGTTGATGACAGATGACAATGGTGCTGTATTTCAGGAAGTTGTCTGTGCATATATGAAAGAGAATCTTACATATGAAACAGCACGGACAATTTACGATAATCTGAATGACATGAAGAATGCAAAGGATCAGTATGGCGATGCAGAGAATAGTATTGATTCGGCTCGTGATTCTATAAAAGAAGCTCGCGAAGAAGAAAGCAGAAAGCAGGAAGAACTGCAAAAACAGACAGAAGATACGAAAAAGAGTGGAAAAGATTCTTCCAAAAAGAAGAAACAATTACCAAAGATGAAAGGTACATCTGGAGGAAAAGTGCGAACAACAAGCTCTAAATCCAAAAAAGTGTCAGCGGATGAGATATCAGTGGAGATGCCGGAAGAGGAGGAAAATATACTGGACATTGTGTCGGAGACAAAGAAAAATGGAGTATTGTCGCTTGTTTTGCCAAGTGATGTCACACTCTCCAATAGTGCCATTTCCTTGGACAGTAGCGTTTCTCATCGAACATTAGAAAAGGGGAATGCAAAAAGAGAGGGTTCGGATGACTGGTATTCCAATGTCCTTTTGAATCAGTACTTTAATAATTACTTTTCCTGCTATACAAATCAAAAAAGCGGTCATCACATGAAATATGAATTGGAGTATCTGATTGCAGGAAAAGGCGAGGATGCAGAAAATCTAAGAACGGTGATCAAAGAACTCATGGTGGTAAGAGAGGCTGTAAATATGGCCAGTATTGTGACAATGGAAGATAAACAGGCAGAAGCACTCGCTATGTCTGTTACATTGGTGGGTTTCACTTTGAATCCGGCTATTATTGCATTTGTGAAATATGCGATACTTGCCGCATGGGCTTTTGTGGAAAGTGTGCTGGATTTGCGGACGTTATTGCAAGGCGGTAAAATTCCCATTATTAAAACACATCTTACATGGACATCAAATTTGTCTGAACTGCCGTCACTGCTTTCCGGATGGAGCAAGGCAAAGGAGTCTTCAACAGGTTTTGATTATCAGAGTCATATGGCTGCGTTATTGTTTTTACAGAATAATGGAAAAATATGTATGCGCGCAATGGATATGCAGGAAGCCACAGTTTGTAGTGTGGAAGGGTACGAGGACTTTAAGATGGATCGGGTTATTGTTGATGCAAAAGTATGCGCAACCTACGAGTATTCACCAGTATTTCTTGGGTTTGTCACTATAGTAGAGAAGAAGATGAACAATTTCCGAATGCAGCAAACTTCACATTATAGCTATCTTGTGGGGAAGGAGGGTGTATGAGGGTGTCTTTTTGTATGCAAAAGTTACACGATACATCAAAAACTCTCCCAGAGTCTGCAAGCAAAAGTGAGAAAGATTTTGTACCGCAAACAAAATTATCCTATTTTTTAAACTATTTTATTAGCAGTGTTACATCCTGCATCAAAAAGACACCCTTGTACATCCGTGTTAAGGCATCGTATACGTTAGAAGCCGCAGTCATCATTCCGATGGTAGCAGGATTTTTTGCAGTTCTCCTTCTGTTTTTCCGTATTATGCAAATAGAGATACAGGTGCAGGAGGCATTGGTATATACCAGTCGGAAAGTTGCAACAGAAGCATCTATCGTGGAATCGCCGACGGCGCTTCTTGCATCTGCTGAAGCAATGCTTCAAAAGGAACTTCGTCAATATTCATTGCCGGATAAATATGTAAAAAGGGGATATCTTGGCGTTTCTCTTTTGGGATCATCATTTGATGGGGGATATGTAGAATTAAATGCAGATTATACTATCAAACTTCCGGTAGGATTTTTCAATAAAAAAGGCGTTCGTGTGACGCAAACAAGCAAAAGTAGGATGTGGACGGGAGATGCAGATCCGAATTGTGGACAAAATGAGGACTATGTCTATGTAACAGAGCATGGAACAGTGTATCATCGGAGCAGAGAATGTAATTATCTGGACTTGACTATTCACGTAGTAAATTACGCAGATGTAGGCGGCAAAAGAAATAAAAATGAACATAAATACTACGCGTGTAGTAGTTGCGTGGTAGAAAAAACAGGACTTGGCAAGGTATATATAACGGATTATGGTACTTGTTATCACGCAAGTCTTGGGTGTAGTGGATTAAAAAGAACAATTTATTTAATACCGATCTCAGAAGTCGGTGGTAAGGGGGCATGTTCAAAATGTGGAAGTCATTATTAGAAAATATTCAGGGAATTGTTTTAATGGTTGGGTTGGGATTTTTGGCGTTAGAGGATATAAAAACCCGCAAAATCCGGTCAATGTCAATTATTGTTTTTGCGCTGGCAGGAGCAATTCTTTCATTTTTAAATGGGAACTGGTTTGACTGGAGGCTGATCCTTGGCTTTATACCGGGGATCTTCGTGCTTTTTCTCGGTTTACTTACAAAGGAAACAATTGGTTATGGTGATGGTCTGGTTATTCTGGCATTGGGATGCTATTTAAATATTTTCGAGATTATCGGATTAAGCATGCTGGCATTGACGTTAGCGGGGTTGGCAGCAGTATTTTTGATTGTTGTATACCACAAAGGAAAGAAAGAGTTACTGCCATTTGTACCGTTTCTTTTTGTAGCACACTTGATAGTGATTTTGTTATAACGGCAAAAGAAAGCTGGTGCGGAATGTCGTTTATCAGAAAGAAATGGAAAGCAAGCTATACCGTAGAAGCAGCATTTATTGTTCCAATCCTTCTCGGTGCGATGCTTCTTGCAATGCTGATTGGTTTGAATTTATATCAGGATATAAAGGGAGAACAGGAGCAGGAAAAAATCATGCAGATGTGGCAGGTAAAAGATTTTTACAAATATCAGATTGTGGATGAGGTGATAGATAATGAATCATGAAATTGTATATGAGAGAAATCCAACAGGAAGCTATATGAAAATTTTTTCCAATCAGGAGGAAAACCTGGATGAAAAAATTCTTTTAAGACGAAAAATTCCGGGATTGTTATCAATGGAGAAAGCATACCTAGATGGAAATGGACAATATTGGTACAATATATCAGGAAAGCAATCCTTGGATACTTATTGCAATATTCAGAATGTTGGTATAGATGTGATTAAAAAAATTATCATTAGTATTTGCAGTCAAATGGAAATATTGGAATGGAATCTGATTTCTACGGGAAGTTTGCTTTTAGAACCGGAATGTATTTTTATCACAAACAGTAACCAGGAGTTTATTTTCACCTCTTATCCTGGTGCGGATCAGAATATAGAAGAGGGGTTTCGGCAGCTGATGGAATATTTGCTGACGAAGGTGGACCATAAAGATGCGTTGGCAGTTCATGCCACATATGGTGTGTATGAAAAGTCTCTGGAAGAAGGAATGGCAATTTGTGATGTGAGAGACTGGCTTACCCGGTCTGAACCTGTGGAGCAGACAGAGAAGAATATACCATTTGCAAAACCACCAGCAGATATTAGAAATCATAATGTAAATGAGGGAGAAATTCCAGCAACTTCTATTTTTATGGAAGATAAACCGATTGTACAGCGTGTGCAGGAAAATTATATATATTCTAGTGCAAATCTCAAAAAACAGGAGCAAAGCAGGGATAAGAAAAAACAGTGGGATAGTTTTATAAAAGAAAAATTCAGCTCGTTTGGTTTTAAAACTGTTGAGAAAACAAAAAAGAAACAGGCGAAAAGAATAGAAGTGGTGTATCCGGAAGAGCAGGTCTATATGGTTCCACAACCAACGATTCATCCGACCGTTTGCTTAACAGGAAATGAGAGACAGGTGAGAGGTGTTCTTCTGTATCAGGGAACAGAGCAACTGCCAGATATTTATCTGGATCAGAAACCTTTACAGGTGGGAAAAGGTACAGGTGCAGATGTTAAAATTGATAAAGAAACCATTAGTCAGTTACATGCGAGAATCTGTCCGGAAGGAAACTCCTTTTATATAGAAGATTTGAATTCTACGAACGGTACATTTGTAAATGATGAAGCATTACCATATAAACAAAAGAAGATACTTCAAGTGAATGATATTGTGCAGTTCGCAGATGTACGATTCCGTTTTTGTTAGGCTTGTAATTCCACTGATTCATGCGTATACTAAAACTAAGAAACTTATATTTACCATGGAATGAGGGATATGCGATGTCGGAACGAAAAGACAGCAAGCCTGTTATGACAATTATATTTGTTGCAATCAATGTACTGGTGTTTGTTGTGCTGGAAGTTATGGGAGATACACAGAGTTCTGAATTTATGGCAGCGCATGGAGCCGTCTGGCCGCCATATGTCAGTGAGGGACATGAGTACTGGAGACTTCTGACAGCTACATTTATGCATTTTGGATTTGAACATATAGCGAACAATATGCTGATTCTTGTATGTGCGGGAATGATTTTAGAGAAAGCGTTAGGCCATGTGAAATTCACGATTCTGTATTTGATTGCAGGAGTAGGAGGAAATGTACTTTCTTGTGCGCAGATGTTGTATACAAAAGATTATGCCGTGTCAGCCGGAGCATCCGGCGCTATTTTTGGCATTGTCGGGGCGTTGCTTTGGATTGTGATTTTACATAGAGGACGATATGAGAGCCTGACAGGAAAAGGATTACTGTTTATGATTGTAATTACTCTGTATTATGGAATCACCACTGGTGGAATTGATAACTGGGGACATATCGGAGGCCTGCTTATGGGCTTTGTTATGGGAATTATTTTGTATCGAAGAGTTGATTTTAGAAGAGAAAATCCATATACTTAAAGGTAGCAGAATAAGGAGAATGTGCGGATGAAGATTGTAGTTTATTATGGTGGAAGAGGGTTGCTGGATGACCCGACGCTTTATGTATTAAAGAAAATGGAAGATGTATTGCGGGAACTACGTGTATCGATTGAGCGTTACAATATCTATGAGCACAAAAACGAGATTGCAACATTGCCACAGACTTTCAAAGAGGCAGATGGAATTATTCTCGCTACGACAATTGAATGGCTGGGAATTGGTGGATATATGCAGCAATTTCTGGATGCCTGCTGGTTGTATGGGGATAAAGAAAAAATCAGCCATACGTATATGCAGCCGATTGTAATGTCTACCACATACGGAGAGCGAGAAGGTGAGATGACTTTATCGAATGCCTGGGAAATCCTTGGGGGCTTGCCATGTCCGGGATTGTGTGGATATGTGGAAGATCTGACAACTTTTCAGATGAATAAGGATTTTGGCCTTATTATAGAAAAGAAAGCAGAGAATCTATATCGTACGATTTCACAGAAAATCAAGAGTCTGCCAAGTAGTAATCAGGCAATCAAGCAGAATGTATCAAGAACGCAGAGCATGAATCTGACACCACAGGAGAGTGAGCAGCTTTCCAAGTATGTATCGGATGATTCTTATGTGAAACAGCAAAAAGAAGATATCGAAGAACTTGCATCGATGTTCAAAGATATGTTAGGACAGACACAGAGCGATGATGATATGCCGTATATCAAGGAACTCGAAAGTCATTTTATTCCAACAGAAGGCTTTAAAGCAAGATATTCTCTTATTATTGAAGATATTAAGAAACCGCTGTATATTGGTGTGGATGGAGAAGAACTTGTTATGCATTATGGACAGGAGAATGATGTGGATGTAATTGCCAAGATGAGCAAAAATGTTCTTCAGTCTATTTTGGATGGACGAATGACGTTCCAGAGAGCCTTTATGACAGGAGAAATGACGGCGCGAGGAAATTTTAAAACGCTTCGTATGTTAGACCAGATTTTTGTATTTTGACAGATAGGAGGACAAAAATGAGAGACG
This sequence comes from uncultured Lachnobacterium sp., assembly GCA_900550545.1. Classification (GTDB taxonomy): domain Bacteria; phylum Bacillota; class Clostridia; order Lachnospirales; family Lachnospiraceae; genus Roseburia. The sequence goes on along the minus strand of URSS01000012.1, from coordinate 11,493 downwards.
ATAATTGTATTTTTTGTAAGTTGGCGAATGGGGATATTCCTACAAACAGTATCTATGAGGATGAAGATTTTAATGTGATTTTGGATGCAAGTCCTGCAACAAAGGGACATGCGCTGATTTTACCAAAGCAGCATTATGCAAACATGTTTGAGATTGACGATGAAATTCTTGCTAAGGCAGCAAAGCTTGCAAAGCGTGTTATCACACATGAAAAAGAAGTGCTTGGTTGTGATGGATATAATGTATTGCAGAATAATGGAGAAGTTGCTGGTCAGACAGTATTTCATTTCCATATGCATCTGATTCCAAGATATGATGGAGAGAAAGCAATCATTGACTGGGATCATAAAGACTTCTCAGATGATGAGATGAAAGCTATTTGTAATAAGATGAAATTTTAAACAATAAGTGAAGAGTTAAACAGAAAGCAATGTAGAGTATTATTGCATAAATAAAAAGAGGGCAGGTATTAGCGTGCCTGCTCCTCAATTAAGTTTATGATAGTACCGATGGAATCCATCTGTCCGCTCTCGGACATTGCTTTTTTATATTTTTCCCTGTTTTCATATACTTCTTTTACAGCAGAAAGAAGTGTCTTATCCGTTAACTTTTCTTCTTCGAGAACGTAAGAAAATCCCTGTTTTGCAAAAGATTTTGCATTCAAAATCTGATCACCACGGCTGGCAGCAGCAGAAAGTGGAATCAGGATATTTGGTTTATGCAAAGCCAGTAATTCGCAGATGGAATTTGCTCCGGCGCGGGAAATTGCCATATCTGCAAGTGCAAACATGTCTGTTAATTCAGCACTTGCATATTCGAACTGTGCATATCCAAGGACACCTTTTAATTGTTCATCAAGATTTCCTTTGCCACACAGATGTATGACATAAAACTGTTCAAGCAATTCCGGTAATACTTTACGGACTGCTTCGTTAATTACTTTCGAGCCGGAACTTCCACCTACAATTAAGAGAACTGGTTTATTATGGTCTGGAAAACCACAGTAGCGAATGGACGCTTCTGCATTTCCGGTAAAAAGTTCCCGACGAATCGGAGATCCTGTCAGGACAGCTTTTTCTGCAGGAAGATATTTCATTGTTTCCGGGAAGTTGCAGCATACTTTTTTAGCACCACGGATTGCAATTTTGTTTGCAAGACCAGGGGTAATATCGGATTCATGAATGATTGCAGGGATGTGGCAGTGTTTTGCCGCCAATACCACAGGGACAGAAACAAATCCACCTTTGGAAAAAACAACGTCTGGTTTTATTTTCTTTAAGATAGAAATAGCCTGACCATAGCCTTTAAGAACTTTGAATGGATCTGAGAAATTTTTCCAATCAAAATAGCGACGGAGTTTGCCGGAAGAAATTCCGATGTATGGAATGTTCTGGGCTTCAATTAATTCCTTCTCCATACCGTGATAAGAACCTATGTAGGTAATGTCATAACCAGCTTCTTTTAATGCCGGCATCAAAGCAATATTTGGTGTAACATGACCTGCAGTACCACCACCGGTCATTACGATTTTCTTTGTTGTTTTCATGAAGATATATCCTCTCTGTTTGTTATTTGGAATTCAATATATTCGTAGTGTATGCTGATCTGACAGCAAGCAGTTACATGAAAACTATATTATACTTTCCAGGCAAAAAGTCAAGAAGGACGGATTTTTGGTCATTGCCTATGTCTTGATAATGACAGTCATACGTAGCAAAAAACTGTCGAAACTTGCGACCGAAAGGATATTCCGAAATATGCGTTCTTTCATTATAATATAGTTAGAGGACGTACGATATTAAACAATATGAAAGAGAGGCAGTTGATATGACAATTTTATTGCAGATTATGGAGTGGGTACATACATACCAGAGAGAAGTTTTTACAGGTGCCTTTTTTGGTGTACAGGCAGTTGTTTTTATTTCTCTTATGATAGTGTCACATAAATTGACTAAGACACAAAAAATAATAAATAAGATGGCAGATCAAATTGTGGATCGAATAGAGAAATGCCTGAAACTTGTTGTGGAACAGAAAGGCGATTCCATAACAGAGAAGCATATCGTCAATGCAGCGGAGAATCATCAGAAGGATGAGGAGGAAAATCGTGTGATTTCATCTGTCCTGAAAGAGATTTTTCCATAGAAAATATGTGCATTTGATGTAAAATGTTAAACTGAATGTAATATTTATTTCCTCAAAAAGAAATGCAGAGTGTGCCAGGGGTTTGGCACACCCATTTTTTTTGCAAAAATTAAGTGGGTGTGGAGAGAATTACCCAAAATCTGCCAAAAATTTGACAAACGCTTTTTACTATGCTACAATGCGAACTGTAACAAACTTGTAACATTTGAAATAAAGTGTTTAAAAACGCAACATAAGTGTAATACTTATCGCATAAGATAGGAATACATGATTGCGCACATCATTGTTATTAAATGATATGCAATGAGAGAATACGGAGGTTCATAATGAAATTTGACAAGAAAGTGGTTGAAAGTGTAATGGTAGCAGGAATTGCTCTTGCATTAACAATCACAGCGGTTACTGGTAATGGAGTGAAAGCCGCTGATCAGGTGGCAGAAACACAGATGGACAAAAATGGAATGGCTGGAGTAGCAGTTGCTATGAACGCATATGAACTCGAAGCAGCAGATATGCTTGACAGTATAGTCTCTGTTGAAAAGAGTGATTCCAATATCGTTGCAGCATCAGCAGAGGACACAACGGATGTATCAGATACACCGGTAGAGAGTGACACTTCAGAAGGTGTTGAGACAGAACCACAGGTAGCTGTACAAGATTCAAAGGATGATAAAGAATTGTCCGATGAGGAAAAAGAGTGGAACAATAAACTGATGGCAGATGTCGATGAGTTCTTGTATGTACGCAAGTCGGCAGATGCAGATTCAGAAATTGTTGGCAAGATGTATAAGGGTGACCGTGCAGTCATTAAGGATGAAGGAAGTGAATGGACAAAGATTACTTCTGGAAACGTAAAAGGATATGTGAAGAACGATTACTGCGTAACCGGCCAGAAAGCATATGCATATGCCAAGAAAAATTGTAAGACAGTTGCAAAAGTCGAGATTGACGGACTTCGTATCCGCGAGAAAGCAAGTACCAATGCTGGTGTAGTTAAGACAGTTGCATCCGGAGATAAACTTGTTGTAAATACAAAAGCTGATACAAAAGATGGATGGGTTGCAGTTAAAGTTGATTCTCAGACCTGTTATGTAAGCGAAGATTATGTTACAGTCGCATTGAAGACAGGAAAAGCAATCACGATTGAGGAAGAGATTGCAGCGCAGAAAGAAGAGGAAGAGCGTAAGGCAAAAGAAGAGGCTGCAAAACAGGAAGCAGCAAAGAAGAGCACTCAGAGTTCATCATCTTCAAGTTCTTCTTCAAATGGACAGACAACAACAACTTCTTCTTCGCAGGGAACATCCCTTACAGCATCTGCGGATGATGAAACCCTGCTTGCAGCATTGATCCAGTGCGAGGCAGGCGGACAGAGTCAGCAGTGTATGATTGCTGTAGGAGCTGTTGTAGTGAATCGTGTACACAGCGGAAGTTTTGCAAATAGCATTCGTGGTGTCATTTATCAGCGTGGTCAGTTTGGCCCGGCTTCTTCCGGAAGATTAGAGTCCAGACTTGCCAGTGGTGTGAGCGCAAGCGCCAGACAGGCAGCGCAGGCAGCACTTGCAGGAAATGATCCGACAGGTGGCGCAAAGTACTTTAAGCTTGCATCCAGCGGACACGCAGGCGTTGTGATCGGACCGATTGTATTTTATTAGTTTGTAAGTGGTTCGTGAATCATAGATCATACAGGCAGATGTATCGATATTTCGATATATCTGCTTTTTCTATTTTCGTAATGTATGACAATGTGTGCATTTAGCAGGTTGTAATCAACGGATAAATGGAGTAAAATAACTTCATTGTAACGAAAGATTGTGTCAAGTTTTCTATGAAAACTTGACATGTAGGGGCAATGCATCTTTGATGCATTACAATCATCAGTCCATTTGCTGAAAACAAATTATGCATGGGTTGATGTTCAATAAGGAGGAAGAGCAATGACATTAAAGGGACGGAATTTTTTAAAGTTAATGGATTTTACACCGGAGGAAATCACATACCTGATTGATTTATCCGCAGATTTAAAGGAGAAAAAGCGTCAGGGCATCATGCATGACAGCCTTGTAGGCAAGAATATCGCATTGATCTTTGAAAAGACAAGTACCCGAACCCGCTGCTCTTTTGAAGTGGCTGCACACGATCTGGGTATGCATGTTACATATCTTGATCCAAGCGGTTCACAGATTGGAAAGAAAGAAAGTATTCCGGATACAGCTCGTGTACTTGGAAGAATGTTTGATGGAATTGAGTATCGTGGATACGGTCAGGAAATCGTAGAGGAACTGGCAGAATATGCGGGAGTCCCGGTATGGAATGGACTGACCAATGAGTTTCACCCGACACAGATGATCGCAGATATGCTGACAATTCGTGAGCATCTTGGACAGCTTAAGGGTGTGAAGTTCGTATATATGGGAGATGCCCGTTACAATATGGGAAATTCTCTTATGGTAACATGTGCAAAACTTGGAATGCATTTTGTGGCATGTACCAATCCGAAATATTATCCAAACAAGGAACTGGTTGATTACTGCAAGGATGTTGCAGCGCAGACAGGCGCGACAATTACATTGACAGACGATGTTGCGGAAGCTACCAAAGATGCTGATGTCATCTATACCGATGTATGGGTATCCATGGGTGAGCCAGAAGAAGTTTGGGCAGAGCGTATCAACGATCTGAAACCTTATCAGGTAAATGCCAAGGCATTTGAAAACGCAAAAGACAGCGCTATTTTCATGCATTGTCTGCCGGCATTCCATGACTTAAAGACTACCATCGGCAAACAGGTTTACGAGAAGTTTGGATTATCAGAACTTGAAGTTACGGATGAAGTATTTGAAGGACCGCGTTCGGTTGTATTTGATGAGGCAGAGAACCGTATGCATTCCATCAAGGCAATTATGAAAGCGACATTATCAGATTAAAACAAGTGGTCAAGGCGTATGAAAGCAGAAATATTGAAAATGCTCCGTGAAACAGACGGATATGTGTCCGGACAGGAGTTGTGTAATCATTTTGGCGTGTCCCGTACAGCTGTGTGGAAAGCAATCAATCAGTTGAAAGAGATGGGATACGAGATAGAGGCGGTGCAGAACAAAGGATATCATCTCCTGTCTGTGCCGGATGTGATCAACGATGTAGAGTTGGAGAGCATCCGAAAGACAAAGTGGGCAGGATGCGAGATTCATTATTTTGATACTATTGATTCTACAAACACGAAGGCAAAAGAACTGGCAGAGAGTGGTCATCCCACGGGAACTCTGGTAGTGTCCGAGCAGCAGACCGCAGGAAGAGGACGCAGAGGCCGGTCCTGGGAATCACCATCCGGAATCGGTATATTTATGACACTTATGCTCAAACCGGATATCAATCCGAACAATGCATCTATGCTGACACTGGTTACGGCATTGGCTACTGCACGGGCATTGCGCAGAGTTGCCAATGTTCCAGCACTGATTAAGTGGCCGAACGATCTAGTGGTAAACGGAAAGAAAATCTGTGGAATGCTCACAGAAATGAGTGCACAGTTTGATTATATCAACAATATTGTCATTGGTATTGGTATCAATGTACACAATGAAGCTTTTCCGGAGGAGATTGCAGAGACAGCAAGTTCCCTTCTTCTGGAATGTGGACATCGCTTTCACCGGGCAGATATTATAGAGGCTTTTCTGGAAGAGTTTGAGGAAGCTTATGAAGTGTACCTTAAGACCGAGGATATGGAAGGCTTGCAGGAGGATTACAATGAACTGCTGGTGAACATAAATCGACAGGTGCGGGTGCTTGATCCGAAGGAACCATTTGAAGGAAAAGCAATGGGAATTACAAAAAAAGGAGAGCTCATCGTAGACACGTGGGAATCGCGCAAGCTGGTGTCTTCCGGAGAGGTTTCCGTGAGAGGAATATACGGATATGTCTAAAGAAGTTACGTTGTGTGTATCCAATGCATACCAGAAAAAGTTCTACCTGAATGAGAATTTTAATGAACTGCCACAGTCTATTCGCGAGGAACTTAAAATCATGTGTGTGCTTTACACAGAAGATATCGGTGGAATTTTGGAACTTGTATTTGATGAAGAAGGAAATCTTCAGTTTAAGACAAGCTGTGAAGAGGGCGATTTCTATTATGATGAGATCGGAAGTGTGCTGAAGATCAAACAGTTCAGAAATGAAAAGCGGGAATTGCTTGAGGCCGTGGAAACATATTATCGTGTCATGTTTCTGGGCGAAGGATGGAGCGAGGAGGAATAGGACATGATATTAACAATAGATGTGGGAAATACAAATATTACCTGTGGAGTATTCGATGGGGATGTCATTGTTGCTTCTTTTCGCATTACCACCAAGATGCCGCGTACATCCGATGAATATGGAATGATCCTTTACAATCTGCTCGAACAGAATAATATTCAGCCAATGGATATCGGGGATGCGATCATTTGCTCTGTTGTTCCGAATGTGATGCATTCCCTGCGGGGCGGACTGGTAAAATATTTTCATATTACACCGATTATTGTCGAAGCAGGAATTAAGACAGGTATCCGTATTGTGACGCCGAACCCGCAGCAGATCGGTGCGGATCGAATCGTGGATGCCGTTGGTGCATATGAAATATATGGAGGTCCTGTATTGGTGATTGATTTTGGTACGGCTACAACATATGATTTTGTGGATGAAAGCGGGGCTTTTCTCGGTGGAATCACGGCACCGGGTATCCGGATTTCCGCAAAGGCACTGTCAGAAGATGCCGCAAAGCTTCCGGAGATTGAAATCAAAAAGCCGGAGAGCATTCTTGGAAAAGATACTATCACGAGCATGCAGGCTGGTATTGTTTACGGACAGATTGGTCAGACGGAATACATTATCAACAAAGTAAAAGAAGAAGTCGGACTGGAAAACGTGAAAACGGTTGTGACTGGTGGACTGGGACGCATTATTGCAAACGAGACAACGTGTATCGATATTTATGACCCGAACCTTACCTTAAAAGGTATTTACCGCGTGTATAAAAAACAGAATCGGAAAATAAAATAGTATGATAAAAGCATTAAAAATAGGCAATGTGACATTGCCGAATAATTTAATACTGGCTCCTATGGCAGGCGTAACAGACCTGCCATTTCGCTTGTTATGCAAAGAGCAGGGAGCGGGACTTCTGTGTATGGAGATGGTCAGTGCCAAAGCCATTATGTACAAAAACCGCAATACACAGAGCCTTTTGGAGATTGATCCAAGAGAAAATCCGGTATCGTTGCAGCTGTTTGGGTCAGATCCGGATATAATTTCGAATATAGCGCATGAAATCGAGGAACGTCCTTTTGATCTGCTGGATATTAATATGGGATGTCCGGTGCCGAAAATTGTGAATAACGGTGAGGGATCGGCGCTGATGAAGAACCCGAAACTGGCAGGGGAGATTATCCGAAAGACAGTAAAGGCAATCAACAAACCGGTAACTGTAAAAATCCGAAAGGGATTCGATGACGATCATGTGAATGCAGTGGAGATGGCAAAGATTGCAGAGGATGCGGGAGCGGCAGCAGTGGCTGTGCATGGCCGCACAAGAGAACAGTTTTATTCCGGAAAGGCAGACTGGGACATTATCCGTCAGGTAAAAGAGGCGGTATCCATTCCCGTGATTGGAAACGGAGATCTGCTGACGGCGGAGGATGTGATTGCCATGGAGGAACAGACGGGATGTGACGGCTTTATGATTGCCCGGGGAGCACAGGGAAATCCATGGATATTTAAGCAGATTCTGCATTATTTTGAGACCGGTGAGCACTTACCGAAGCCTTCTATAGAAGAAGTGACACAGATGATTCTGCGGCATGCCAGGATGATGCTGGAGTTCAAAGGCGAGTACATTGGCATCCGTGAAATCCGCAAACATGCAGCCTGGTATACCGCAGGTTATCCGAATTCAGCACGGCTTCGTGTGGCAATCAACAATGTGGAGTCGTTCGAGGCTTTGGAAGAGTTGCTTCTCGGCAATCTCAAAGAAACCGGAAACAGCGCAAAACCTTGACATTATGCGGTTGATTGGGTATAATACCTTAGTTAATTTATAGAGATACGTAGTTTTTTAAATATTATTATAAAGCGGGGTAAAAGAAATGGATAAGAAAAATATCTTGACCTATGAAGGTCTGAAAAAACTTGAAGATGAGTTGCAGGATCTGAAAGTTGTAAAACGTAGAGAGATTGCACAGAAGATCAAAGAGGCCCGCGAGCAGGGTGACTTGTCCGAGAACGCAGAGTACGATGCAGCAAAGGATGAGCAGAGAGATATCGAGGCTCGTATTGAAGAAATCGAGAAGATTCTTAAGAATGCAGAAGTCGTTGTTGAGGAAGAAGTAGACTTAGACAAGATCAGCATCGGATGTAAAGTCAAGATTCTTGATTGTGAATTTAATGACGAGTTAGAGTATAAACTTGTTGGTTCCACAGAGGCAAACAGCTTAAAGGGAAAAATCAGTAACGAGTCTCCAGTAGGTCGTGCACTGATCGGAAAGAAAGTTGGAGATACCGTAGTTGTCGAGACAGAAGCAGGAGAGCTTTCTTACAAGGTACTTGAAATCCAGAGATCAACAGTAGAATAGAAAGGAACGAAAGATGGCGGGAAATAATGCAAATCAGGGCGGCCAGCAGGATGTAAACCAGCTGCTGAAAGTTCGCCGCGAGAAGTTGGCAAATCTGCAGGAAGCAGGACAGGATCCATTTCAGATTACAAAGTATGATGTGACACATCATACTTCAGACGTAAAAGAAGTATATACAGCTCATGAAGACGAGCTTTTAGCAGGAAGACCGGAAGTTAATACAGACGGTATGGATGAGGCTGAGGCAAAAGAAGCTACAAAGAAAGAATATGAAGAGAGAAGAAGCATCATGGATGCATCTCCAATTCAGGTATCCATCGCTGGACGTATGATGTTCAAGCGTGTTATGGGTAAAGCATCTTTTGCAAATATTCAGGATTTAAAGGGAAGCATTCAGATTTACGTTGCACGTGACTCTATTGGTGAGGATTTATATGCAACATTTAAGAAATCTGATATCGGTGATATCTGGGGCGTAAAGGGATATGCATTCCGTACAAAGACCGGAGAGATTTCTATCCATGCAGAAGAGATGACACTTCTTTCCAAGTCTTTACAGATTCTGCCGGAGAAGTTCCACGGACTGACTGATACCGATATGCGTTATCGTCAGAGATATATTGACCTGATCATGAACCAGGAGAGCAAGGAAGTATTCGTAAAGCGTTCTAAGATTCTCAAAGAGATCCGTAACTTCCTGGCTGACCGTGATTTCATGGAAGTTGAGACACCGATGCTTGTTGCAAACGCAGGTGGTGCAGCAGCAAGACCATTCGAGACACACTATAATGCATTGAACGAAGATGTAAAGCTTCGTATTTCTCTTGAGCTTTACTTAAAGAGACTGATCGTTGGTGGTCTTGAGCGTGTATACGAGATCGGCCGTGTATTTCGTAACGAGGGTGTTGATACCCGTCACAATCCGGAATTTACACTGATGGAGCTGTATCAGGCATACACCGATTACGAAGGCATGATGGAACTGACAGAGTCCATGTTCCGTTACCTTGCTGAAAAAGTATGCGGATCTACAAAGATTTCTTACAATGGTGTAGAAATTGATCTTGGAAAGCCATTTGCACGTTTAACCATGAACGATGCAATCAAGAAATATACCGGTATTGATTTTGATCAGGTACCGGATGATGTAGCAGCAAAGAAGCTTGCAGATGAGCATCATATTGCATACGAAGAGCGTCATAAGAAGGGTGATATCATCAACCTCTTCTTCGAGGAATACTGTGAGAAGGAGCTGATCCAGCCAACATTCATCATGGATCATCCAATCGAGATTTCTCCACTGACAAAGAAGAAACCAAGCGATCCTACAAAGGTAGAGCGTTTCGAGTTATTCTGTAATACATGGGAGATGTGTAATGCATACTCCGAGCTGAACGATCCGATCGATCAGCGTGAACGTTTCGCAGCACAGGATGCGAACGCAGCTGCTGGTGATGACGAAGCAGAGCACACCGATGAAGATTTCCTGAACGCACTGGAGATTGGTATGCCTCCTACAGGTGGTATTGGATACGGAATTGACCGTCTGGTAATGTTACTGACAGACAGTCAGGCTATCCGTGACGTACTTCTGTTTCCGACAATGAAGTCACTCGACTCTGACAAGAAGTCTTCTAAGACTTCCGAGGGAGATGCAGCAGAAACTGCAAACGATAACAACGGATTCTTTACAGCAAATGAGAAGATTGATTTTTCAAATGTAAAGGTTGAGCCTTTATTCGAGGAAGAAGTAGACTTCGATACATTCAGCAAGTCAGATTTCAGAGCTGTTAAGGTAAAAGAGTGTGTAGCAGTTCCTAAGTCAAAGAAATTATTACAGTTTACTTTAGATGACGGAACAGGCACAGACCGCACTATTTTAAGCGGAATCCACGCTTATTATGAGCCGGAAGAGCTTGTTGGAAAGACACTTATTGCCATCACAAATCTTCCACCAAGAAAGATGATGGGAATTGAGTCCTGCGGTATGTTACTTTCAGCAGTAAACAATCTTAAGGATTCAGAGGATGAAGAACTTCATCTTCTTATGGTTGATAACCACATTCCAGCAGGTGCAAAGCTCTATTAAGATGATGTAAAGATGTACCGTTTTACCGAATAGACGGGACGTACTTCATTTGATAAAAAACTGAAAAAACAGCGATTTACATCAAACTTACATCATTTGATGCAGAAATCGGTGCAAGCAAGAAAAAATCGCATAATTAGTACGATGAGTGGGCAATTCCAATCGGGATTGCCCATTTTCTAAAATGAAAAGCAAATTCAATAATTGAAAGGAGAAGGCATAATGGAATTTAGAGAAGATATAGGACAGTATGTTTTTGAGTATGAGGGACTGATTTTTGCTTGGGACGAAGAACCAGAAGAAGATATTCAGGATACTGTAAAAACTTTGGCTAATAATTATTTTAAGCATTTGGACGGAATAATTGATTTTATGCTACCTGATATTAAAGAAATATACGGACAAGTTACTGTTGAAGATGTAAAGAGAAATCTTGGCAGACCTATTGTCGATTATGATAATGGGAAAGTGACTTATTGCGAACAGTCATTTGATGATTGTCATATATTTGAGTTTGAATTTATGGACGATGCTTTTGAAAAATTGCAGTATTTTTCAATAGATGGTTAGTAAATAATATAATCAATTTGTCTATTTGCCCTTTGAGAGAGGAGAAATCCTTTTCTCAAAGGGCTTTTTCTATTTATACGGATATTC
>URSS01000011.1 GCA_900550545.1 uncultured Lachnobacterium sp. | reverse complement strand
GGTAGAACACCAGCCTTCCAAGCTGGATACGTGGGTTCGATTCCCATCACCCGCTCTTTCAAGAAACCATTTATGGTTTCTTTTTTATTTTCAAACTTGCTTTTGCTGTACAGGGGATTTCAAAGGAACTTTCTATACAGCAAAAAAAGCATCGATTAAAATCTTTCGGTTCTAATCGATGCTTTCTTTTATTTATCCATGTATGATATTAGAATAAATCAACGGATCCTGTGAACTTATCATTAATCACATAATATGCTTTATAATCTTCTGGCTTTATGTAAATATTTAAAGTCTTGATGCATCCTGCTCTATGGCCTTCTGCAACAAACTGAGCCTTAACCTTGTCCTCAAGATTTGCAACACTTGCTGCATTTCCCTGGAACTCGACGATAAACTCGGTCTTTGCTGGCTCCTTAACCGTTTTCTTTGCGGCTTTCTTAACAGTTGCCTTTGCTTTCTCTACTTTCTTTGTGGCAGTCTCAGCCTTTGCCTCTGCCTTCTTTGCTACGGTCTCGGCTTTTTCCTCTACCTTCTTTGCTGTTGTCTCAGCGGCAGCTTCAGCTTTCTTTACAGTAGTTTCAGCTACAGTCTCAACTTTCTTAGCAGCGTCTTTTACAGACTCCTTTACTTCAGCCTTTACGTCTGGAGCCTTTGTTAATTTTACATCTGTACTTGCCTTGTTTACTTTTTTGTTCTGCATAATGCTTTCCTCCTAAACGAACAATTACTCACAAACTAAAAACTTCTCCATTGCAACTAGTGCTTCCTGCTCATCAGATCCTTCTGTCACAATATCAACTGACATTCCATCTGACGGATTGAAAGCCATAATTCCCATAATGCTTTTTGCATTGATGCGTCGATTATCACTTTCTAATGTAATATCACTGTCAAACTTACATGCAACCTGAACAAGTTCAGCAATTGGATTCTCGTGCTCCTTTGCCACATTAGAAACAATTACATTTTTCTTACTCATACGCTCTCCCTTTCTTACATGTATAACACACAAAAAAAATATATATCACTTCCAATATATTTGCAAGGTATCAACTGTATTTCTGTTAAAGTTTCACGAATCCCCTATAAAACCTCTGGTTGAATTGGTTATTTTTACAATAGTTATCTTTCCAGATATGTGAAGAATATATTTCCTGCATCCGAAAACCATTTATCTGCTTCATCGAAACTTTTCGATTTTGTTGTATGTGTTGCCGGGTCATAATAATAAATATGACTTGCAGAATATCCGGTTACAAGAACTGCACTGTTATTTCCTGTCATCGCAAATACCGGACTTCCCTCACTCACATAAAAGATAATTTCATCCACACTGCAGCCGGATACATCCAGCACCACGGCATCCTTTATTTCGTCTTCAATTACCTGTTTTGGTGTTGCACCGGAGTCAATCAATGTTTTTACACTGACATCATTTCCATGATATGTGAGCATTGCACTCACTGCCTGCACCACGGAAGAAGCATTTTTGTCTGCCTCATTTACCTTTATGTTTGCAAACGCATTCCTTGCAGCTTTGCGGGCCCGCATCCATATATACTGCTGCTGGCTGTCCACAACTACACCAAGATTCTCATTTGCACAAATAATCGCATCCGAAATGTTATCCGTTGCAAGTACCACATCACCTTTTTCATATACATAAAAGCGTTCGTTCTTGTCATTTTGATCGAAGGTCAATGTCCTTGGTTTTTCCAGCAACACGGATTTGGACGTGATCATTTTAATGCTCGAAGCCTTTAATGTTGCTTTCATTACCAGCTGATACTGTGTCTGCTTAATGTCTGTAGCAGTCTGTCCTACTGAGATTTTTGTCTCTGTATCCGCCGCACGATTCATAATAGAATCCACGCCTGCACTTGTATAGCGTCCATTCCTTTTTTTCATAAGCTGAATGGTAATGGTATAATCCTGCACACTGATAGATTCTACTTTTCCAGATTTCGGTTTGTAGTTCTTCACAATCTCATGACTGTCCTGCGAAGTTGACATAATTTTCAAATAATTCATTGGGAAGACAGTATTTCCGGCAGTTTCCACATTTACATTATTTTTCTTTGCAGCACCATAGATAAAATCATTGTTGATAAATCCAAGCGGCTGCAAGTACATATCCTCACTCTCTTTTATGTCATATACAGATTCATCCTGTAAATTCATCAAATGGATCGTCGTGCTTGAATATTCCTGATTTGCCTCTACCCAGGCAATGTACTGATTGGACTGCGAAATCTGATAGCAACTTTCTTTCAGCCCCTCAACGATGACTTTTTCCTTTAATGTCGTCAAATTGATACGGTACAGTTTTTCATCCATTAAGAGATATAAATTGCCTTTGTCATTTACGTACATCAGCTGCCCCATTTCGGCCTTTAGAATCTCATAAGACTGTGTGGATGGAATAAATACTTCCTCCTCCATCGTCTGAACCAGTCCATCATAGTGGTATACAGCTGTGCCGACCTGTCCTTCGTGATCCCCACGATTCATATATCCATAAACCACAAAGTCCACACTGCCAGCCTCATCCACACGTACAATTTTGATATCATGCTGATCCCAATCATCCCGGATATCCGTACCTTCCGAATCACGAAAACTGAACACCTGCACGATTTTCTTGTTAATTCGGTCAAAACACCACAGTTCGCCTTCTTGAACAAATGCAACTACCGTGCCTGTCTCATTCATAGCATATTCAATCTGTCCGTCTCTTATTCCAAGCTGTATACTGCTTCCGTCGGAAATAAAATTATTCTCTCCGCGGAAAATCTGGTTGGCCGTGCGCTCAAAATTCAGGACATACATGCGGCTGCTTGTCATACGCAGACGATAATATTCTTCTACGTTATAATATTCCGTCTCACCTTTACCATTTACATAAGATGCCACATAAGAAATCGTAACAACATTATAAGAAGTATTGATTTCTTTAATAGAAGCAACTGTCTCACCAATTTGTTTTGGTTTCAAATCAGCCCAGGTAATCTGTTTTAATGTACAGGTCAGATCTACATAATGAAGCGTCGTCGCATCTCCGGTGGCCGCATCCATATACTTCGGAATAAAAGTATCCGCATCATCCCGGAACGTGTAGTCATGAAACTGCAACGCAAAATCAACACATTCCTTTGCATAACTGTCATTTGTCTGCATAAGTCTGGTATAATAATAAATTTCCTTCTTGTCAGACTGTAACGTTACAATCAATATATATTCCTGATCTTCATCCAGAATATTCTGAATCATAAGGTCTGCCGTTACCTTATTCCCAGATGTTTTGTAATCGGTCACATTGCTTTTTGCTACAAGTCTTTGTCCATCCATACTGCGAATTTCAAATCGCATGGCATCGATTTTTTTCCCATACGTATGAACAATAACCGGAAGAATACGTGTATCGTCCACAGGTGTAATGGAATCCCGCATCTGTGTGACATCCATCTTGTCGACATACCCATGCAATTCATTAATTTGATTGTCCCCCTGCTGGAAATATATCACCGGCAGTGTTGCCTTTGCCATTGTCGTAGTCATATCACGGTTATCTTTATTTGTTGTTATGCTAAATATAATAATCGCCACGAAAAAAAGTGCTACAAGCACAATCGGTTTAATTACTTTCTTATTCATTGATCTGTCTTTCCTTTACAGTGCAAGGCACGCCTTGCACTGTCTCTATTGTATTTATTACCACCAGCGTCTGCAACGGCGATGATGACAACGTCTACGGTATAATTCTGTTCCAAACAATACACCTACCATACTGCAAAGCCAGTCATCTCTGCAATCCTGATGCAAAGGTCTGTGTTGCTGCCCCGCAAGCGCCATCGGTACCATCTCAAAATAAGATGGAACCGCCTGACTATGCTCCCCCTGCTGCTCTATTAATTTCTGATACAGCCGGTCAATTTCCATCTGGATCATCATCCGATCCGGTTCTTCATCATAAATTCTGCTTCCTTCATAGGCAAGTTCATCCAGTCGTTCTTCCACAAGTTTCATGATATCTTTTGTCTTTTCCGGATAGTAATTTTTCATTCGCTCGATATCCTTCTCATATTCCATCTCCGTCAGATACATATTCTGCATCGGGTATGTCATATAAAATGGAATTTTTGGATATAAATCACCGCTATAATCCACAGGCACGCTCCAATTTCTCATCAATATAGCATATGCGGCTGCATACTCTGCGGTTACTTTCTTCTATTCCATCGGGAAATCTTCTGGGTCATCTCCCGTCACAAATTCAGAACTTACATAACCTTCCGTTCCATTATAAGAAACCTTCAGCCACTCTCCCTCATCACTCAGCACTTCCAACTGCACTTCTGCATCCAATACCGATACAATCTGACAGTCTGTATTCGGCTCACTTCGAAGATTCACACCAGTGGTTGTCCATACATAAACAGTATCATTCTGTGTTCCCTGCGCATCATCAGAGACTGGTGGGAGTTCCGGATTTACAGTTGCCGGTTCCATGCTTTCTGTCTGTTGCGTCTGCGTATCCAACTTGTTATCCCCACGATGACTGTTGATCAGCGAGACTACTCCGATAATAATCGCGATCAATGCAACACACATTGCCGCGAAAATAATTCTGGCAATAATAACATCTTTTCTGTGACTTTTCTTCATACGTTCTTCTCCTTTCAGTTCCCCTCATGCAATTAGTTTCTGCATATAATTTTTGTTTTCTTCGGATCTATTTTGTCCTTTTCCAGAATCAATTCATCAATATGATCCGCCGTAATTGTTCCACCGGACGGGTTCATCACACTGTTGATATTGCTTGTAATTTCTGCATCCACTGTGGAATACTCAAATGCAAGCGTTGTATTGATCAGCTTACAGTTTTTCATTACGAGGTTGTCAATATAGCACATTCCCTGCAAACTTTCAATGGTACAGTTTACCAAAGTCAGGTTCTTGGCATTCCAACCGAGATATTCTCCGGAGATGAAGGAATCATACACCGTCACGTTGTCGGTATTCCAAAAAGCATCCTTCGAAAGCATCCGCGCATTATGGATTTCCATATTGCATACCCCATCAAATGAATAATTGCCGACTAATTCAAAATGATCTAATTTCATATTTTGGCAGTTCATCGCAAAATAATCGCCCTTCGCGACCACATGATCCATTTCTACATTACTGCAATTCCATAAAGTTTCCTGCGCATCCGGGAAATTTACATTGGTAAGTTTGACCCCATCGCATCGTCTGAAGTTCTTCGGTGCCTCGATAATCGTATCTTTCACTTCAATATCATTGGTATACCATACGCCGGCTCTGGCCATATCAAACCATGTACATTGCTCTGCACGCACATGATTGCAGTACCAAAGCGGATACTTCCACCGAAACAGGCAGTCATGCAGTTCTATATTTTCGCTTTCTTTCAGCGGTGACTCCCCTTCGGCAAATACACTATCATATATTGCAAGATCTTTCGACATAAAAAGTGCTCTCTCTCCTGTCAAATACTCCTGCTGAATCACCTTTTTTTCCATTTTTAATCCTCTTTCGTATTAAGCTTTACACTATCCTATTCTAACACGTAATTTCTTTAATAACAAATACTGTTTTATTCTAGCATCAATTCTTCCACAGTAACAAATTCATAGCCCTGTTTCTGCAGTGTATCAATGATTGTAAAAGCTGCTGAAACCGAGGATTCGGATGCATCATGGAGCAAAATAATACTCCCATTCGGGATTTTTTGCAATACCCTCTGCACAACTGTATCTGCATCTTTTGTTGCCCAGTCTAACGGGTCAATGTCCCACAATACCTCGATCATTGGCAATTCCTGATCCAGTTCTTTTTTCCAGCATCCATAGGGTGGCCGGATATAACCGGTATATTCGCCCGTCACATCATAAATTGCCTGCTGTGTTTTTTCCACCTGTTCCAGTGCCGCCGCATCTCCGATCTGCCCAAAATTTACATGCTGGTAAGAATGTACGCCTATCATATGACCATCGTCATATGTTGCTTTTAGTATGTCCGGATAACGCTCTACTTCTTCACCCAATACAAAAAACGTGGCTTTTACACCACGTTTCTTTAGTCCTTTCAATAATTTCATTGTATAATCAGGATTCGGTCCATCATCGAATGTAATTGCAATCTGCTTACTTTCCTCCGCCACTGTCGATAATGTTACTATCATATGATCTTTTCCATAAAAAGAATTCATGATCATTCCAAAAAGCCATCCCAGCATAAATGCCAAAAGCAAAAATAATATTTTACATCCAATGCGCTTTACCAGATTTTTATATTTCATACATCACTACACACGCTTTCAATATCTCTATATACTATGCGTCTGTGTAAATGATTACCACTGAATATTGAGGCTTTCGATATATGCACAAAGTTCATCCGACATCTCTTCAGCCTCCGGGATTCTCTGATGTCCCGGTGTACCTTTACCATTTCGCGTAAAGAGATGATGGGTAATCTTTTCATCCTGGAGGCTGCTGCATACTTCCTCGATTGCAGCATCCCAGTTGGCATCATGCCACAACAAAGTCGTAATACAGACAATATGTGCCTGCGGATATGTACTGCGAAGCTTACGTAAAAAAGCTTCATAATGCTTTTTCCAGTTCTGCGCTTTTGCGCCATTTGGTTCTTCTTTCATATAGTCTTCCGGATGATTGTCATTCTGACCGATTGCAACAATCACAAGCTGCGGACGATACAGGGAAAAGTCCCAGTTAGTTGCAGGGCCAAACTGCGGATTATAATGGACTTTATCCCAAGCAGTCTCCATGCCGATATAGTCCGGCGCATTAAACCAGCCTGTGTTATCAAGCAGAGCGATTCCTCCCTGTGCAATGTCATGGATCTGTGCTCCAAGCTTTCTTGCAGTCATCCAACTGTAAGAATACCAGCTATTGGAATACTCACCGTTATGTTCCGGATCTTCTTTTCCCACATAATCCACAGCTTCGGAAACCTCTCCTGCCGAAACCGAATCCCCATATACTTCGATGCGACGATTCGGTTTTTCCGGTGGAGGAAGCAAGACACTTCCACGAGACAATTCCAATGCTTCAAGAACCATCTCATGGCAGCTGTCCATACGCTTAAAAATCATAATTTCATGATCCGCATCTTCCGCTTCATCCAGCAATCGCAACACTGTTTCTCCTGTATCGTTTAACGGAAAACATTTTTGCTGACCATCAATGATTGCACCCACACTGTTCTGCCAGTACGCACGACGATTACTTACCGTTAAAACTGCAGCTTTTCCATGAAAACGGAACTGTAGGGATGTAGCCGGAAATACAAATTCCGGTTTCTTCGGGTTCCGCATATCCACACGGCCTGTATAAGACAGTTCCGGTGCATCTAAAAATACATTCATTATGTTTACCTCTTTCATAATTATAATTTCTTATGCAACCGTTGATGCGATAATTTCCATATTACCTTCGAATTTTACTTCGCCATATCCGGCCGGAATAATAAAATGAGAACCTTTCTTGATCTCCTGTCCGTCGATGGTTCCGTTTCCTTCTACCACACTCATAATTAAAAACGGCGCATTCTCACAAACAGTTGCAGTTCCATCTACATCGAGTTTGAATACTTTATAGTACTGGCACTCGATCAGTTGCTGCATCTCATTCTTTTTGCCTTCGCCAACATGAATCACACTGTCTTCCACTGGTTTTGCAGGAACAGTAATCACATCAAGACTCTGCTTTACATGCAGCTGACGTGGCTGTCCGTTGCTGAGGCGATCATAATCATATACACGATAAGTAATATCACTGTTCTGCTGTGTCTCCAAAATGGTCAGACCACCTTTGATTGCATGAACGGTACCCGGATCAATCTGAATAAAATCCCCCTTCTTTACAGGGATCTCACGAATCAGATCTGACCAGCGTTTGTTATTTACCATATCTTCTAACTCTTCTTTTGTCTTTGCATTATGCCCAATGACAAGTGTTGCATTCTCCGGGCAGTCCAGAATATACCAGCATTCCATCTTACCAAAAGAGCCATTCTCATGTTCTGCAGCATATGCATCATCCGGATGTACCTGAATACTTAAATCATCTTTTGCATCAATGATCTTGACAAGAAGTGGAAAACGCTGACCATCAATTCCTCCGAACACTTCACGATGCTCTTTCCAGAGTGTTGCAAGTGTCTTGCCCGCATAAGTTCCGTTTTTAATCGTACAGTCACCATTGTCATGTGCTGCAATTCCCCAACACTCTCCAATATCATCACCCTGAATATCATAACCATATTCTTCGCGGAGTTTTGTTCCACCCCAGATATTGTGGGTGAATACAGGATTTAAAAATAAAATTTCTTTGCTCATTTTACGCTCCAATCATTTTCTACATTTACTTTGTTGCAAGAAGCGAGACAAGATAAAATGCATTTTTCTTTTCCTCTGCTTCTTCTACAATTTCAATTTCTACGATATGTTCTCTCAATGGCCCATGCTCTGTAATTGTCTCCAATTCCAGCATATTTCCCCATCCACCTGGGAAATTACCATCCAGCAGACGTGCCTTTGACTCATCTCCATCAATCACAATACTCGCCACCGGTGCGCCACAGTTGACAGCCTTCCGGTACTGAACAGAAATTCCTGTGGCTTCAATTGTGAATTTTAATTTATCACCTTTATCACTTGCATACCAGCCACGTTTAAAAATATCTGTAATATTTCCCTGTGGCTCCTGATCCGAAATAAATCCATCCATACGTGGCTTGCAATTGTAATTCTGGTAGCGCACAGATTTTTCATAGGTATTCAGTGTCAGCGGTCTTGGGAAATTCTGCTCCGGCTGTTCTGACTGATCAACTTCTGCAAGTACTTTTTCCAAAAAATACGTAATTACTGAAGCAACCAATTCATGTCCCAGATCGTTTGGATGCAGATCATCTTCGGTTATCATGCGATTTTCAATCTGCCCAGATAAAATTTCCGGATAAATCGTGCTCTGCATGCTGACACAAGGAAGCTGATAATGACGTCCTATTTTTGCATGCTGCACCTGCGCATTCGAACCACTGTCATAATACACATTATGTACAAGTAACACCGCTGGTTCCCCATCTGCCAGATAGACACGCCGAACCACACCTTCATAGGTTTCACAAAAATGTTCTGTACTAAGATCATTCACCGAAAACTCTGTAATCACAAAATCCGGATGGGAACTAAGCAGATCATCCTCGACACGAGCCACACCAAACTGCGAATTGGTTCCTCCGATTCCCGCATTGATATATACAAATTTTGATTGTGGAAACGTCTTGCACCACCATGAATATACACGATAAGCGTAACACAGATTTGGCTGACTTGCCAGACTTCCCTGTGTGATCGATCCACCCAAAAATCCCAGTGTGATTGTCTCTCCTTTTTGTGCACGTTTCATCAACTTTTTCAACCGTGTCAAATTTCCACGATTGGTAATTCCATTTTCCCGATTGATTTTATACTCCATATCTTTCCTCTTTCCGCATTCTTTTCCTTTCTCCTGTACACACTGTCCGTCGGCTAATGTATACACAAATTCCTTAAACTTAAGAAAACATTGGCAAGGGAGATTGCCAATGTTCTCAATAATTCAAAGGGAAGGTTCCCGACAGGCAGCCATG
Organism: uncultured Lachnobacterium sp.; assembly: GCA_900550545.1. Classification (GTDB taxonomy): domain Bacteria; phylum Bacillota; class Clostridia; order Lachnospirales; family Lachnospiraceae; genus Roseburia. The sequence goes on along the minus strand of URSS01000011.1, from coordinate 58,321 downwards.
CTGCCCGCAGGAAGTTAAAGAAAAAGAAACTAACTATCTTCTGCCGATCTCAGTATCTGTTTCTGTGACGACACTGTTTGACTTAATATAATCTACGATCTCGTCTAACTTTGTGAATGCAAGACCTACATAGCTGTCTGCAGCTCCGTAGTAAATTGCAATCTTGCCAGACTCACTATCGTGAATGGTTGCACATGGGAAGCATACGTTCGGTACGAATCCACGCTCCTCATACCACTCTTCCGGAGTGAGAAGGAAATTCTCACAACGATATTTAACAATTGATGGATTATCAATATCGAGAATTGCTCCACCAATAGAGTAAACATATCCGTTACATGTTCCACTAACACCGTGGTAGAACAGTAACCAACCTTCTGATGTCTCAATTGGGGCAGCTCCGCCACCAATCTTAAGAGACTCCCACCACTCTGAGCCTTTGCCCATTACGTGTCTGTGCTTGCCCCAGTATACCAGATCCGGGCTCTCACTTACGAAGATATCACCGAATGGTGTATGTCCACTATCGGATGGACGGGAAAGCATCATAAAGTTTCCATTGATCTTTCTTGGGAACAGTACTGCATTACGGTTAAATGGGAGGAATGGATTCTCAATTCTTGTGAATGTCTTGAAATCCTGTGTCTTTGCCATACCGATTGCTGCTCCGTAGAAATCCTGACACCAGATAATGTAATATGTGTCTTCTACTTTTACTAATCTAGGATCATATGCATATACCGGCATGAATGGCTCACCATTCTCATCTACGAAAGGAATCTTGTTCTCTTCGAAATTCCAGTGAATTGCATCTTTACTTCTTCCAAGATAAATATATGGGATACCGTTTACCTGCTCGCCACGGAACACTCCGATAAACTCATCACCATATGGCATAACTGCACTGTTAAAAATACGTGCAACACCCTTTACCGGATTTCTTCCGATGATTGGGTTCTCTGTATATCTCCAGATTGGAGCATCTTTGATGCCTTCCGGCTTCTCCTGCCAAGGTACATTTGGTACTGGTGGAGTCAGCATTTTTACATTACTCATAATTATCCTCCTATTATTTGCTCTCTTTTGCAAGGAACTCTAAGTTTTTCTTAATTAATTCACATCTCTGTGCAACACATTCCACACTTCTTCCCGGATCCTGTGGTGTATTGAATACATAATCGATCAGGCGATCGATGGTAGTTGTTGCAACGTGCATTCTTGTATCACTTGAAGCATAGTAAATAAATACTTCATTGTTATCATTTACAATTGCACCATTTGTAAATACTACGTTAGATACATCACCAACGCGCTCTTCACCCCTTGGTCCGATCAGCAGTCCGGATGGCTCTGCGATTACCTTGGAAGGATCATTTAAGTCTGTTGCAAATGCATAAATTACATAACGAAGACCTGCTGCTGTATTTCTTACACCATGTGCAATATGAATCCAGCCCTTGTCAGTCTTGATTGGGGTAGCACCAGCACCATTCTTTGCTTCTGTAATTGTGTGGTACTTACGAAGACTGGTCATCTTCTCCTCATCGATCACTGCATGTGTAATATCTTCACACAATCCGAAGCCGATTCCCCCGCCGCTTCCTGTCTCAATGAAGTCATCCATTGGACGTGTATAGAACGCATACTTTCCATCAACAAATTCCGGATGAAGAACTACGTTTCTCTGCTGTGGGGAACGAAGTGTTGTAAGATTATCAAGTCTCTCCCAATGCTTCAAATCCTTGGTACGAACGATTCCGGCAGCAGCTACAGCAGCTGACAGATCATTTACACTTGTATCTTTGCTTTCTGAACAGAACACACCATAAATATATCCATCTTCGTGCTGTGTCAGACGCATATCATATACGTTTGTCTCTTCTGGACATACATCATCCAGTAAAATCGGGTAATCCCAGAAACGGAATCCATCAATTCCATTATCACTCTCTGCAACACCGAAGAAAGATTTACGATCATTGCCTTCGATTCTGGCTACCAGATAATACTTGCCATTTAAATAAATAGCACCAGAATTCATTACTGCGTTGATTCCAAGACGTTCCATAAAGAAAGGGTTTGTCTCTGGATTTAAATCATATCTCCAGGTAAGTGGAATCATATCTCTTGTAAGAACTGGATTCACATAACGGTCAAATACACCGTTATAGAAATCGCTTTTTTCATTTTTACGTGAAAGCAGTTTTTCCTGCTTTGCTAATTCTACATAATATCTCTCATGCATCATTTAAAGTCTCCTCATCACTTCCATACACATTCTTCCATTATGATATGGGCATTTCCACGGTTCAACAATTGGTTCTCCTTCTACCGGAGTTCCATCCTGTCTTACCAGCCAGAACCATTCAGATCCCGGACGTTTATCAATGACATAATCCTTAATAAACTGCCAGGTTGCCTCAGCTGCTTCCTTATACTGTATCTTTGTTGGATCCTTTTCATATCCATTCAGGAAACCGATAACCGTCTCAGCCTGTACCCACCATACACGGTTGGTATCCACAACACCCTTATCACACTCATTTGACAGTGAATGTCCGTCAAACGCAACGTTGTAAATATTCTCTGTCAAAGCTCTGGTTATTGGTGAGATCTTCTTTGTATAAGATTCTTCGTTCACAATTTCAAGGGTTCTGTCCATAAGCCATGCGGTCTCAATATCATGTCCATAAGAATGTAAATCAATAATACTATTATAGTTTTTATCAAAGAATACTTCCTGACGCTTTAACTGTGGATTGTAAACCTTGTCTGCGAATACATCCATAATCCACTTAAGTCTTTCTTTTACCGTTTCATCCTTTGAAACACGGTACAACTCAGTATAAGCCTCAAGAACATGTAACAATGTGTTCATTGTCTTTTCTGCCAGAACTCCGTTTTCCGATAACTTCTCGTTGGATTCCGGTTTAAAATCTCTGGTAAATGCTTCCAGATATCCTTGATCGTCTGTACATTTTTCTTCGATCATGGCAAACAGTTCTTTTGCCAGATCAAGCGCCTCCTTCTTACCAGATGCCTCATAGTAAGAAGAAAGTGCATAAATACAAAACGCCTGATTGTATGTGTGTTTGGTCGTATCAAGTGGTGTTCCATCATAATTCATGGACCAGTAAATACCACCATTTTCTTTATCAATGCAGTGATCTTTCAGGAAAGCATATCCATGATCTGCTTCTTCCAAAAGACTCTCATCTTTCAAAAGCGTATAAGCATTAGAGAAAAACCATGTAATTCTGCTATTTAATATACATCCTTTCTCTGCTTTCTTGTTTAATTTCAAATCATAATCCATATATCCATAGTATCCGCCGAACTCATCATCTCTTAAGTTCTTCCAAAACGGAATAATTGCGGACACCAGATGATTTCTAATTTCTTCCTTCATATTCATATCTGCATTCCTCTATTCTCTTATTAACCCTTAACAGCACCCTGTGTAATTCCACTATAAATCTGATTCTGGCAAAGAATAAATACGATCAATGCCGGTAACAGGGAAAGAATAACACCTGCACAGATCAAGTTGTACTGGCTTCCCATTGGTCCTACGAATGTATAAAGTGAAATAGCCATTGTACGAATTTCTTTTCTCTGCAGATAAAGGTTTGCTGCGTAGTACTCATTGTAGATACCTACACCTTTTAAGATACATGCAGTAACAATTGCCGGACGAAGCAATGGAAGAATAATTCTCCAGTAAATTGTCCAATAAGAAGCACCATCCACAATTGCTGACTCATCCAGAGAAACGGATATATTTTCCATGAACTGAATGAAAATGTAGATTGAAATAACATCAGTACCACAGCTCATGATAATGTAACCGTATAAATGGTTGATCAATCCCAAGTCCCCCATAATGTTGTATACAGTTACCTGCATTGCAACTGCCGGAAGTAAAGATGCTACCAAGAATAAGCTACGGATCAATCCATTTCCAGGGAACTTAAAACGATCAAGAACATATGCAAGCTGTGTTCCGATAATAACGGAAACAATCAATACACACACCATAACAATTACAGAGTTAATGAATGCATGCCCCATATCTGCAACCTGAAATGCTTTTATAAAGTTATCAAAATTTAACCAGCTTTTCGGAAGTGTCATAACACTTGTAGAATTATACTCTTCCGTTGTCTTAAATGCGGTAACAACACATGAAATAATCGGCACTACTGCACACAGGGAGAAGAAAATCAAAATCACATATTTTAATACTCCCCAGATAATCGGTCCTACGGAAACTGTTTTTCCGGATTTTGTACTAACTGTTGCCATCCTAGTTTCCTCCCTTCGCTTGTGCTTTTCTCATTGCTTTTTCTCTCTTCATACGAGCTTTCTTCGCCTTGTATGATTCATCTTCTGAATTTGCATCACGGAAAACATATTTAAAGAACAACTGCTGTAATCCTGCGCAAATCAAAATAATAACCAACAGAACCACTGCCATTGCAGATGCAAGACCTACCTTCTGTGATGTATGAGCGATACGGTTCATGATTACGAAGTAAGTTCCTGTTCCGTTTGCACCAGTAGTAATAACGAATGGTTGCTCGAAAGCACTCAGTGAACCTGTGATCGCAAGAATAATATTTAAAGTTACAATTGTTTTAATACTTGGCAGAATAATATGTTTAAACTGCTGTAATTTATTTGCACCATCCAGGTTTGCAGCCTCATAAAGCTCTGCGTCTACGGACATGATCGCACCAATAAAAAGTACCATCATCTGTCCCATGTAACGCCATACAGAGGTTGCCACCAAAGACCAGTTATTTACGCTCTGATCTTTGAGCCAGTATGGAAGATTATCAAGATTAAATCCACACCACTGAAGAATTGTGTCAAAAACAAATCCTCTGGTATAGAAAAATTTAAAAATAAAACCGATTGCGATACCACTAATCAGATACGGGAAAAACATAAGTCCTTTAAATAAGTTTCCTCCCTTTACTTTAAAACTCAAAATTGTTGCAAGGAACAATGCAATTACTAACTGTACTAACGCACCTACAATGTAGTACAAACTCAGTTTCAAAGCTCCAAAGCAATCATCTCTTCGAAATACATCGATATAATTTTTCCAGCCAACAAACTGTCTTTTGTCTACTGGTGTTGTATATTTCATTTTGTAAAAACTAAACTGTACCATCTTTCCAAATGGTAAATATGTAAATACAAAGAGCAGTAATAATGGAATAATGATAAACGCACCACAAATCAGAACCTGTTGTCCTTTTCTGCTCTTTATCCATTTGCCTAAGCTAAATGGTTTCTTCTCTTTAACGGTATTAACAGCAGTTGCCATAATGCCTTCCTCCACTTTTTCTAATGTATTGAGCCAGGACAGAAATCCTGGCTCAATAAGTTGGCATGTTAAATTCTCAAGCCTTCAGACTCTATTATTCTGTAACTTCTGCACCACATGCAGCCTGTGCATCAGACCATTTCTGGTTCCACTCAGCCATGATATCATCAAAGCTCTCATCACCCTTTGCAGCATGCTCGATAATTGCCTGAATCTTATCGTTTCCACCATTGCTGATGTTAAGCTCAGACTCAGCATTTAACTCTGAAAGTAAATCTTCTTCGCCCTCAACAGCTGGTTCATCAGAGATGAATTCTACACCGTCGAAATCAAGCTTTGTATCTGTGCTGCCAGCAACAACTGGAAGTCCATCTTCGTTGTAAGAGTAGTTAGATTTCTCCATCATCCACTTAACGAATACTAAAGCAGCCTGCTTCTCATCATCTGTTGCATTTGTGTTGATAGCCCAGCTGTAATCAGGTCCTGCAGATGCATACTGAACACCATTTACAGAAATTGGGAATGGCATATATCCAACATCTTCAGCGTGATCTCCGCCTGCTTCCATCTGTGGGTAAGCCCAAGATCCAAGTACCATACATCCGATCTCACCATTGTTAAGTTTTGCTTTACTGCTCTCCCAATCGGTTGTAGAGTAGTCATCTTCTGTTAATCCCTCTGATACTGCATCGTAAAGGATCTTGTATACTGCGTATGGATGTGTCTCATCGCCGTAATCCTTGAATGGGTTCTCTGTATGAAGTAACTTCTGGTTCTTGTATGTTGTATCACCAGTTGCATTGTTTGCAATATAGTCATCCCAAGCACCCATTGTCCATCCTGCTGCATAGTTTGTATAAAGCGGGATAACGTCTTTGTTTGACTCTTTGATCTTCTTTAATGCATCGATGAACTCGCTTGGAGTCTTTGGAAGTTCTGTAACACCAGCATCCTCAAATACTTTCTTGTTGTATACGATACCCTGTGTTGTAGCTGTTGAAGGAACACCGTATACTTCGTTATCATACATCCATGTGTCTGCGTAGTTAACCTGGCCCTTCATTGTATCAAGGTCACCATATGACATGAAGTATGTAGATAAGTCAGACTTGTCAACTGCCGGGATAGCCATTACTGTCTCATAGTCACCAGACTGTAAATGTGTAAGAGCATCATCCGCATAGTTTGTACTTGTTAATACGTTTACTTTGATATTTGGGAATTCCTTATTGAAAGCTTCAATATACTGCTTCCAGTTTGTTCCCTTGTAATCATCAGAGTCAAGGTCAGTTCTGTTATTAAAGAAGCTGATTTCTGCACTCAGATCCTTGCAATCTTTGTCAAGATCAAGGTCTGCATAACTAATGATTCCGTCCTTGCCGTCTGTTGCATCACCCTTTTTCTGAGTGTCGTCCTTGCCGTTGTTACCCCCACAGGCTACAACTGATACAGCCATGAGCCCTGTCATCATAAGAGCTGCTAATCTTTTCAGTTTCATATTTTTTCCTCCTTAAATATGTATCGCTTTTCTTAAGCTAATTTAAGTATACTTTTTTTATTTATTTAATCATCAACTTTTCTTGCTTTTAATCTACTATTCTTGCAAAAAGAGTCACTTTCCTCACTTTATACAATTTACTACCCCATATTTTGGTTATTTTATACATGTATTTTTCCTTGACAATTGCCTTTTCTTCGTTCTTTTAACATACTTTTTAACTTAAATTATTTTAACCACTTAAAAATCAGCTTGTTTCTAGAACCTTTTTCCTATATTATATGATTAAAGGGTCAAAAGGTATCATCGATGCATGCTTGCATGCAATTCGATGTATACCTTAGTGACCCGCACTACACCGAGAAAGTAGCAATTTACTGCTGAAACGCAGAAAATTAGCGGATTTCGAGGTGGAGTCAGATTACGGGAATGCGTAGCATGTAGTAATCTGATTAATCATAAATGAGGGGCAAAATACCTTTTGACCCTCATTTCATTATATAAATATAAAAACTTTGCATTTTTGGAGGTTTTCTATGCGATTGGCCGATTTTTTTGAAATTACCAGTATATCTGGTCATATAAACGAAGAAACTTTATATAATAACCAAAAAGAGTTGCGCCACTATTCTTATAATAAGGAAATGGCCCAAGATCCCTTTATCCACTTGATTGCTGCAGGTTCCTTCAGTTTTACTTCTACCTGTGCTTTTCTCCTGCAAACGATTCCATGTTATCATTTTTTCTATATTTATGAAGGAATCGTTGAAATACTGGTTGACGGTGAAACTTATACGGGGCAGCCCGGACATCTGCTCTTTCTTTCCCCAACAGATCAGCTGGAATATCATATCAAATCCGGACGCTGTCGATTTTTTCAGGCTGCATTATGTGGTGCACCATTAAATACATACCACCAGCTTCTTCCTAATGATATTATTTACTCCAAAGCCAATTCCGGAGCCTCCTGCCTTCCTGACTGTATCGGCCATCTGTTGCACCATGTTCCTTACAACTCAGAAATTGACACGATTATGTTTTCTAAATGGAGTAATGATATATTTACAGAATTGTGCGTATATGCTACGGATTCCACGCGTTTACGTGATCAGATTCCATCATATATGCTGGAAATGAAAGAACTTTTTGATAACGAATTTCAAGAACCATACACTTTGGAAGATTTAGAACACCGTTTCGACAAAAGCCGTTATCGCCTTTGCCGGGAATTTTCACAATACTTCGGAAAATCACCAATTCAATATCTGAATCACCGAAGGATTCAGGAAGCAAAAGTTCTTCTTCTTTCAACCAATATGGCAATACACGAAGTAGGCTCTTCGGTCGGAATTGATAATACCAATCACTTTATCAATCTCTTCAAAAAAGAAACAGGAGCCACCCCGCTTGTTTTCAAGCAGGAGGCTCCCGTATCTATCTCCGAGCTACACTATCCTTGTGCACCAGATGTCCATCAACAATAAATACACCTGATGTATATTTCTCGTTTGCAATTTTTTTCAATATCTTGTGGATGGTTCTGCGAGCCATCTCCGAGATATCCACTTCATATGTTGTGATATTGATATCACAGGTTCCCGGATACAGGTAATTATCAAACCCAACGACAGAAATGTCTTCCGGTATACGATATCCTGCTTTCTGTAACTTCTTAATCAGGTATCCTGCTGTCAGATCACAGTTGCACACAAATGCCGTTGGCATATGTTCCGGAAGCTGAATATCACGATCTATATCGATTGTTCCGGTCTGAATATCACGATCTGGAATAATCCATTCCTGTTTTAACTCAATTCCATGTTCCATAATAGATTTCAGATATCCGAGATAACGGTCTGTAATACTGTTTGTCGCACAAAGAGTTCCAACATATGCAATGTCGCGATGTCCCATTTCAAAAAGATAATTTGTCAGCATGTAGCTTCCGTAAAAACTATTGGAAATTACGGTATCTACTTCTCTGGAATTATCATAGTAATCCATGTAAACAACCGGTACTTCTGCGTTTTGCTCAAGATTAAGCAGATAGTCTTTATCCATTGTACCAATGACAACTATTCCGTCCACTCTCTTTTCCTGCACAATGACCGGTGTGTTCCCCGCAAGCGCATCTTCTCTGCTCACCAGTTCAAGAATGGTAAAGCACCCTCTCCCAACGGCTTTTTTCGTCAATTCCTGATATAACAACCAGTAAAACGATGCATACTTATCCAGATAAATTTCCTGAACAAGAACACCAATATTATATTGCTTTGCAGACGCCAGCTTTTTTGAAGCGGAAGGTGGCTGATATCCCATCTCTTCTGCCAGTTGTTTTATTTTTTCTCTTAACTCTTCACTAACACCTTTCTGGTCGGAAAGCGCTTTGGATACGGTAACCGTACTTACACCTACCACAGCAGCAATATCGGCCAGCTTAACTGCTTTTGCCATATTTATCTCCTCAATTCATTTATTTTATCATTCTGCAATCAGGTGATATAGCTTGCTCTGTGCATCTCCCCACAGATTTTCCACCTGAAGGCCAGCGTTCATCAAAAGATCTCCTCCATACACATGGTCTGTTCCTTCGATACGGTAATCCATCTTTGGATCAAGTCCCTGCAGGCGAATGCATCGGCTATGATAATTTGGTCTTCCGATAACCTGCACAAATGTAACTAATGCTTCCCTTTTATCTTTTGCTGTCACAAGATAGCAGTCGAATTCGCGATTTTCACGATAGGAAGCTATCCGATAATAATCGCCTTCGCGCACAAGATCGTTGTATTTATGATACATCTGTACCTGCTGTGGAATCATTTCCTGGTCTTTCTCTGGAATCTTTGTAATATCCAGCTCATATCCAAATGTACCTGCTAATGCGACATTTCCTCTTGTCTCAAACGGGGTATTTCTTCCAACTGTATGATTCGGACATACCGAAATATGCGCTCCCATTGCAGAAAGCGGGTACATCAGAGCGGTACCTTCCTGAATTTTCAAACGTTCCACTGCATCTGTATCATCCGAGCACCAGATCTGTGGACTATAGTATAACATACCAGGATCAAAACGTGCACCACCACCGGAACAATTTTCAAGTAATAAATCCGGGAACTCCGTAATCAGACGTTCCTGCAACTCATAAACGCCAAGAACATATCTGTGATACAGCTCTCCCTGACGGTCTGCTGGGAGTTCATAACTTCCCATATCCGATAACTGACGGTTCATATCCCATTTTACATACTCAATATTTGCACTATGTAAAATATTGGAAATCATATCATATACATAGTCCCGCACTTCCTTGCGACTTAAGTCTAACACATACTGATTGCGCGATAAGGTAGCTGTACGTCCCGGTACTGCAATCGCCCAGTCCGGATGCTGCTCATATAATTTTGAATCCGGAGAAATCATTTCCGGCTCCATCCAGATACCAAACTTAAGGCCAAGCTTATTTACCTCATCTACAAGATATTTTAATCCGCCTGTAATCTTTTCTTCATTGACAAACCAGTCTCCAAGGCTTGTAGAATCATCATTACGATGGCCAAACCATCCATCATCCATAACAAGCATCTCTATGCCAAGTTCCGAAGCTCTCTTTGCAATAGAGAGAAGTTTTTCTGTATTAAAGTCAAAATAAGTTGCTTCCCAGTTGTTAATCAAAATTGGACGTTTCATATGTGTGTACTTACTGCGAATCATATGATCACGATAAAAATCATGCAGATTACGTGTCATATTGCCCATACCTTCCGACGAGAAAGTCAGAACAACTTCCGGAGCAGTAAAACATTCTCCCTGCTTAAGTTTCCAGCAAAAATCTTCTGCATTGATTCCCATCGTTACACGGATTGATTCAAACTGGCTTTTTTCAATCTGCGCCTGAAAATTTCCAGAATAAACAAAGTGCATTGCATATACATCGCCCTGTGTCTGTGTCGTATCCGGATCCATCCATGCAATAAACGGATGTTCCTGATGTGAAGACTCTCCACGGACAGAACCTACGCTCTGCTTTCCATAACCAAGCTTTTTGCGTTCAATCTGACGTTCTCTCGCCCATGAGCCATGCAATGTCAACCATTCATAATCACGATCATCCATATCGACACATGCTGAATATACTTTCGTCAGATATATCGGATCTGCGCTATGATTAATCACACGAACACTTCGCGTAATAATATCTTCTTTTTCAAAGACGGAGTATAACAGTTCAACTTCAAGATCTAAGATTGAATCCTTGCAGGTAAGTACCAGTGTCTGGCAAGCTTCATTGCCTGCAAATGAGGACGGAAGTCCCTCTAACGCTGGTTTTTCATCAAGAATCTTATAGCTTTCATACTGTAAACCTACCACCGAATGTCCGGATTTTGTTTTTACACGAATACAGCCCTCGCGGTAATCACCTGCACCATGTCCCGGATACTCCATCGGAAATGTATCCAGGAATGAACACCGTTCTCTGTTGTTAATCGATGGCACCAATGGATTTTCTGCTGTGCGCATCAGATAAGCAGCATCCTGCATACGAATTTTGGCACCATAATAAATATGTCCAACAAACTGCTCCTCGTCAACAATTCCGATCATGTAGCTTGTATTTGCAGTATCCAGTTTAAATATTTTAAATTGCTCATTGTATGTTATCGCCATTGTAAACTGTTATCTCCTTAACTTCACTATTTATTTTCTCCCAGTATTTCAAGAACAAGTGCAGTAGCCAGATCACCGTCTTTTGCATTATCAGCAATTCCGACTACAACCTCGTCTTTGTACCATCCTGTTTTTTTAACCCACTTATTATTTTTCAGCCGAATTCCTACTGGATAAGTTTTTCCACTATCCAACCCCTTAATATATACCAGATCGTCCTTATATTCTTCGAGAACATCTGCCGGAAGATAATCTTTTAAATCCGCAAGATATTCGAACTCTCCAATGCTCGTAAAAAAATCTTCCGGAGCAAAAAATACATCAACCGAATTTGCCATAAGTCTGGCCTGTATCATCTGAATATTTGTCTGACTTGCAGAATCCTGCGCATCCGCTGACACACTAAGATTTGCACTAATACTAATATCTACCTTGTCCGGATCTATTCCATTACGCTTCAGAAAATCCGCATAGAATTCCGGCTCATCTCCCGGACAATCACCCTGTGTTGTATTTACTGCATAGATAGATAATACATTTTCCTTTTTGCATACAAAATGTACAACCAGTCCGATTACAACGCAAATCAGGACTGTCGCAACTACAATATTAATACCATAATATTCTGCAATAAATGCGACTTTCTCTTTTCGATTCATTGATTTTAATTTTTCCCGCGTTGTCCGTTTGTCCTCCGGCTGACATAACTGTGAATCTTGCGGAAGATCTGCAAAGTCCGGTCGTACATTTTTATCCTGCATGCAGTGTATCTCCTATCGTTTTATTTTTCTATTTTAATTTTCTGCATATGCAAGCATTGCGTTCTTCAATGCTTCTAATTTTTCTGCAGAATCTTCCAAAGAAGTACCAACTACACCAAAGTAGAATTTAATCTTTGGCTCTGTTCCGGATGGACGTACACAGCACCATGCACCGTCACTTAATTCATAATATAATACGTTACTGTTTGGAAGGCCTGTCGGCTCTGTCTTTCCAGTAGCAAGATCTGTGCGTACATCATTCTTGTAATCGCGCAGTGCAAGAACTTCATGATCACCAATCTTCTTTGGTGCATTCTCTCTCATCTTTGTCATCATCGCCTGAATCTGAGCTGCTCCATCCATTCCCTTAAGGGTCATGGTCTCAAGACCTTCTTTGTAGAAACCATATTTCTCATAGAGATCAACCATTGCATCCCACAACGTAATTCCTTTTGATTTGCACCAGGAAGCAACTTCACAAAGCATCATAACTGCAACACATGCGTCCTTATCTCTTGCATAGGTTCCTGCAAGACATCCGTAACTTTCTTCCAGACCAAATACATACTCATATGTATGCTGCTGTTCGAAGAACTTGATCTGCTCACCGATGAACTTAAATCCGGTAAGAACCTCGATCAGCTTCACGCCATATGCCTTTGCAATGACTTTTGCCATATCTGTTGTAACAATTGTCTCAACAAGTGCGCCATTTGCCGGAAGAGTTCCGTTTGCTTTACGCTCACGAAGAATATACTCGGCAATAAGCATTCCAGACATATTTCCGGTAAAACTTACATACTTACCTGTCTTTGTATCCTTTGCATATACACCAAGACGGTCAGCATCCGGGTCCGTTGCCAGAACAATATCGGCGTCTACTTTCTTTGCAAGAGCAAGTGCAAGTTCAAATGCCTTTGGAGACTCCGGGTTAGGATAAGAAACGGTCGGGAAGTTTCCATCTGGAAGTTCCTGTTCCGGTACAACATATACATTCTCAAATCCAAGTTCCTTTAACACACGACGAACCGGAAGATTTCCTGTTCCGTGAAGTGGTGTATAAACAATCTTGATTTCTTTTGCAACTGCTTTGATGATTTCCGGATGAATGGACTGTTTCTTCAGTTGTTCCATGTATTTATCATCAATTTCAGAACCGATCACCTGATAAAGTCCTGCTGTTTTGGCAGCCTCTTTATCCATGGTCTTAACCTGATCAAAAGATGTAACCTTTGCGACTTCTGCCAAGATGTTCTTATCATGAGGTGGTGTAATCTGTGCACCATCCTCCCAATATACTTTATATCCGTTATACTCTCTCGGATTGTGGCTTGCTGTGATAACAATACCTGCGATGCAGGCGAGTTCACGTACTGCAAAAGAAAGCTCTGGTGTCGGGCGAAGACTCTCAAATACATATGCCTTAATTCCATTCGCATTCAGACAAAGTGCTGCTTCATCTGCAAATTCTGGAGACATGATACGGGAATCATAAGCGATTGCCACACCTTTCTCCTGCCCGTTCTGAGAAGTAATATAATTTGCAAGTCCCTGTGTTGCCTGGCGTACTGTATAAATATTCATACGGTTGGTTCCGGCTCCGATCACACCACGAAGTCCACCTGTACCGAACTCAAGCTGACGATAAAAGCGGTCCTGGATTTCATTCTCGTCCCCTTCGATTGCCTTAAGCTCAGCTTTTGTAGCCTCGTCAAAGTAACTATCGGTACACCATTTCTGATATTCTTCCTTGTAATTCATGATTTTTCTCCTTTTCTTAACATTTTCTTTATGAAAACCTTAAACAATTCATATCCCTAGTATAGCATTAAATGAAATCAATTGTACAGTGTTTTTTAACTTATTTTAATTAAATTTAATCTTTTTTAAGTTCTTTGTGCAACATGAACGAAAATATATTTTTAATGCTTTTTCTAATGCATTTCAATTGGATAAAATGCCCAATGGGAACTATACGGTAACGGTAAATCCTTTTTTCCAGATTTCTCCCGGCGCAATACTGTTGCCGTATGCACGCTCGTTCAGATCACCAGTAAAGTCTTTACTGTCACATCTTCCATACCAAGGCTCAATGCACACAAACGGGGCCTGTTTTCCTGTCGGTGACCAGATACCAAACAATGGGGCATCCATGGTGACCGTAAGATATGCATTTCCTTCCCTGTCACAGATTTGTACTTTTTTAACCTTCTGTTTTTCAATAATAAGTGCATCGTTATCAAACAACTGCTCTGTCAAAGGAAGATATCCGTTCTGCAATGGATAGGTATCCTTAATTGTCCCTGTAAGTCCGTCTTCCAGACGGGAACTTACGAGCGGTCCTTCCACATCAAAATGCAATTGATAATCGGTCTGTTTTTTTACCGGATCAATCGGGCAGTTAAAAGCAGGATGTCCACCAATTGAGAAGGGAAGCTCTTCGTCGGAAGGATTCTCCACCTGCCAGATAATCTCAACACTGCTACCACTGATACGATATCCCAGTTTCAGTACAAATGCATATGGATACTTTTCCAAAGTCTCCTCATTTGACGAAAGAACGAACCACATTTCATCTGCGGTCTGATGATCCAGTTTAAAATCCATATCTCTTGCAAAACCATGCTGATTCATTGTATATGTTTTTCCTTTGGTCCGAAATTCCTTTTTGTTAATACTTCCTACAAATGGGAAAAGTACCGGTGATGTACGTCTCCAGAACTGTGGATCTGCTTTCCACATATATTCTGTTCCAGTATCTTTACGGACAAGCGACTTTAACTCTGCACCATGTGTATCCACTTCAATGCATATTTCTTCATTTTCTAAGATATGTCTGGCCAAATTTCCATCCTCCTGTAATTAAGTATTTTTGTTAGGTAAATTATACCATTATTAGCTTAATTTTACCACATAAAAAGAAAGTATTGCTATTCACAATTTTCCCATGAACAGTAACACTTTCTTTTTATTATCTATGTAAAATAATGCTCCATTATTTTCTGCAATAGCGTATTCTTTTCTTTTTCGTCCATCGGAAGAATACATACTGCCACCTCTGCTGCAATGCGGCTGATTCCATATTCCTTAATAAATGCAGTATCTTCTTCGCTCTCCTGCCCCAGACGGCAGCGTCCAACGATTTGATTCAGGCCGGAAAATTCTTTGATCAGCACCGGCAGGCTGCATACTCTTTCCAAAAAGGAGTGCCCTGTCAGCTGCAATTCCCGATCCGCTGTTCCAATGATCTGCATGCAAAGGCGCAGCTCCCCGGTAATATCCGAAGCTTCCATCAAAACATCCGGGCGCTTTCTCAGGCAATCCATAAAATATTTCTTCGCCCCAGCAACATCTCTTTTTTCCAAATATACGGCTATCTGCTCTTTCATTTCGCGCGTCTCTGCTTTCTCCCCGATCATTCCCACTTTGCACTCAAAGACGTGAAGCTGATTAACCGTTATCCACACCAGAAGGAGAAATTCCGAAATGAATCCAAACACTCTTCTGTGATATTCATCCGCATCTGTCTCAAGGTCAATCCGTTTCTGTACCTCAAAAAAGATAATAAACAGCCAGCTGCAATAATCATCAAAATGTTTCTTTGATGTAACAAACATATTGCCAAAGTAAGTTTCCGGTCCATTTACCAGACGCACAAACGTATCATAGTACGCTGGATATTTTTCTTTTATTACCTCACCAGTAACATCAAGCGCATGAATATTGTGATTTGCGGAAAACCCATAGTAATAGGAATTATTGAGATGCACACGCTTTGTTGTGATCAAGTCATATGACCGCAGTTTCTCTTCCAGTTCTCTTTTTGTAAAAATCTTTTCCTGTTCATTCAAAAGAAATCTCCGGTAATGACAGGTTCCCACATATTCCGTCTCATGATCGTTCTTCCAGATCCAGTACAGGCCTGTCAATTCACTGTAATAACAATTCAAAGCGGAAATATTCTCCCCGGTATTATCGCAAAGATACCCAAGGTCCTCTTTTTCTTCACTCCCTACCTGTAACGGAACATACAATGGATCCGGCGGAACATTAAATTTTTTGTGCGTTAATGTGTATATTTTGATGTCCACTTATTATATCACCTGTTCTATCTCCGAAAGAGTTGGCATCACACGGAGTGCACCTTTCCTTGTCGTGATGATAGAAGCTGCTGCATTTGCAAATCTTAGCATCTCCTGAAGATCTGCCTCTGTAAGTCCGTACAATACCTGCTCCATTAATCC
The DNA here is from genome assembly GCA_900550545.1 of uncultured Lachnobacterium sp. GTDB lineage: Bacteria > Bacillota > Clostridia > Lachnospirales > Lachnospiraceae > Roseburia. The sequence goes on along the minus strand of URSS01000011.1, from coordinate 41,812 downwards.
AGATTATATTTAACGATATCCATCTGCGCTTTTCCGTCTGCATAAAATGAAACACTATCCGCATTCTGATCCGTATACATGGTAGTGGTGATAACTGACTCACCATCGTTGACAAATATCTCAGCACTATATCTGTCAAGTATTATGCGAAGCTTTAACTCGTTATTTTTATAGTTTGCCCTGCACTTTCTCTGATGATCAATTGCACGTCTTGAACCACAATGTTTGCGGTCAATTTCCAGTGTATCCTCAATTGGATCAAATATAAGCGATGTATAGTACTGGTCATTTTCAGCAAAATCAATCCTGAATTTACGATAATGGTTGTTAACATCATTAGGGCGCAGAGATATCTCCATGTCGATCATTCTACCACATATTTCATCTAGCTTAAAGTCTCCAGAAACGGTTACATTGCTGAATCTGATACATTCTGAACGCATGGCATCAACCTCACGCACAGGTTTTTGGCAGACCCGCCCATCTTTCCAGAACAGTTCTCTTGGCAGACTCATCTGACCGAACCATTTTGCATCCTCCGGACACATCTGGCAGGTATCCCAGTTCTGCATCCATCCGATCATTATTCTTCGTCCGTCCGGTGCAAGTATCGTCTGTGGTGCATAAAAATCTATCCCGTAATCCAGAGTTTGTACATTCTGCTCCGTAAACTTCTCATTCTGCGCATTATATTCGCCTGCTATACAAAGAGTTACATTTCCATTGTCAAATTCCAAGCCCTGTGGAACCAGATCCTGCGGACTTGTTATAAGCAGCCATTTATCGCCAAGCTTAAAGAAATCCGGACATTCCCACATTCTTCCATAACGGTTATTGTTGCTTGCCAAAGTAGTGTCATATTTCCAGTCAAATCCATCATCACTAGAGAAAAGTAATATCTGTCCCTGATTCTTTACATGACGGCTTCCCACTACACAATAAAATCTGCCATCAGTTCCCCGCCACATCTTTGGATCACGGAAATCAAATTTGCTGGAACCTTCCGGCAGGTCGTTTTCTCCGAGCACAGGATTTTTTTCATACTTTTTATACTTAAGACCATCTCCTACGGCAATGCACTGGGCCTGAATATCCCTTACCGTTCCATCTGGCTGTTCTTCTCTTCTGACTCCGGTGTACATTAATAAATGTCTTCCATCATCCAAAGCCAGCGCGCTTCCCGAGAAGCATCCATCCTTATCGTATTTTTCATCAGGAGCGATTGCCACAGGGAGATACTCCCAGTGCAGCAAATCATCGCTCACCGCATGTCCCCAGTGCATTGGTCCCCACACAGTATCATATGGATGATACTGATAAAAGAGATGATATTTTCCATCATAATATGAAAATCCGTTTGGATCATTCATCCATCCGACTCTTGGTGACAAATGAAATACCGGACGCTCCTGTGAGGATATTTCCTGTTCTTTTTTTCTTTCATATTCACATGCTTTTTTCAATGCCTCATTTATCATATCCTTATTTCACTTTCTGTTAATTCTTGGTTCCGGTAGAAGCAATTCCTGTAACATAGTATTTCTGTAATGCCAGGAAAGGAATAAGACTGCTGACCATTTTTTTCATAAGCTACGGTGTTGTGAAGTTCAATCAACTTTCAGCATCCGATACCCCACGCCAATGTGTGTTTGGATATATTGTGGAGAGTTCGGTTCTTTCTCGATTTTTTTACGAAGTGTTGCCATAAACACACGAAGGGAAGCAATATCATTATCCCAACTACTTCCCCAAATGCTTTGCGTAATGAAAGTATGGGTCAGAACTTTTCCTATATTTCTTGTCAACAGGCAAAGCAACTTATATTCAATAGGTGTTAAATGCAACTCTTCTTCATTCAAATAAGCACAACCTGCAGCATAATCTACACGAAGTTTTCCGTTTACAAAAACAACCGCTTCGGCAGGGGATACTTTTTGCATCATCGATAACCTTCTTTGCGTGACTCGTAGTCTGGCAAGCAGTTCCTCAACAGAAAATGGCTTTGTTAAATAATCATCTGCGCCAGCATCCAACGCATCAATTTTATCGGTATCTTCACTTCGAGCACTGATTACGATAATTGGCATGTTTGACCAAGTACGGATTTTTTTAATAATCTCAACACCGTCTATATCAGGAAGTCCTAAATCAAGTAAAACAATGTCAGGATTGTGTGAAGATGTTTCTAAAATTGCCGATTGACCATCGGGTGCCGTCAGATATCGGTATTCGTGCGCTTTTAAGGTTGTTGTAATTAAATTTCTGACAGATGTGTCATCTTCTACAACTAATATTAGTAACTTATTCATATACTTTGACCTCCCCTGCCGGTAATGTAAATGTAAATACTGTTCCGTGCGGCAGATTATCTGAAACAGTAAGTTCTCCGCCGTGGGCGTTAATAATGGACTTGCACAAAGATAATCCGAGTCCTAAACTTCGGCGGCTGTCTGCAATTTGATTTGCACCGCTATAGAACATGTCGAATATCCGTGGCTTTATTTCGTCAGCAATTCCGTTTCCGTCATCCGATATAGATACGATTGCTTGTTTTCCCCTCTTTTCTGTCCGAATAACAATATGAGAGTTTTTAGGTGTATATTTGATAGCATTATCAACAATATTGATGATTACCTGAACAATAAGCTTTGCATCCATTTTTGCAAGAAGAAATTCTTCTTTGCTTTCAACGGAAATATGATGTTCTTCACTCTTTCGGTTAATATGATGTAACGCTTCTGTGATCACGTCATCCATCAAATCTTCCGTTATACGAAGATTCAACCGTCCTTCTTCAATCCGGGTTACAGCCAGCAAGTTTTCTACAAGGTTAATCAGCCACATGGAATCATCATAAATATCCGTGTACAGCTGCTTTTTTGTATCATTATCAAAGGAATCGCCGTTGGACAAAAGATTGCTGGCATTACCGGAAATGGATGTCAGCGGTGTCCTCAAATCATGTGAAATAGCACGCAGCAGGTTCGCTCGCAACTGTTCATTTTTTGCAAGAATGGCCGCCTCCTGTTTCTCACGGGCATTTTTCTCATTTTCCAAAGCCAGGGCACATTCTCCGAGAATGGATAGCAGAATACTATTTTCAAATGGATCAAGAGGTATTTCCCCCATCACGATTCCAATAACTCCATATACCATACTGCTGCTGCGAACAGCAAGGTACAGGCATTTTGCATTGGAAAGCGTTCCTGTTGTAGCTCCGGCACGTTTATTGTTTTTCAATACCCAGCCGGCAACGGCCTTTTCATTTTCGGAAATACACGATTCCAAGTTTTCTTCAGTTACAGAAAAAATATGTGGTGTATCCAACACTTCTCCATCAGCTAAATAAAAAACGATATCTTTTCTCAAGAGTTTAATGAGCTGATTTGAAGTTGCAGATACAATTTCATTTTTATCTTTTGCCTGTTGCAATAGCTGGTTTGTATCAAATAACACTTTGGTACGGTAAGCAGATTGTGCCGCCTGTTTTGCTTGGTTTTTAATCTGTATAGCAAGAGAACTGGTTAAAAACGCCGCCAACAACATGATAATAAAGGTAACAGGATAACCCTGATCATACGCCTGCAAGGTAAATTGAGGTTCCGTAAACAGGAAATTAAAGACCAAAACACTTACAATCGAGGAAATTAGGCTGTATATCTGATGTTTCGTGATGACAGCGGTGACAAGAACACCTAAAACAAAAACAGTAATGATATTTGCTTCGTCAAATCCAAATTTCTGGAAAATCATTCCGACTAAACTGGATAAAATCAGAATCGCAGTAGATTTTAATGTATCAGTGACAGAGAATACGATATGGTTCTTTTTCCTGCCCCCTCTTAACTGATACACTGCCGCATTAGAAACCGTATCCGGAATAATATGCACATCCAGGTTAGGGGCATAATCAATCAATTTTTCTGTCAGGGTCGGTTTGCTGAGCAAATGCCGTTTTGTAGCAGAACTACGTCCGATCACAATCTTTGACACACCGGACAAACGAGTAAATTCCGCAATCTGAAACGGAACATCTTCTCCGTAAACTGTTTCTATTTTTGCCCCAAGCTGCTCAGCAAGACGAATATTTGAACGCAGGCGTTTTACATTTTCCTCGCTCATCACCGAAAAATCTGGGGTTTCTACAAATAGAGCCGTAAACTCCCCTTTAAAAGCAGAAGCCATTTTTGCGGCGGTACGGATAATTTTCGCATTGGATGGAGAAGAAGATAGACATACAAGAATATGTTCGCCTGTGTGATAATCTCCATGATTTTTTATGCGGGTATTTTCTGTGAGGATATTCACCCGGTCCGCACATCGCCGCAGTGAAATCTCCCGGAGAGCTGTCAAATTTTCTATTGTAAAAAAATTTTCTACTGCCTGTTTTGCCTGTGTCTGTCTGTATACATTTCCTGTATTCAAACGGTTGATCAAATCCTGTGGTTCAATATCTATTAATTCAACCTGATCTGCATTATCAAAAATAGAATCCGGGATGCGTTCCCGTACAACAATTTCCGTAATGGATGCAACTGTATCACAAAGGCTTTCAATATGCTGAACATTGACAGTCGTATAGACATCAATCCCTGCATTCAAAAGTTCCTTAATGTCCTGATACCGTTTTGCATGACGGCATCCTTCGGCATTCGTATGCGCAAGTTCATCTACAAGGATAAGCTGTGGTTTTCTTTTCAACGCCATGCCAATATCGAATTCGTCCAGTATCATACCATTATAAAAAACTTTTCTTGTAGGAAGAACTTCTAAGCCATTCAAAAGAGCTGCTGTTTGGGGACGTGCGTGGGTTTCTACAAAACCGGCTACCACGTCAATTCCCTGCTGTTTTTCCATATGAGCTGCTTCTAACATGGCGTAGGTTTTACCCACACCAGCTGCGTATCCGAAAAAGATTTTCAAATGTCCTTTATTACGGTTTTCTTCATCAGTTTGGATTGCCTTTAATAACTGATCCGAATTGTGTCTGCTTTCACCCATACGGTCATCTCCTTTAGCACTGACATTAAAATCGCATAAAGATTATACCACCTTTTCTTCTTTTTTTCCATTCGGGCGTGTAGCCGAAAGCAGAAAACGCTCCGAAAAATCACGCAATTTTTCGACAAATAGACCCTTCATACAATTAATGTCATTTTGCCATATCACTCTCACTGGTTTCTCAATCGTGTTGATGGGATGTACCGCAATATCTATAGAACCTGGCGTAATGACGTTTTGCTTTATTTGAAGGGATAAGGAACAATACTCATCTTTCAAAATATCGTTGGAATTTTCTATGATAAAGCCAAAATCAAGTTTATTATTTCCCAACCCATTTATTATTTCACTTACAGAACCGTAGAACAGGTTCAGCTCATAGTCTGGGTATTCGCTTGAAAATTGTTCTAATAGGTCTGCAATAGAATCTATGATTGCAGGTGTTTCAAATCCAATCCTAAGCTTAGAACCTGAAATAAGTTTTTGGGATTGATTTTCCTCGAGCAATTTATCCAGTTTTCCCATAAGAAAATAACCATAAATAAATGCTGCCAATACTACTATAAGTAAAACAAAGTCTTTCATATCACCAGCTTCTTTCAAAAATTAAATATGAAAACATTTTTGAATATGTTTCGTCTCCCCAAGAACAAGCATGGTACTGTCCTTTAACAACTGCGTATCGGAACTTATTTTCAAATTCATAATATCATTTGTTTTCAGCGCCATAATATTGATGTCATATTTTTTTCGTATATCCAACTGACCGATTGTTTTTCCTATCCATTCTTCCGGTATAGATATTTCAAAGATTGCATGTTCTTCATCTAGTTCTATATAATCGAAAATATGATCAGCACTATAACGGATCGCAACCCAATCGGCAAGCTGCCTTTCGGGATAAACAATTTCATCTGCGCCATTTCGTAAAAGAAATTTTGCATGAACATCACGAGCGGCACGAGACACCACCATTTTTGCACCGAGTTCCTTCAAAAGGGACGTTACTTCCAATGAATTCTGAAAGTTATCTCCGATAGCCACAATACAAACATCAAAATTTCCAACACCAAGCGAACTTAAAAAATCTTCATTAGTCGCATCCCCAATCTGAGCGTTAGTTACAAAGGGAAGTACAGCATCAACTCGAGTATCTTCTTTATCTACCGCCATCACCTGATGATGCAATTCATCTAATTTTATAGCAATGTGCCGTCCGAATCTTCCCAGACCGATAAGTAATATTGATTTCATTTTTTTATTCTCCTTAACCTACTGTAATTTTTTCCTGAGGATATTTTGAACCGTTAGGCTTTTTTTCAGAAATAGTAGCAAAAATCAAGGTCAATCCTCCCACTCTGCCAAAAAACATCAGGCAAATCAAGATTATATGGGAAACAAGCCCCAGGTCAGGAGTTATTCCCAACGTTAACCCTACCGTCCCGATTGCCGACGCCGTCTCAAACAAAGCGGTCATAAGTGGAATATCTTCTGTTCTGCTAATTACCATTCCTCCGACAAGGAATAAAACGATATACATCAAAAAAATTGTAGCTGCATTTCTGATAGTGCCATCCGGAATTTGTCTGCCGAAAAAATGGGTGTGTTCCTTTTTTCTAAATACAGATAATGCCGATGAAACGAGAACTGCAAGAGTTGTCGTTTTCATACCACCTGCAGTGGAACCAGGCGATCCACCGATGAGCATCAGCATAATGATAAGCATTTGCCCAACTTCACTGAGTAAAGTCAAATCTGCCGTATTGAATCCTGCTGTTCTCGGCGTAACGGATTGAAACAAAGAAACCCATACTCTTTCTGTAAGAGGCACATTTGAAAACTCAAAACAAAAAAAGTAAAGCGCCGGTAAGAATATCAATATTCCGGTTACCGTAAAAATCACCTTGCTTTGCATCCGGTATTTTTTAAAATGCCATTTATGATTCTTTATATCCTCCCAGGTAAGGAATCCAATACCTCCTGCAATAATCAGCATCATAATTACAAGATTTACAATCGGCTGTACAGAATAAGAGGTCAACGAGGAAAAAGGGGTTCTTATACCGATTAGATCAAATCCTGCATTGCAAAAAGCAGAAATAGAATGGAACAGTGAATACCATATTCCTTTCCAAAACCCAAAGTCCCTGCAAAAAACAGGGGCTAAAAGAACCGCACCAATGATTTCGATAAGAATAGTAGTCCGAATAATAAATTGCGTTCTCCGCACAATACCACCCACCGTTTGAGCCGAAATTGCCTCTTGCATGGTACTTCGCTGCATCAACCCGATTTTACGTCCGGAAACAACAGCAATCGCAATAGCAATCGTAATAATTCCCATACCTCCGATTTGAATCAGCAGTAAAATAACTCCTTGGCCAAATAAAGACCAGTAGGTTGCCGTATCATAAATAACCAGTCCCGTCACACAAACCGCAGAAGTTGCGGTAAACAAAGCATCCAAAAAGGAGGTACACTGACCGCTTTTTGTAGCAATCGGCAGCATCAAAAGCAGACTGCCTAAGAGAATCACGGATAAAAAACCTAAACTAATCACTTGAAATGATGTTATATGTCGATGTCTTGATCTGTTTGTTTGTTGCATAACCATATCCCCATAATCTTATTTTTTTTATATTTCCTTTATTCTATCTTTATTTGTATTAAATGAGCGTAAGTAAGTTTGTTTTGAAATTAAGATTGTATAAAGATGAGCAGAAGTCCGAAATCTTTTGCTCATCTTTTGAGAGTGCTAGTTACAGGATACCGCCCAGCATCAAATTGACTTTCAGAACATTTACTGTTTTCTCTCCAAAAACACCTAAAAATCTACTGTCGGATTTGGTAATATAACTTTACGTTTCAATAACATTCTAAAAATTCTTCCAACAACGCTCTTTTAAGAATGCGCCAATGACCTCTAGTGGCTCACCTTCATAATATTGCACCAATAACTTCTTAAATTCCGGTACATCCTTTTCCGGTATAACTAAAAATCCCATACCTTGTGCAATCAGATAATGATTGGCAAAAATAACCGATGCTCGCTTATTTCCATCTTTGAACACCTGCGTTTTCATACAGTACATACATAACTCAATCGCTATCTCTATTGGCTCTTTATCCTGACTTCTAATTTCATCTATTCGCTCGATAACCACTGTTTCAATAGGTAATGGTGGTACATAGCTTGTTCCGCCTATCTGCACAGGAATACCACGAATACGACCTCCATCATAAAAGAAACCTTCATTAACTAACTTTGCAATATGACAAAGCATATGATAATTACTTTCACTCTGAATCACATCTCTATCTAAGATAAATTCCCAGGCGTGTTTCAAATTAAGAATCTTCTGCACATCCGTAGCCGATACCCCATGGACTTGTCTATTCTTGATAATATCCTCCGTTTGCGGAAATGTCGTTGCGACACCTTCTAACACTGCCTGATTATAAATGTTCGCTTTCATATTTGCTCTGGCAAAATCCAAATTTTGTAATACTCTCGCTGAAAGTTCTTTATCTTCGTAACCAAGTGCCGCTAAATTTTTATTGATTTTACGAATGGCTTTATTTAAATCTTTGCGTTCCTTGGCATTACGCAAAAGCAACTGATATAGTTCATCTGAATATGTGTCTACATAAGTAGATGTCAATTTACCTGCTACTCGCTTACGCATATACAAGTATTTTGAACTATTTGATTCCTTAATTTCCGGATTTCCATCATATGGCATCAGATTAAGCCTCGCCTGTATATCCTCTTTTTGCTGTAATAATTCTTGAATGTCTGAATAATTTGCTCCCATTCATTTCACCTCTCTCTTTTTAGGGAACTTTTTGACATATTGTTTGGCACAAAAGTTCCCTATCTCACATACCAGGTGTCCCAAAATCAAGACTTGACATACTTCCCTGACTTAATTCTTTTATCTGCCGGTTTCACAGCATCCTTATCCGTATTCAATTTTTCAATACAAGCACATATTTTTAAACCTATTTTTGTCGATATGTTTCCTTCAAAATAGGCCACAAACCCGCTTAAAATTGGCATTTCTTCGAGAGTAAGCACACAGTCTCCACATGTGTCGTGTGCGCGAACTGATCAAACGCCTGCACCTTCTTCAGCTCATATCCCCCATCCACAAGAATCCGTAAATCCCTTGCGAGTGTCGCAGAATCACAGCTTACATACACGATTCGCTCCGGTTTCATTGCAAGCATCGTGGACAGACACTGTTCGTCACAGCCCTTGCGTGGCGGATCCACTACAATGACATCCGGATGACGCATTTCCTCATCGCCTGCGGATTTCTCATAAAACTCCGGCAGAACTTCTTCTGCTTTTCCAACAAAAAATTGCGCATTGGTAATTCCATTCAGTCTGGCATTATTTTTTGCATCCTCGATTGCCTGCGGTACAATCTCCACGCCATAGACCTGTCTGGCCTTCTGGGATAGAAAAAGAGAAATTGTTCCAATTCCACAATAGAGATCCCACACGGATTCTTTTCCGGTGAGCTGCGCAAATTCCAACGCTGTACTGTATAACTTCTCTGTCTGCACCGGATTTACCTGATAAAAAGACTGCGGCGAAATATGATACGCTATCGCTGTATCAGTCAAAGAAAAATCCTGTGTATTGCGCAAGTGAATGTAATCCGTGATATAAGGCATTCCCCAGATACACTGTGTCTCTTTTCCAAGAATGACATTCGTTTTCTCCAGATTACTGTTTATGGATATGGAAGTCATACCTTCAATCTGACGCAAAGCTTCCACAAGTGCTTCCTTCTGTAGCAGCTTGTTCGCATTAATGATCAGGCAGACCATAATTTCCTTTGTCGTAAATCCATAACGTATTAAAATATGCCGTACAACACCTTTTCCTGTGTTCTCATCGTAGGCTGGAATCTGATAATCCGACATCCATTGCATGACAGCTGCAAGAACTGATTCGTTTTCTTTTACACCAAGCAGACAGTCTTTGACTGGAATGATCTGATGGCTTCTTGCTGCATAAAACCCCATAACAAGATTTCCCGCCTTGTCATAACCTACCGGAAATTGTGCCTTGTTGCGGTATCGGTACGGATACTCCATACCGACAGCCGGAAGCATAACTGCATCCACTTCCTCTTCTGCAAATCCACCGATACGCATCAGATTATTTTTGACTTTCTGTTTCTTAAAAGCAAGCTGTTCCTCGTAGGACAATGCCTGAATCTGACATCCTCCACACTGCCGGTGAAGTGGGCATTCCGGCACGACGCGATAAGGTGAAGGAATTATAATTTCCTCCACCCTTGCATAGCCATAATTTTTCTTCAATTTTGTTGCCCGCGCTTTGATCGTATCTCCAATCAAAGCATCTTTTACGAAAAAGGTCATCCCCTCATATTTTCCGATGCCTTCTCCGCCGACGCCCATATCTGTAATTTCCAATGAAAATAAATCGTTTTTCTTCACAATTTCAACCCATTTTCTATATTATTGCAACTATTTTCTTTAGATACTTGTTCTGCGGATATTGGTATCCAGCAGACGATTGAATCCCTGCCATTCCAGATTGTTGTCCGGTACGTTGTGTAACAGTTCCTTTACAGTCTCCATTTTTGCATCAATATTATCTGCAAAGCTCAAAGCCAATGCCTCAACCAAAGCCGGTTTCTTCGGTGAACCATACTCAAGTTCTCCATGATGTGCCAGAATGCAGTGTTTCAGCTCATTTGCCAGTGTGGCTGGGAACCCATCAATAGTACGGATAGCCTCGCCGACCCACTCTGCACCGATCATGATGTGACCAAGCAACTGACCAGCATCCGTGTAATCATTTGCAGGGAATGAAGATAATTCCTTTAATTTACCAATATCATGGAAAATCGATGCTGTCAAAAGCAGATCTCGGTTCAGGAACGGATAGTTCTGTGCAAAATAATTGCAGTTGCGTGTGACACTGACTGTATGCTCTAACAAACCTCCGACAAATCCATGATGCACGCTTTTTGCAGCGGAATGGAATTTGAAACGCTCCACAAATGTCTGGTTGTCAAAAAACTTATGTAATAACTGATTCAGATACGGATTTTTTACAGAATCAATGTATTCCATAAGTTCTGTAAACATCTCATCTACATCTTTCTCCGTGCAAGGCAGATAATCCTTTGGCTCGTATTCGCCCTCCTGCACCTTGCGGGCACGTTTAATGGAAAGCTGGAGATTGCCCTGAAAACTTGTCACATCACCAGTGACAGCAACATAATCCAAAGCTTCAAATTCATCAATTCCAACCGATCCCGGATCCCAGATTTTTGCATCCAGTGTTCCTGTTTTATCCTGTAAAATCACATTGTCATAAGGCTTTCCAGCTTTTGTCATCGCTGCCTGTTTGACCTTGCAAAGATAAATTTCATTAATTCTTTCTCCTTCGCGGAGAGATTCAATATATTTCATTATAAACTCCTTTATTTTAAAATTCCTGCTTTAATCTCACAGGTAATAATCTTATACCCGTTACTGCCTTCCCGTTTGATCACAATCTTGTAGTTTTCTCCCGGCTCTAAGCCAAGAACAATCTCGCTGTAAGATGCCACAGTCGTAACATCCTTTCCGGCAAGTTTTACAATGACATCCCCGCTCTGTAATCCGGTATTCATCGCAGGTGAATCCATATCTACTTCCTTGATATAGATGCCCTTCGGTATTCTGTAAGTGCTGGCAATCTTATCAGTAACCGTTGACGCCTGAACCCCAAGGTACGGAATATCTTTATCCGCAAACAAAAGCTCCATCACCGGTTTTAATTCCGAGATATCTACCGCTGTAAGCGTACTTGCAGATGATGCACTGTAATCCTGCATAACAAGGCCCACTAATTGTCCATCCGTATTAATGAGGATACCACTGCCCTTTCTATTTGCAACAATGTCTGTGGTATATACACTATAATTGCTGTCGGCCGTCGAAATCTCATTGTTCGTTGCAGTGATATTTCCTGTGAGAATTGAATAATTGGTTCCAAGTGGGCTTCCAAGTGCAATAACAACGGAACCTTTGTGTACGGTATTGGCACTTCCCATCTCCATAACGGAAATTGATGCCAGTGTTGATGTTTCAAGATCCAATTTGGAAACTGCCAGTACAACCAGTCCTGTATTTCCGTCGTATTTCATAACCTCTGCCGGTGCGACTGTATCATCAATAAACGTCACTTTGATTTTTGACGCTCCTTTGATTACCTTGCGCTCCGTTAAAATAAGCAGTTTGGAACCAGACTCTCCGATAATAGTGCCTGATCCCTGACCTTCACGCTCATAGGAATTGTTGAACCAGTCCGTGTCACTGACCACACCGGTGATTGTAACAATAGACTTATTGGCCCGATTGCCGATTGCATACAATTCCGTCTGGATTTTCTGATAATCCTCCAGCGAAATCTCAGACTTTACGACCGGCGTCTCCTTTTGCGTCTCTGCCTCAGATTCTGTACTCTGTGCCTGCGTTTCTTTCTGGGGGTGCGAACTGTCTATTGTTCCCGGAACAACTTCCGCCTCCATCCTTTTTTCTACAAGCGGGAATAACATAAAAAGCACCAAAATTGCCGCAAGAGCAAATACAACTCCGGATAATGCTGCGCTGCAGATCTTGACGAACAGACACTTATGATTCTTTGGCTTATCCTTTATCTTTTCCCGAACAAATTCATTCTTTTGTAATTGCTTGTCTTCCATCTCTGACCTTCATAAATTATATCCGAACACACTAACATATCAAAACATATTATATTCGTATTTATGCCCTCTTGCAACCATTTTTGCCTTTTCCAAAGAGATAGAATGTTATATAATAAGTCTGAACGTTCCACACAACAAATTTAGCATTATATTTAAGGAAAGAAATTATGAACCAAAAAGTTTATCATACATTGGAATATTATAAGATATTAGACATGTTGACCGGTTATGCATCCTGCGAAGAGACAAGGAAACGTGCGCTTGCGCTCACGCCGATCACCGACGCTGCTGAAATTGAGCATTTACAACAGACGACAAGCGATGCGTTAAGCCGTCTGTACAAAGGAAGTGGCATCAGTTTTGCCGGCATCCACAATGTCAATGCATCCCTAAAACGACTTGATATCGGCGGTTCCCTCAATACAACAGAACTGCTTCATATCTGCTCTCTGTTAGAAGTTGCAAAGCGTGCGAAAGCTTACAACCGTTCGGACCGTGCCGATGACAAAACGGATTCCCTTTCCCCTCTGTTCTCACAGATTGAACCGTTATCTCCATTACTCGAAGAGATCAAACGCTGTGTGATCGGGGAAGATGAAATTGCTGATGATGCAAGCCCTGCGCTGTTTAAAATCCGCAAATCTATCCGTGGCATGAATGACCGTATCCATGCGCAGCTCACCAATCTTATGAATAACACGACCACCCGCAACTATCTGCAGGATGCCGTTATCACAATGCGCGACGGCCGTTATTGTCTTCCCGTAAAAGCGGAAGCTAAAACATCCGTACCCGGAATGGTACATGACCAGTCTTCGAGTGGTTCTACGCTTTTTATTGAACCAATGGCTGTCGTAAATCTGAACAACGAACTGCGCGAATTATTCTTAAAAGAACAGGATGAGATCAATGTGATCCTCGCCGATTTGTCCAACCGCGTCGCTGAAAATGCAAACGGCATCCGTCAGGATTATTCCGTGCTTGCCGAGCTGGATTTCATCTTTGCCAAAGCGCAGCTCGCTAAATCTTACAACGGCGTTGCACCGATCTTCAATGAAGAGGGACGCATCCATATCCGCAAAGGACGCCATCCTCTGCTGGATACAAAAAAAGTCGTACCGATTGATGTACGGCTCGGCGAAGATTTCCGTCAGCTTATTGTTACCGGACCAAACACCGGTGGTAAGACAGTCTCTTTGAAAACCGTCGGCTTGCTTACCCTCATGGGACAGTCCGGACTTCATATTCCGGCAGCTGACCGTTCGGAGCTTGCCATATTCCATGAAATCTTTGCAGATATTGGTGATGAGCAGAGTATTGAACAAAGCCTCAGTACTTTCTCCTCTCACATGACAAACATTGTAAAAATTCTCGACCAGGCGGATGACCGTAGCCTTTGTCTGTTCGATGAACTGTGTGCCGGAACCGATCCGACCGAGGGGGCCGCATTAGCAATTTCCATTCTGCACAAGCTGCACCAATACGGAGCGACTACCATGGCAACCACACATTACAGTGAATTGAAAGTATACGCACTCTCCACACCGGGAGTCGAAAATGCATGCTGTGAATTTAACGTCGAAACCTTAAGCCCGACCTACCGCCTTTTGATCGGTATTCCGGGAAAAAGTAATGCGTTTGCGATCAGTTCCAAATTAGGACTTGCCGCCAATATCATTGACGATGCCAAGAGCCGTTTAAGTGACAAAGATGTTGACTTTGAAGATATGCTTGCCAACTTGGAAGCCAGCCGCATTACAATTGAAAAAGAACAACTGGAAATTAAAAAATACAAAGCAGAAGTTGAGAATTTAAAGAAAAAACTTACCGACAAAAACGAAAAGCTCGACGCACGCCGGGATGAAATTCTGCGCAAGGCAAACGAAGAAGCGGTCCAGATTTTAAAAGAAGCAAAAGACCTTGCAGATGAAACCATCCGCAACTTCAACAAATACGGACAGGGTCAGGCACCAATGTCCAAAATGGAAAAAGAACGAAGCAAAGTCCGGGACAAGATGAACAAAAGCGAAAAAAATCTTTCCATGAAAAAGAAAGAGATGATCAACCACAAGGTCCCAAAGAAGCTGCGCATTGGTGATTCTGTAAAAGTTCTTTCCATGAACCTCAAAGGTACGGTTCACACGCTTCCGAATGCCAAAGGTGATCTCTATGTACAAATGGGAATTTTACGCTCCCTTGTAAATATCAACGATCTGGTACTGATCGACGATGAATCGACCTCTCCAATCGCCAAGAAATACGGCGGTGGAAGCAGTTCCGGAAAGATCAAGATGAGCAAATCCGCATCGGTTTCCACAGAAATCAACCTAATCGGTATGACGGTCGATGAGGCCATCGCTCATCTGGATAAATATCTCGATGACGCATATATCGCGCATCTTCCATCCGTGCGCATTGTACATGGAAAAGGAACCGGCGCTTTGCGCAGTGCCGTACATGCACATTTAAAGCGTCAGAAATATGTCAAGTCCTTCCGGCTCGGAGAAGCTGGCGAAGGCGATGCCGGTGTCACAATTGCAGAATTTGAATAGGAGGTCTGTCAGATATGGTCAGTAAACAAAAAATTTTAATTGTAGACGATGATAATAATATTGCAGAATTAATTTCACTCTATCTTACCAAAGAATGTTATGATACCAAAATTGTAAATGACGGTGAAGAAGCACTCCGTGCATTTGAGCAATATAATCCGAACCTCATTCTTCTGGATCTGATGCTTCCAGGCATCGACGGCTACCAGGTGTGCCGCGAGATTCGCGCAAAGAATAATGTTCCTATCATTATGCTCTCTGCCAAAGGTGAGATTTTTGACAAAGTACTCGGTCTCGAGCTTGGTGCTGACGATTATATTCTCAAACCATTTGATTCCAAAGAACTCGTTGCCCGTGTCAAAGCAGTACTGCGACGCTACCAGCCGGTAAAGACCGAATCTATTGTAGATCTCAAATATGTGGAGTATCCGGATCTGGTGGTCAATCTGTCTAACTACTCTGTCATGTACAACGGCAAACCGATCGATATGCCCCCAAAGGAACTTGAGCTTTTGTATTTTCTGGCCTCCTCACCAAATCAGGTATTTACAAGGGAGCAGCTTTTGGACCATATCTGGGGCTATGAATACATTGGAGACACACGTACTGTTGATGTCCACGTAAAACGTCTCCGCGAAAAAATCAAGGATCATGCATCCTGGTCCATCGCAACGGTCTGGGGCATCGGCTACAAGTTTGAGGTAAACGAATGAAACCAAAAATTTACATAAAAATTCTGCTCAGCTATGTATTTTTCGGTATTGCGGCAATCCTTGTCCTCTGTACCTTTACACAGCACAGTATCACGAACTATCTGGAAAAACATGAGGCACAGAATCTGTATCGCGAGGCAACACAGATAGCTTCCAAATATGCAGCAAACTTTACGAATACAACGTTGTCTCTGGAAGATTTTCAGGTACAAATGGAAAGTCTCAGCAGTTATCTTACCGCTGAAATCTGGGTGGTAGATTCGCAAGGAAATGTCCTGTTCAACTCCTCAGACAGTTCCATCGGACAACGTGCAGCAAATGCACATTATACCACGCTGCCTGATTTTGATCCTACAAGTTTTGGCAATACTTACTATACTGTTGGAAACTTTTATGATTCCTTTTCCGAGAATACCATAACTGTATTTTCTCCTGTGACTGTCAATTACCGTGTGCGCAGCTACGTACTGATTCATAAACCGGTCGCTACCGTTACCGAAGTGACCAATCATTTTATGAACATCACGTTTTTTACCATTGGAATTATTTATATCTGTGCATTTTTGATTCTTCTGTTTTTTACCGTTTGCTTCTATCGGCCAATGTTAAAGATGAACTGCGTTGCCAAAAGCTATGCAAAAGGGAACTTTGAACCACGGATTTCCTTACATTCCAACGATGAAATCGGTTTTCTGGCGAACACCATGAACTATATGGCCAATGAGCTGAATACACTCGAAGAAGATCAGCGTAAATTTATTTCAAATGTTTCTCACGATTTCCGATCACCACTCACCTCGATCAAAGGTTATGTCGAGGCAATGCTGGATGGAACAATACCACCGGAATTACAGGATAAATACCTGAATATTATTCTTTTTGAAACGGAACGACTGGCCAAACTGACACAAAGTATTCTTGATCTCAACCAGTTTGGTCGTCACGGCATCATGCTTGATGTCGCAGATTTTGATATTAACCGCATGATCAAGACAACCATCCTTACCTTCGAAGGCACCTGTAACAAAAAAGGACTCTCTTTTGATCTGGTGCTCACAGGTCAGGAATTGTTTGTCACAGGAGATATGACAAAAATCCAACAGGTACTCTACAATTTGATAGATAATGCTACCAAGTTTTCGCATAACAATTCGGCAATCAAAATCGAGACCAGCATCAAAAATGAAAAAGTTCTGATTTCCGTAAAAGATTCCGGAATCGGCATTCCTGCGGATAGCATCAAAAAAATCTGGGATCGTTTCTACAAAACAGATCTCTCCCGCGGAAAAGATAAGAAGGGAACTGGTCTTGGACTCGCAATTGTGAAGGAAATCATTCAAGCACACAACGAACATATCAATGTCATCAGTACGGAAGGTGTGGGAACCGAATTTATTTTCACGCTTCCACTATCAAAAAAAGAAGTGCAGTAACGCACTTCTTTTTTTCGTTCTATTTTTTCTTATTTCTAATTCAATTCCAGCTTATTTCCCTTCCGGTCATAAGCAACTGCATGACTGTCCCAGTCAAAACTGTCCCCATCAAGCTCATCCGCATCGCCAAGGTAATCCCCCTGGAAGACATCATACTCGAATCGATATCCATCTTTTGTTACAGCCCGCAAATATATACGAATATGCTGATTGTCTCTTACAACATCCCCATCATCATCTGTATTCACTGGTAATTCATAGGAGAATTTACATGTACTCTCGCCAGTTCCGGATGTTGCAAAACTCTGACTTATCTCCTGCGTATCGACTTCTGTTGTCAGAAGCTGATCATCAATCGACTCATTGGCAGTCTCATCTGTCAGATTCTGCATTAAATCCTGTGACCAGATTTCCATATCGTTCAAGTCTGCCACCATTTCAAATTCCGTAAATTCATAGAGATCAATGTTATCCAACACAAAGGTGCAATCACTTTTCAGATGAATCTCTCCATCTTTGTACGTTGGTGCATCTTCCAGGCTTCCGGACAATACCCTCGATAAGTCCGTGTTCATTCCATTATAATCCTGCAACACTTCCGTTGCTTTCTTGCTTCCGTTTGCAATCAGGAATGTGATATTTCCATCAAATGTCTGATCCAATGGCAGCGTCATATTTCCTTTGAACGTATAACCATCGGCCTTAAGCGGACATTCTTTCGTTCCAAAATAAACTGTGACAGATGTCTTATCTGAGTATTCTTTTGGAATCACAGAGACCGATACATCATAGGTCTTTTTACTGAAATTCATATCCACAATATCAATGGAATAATCTTCAATCATGCTGGCACCCTCTTCGAGCGTCTTTTCAATATTCGACTGAAGGTTTCCCACATCTGACAGGATCACATTGGTGGAATCCTGCAGATAGGTCAGCTGGTTGGTCAGTTCTGTCAATTTCAAATACATAAAAGCAATGAAAGCCAACAGAACAAGCAACACAACCACAACTATAATTTTCTTCCAATATAATTTTACTATTTTCATAAATTCAGAGAATTATTCTTCCTTCTCATCATCGGTTGCAGTAATCTGAATTCCTAATTCTTCCAACTGCTTCTCGTCAACGGTTCCCGGAGCCTCAGACATCAGATCCGAAGCGTCCTTAACCTTAGGGAATGCAATAACATCACGGATAGAATCTGCGTGTACCATATGCATGATCATACGATCCACACCATAAGCAAGTCCTGCGTGTGGTGGTACACCATAAGAGAATGCATCCAGAAGGAATCCAAACTGTTCATGTGCGCGCTCCTTGGTAAATCCAAGAACTTCAAACATCTTCTCCTGAATATCATCCTGATGGATACGGACAGATCCTCCGCCAAGCTCCGTTCCGTTCAGTACAATGTCGTAAGCCTTTGCACGAACTGCACCCGGATCACTGTCAATCTTATCCCAGTCCTCTTCCATCGGCATCGTAAATGGATGATGCATTGCCATGAATCGGTTCTCCTCATCGGACCACTCTAACAGAGGGAACTCAGTTACCCAAAGGAAATTGTACTGATTCTCATCAATCAGTCCAAGCTCTTCACCTAAAAGAAGACGAAGTGCACCAAGAACATTCCATACGATCTTGTTCTTGTCTGCTGCGAATAAAAGTAAATCGCCCGGCTTACCATTCATCTTTGCAACCAATGCATTCAATTCCTCTTCTGTCATAAATTTTGCGAAAGAAGATTTATAAGTTCCATCCTCGTTAATGCACAGATATGCAAGTCCCTTGGCACCGCATCCCTTAGCATGCTCAACCAGCTTGTCAATTTTCTTACGAGGCATATGTCCCTGTCCCTCAACATTAATACCACGTACGGAACCGCCATTCTCAAGCGCGCCGGTAAATACGCCGAATCCACAGCCTTTGACAACCTCAGAAACGTCTACAAGTTCCATGCCAAAACGGGTATCCGGCTTGTCAGAACCGAAACGGTCCATTGCTTCCTGCCATGGCATACGCTGCAACGGAATCTGTACATCAACACCGATAGCCTCCTTGAATACATATTTCAAAAGACGCTCGTTTACATCTAATACATCCTCGATATCCACGAAAGATAACTCCATATCTGCCTGTGTGAATTCCGGCTGACGATCTGCGCGAAGGTCCTCATCACGGAAGCAGCGTGCAATCTGGAAAT
This sequence comes from uncultured Lachnobacterium sp., assembly GCA_900550545.1. Taxonomy (GTDB): domain Bacteria; phylum Bacillota; class Clostridia; order Lachnospirales; family Lachnospiraceae; genus Roseburia. The sequence goes on along the minus strand of URSS01000011.1, from coordinate 22,168 downwards.
AACGGTCATAACCGGATGCCATCAGAAGCTGCTTGAAAAGCTGTGGAGACTGTGGCAGAGCATAAAAATTGCCCGGATGTACACGGCTTGGCACAAGATAATCTCTGGCTCCTTCCGGTGTAGACTTGCAAAGGATTGGTGTCTCAATCTCCAAAAATCCCTCGTTTGCCATAAACTGACGCATCAGTCCGAGCACACGGCTCTTTAACATTAAATTACGCTGAATATCCGGTCTTCTTAAATCAAGATAACGATATTTCAAACGGATATCTTCCTTTGTCTGGCTGTTCTCTTCGATTGCGAATGGTGGTGTCTGAGATTCGGATAAAATGCGAAGGCTTGTAGCAATCACTTCGATATCTCCGGTCTTTAAGTTCTCATTGACTGCTGCAGAACGTTTCTGCACCGTTCCCTCGATTGCTACAACATACTCGCTACGCAAAGTTCCGGCTTTTGCAAAACCATCTGCTCCTACGCTGTCCTCATCAAATACGATCTGCAGCAGACCGCTTCTATCACGTAAGTCGATAAAAATCAGACTTCCTAAATTTCTTCTCTTCTGTACCCATCCCATGACGGTGACTTTCTCACCGATGTTGGCATTGGATACCTCTGTACATCTGTGGCTTCTGTGTAAGCCTTTCATTGATTCTGCCATGATTGTCTCCTCTATACTCTATTGTCTATCATTATTCTTGCGAATCGTAACTATCTGTTAAAAAACTCCACGAACTCCTCATACCCCTCTTTTGCGAGCTGTTCTTTCTGGAATTTCTTATTCTTGTTCATGCGAACAACCAGCACCTGCTGTCCGTTCTCTCTGGCTTCCTTCGCCTGTTTCATAACTTCCACAAGCTTTTCTGCAGGATACTTCTTCTCTACAAGATATGCGACTCTCTTCGGGCTCTCTGGAATTTTAAATCCACTCTCCATCAGAAGCAGAATAATGCGCTCAAATCCAATAGAAAATCCACATGCCGGTACATCATTTCCAGTAAATTTTCCAATCATCTTGTCGTATCTTCCGCCACCACCACAGGCTGCACCAAACTCCGGCATGGAAATTTCAAAGATTGTTCCGGTATAATAACTCATACCACGTACCAGAGTTGGGTCAAATACCAGTGTAAACTCTGCATTCTTTGTTGCGTTCACTGCAGTAGCAATCTCTGTCATATTCGTTACCACTTCAGCATCTAAATATTCACCAAGTGTATCTGCAAGGAATGCCACACCTTCTGCGACATCTTTCTTTTCTTCCAAAAGCTTAAAAAGTCCAAGATATTTGTCAATGGACTCCTGCGCATAACCTTCTTTTGCAAGTTCCTCTGCCACTCCATCCACACCGATCTTGTCCATCTTGTCCAATGTGATAAATACACTGTCATAATCTTCCTCAGAAAAACCACTGTATGCAGCCATCGCCTTTAAAATGCGACGCTCATTGATGCGGATTTCAAAGTTCTTGAAACCAAGTCTTCCGATAGTTGTGGTGGTTGCAGTAATCAGCTCAATCTCTGCAAGGTTACTTGGCTCACCTAATATATCAATATCGCATTGGGTAAACTGACGGTAACGGCCTCTCTGTGGGCGATCAGCTCTCCATACGCTTCCAATCTGCAATGCCTTGAACGGGCTTGGAAGATCATTCGCATTGTTTGCATAAAAGCGGGAAAGAGGAACGGTCAGATCGTAACGCATACCAAAATCTACAACATCCGCCTCTTCTTTTGCAGTGTCTAAATTTAACTTTTCTCCACGCTTTAATACTTTAAAAATAAGTTTTTCGTTTTCCCCACCCTGCTTATTGGAAAGGTTTGCAATATTTTCCATACAAGGTGTCTCAATCGGGGTAAAACCAAAGCTTCGATAAGTGTCCTTGATTACGCTTGTCACATAATCTCGGATTTCCATCTCAGCAGGTAATATATCTTTCATGCCGTTTACCGGCTTCTTGCTCAGTGCCATTTGATTTCCTCCATTTACTCTCTTGCACGTGAACATCAGCCCCTTTAAAATTGCCTTCGGCAAGGGCTGATGCTACATGTTAATTTTTCAAAAAAATTAACACATTATCCAGCATTTATTATACGGTTCAGGGCCTGATACGTCAAGGATTGTTGCAAAATGCTTTCCCATTACTTTTTCCGGGACGTTACAATATAACGTGTCAGGAACTCAAACAACTTACGGTTCGTCTCGGCGTTCTTCTCCTCAGCTTCCATATATTCCGGCAGAGGGATTCCCTGCTGACACTCACCACAGATATCAATGCCAAGTATATTTTTCTGTGCAAGAAATAATGTCAGCAAATGCTCCAGAAGCGAAAGAGGCATCTTTCCCTGATTCCAGTTGGTTTCGCAATACCGCTCATCCAGCACATCCTTGTCAATTGAAATATAAAACGGAACATCCATCCTTATCTTTTCCGCTTTCTCATGCCCCTCTCCCGCTCGAAGTTCCTCGGCGGAAAACGCAATCAGCTTCTCTTTCAGTATCTTCTTCTCCCGCGCTTTCAGCTGTTTATCGGTGAAAACAGCCTGAATATCTGCTTTCTTTGGTCCGATCAAAACCAGCTGTTGCAAACTTGGATTCGTCAATAATACACTTCTTGCCCAGTCACCACAACTGCTCATTCCATCGATCAGTGGAGGCTGCATGTCTGTATGATGATCAAACAGAATCAACGAGAATGGCTCACTTATCCGATCTGTCATAATTTTGGTCACATAATGATAATTACCAGAATCCAGGAAATGAATTCCACCGATTCCATATGGATCAATTCTTCTATGAATCTCTTCCTCTGCGCTCTGTGAACAATACAAATCACACTCGTAGATGTCCGAGCAATCGATCCAATGAAGTTTATCATTGCGTGGAATATTCTCATCACAATACACATGAGAAAAATCCAGGATGAGGTGGTTGTTAAGTAGTTGTGCCAAATCATTCACCTTCCATCAAATTTATATACATCCTTATTATATCACTTTCTGCAAGTTAATAAATCAAACCCAAAAGGTGCATGGCTTTTCCTCCCATGCACCTTACACTATTATAAAATATTTAATGATTATTCTTCTGCGAACAGTTGCTGTTTGCGCTGTATCATTTCATCAATTCTCTCGATATACTGCCCGACATCCTTGACATTCTCGCACCGTTCGATCCGATGCGTGCCATCTGGATTTGGCTCATTCCAGACACGTTTCGTTGAAGCTCCCGCTCCACACGCCACGATGGTCTGTTTCTCTTCCATAATCAGAATGTTGTATACGCCTGCCTTACCCGGCTTTGCATACCCTACATTTTCCATATTTCCTGCCATGCCCTTCTGACGATACAGATAATATGGAGAAAGCCCCATCTCTTTGCAGATTGATGCACACAGATCCATATGTTCCTGTGTGTTGACCATCTGCATGCTTTCATAACGGTCTTTAAAAATGTTCAACCGCGCCGCACGCTTAATGGCGAGGGAGTGAATCGTGATATTGTCCGGATCCAGCTCCTTTAACACTTCCATCGTATGACGCACATCCTCGAGATCTTCCTCCGGAAGTCCCATGATCAAATCCATATTGATATTGTCAAAACCAAGACTTCTCGCCAGCTTAAAACTCTCAATCGTCTGTTCTACCGTATGATGACGGCCAATGATATCAAGAGTCTCCTGCTTCATCGTCTGTGGATTGATGGAAATACGGCTGATTCCGTTGTTACGCAACACCTGTAACTTTTCCGTTGTAATAGAATCCGGGCGTCCGGCTTCCACAGTAAACTCGATGCAGCTGCTCAAATCAAAACTGCAACGGATTTTGCGGATCAGACGATCCAGCTGATATGGCTCCAACGTTGTCGGCGTACCTCCACCGATATAAATGGAATTCAGTTTCTTATGATAATTCTTTACTGCCACATAGTCGATTTCTTTCTCCAACGCATCCAGATATGCATCCACCTGCTTTTTCCAGATTGCCAACGGATACGAAGTAAACGAGCAGTACAGACATGTACTCGGGCAAAATGGAATTCCGATATACAGGCTGTATCCATTTTTATAATCGAGCTGCGAAAGAAGCGCACGCTCACGCTCTGCGATTGCGATGGATAAATCCACTTTTTCATCGGATGCAAGATACGTTTTCTTCATATAAAAAGCAACTTCTTCCTTTGTCTTTCCCTCATCCAGAAGCTGCATCGGAATCTTTGTCGGCCGGATGCCGGTCAAAGTTCCCCACGGAAGACTCTGTCCCGTCACTTCTTCCAACAGATGGTACAAATTCTCTTTGAGTGCATTCTTCGTCTCTGCCCGGTCTGCAAAATCCACAGCAAATGTGCACTCTGCCGGCTTCTGATTTTCCAGTGTACATGTAATGGAAATCTGCTTATCCTCATATGTAATGGAAAAATGCGAAGCACTCTCTGTTTCATTCTCTGCGGAATGATTGGTGCATGCCACATTTTTTTCCTCTGCATGCGCCTCCTTCGTGTAATAGATTTCCACATCCTCTTTCGGGAAAAAAGCCTTCAGAAGCGAGTGAATGTCATATTCAAATTCCGTTCGATTTAAATTTACTGTAATCATAGGTATGGGTTATACATCCTCTCATTTTCAATGCTTGTCACATCATTGTGTCCCGGATACACCGTCGTACGATCCGGTAATGCCATCAATTTCTCTTTGATGGAGCGAATCAGATCCGAACTGCTGCCCCCTTTGAAATCTGTACGTCCCACGGAAGTGCAGAATAAAGTATCGCCGGAAAAAAGCACATCCTCATATGGGAAATAGTAGCAGCAACCGCCTTTGGTATGTCCCGGTGTATGCAGCACACGAATATGAAATCCCGCCAGATCCAGCTCCTGTTCGTCTTTTAAAAATACATCGGCATGAAAGACTTTGCTTTCGCCCATCATATAGCTGACATTGGCTTCCGGATCTTCCAGTGTTTCCTTGTCATCCTCGTCAATATAAATAGAAATTCCAAACTCTTTTGCCAGTTCTTCTGCTGCGGATGCATGGTCAAAATGTCCGTGCGTCAACAGGATTGCTACCGGCTTGCACCCTTCCTTGCGGATTCTTTCTGCCAGCTGCTTTGCGGCATCTCCCGGATCTATAATGATCAGTTCCTTTGTATCCTCGTTGATTGCAAAATAACAGTTTGTCTGTACCGGACCAACGACATAATGATTAATCTTTAATTTTCCCATTTATGCTCCTTTATCTTTGAATAGCAAGTATGCGACGCAAGAACCACCAGCGCCAATCAGCCGGTGGTTCTCTCAATATCCATAACGCTCTCTATCTGTTTGATTTTCTCAACAATTTTGGTAATCTGCTCGCGACCCTTTGTCTGGAATGCGACATCAATTGTTGCAATTCCCTGCTTGCTGGTCTTCGAATGAATACCGGAGATATTGATTTCGGCCTCCGTAAATACTTTCGTAATATCCACGAGAAGTCCCGGTCTGTCATGACAGAAAATCTTCAGTTCTGCATGATATTCACCAAATGCTTCCTGATCGGCACCTGCCTGCCACTCCGCCTCAATCAGACGAACACGCTCCATATTGGACAAATGCAGAATATTGATACAATCCGTACGGTGAATGGATACGCCTCGCCCTCTTGTGACAAAGCCCACAATTTCATCTCCCGGCACGGGACTACAGCATTTGCTGAAGTGAACGGCCACATCATACAGTCCCTTGACAACAATACCGCTCTTGGAATGCTTGACTGCTTCCGCCGGTTTATTTTCTGCGATTACACTCAGCACTTCCTGGTCTGTCATAGTAACCGGATGATCCTTCTTGTACTCATCGTACATACGGTTGACGATCTGACTCTCTTTTAAGCCACCATGTCCGACCGTTGCCAGACAGGAATTCCAGTCATGGAATCCATATTTGCGGATAATTTTCTCCTGATATTCTGTCTTATTAATATCCGAAAAATTAATTCCCTTGGATTTTGCATAGGCAGTAATCAGGTCCTTGCCATGTAGTATATTTTCTTCTTTCAGTTCACTACGGAACCACTGATTAATCTTGTTCTTTGCCTGTGTGCTCTTGACAATTTTCAGCCAGTCACGGCTCGGTCCCTTGGAATTCTGTGAAGTGATGACTTCAATACGGTCTCCGTTCTGAATCACATAATCGATCGGTACAAGCTTTCCGTTGACCTTAGCGCCGACCATCTTATTTCCCACTGCCGAATGAACACTGTAAGCAAAGTCAATTGGTGTAGAACCGTTCGGCAGATTCTTGACATCTCCCGACGGTGTGAAACAGAATACCGTATCCGAAAACAAATCCAGATCACTCTTAAGCAGTGTCATAAATTCCTTGTTATCCGACATGTCTCTCTGCCACTCCAAAATCTGGCGCAGCCAGCTTAATTTTTCTTCCTCGGTTACAGTCGTCGATGTCGCTCCGCCATTGTTGGCTTCCTTGTATTTCCAATGCGCCGCGATACCATATTCTGCGGTACGGTGCATCTCAAATGTACGAATCTGAATCTCAAAAGGCTGTCCACTCGGTCCGATTACTGTCGTATGCAAAGACTGATACATATTTGGTTTTGGCATCGCAATGTAGTCCTTGAAACGTCCTGGAATCGGTTTATATTTTTCATGCATGATACCTAGTGCCGCATAACAGTCCTTAATTGTATCCACGATGATACGAATGGCAAATAGGTCATAAATCTGGTCAATCGTCTTGTCCTGATTGACCATCTTCTTGTAAATAGAGAAAAAGTGTTTTGCTCTACCGGAAATATCTGCCTTGATCCCGGCTTCCTCAATCTGCTCACGTACCTGATCAACCAGTTTCTTCACATATCCTTCTCTGACATCCTTGCGCAAAGCAACTTTTTCCACCAGATCATAGTAAGCTTCCGGCTCCAGATACTTCAACGAGAGATCTTCCAGCTCGATTTTGATCTTGCTGATACCAAGTCTCTGTGCGATTGGACAGTAAATCTCCTGCGTCTCACGCGCGATACGAAGCTGCGCTTCGCGGGACTGATATTTCAGCGTCCGCATATTGTGCAGACGATCCGCCAGTTTGATCATAATGACACGGATATCCTTCGCCATGGCAAGGAACATCTTACGCAGATTCTCCGCCTGCATCTCCAGACGATCGGCATTCTTGTCTTTCGGATTCTTTGTGTTATCCGTCAGATGCAGATGCTGCAGCTTTGTCACACCATCCACCAGCAGAAGCACTTCATCACCGAACTCTGCCCGCATCTCATTCTCCGTCATAACGGTATCTTCGAGAACATCGTGCAATAATCCTGCTGCAATTGTTTCCTTGTCCAGCTCGAGTTCTGCAAGAATGATTGCAACACACAATGGATGTATAATATAAGCTTCTCCTGATTTGCGTACCTGTCCATCGTGTGCTTCGTAAGCAACCTTGTACGCTTTTTCAATCAGACTGATGTCCGCGGAAGGATGATACTTACGAATTCCCGCAATCAGTTCCGCGTATAAATCCTCTGGTTTTACAAACTCTTTAATTGTTTTAATGCTTCCGGTATCCGAATGAAACTCCTGCTCAATTCGTTCCAATTCTTCTGTAGAAATGTCTGCCATCTGTTCACCCACTTACTTAATCTCATTCACCCTAAATATAATACTTAATTATATTTTATTTTTGGTACTATTGCAAGAATATCTGTATGGTTTTTTGTGCTAAAAGTTGTATACATAACGTCGCATCCGGCTGCCTGCCACATCGGAATCTTCTGTATAAGCAAATCCCAATTTCTCCAGCAGCGCAATCGATGCCGCATTTTTTGCATCTGTCAGTGCATTCAGCCTTGGAAAATCCAGTTCTTCCCTTGCAAATTTTATAATTGCGCTACAGACTTCTGTGGCAATGCCCAGTCCCTGCCATGCCGGAGCGATCACATATCCCATCTCAAGTTCCGTCTGCACATCAAAATCTCGGTGTTCCAATCCAGCCCTGCCGATCAATGTTCCCGTCGCACGATCGAACACGAGCCACATCCCATATCCATAGTATCCATACATATGTGTGATGTATGCCTGCTGATACTCCGCCTCTTCTTCTCTTGCAAACAGTGGCTCGATATATCCCGGCTGCCGCTGTCCCTTTGCATCCAGCTGATAGCTCACGCCCGGCTGATCATACAAAGAGATCAGTGCATCCAGATCTTCCATACAAAATTCCCGGATTACGCACCGTTTCGTCACCGCAATCGTCCATGGAATATGGTGAAACCGTTCAAAAATACGCACCAGAAAATCCGCATCCACTTCTTCAAAGCCCTCAATGACCATCGTACAGCCAGAGAATGTCTGTCCTGGGAAAAGCGGGTTCGCATAGGCAGCCGCCGCAATATTTCTCTCCATGCCCCATGCCAGCGTTTCATCGACTGCTGCAATCAGCAGGCAATTTGCTTTTTGTATCTCTCCGCTTGCAAATGACGTTTCCATCTGCTGCATGTCCTTGTATCCATCATAGAAAAAGGCTCCATCCATTTCGTCCGGAAGCAAAACCGGGTTCCATTCGCCCTCAATATATAAAATTGTTGTAAGTGTCGGTCCACCAAGCCATTTCATTGTTCATTTCCTCGATATTTAAACATCAGATTTTCTATGAAAATCTGACATGATTAGAAAAAAACAGATTCCATAGAAACCTATGAAATCTGCCTTCTTATTTCTTACATTGTCTCCGGTTCCGGATACTCCTCACCAAAAGTCTCCACAACAACGGTCTTCATTACCTGATCCTCTAATGGACGATCGCTATAATCGGTTGCTGTCTCCGCAATTGCATCCACAACATCCTGCCCTTCAATAATCTTTCCAAATGCAGCATAGCCACCATCAAGATGTGGTGCATCCTTGTGCATGATAAAGAACTGGCTGCCTGCGGAATTTGGCATCATCGAACGTGCCATGGAGAGAACGCCTGCCGTATGCTTCAAATCATTCTTCACGCCATTCTGTGCGAACTCACCTTTGATACCATAACCAGGACCACCCATACCAGTGCCTTCCGGATCTCCACCCTGAATCATAAAACCTTTGATTACACGGTGAAAAATCAGTCCATCGTAAAAGCCTTTTTTCACAAGGCTGATAAAATTATTGACTGTATTTGGTGCAACTTCCGGATAAAGCTCTGCTTTCATTACGCTTCCATCCGCCATTGTAAATGTAACAACTGGGTTTGCCATCGTTTTTACCTCTTCTTTCTGTGATACTCTTTGTCTCTTATTTTAACGGAGAAATTCCTACTCTGTCAATGCCGAAACAACTTTCGGAAATTCCATGAAGTGGGATGCTTTTACCAAAATTGTATCGCCTTCCTGAACATACGCCTGCAATTCCGGCATCATTTCTTCTCTTGTCTTAAAATAATGGATTTCACATTTTTCATTTAATTTTGCGCCCAATGCATACTGCTCTGCAAGTTCTCCTGCCGCAAAAAGCACATCGATACCAGACTCTGCCACGGCTCTTCCGACGCCATAATGCAACTCCTTCTCATTACTTCCAAGTTCTCCCATATCACCGAGGACAGCGATTTTTCTGCCGGACGTGTGTGAGAGTACATCGATGGAAGCTTTCATGGACACCGGATTGGCATTGTAACAGTCATCAATGACCAGCATTCCATTAACATGCAGCAGGTTGGTTCTTCCTGCAATGGTCTGCGCTGCTGCGATACCTGCAGCGATCTCCCCGATTGTCAGCCCAAGCTGCAGTCCGACTGCTGTACCTGCCAGCGCGTTATATACATTATGCTCACCCGGAATCGGAATATGTGCATCAAAATCGCCCTGCGGGGTATGAATCTTTGCCTGCATGCCCTCTAACCCGAGATTCTTTACATCGGTCGCATAAATGCTTTTCTCTGCCATCGGTTCACCCGTTGCAGAGATTGCGGCTTCATGCTCAAGTCCATAAAAAATTGCCGGTTTGCCATTTACCATTTTTTTCGTGCAGAGCTTATCATCATCTCCGTTTAAAATAACGGTTCCATCCGGCTGCATATGCTCGAATACTTCGGTCTTTGCCTGCAGGATTCCGTCTCTTGTTCCAAGATTTTCCAGATGACATAGTCCGATATTTGTGATCACACAGACATCCGGCTGTGCCATTGCTGCGAGACGGTGCATCTCGCCAAAATCGGAAATTCCCATCTCGAGAACTGCCACCTGATGCTTTTTCTTAATCTGGAAGATTGTAAGCGGAAGACCGATTTCATTATTGAAATTGCCTGCCGTCTTAAGCACTTCGTATTTCTGGGAAAGAACCGAAGCAATCATTTCCTTTGTACTTGTTTTTCCAACACTTCCGGTAATGCCAACGACTTTAATGTCCAGTCCCTCACGGTAAAAAGCAGCAATCTTTTTCATTGCTTCTGTGGAAGATTCCACGAGAATATATGGTCCTGCCGGATTTTCCAGTTCATGCTCGGAAAGCACAGCCAGCGCGCCTTTTTCAAATACAGACGGAATGAAATCATGTCCATCCACACGCTCACCTTTGATTGGAATAAACAGAAAACCTTCCTCTACCTTACGGCTGTCTGTCACAGCACCGGTAATGATTTTCTGTTTTTTTGACGGATCTCCTACATAAGTTCCTTCGCATGCATTTGCAATATTCTCCAATGTAAGATTTGGCATTTCGTTGTCTACTTTATTTCTTGTATAACATCCAAACATCATTATCCCTCATATTTACGAAGTGAAATCTCGATCAGTTTCTCACACAGCTCATTAAAGTTGATGCCGATGACAGCTGCTTCCTGTGGCAATAAGCTTGTCGGTGTCATGCCAGGAAGTGTGTTTGCCTCCAGACAGTAAATCTGATTGTTCTCATCCAGCAAAAAGTCCGAACGTGAGTATGTATCCAATCCGATGACTTCTGCAACGCGCTCTGCGTATCTGCGCATTTTGGCAGAAATTTCTTCCGGTAAATCTGCCGGACAGGTCTCAACTGCACTTCCTGCTTTGTACTTGTTCTTATAGTCATAGAATCCCTGGATCGGTGCGATCTCGATTACCGGCAGTGCTTTGCCTTCGAGAACACCAACCGAAAATTCACGTCCCTTTACATACTCTTCAATAATCAGATGATCTTCCCACTTGAATGCCTCATCCAAAGCTGCCTTAAACTCTGCAGCATCTCTTACGATTGTGACACCGATACTGGATCCTCCACAACATGGCTTTACAACACACGGAAGTGTCAGTCCAAGCTTGGTCACATCATCTTCTCTTGTTTCCTTTGTCATTCCGATTCCCTTCGGTGCCGGAATATCACCATATGCAAACAGCTGCTTTGCCATATCTTTGTTCATGGCAATAGCGCTGCTCAGATAATCGCTTCCTGTATATTTGATTCCAAACAGATCAAATGCTGCCTGAAGCTTTCCGTTCTCTCCGTTCTCTCCGTGCAAAGCCATAAACACAATGTCTGCCATCTGGCACATACGAATGACATTTGGTCCGAAGAAACAAGGAGACTGGTCTTTTCTTGAAGCTTTTACTGCTGCCAGATCCGGTGCTACCTCCGGAATGTTGTCTACTTTTACACTGATTGCATCTGCACGGTCAAAAATGCCATCCAGATTCTCTTCCTTATCGCTATATCCCATAAACACATCCAGCAAAATGACACGATGTCCATTCTCCTTCAATGCTGCTGCTACCATACTTCCTGTTTTGAAGGATACGTCACGCTCTGTGCTCAATCCTCCGGCTAATACTACGATATCCATAGTTTCTGATCTCCTCTGCTTATAATAAAATGATGCAGGTACTGTATCATCTCTTAGTAATTATAAACATCTCACATCAGAAAACAAGGGGTTCTGATTTTTTGCACACTTTTTTGCATATTGACAGCACTATTAAAAAAATGAGAACCGGCAGTCCGCCGGTTCCCTCGCATAAATCAGGATGGTCACAACAATTTTATCTACTGGTTACTTCATAAATTGTGGCCATGCACTTTTCCATATTCACTTTTCATTTGTACCATCTTCGACATAAAGACAACAAGTTCTTCAAAAATCTTTCTTCCCAGATAATTTTTTTCTGTCAATAAGCTTCCATAAGCATATAAGGTATCGTGGAATATTTCTTCTTCCGATAATTCAATTTCAAAAAGCAATTTTCCTAATAACCTCATCCGTTCATCTTCGACTTCGGTAAACCACTTTTCCATTTCACGTATAAACGTATCCCCTGTCAGAACTTCCTGAAGATAAACATGCACACTATCGTTTGTTTGTTTTTCTTTCATCCTTCTCTTCCTACATTATCATATAGTCCATCTCCGATTATGCTTAGAAACTGTGAAACCCCTCTTTTATACAGCATCTGCTATCAGAATATCATAACCTTTAAAATAGTCAATAGGAAAATCGTCACAATTTTGTCTATTTTTGTAATTTTCACGATTTTTATCAATATTTCATTACAGCAAAAATCCCGCAGACTCCTCGGAATCTGCGGGATCAACGGCATTCGACTAAGTACTAGCACTCAGGCTCAATCAAACCAAATGTATTTCCTTTTCTCTTATATACAACATTGACTTCGTCGGTCTCTGCATTGCGGAATACGAAGAAATCATGTCCGGTAAGTTCCATCTGTACACATGCATCTTCCGGATACATTGGTTTCATACCAAATCTCTTGGTACGAACAATCTTAACTTCTTCATCGTCCTCATCATCTGCATCGATGAAATCCGGTGTAAAGCTATCCGCTACATTCATTTTCTTAGAAGCCAGCTTTGTACGATATTTTCTCAGCTGACGCTCGATTACTTCTTCTACTAAATCAATGGATACATACATATCGTTGCTTACCTGCTCAGAACGAATCATATGGCCCTTGATTGGAATTGTTACCTCAATTTTCTGGCGTTCCTTCTCCACGCTCAATGTAACAAAGACATCTGTGTCTGGGGTAAAATACTTCTCCAGCTTAGAAAGCTTCTCCTCCACGGCTGCCTTAAGTCCCTCTGTCAATTCAATATTTCTTCCGGTAATTGTGATTCTCATGATGCCCAACCCCTTTGCTGTGTATTTAGTACTCCTGTTGGATGTACCATGTACTTATTATATCATAAGTTACAAAAAACGCAACGAGTTTTCTAAAAATTTATGCATATTTTATATTATTTTTTGTTTTTTCAACAGACTTACTGCAAATATCCATCTTTTACAATATCAGACAGTGCATCTGTCGGAACAGAAAACTCCACGACTCCCATATAACCAGGTGCCACTTCATATTTGTCAAATACAAATGTCAGCTCGCCCTTATCATTGATATAGAAATTAGCATCATCCGCGATCTGTTCGAAATCCCACTCCTTTTCCCCATCATCAAGGAAATAATTAAGATTGTCATTTTTTTTCATCTGCTCACGCATCTGTTTTTTGATATTGTCGGAAATACGGGTCTTGTAATTGCTTCCATCTGCAAACAGATTCTTCAATGTAATCAGCTTTCCTGTTTCTTTGTCAATATTATAAATCTTCGTAAAGCTGTTGGAACCGCCCATGGCAATCTCCGTATCAACACGCAGACTGAACAGTTTGTCATTGTCTGTCACAATACGATAATCCGAAGTTACTGCTTCATGTCCCTGGCTTCCATCAGCTACCGCTGCAACATCACTCTGGTACTGTTTGATAATATCATTCAGATATCCGGAAACCTCCGCATTCAGTTCCTTGGATTCTTTCGTCAGAACTTTTCCGTCCTTTCCGACAACTTCTACCTCTGGCACCTTCACATTTGCTTCCATCTGCTTATTTTCCTGCTTGTCAGAATAAGTCGTAAAATGCACCACTTTTACGATCGAGCCAAGTACCGGAACGCCCTCCATAGCCTGTGCGACCGTAGGATTCACATTCACGGTAACAACAAGTGCGGCACATGCGGCAGCTACAATGCCGATTCCTTTTGTAAATGGAAGAATACGGTGCTTACTCGCCTGCTTTCCTTCACTTATGCCTTTTTCCACTCTTTCCTTTAATTCTTCCGGAATTTCTATATTCTGGTAATTTCTTTTCATTTCATCTAATTTGCTCATGCTATTTGCTCCTCTACTTTCACTTTTAATTTTTTTAAACTGCGGTATAGTATTGATTTCACGGTGTTCGGATTTTCTTTCAGCATTGCTGCGATATCTCCGATGGTCCACTCTTCAAAATACTTCAGGATAATCACTTTCCTTTCTCTTTCATCGAGTGTTTCCAAAGCATTCAAAACATCCATGTCCTCATAGTGATCTTCCCGACCTTCCTCGGCTACCTGTTCATCACTCACGAATTTCGACTGCTTTCTTGTGGCATCCACCGCTGTGTTGATTGTTATACGCCACAGCCATGTCTTTATGTACTTTTCATCTTTTACCTGCCCCGCATTCTTCATGGCCTTGTACACGCTTTCCTGTACAACATCCATGGCATCCTGCTCATTTTTCATATAAGAAAAGGCAAGTCGGTAAAGTTTCTCGTAGGATGATAAAATTTCCTGTTCGATGGCTTTACTTATTTTGTTTCCTGTCATGCTGCCATTTCTCCTTTCTATTTATTAGACGCAGGAGCGTTCAGAAAAAGTTTCAAAAAAAACAGGGCCTTTGAAAAATTTTCCATCGGTCCTGTTATTGAAATAATTTTCATCTTAATCAAAGCATTCCCATTGTTATGCCCTCCCAAATACCCACTTGCCTTTGAAAAATCCGGTAGGGTAAATATATACTGGTTCATTTGTTTATTGTCTCCGTTTCTATCTTGCAGGTATAAGTTTTTTCCGACTTCCTGTAATTAATTCCGACCAGAAGCAACCTTCCATGATAGTCCTTTAATGCCTTGTCATACTTTTTCTCCCGGATCTGATCAAGCGCTGTCTGTGCAGACTGATCCCATTTTAACTCCACAATCATAGCCGGATTTTCCACATGCTTTCTCGGAACAAACACCAGATCCGCAAACCCTTTTCCGCCTGCTACTTCCCGGTAAATCTCATGCGTTTTCTTTGCCGCATAGTATGCCAGTGACAGTACACATGCCAGAGAATTTTCGTCGTTATATTTCAGAATGGAAATATTATCTTCATGCACCCGCTGAATTTGTTGTGCAACATATTCTTCATCACCACGAAGTGTAGCTTCCATCAAATCCTCTGACTGTCGAATGGCCGCCATCACCGGTTCCCAGCCTCCGTCCTCGATACAGTTAATAAACTCTTTCTGCACTTCCTGATTTGGTATACAGACAGTCTGTGCGTAAAAATCATATGTCAGATAGCCCAGATGAACCAACAACGTGAGTACATCGTCCGCACTGGCAAACGTTGTCATGTCATTTTGGAATTTATCCGGATTTACCGGGATGTGTTCCCCCGCAATCAATCGTGTGGTCAGTTCTTTTAACCCATACTGGTTCATCTGGATGTATTTCTTTAATGCCTCATACGTCTCTGTTTTTGTCCAGTAGCTGTCATAGTCATGACCAAGCATTGACATGACAACAGAACGTGGATTGTAAATCTGCACACCCTTTAAATCATAGCCATCATACCATTGTTTCGTCTTGTCGTATGGCATATCGTACTGCTGGCAGAGTTCCTGCACTTCAGATTCTGTGAAACCGGTAAACTCTGCCAGTTCGCGCTGGTTGGTCATGGAGTATTCGTCGAACATGTTCAGGGCGGAATGTTCGCCGTATTTTTTAATTGGGAGAATGCCGGTCATGTATGCAAGCACACAGTAAGGCTGATTTTTTAGCAAATCCCTGAGAAAGTTGAGATACTTTTTCTGCGCCTGTGCATCCATCGGGTTCACCCGAAAAATACAATCCCATTCATCAATCACGAAAACAAAATAGCTCCGCGTCTGGGAATAGATTTCTTCCAGAACCGATACCAGATCCTCCTCATAATATGTGACCTGTGGAAACTCCCTTTTCAGCTCCCGTACCACTTTTCTGGAAATCAGTTCCATCATTTCCTCCACGGATTCTGTACGCCCAAGAAACTGCTGCATATTCAGATGAATCGCATTGTATTGATTCAGATGCTTTTTAAAATCAGGATCTTTTGCAATTTTAAAGGGTTTAAACAATTCATAGGAATCATCCCCTTTTCCATAATATGCCACCAGCATATTTGCCGCCATGGATTTTCCGAAACGGCGGGGACGGCTGACGCAGATGTTCTGATGCTCCGATTTTAAATTCTGGTTTGTGAAAGCAAGAAGCATTGTCTTGTCTACATATATTTTTGAATTTACCGCTCTTTTAAATTCTTCATTTCCAGGATTTACATAAATTCCCATCTGCGTTTCCTCCAATAAATAATAAGCTATGAATAGTATACTCTATCCATAGCTTATTGAAAAGTACGCATTTAAAACGCAATTAGTATTCGTCCTGCAATCTCTTATAAATCTTTTTCATAATATCTTTGTATCGTGTGGAATCCGCGCTTTCACCCACCTGCTGGTTTACTTCCGCTTTAAAATCCGAATAATCCGTGCATCCACTGTTATAATATGCATCGTATCCAATGTTATAAAACAGCTCATAACGGTAATTGTGCAATGCCATAAGGTTCTTATATAAAGTAGCATTCTTCTTCATTTTCTTTACCGCGCCGTTCATATCCTTGGTTCCGTTTTTCGTAATGACACCCAGCTTTTTCATTTGTGCAAGAACCTCTTCATTTCCGAACTTGTAATCATTCTTTGCGTAATAAATATTGATAATAGTCTGAACATCCTGCACGCTTGTAATATTTTCCAATTCATACTGGGACAGATATTTCTTCTTGGTATAAAAAGCAGCCAGATCAGAAGCACTGAATTCACTGCCATCTCCATATGCATCTGCTAACACTTCTGCATCGATTGCGCTCTGGAAACGGATCACATCCGCACCGTCATTGCTCTCGCCATATACATAGACCTGACGGTTATCTTTGTTTTTCAATTCACTGCTGTAATTGATCTGATAAATGCTTTTCTGCTGTTCATAAATCTGCTCGTAAATATCATACAGTTCGGAAACATCATAAATATTGTGATAAAATCCGCCAGTGGATTCTGCGATATTGCGCAGCACACCATCTTCTACATCATCACCAATTCCAATGATATACACCGGAATCTGATACGTCTTTGCAATGTTAATAACATCATCTTCATCATAATCATAACCGGAACCATATGGTACGTTTATACCATCCGTAAAAGCCACAACACAACGGGAACCGGTCGCTGTCGCTGTGTACAAAACAGACGAATACAGAGACTGATATAAAGAAGTAAGTCCTTCACACTCCAGGTTGTTGATTGCCGTCTCCACCGAATTCTTGTCCGTTGTAAAAGTCAGTTCTCTAGAATATACGGATGAGATTGTAGATAATCCCAGATTCGTATCATCCTCCGTTGCCTCTGTGAACTGGTTCAGACAATCCTGCATAGAACCAAACTGCCAGCTCATACTGTCACTGATATCTGCCACCAGATCAATGGACATATTTCCTTCAATCTGTTTTACATCTGAAATTGAACATTTAACCCATTCATCCGAATCATCTTTTTTCTCATAGATTACAAATGAATCCTTGTTCCAGCTCTCATCTTTGTTGTCACTGTTCACATACAGATTGATCTGCTTGTCCTGTGACACATCCACCTGATCATAATTTAAAATATTTCCAGGGGTAGTAAATTTATTATCTAGACTCTGGTAGTTATCATACTCCTGCTTTTCTTCCTTGAAATTTCCTGCATTGTAAGCACTCTTCACTTTCTCGGCACTCTGTCCAAGCAGAAACTCCTCACAGGAATAGACATCATCCGCACCGTCTTCAACATAAGACAGCATGTTGTCTCCCTCTGTCTTATTGTAGTCAATAATCTCATCCACGAGCTTGCTAAAAGCCTCTGTCTCTTTCCGGCTCTCATGTTCATCGAAATCCTTCAGAGCACTCTCGCAGTCTGCCTTTGCCTCATTGTACTTATCTTCATAATCACCAAGAAAATACTTGCTGTCTTTCTCCATCTTAGCTGTTGCTTCTTCGTATGCCTTCTGATACTTTGCAACTTTTGCATTCAATGCAGAAATTTCATCGCTCAGCTGCTGCATTTTTTCTCTCTGATTTCCAGTCTCCCAAAATTTAAAACCGGAAATAATGCTTTTGGCATCGTCCATGTCCTGCTCATATTCACTCTCGTATTTTCCAAGTGACAGGTATCCATTACAAGCCTTCTCAAAAGCTGCAACATAATTCTTAAAGCCATTGATACGTACCACGCCTACGACACCTACGATAAGGACTACTGCAAGGACCGCAGCGATCGGGATAAAGATTTTCTTATTGAGTCCCTTTTTCTTTGCCGGGGCTGGTGTGTTGTTAACCATGTTGTTTTGTGTATTGTTCGGCATGTTATTCGGCACATTGTAGCCTGCATAATTGCCCGGATCATTTACCACATTATTTGCAGCATTGTTTGTGACATTCTCTGTTGGATTGCTCTCACTCTGTGCCGGTTCCCGGGCAACTACGTTCTGTTTCTGGGTTGCTTCCGGTTCTGGCGTAACTGCGTTCTGCTCCTGTGCTGTTTCCGCTTCCGGCGCAGCCACGTTCTGTTCCTGTACTGCTTCCGGTTCTGGCGCAGCTGGCAGCCGGGTTCCACAGCCTGCACAGAATATACTGTCATCGGAATTTTCCATTCCACAATTCAAACATTTTTTCATCTGTAACTCCTTTTCTGTATCTGCGTACCAATGCACCATTTATAAATGCTGTACTAGTACTAAAGTTCCATAAATAATACTACACCTATGATGAGCATATTTCAACGACTAATATAGTGCCACTTCTTTATGTAATAAAAATCCCATATATTTCAAAAATGTCTCGACATAACGCAACATAAATGCTATAATGCGCCCATAGCATTTATTTATGTAGTTCTATGATTACATGTTCAAAATGTTTCATATGCTTGGGTATATCGCCCGCATTACCAATCAATTTTTAAAATTTAATAACTTACTTTTAAATTATTTTCAGGTCACAAAAGACTGTTAAATCAGCTCTTTTTGATATATACTTAAGGAAAGGTAACATATTACATGGGGAAAACCAAAGATGTAACTACAGAAGCAAATAAGGAAGTCCATGGCACTATTTTCGACGATGTCTTTCGAACCATCGCCCAGAAAATGCCATACCTTCTCATTCCGCTGATCAATGAAGTGTTTCAGACGAATTATCCGGAAGATATCCACTTTCAGCAGTTGCGGAACGAGCACTATGAAAAGCTCGGAAAAATCATTACCGATTCCATTCTACAGATTGAAGATCACACTTATCATCTCGAGTGCCAATCTTCACTCGATGGCAGAATGGTAATCCGGATGTTTGAATACGATTTTTCCATTGCACTGGAACTTGCACAGAAAAACAACGAAACTTTTGAAATCGAATTTCCACAATCGTGTGTACTGTATATACGAAATCACCGAAAGCGTAGTCTTCCTGATTACCACGAGGCAATCGTAAAATTTGCAGACGGGCAACAGATTGTCTACCGTGTTCCGATCCTACGTGCACAAAACTATACCGTGGATTCAATCTTCGAAAAAAAGCTTTTGATACTGCTTCCATATCATATTTTAAGGTATGAAAGTTTCCTGAAAAATTCAGGCACTAACACGGAAAAGCTGGAGCAATTATTAACGGACTATCAAAAAATTAACGATGCGTTAGAACAATGTACAAATGATAAGAAATCAACTCTTTATATTGATATGATCACACTTATCGAAGAGATTGCAGATCATATCATTCCAAAAGACAACAAAAATGTAAGAGAAAGGTTAGGCGATATTATGGGTGGTAAAATTTTACAACTTGAATCAGAGCGATTACTCGAAAAAGGTCAACTTTTAGGAGAGACGAAAGGTCGCGCTGCTGGGCTCATTCAGGGGCAGGCCGAAGGACGAAAAACTGAACGAATCGAAGCAATTCAAAATATGATTTCACTTGGATTGACTAAAGAAAAAATACTAACTGTATATTCTGAAGAAGAATACAACGAAGCTGTAAAAGCAATGCTTGTAGAAGCATAACGAAACGGAATTTTTGGAATCGAATTTCCACAATCGTGCGTACTATATATTCGAAATCACCTAGAGCGTAGTCTTCCCGATTACCACAAAGTAATCGTAAAATTTGTGGACGGGCAACAGATTGTCTACTGTGTTCTGATCCTACGTGCACAAAACTATACCGCGGATTCAATCTTCGAAAAAAGGCTTTTGATACTGCTTCCATATCACATTCTACGGTATGAAAGTTTCCTAAAAAATTCAGGTAGTAACACGAAAAAGCTGGAGCAATTATTAACGGGCTATCAAAAAATCAGTGATGCATTAGAACAATGTACGAATGACAAAAAATCAACTCTTTATATTGATATGATCACACTTATTGAAGAGATTGCAGATCATATCATTCCAAAAGACAATGAAAAAGTCAGAGAAAGGTTATATGATATTATGGGTGGTAAAATTTTACAACTTGAATCAGAGCGATTACGTGAATTAGGAGAAGCGAAAGGTCGAAAAACCGAACGAATCGAAGCAATTCAAAATATGATTAAATATGATGTGTCAAAAGAAAAAATTCTTCAGGACTATTCTGAAGAAGAATACAACGAAGCGATAAAAGCAATGCTTGTGGAAGCATAAAGAACTGATGCCACTCATTTAATTTTAGTGAGTGGCATCAGTTTTTATTTTTCTACTGCAACAATGTTAGTACTCCTTGTGTTGACTGATTCGCTTGCATAATCATTGATTGACCACCTACTCGAGAATATTATGTTTCGAATAATTGTAAGAAAACTTGAACTTATAAGTATTACGAGTACATTAAAATCTTATTCTTCTCCCTCTCCTTTTACTTTAATTCCAAGGATCTTATATTCGCCCTTGATAATCAATTCAAACAGTTTATCCAACCACTTTTGTATAGATTCTACAAACGAATAGATCTTAAGTATAATTTTTGAAATATTGAAAACTCCAGTAATTGTCATTCCACTACTATACCCCTCAAAAAAAAATCCTGATGCTAGTAATATCGCAAACGCAAGTATCACCGTTGCTGCAAACATAAATCCAATATGAATTAGAACACCAATTTTAATTGCCAAAGCTAAAAAAGCCACCGATATCAATATTCGATTTGCATTTCCTTTACTAAAATATAAGTCAATATTATTCGACTTTATTACTATTTTTGCAAATACATGCATCCAAGTATAATCCGCTAAAAAAACACTTGAAATTAAACTCAAGGCACTTAAAACAATTCCCACCACTTTGTAATCCATGCCAGCGAAAAAAAATGCACCAAATATATTCAATGCAACAATTAATAACGCAATCCCATTCTCCATGCCATTTCCTCCAATTGTTATTTTTCTTCATCCAATAACCTTCATTTGTTAAAAAGCGCCTTGGTTGAACTCATTATCATAACCCTATGCTCAACCAAGGCCTTTACTACAAACAAAGTGTTCTCACTTACATACAACATCTATTATTTATATGTAATAACAAACGAACTTTCCTTTACAAGTCTATCATTTATCCAGCATCTTACACTATATTTCCCTGTCTTAAAATTATTAAACATCTTCTCATCTGCATGATAACAATATGTTCCCGAACTGTTGGAATTAATTTTTTTATTATCAATCCACTTTGCTACTACCGCTCCATTTGGTGCTAGAATACATCCTCCAATTTTTAAACTTTGTAATTTTGATGTATTATTTTTAATCACAAATTCAATTCCGAACCGTTTATTTAACGACTTATAAAAATGCTTGGTATACACTTTTTTAATACCTTCTGAATAAAATCTTAAGCTCTTCAATTCTAATGATGGTTTTTGTTCTCTAACCGGTATTTTCATAATTTTCACATCCCTTTACTATTGATTTAATATTGTAAAATATACTTTTTGTACTCTTTGGTCATTTAACCAAAACTGCGATTTATATTCGCCTGGTTTCAACTTGTTAAAAGCAAAATCCTTTACAAAAAAATCCTTATCTAA